>CAVQIK010000022.1:0-70300 GCA_963712535.1 uncultured delta proteobacterium | reverse complement strand
CCAGGCTTGAGGATTACGACTTGAAAGTGAGGAGAACGTTCAAAGTCACCGGCAGTCCGCTTGCGGGCTGTCCGGCGGACTGAGGGGTTGGGGATCACGCTTGAAATCAGAGCGGTGGTTTCTGTGACTCATCCATGCCAACCCGAGAAACAGCACGAGCCAAACGACGGTACGGAAGGTCATTGCGCGAAGACTATCAATTGCCACAGCACTTCCCGCTGTGTACAAAAAGACAATTGCTCCATAGCACGAGGAAATTGAGAACGAAGATCGTGGCCGCTGCATACTTACCTCGATCAAGGCTGCGCCACGCGATAATACCTGCTGCCACGTAAGCTATTCCCATCGCAGTGTTGTAGATCAGTAGCGGTCGAAACACGATGTATCCCGGATCGGAACCCGCAAGGACACGAGCGCCCGCGATAATCGTTACGAGGCCGAATAAAGCTGCTGCGAGCGCCAAGACCCTTTGGATGATTCTCACATATCGTGGTCGATTCAATCTAGTCCCCAATTTTTCAATATATGGTTTGTATATCGACGCTTTTTTAAGTCCCCGGAAACTCAAGAAAAATAGCAGAAAACGAAACTCTCTGCCCAAAGACATACACCCCCATATATAGACATGAAAAAAGCAGAAGCTAGATGATCCAGCCTTTCCGCGTTAACCTTTTTTGCCTATTTCCTCACTTCAGCCCTGCCTTGCGTAGGAGTTCGATCCGACGATCTTTCACTGACTGATCTCCAGGCATTCCATTCATATACCGATCAATTGAGAACTTGGGATCGATCCTCAGGACTTCTGCCCCCTCGGCGCGCGCGTCCTTTTCACGATCCATCAACGCATAGGTAACAGCCAGCTCCAGGTGGGCTAATAAGTTATCGGGGCCATAGCGATGGAACATTTTCTTGTATGTGGCTACCGCTTCCTCATATTGGCCGAGATCCCTATATGATCTGGCCAGAACACCCAAGACTTCGCTGTGCACGGGAATAGGGCTGAGACCAAGGCATTTCTGGATCATCGGAACGGCTTCTTGAGGCCGGCCGGCATAATAGAGCGCGGCTCCTAATGCAAAGTAGGCCCCAGCGGAATTGGGGCCGAGAGACACGGCCTTTTCCCCCTCCGAGATGGCCTTATCGTACTCCCCGAGCATTGTATAAGGATAAACCAGGCAGGCGTGGACGCCAGAATGGGAGTCATCCAAGGCGATGCCCTTTTTACCCAGCTCAAGAGCTCGCTGCAGGGACTCTCTGGGCGAGTCGGTTGCGCCCAAAAGGACCATTTCGAAGTGGGCGGTACACAGGAGAGAATAAGCAATTGCATATCCGGGGTCCAAGGCAATGGCTTCCTCAAACAACTGCATGGCTCTTTGCGTCCGCTCTTTGTTCATCGCGCCGCCTTTATGGTCATACGCCTGCATCACTTTCAAATAGGCATCGAGGTTCTTGGTCCCTATTGCACGGAGACGCGCATTCTCTCCCATGATTAATGTCACCTGCACCAAATTCAGGACTTTCATCGTGATTTCATCCTGTAAGTTCAGGATGCCCTGAAGGCCCCTGTCATACCGCTCCGAAAAAAGGTGGTGCCCGGTTATGGCATCGATGAGCTGGACGGTGATCCGCACTCGATCCCCCTCCAGCTGGACGCTTCCTTCCATCACGTACTGAACGCCTAAATCCTCGGCGACCTGTTTAACCTTTACGGGTTTACCCTTGTAAATAAAGGTGGAATTTCGGGCGATCACAAACAGGTCTTGTGCCTTGGAAAGGGCACTGATGATTGCCTCGGTCATCCCATCGCAGAAGAATTCCTGCTTTGGGTCCTCGCTCATATTCACAAACGGTAGCACAGCAATAGAGGGCTTGTCGGGCATGGGAGCCGCAGTTTCTTCCACCGGAGCAGATTCTTCTTTCTCCTCCTCCTCCTCCTCCTTTTTCAGGCTGGCGATAAATTGATCCCACGCCTCCGCGTTTCGAGAATCCCCGAAGATAATTGAAGTTTCATCCAGATTCACTCCTATCTTATCTATCGCAAACTTCAGCCTCACATTCTCATTGCTCCCCATGTACTCAAAGAGGTTCGCCCATTCATCCTTTTCTGCGTCGGTAAATGAATAGATCTTTCCGATGGCCCCATCTCCTTCTTCCTTCTTCTTCCCCAGCACCTTGAAAAGCGGGGCCTCTTCCAAGTTCGGCAGGGCGTCCTTCCACTTCGTGTAAATTCTGTGCAGTAGATTTTCCTTCTCGGACGATCCGGCGGCACCCCCAATGGTTTCGTTCAAAAGGGCAAGCAAATCAAGTTGTTCCTGGAGAGGGATGGACTTGATTTTCCCCAATTTTCTCATCTCGTTGACGACCAGGGCGATCACGGAGAGATAAAATCTTCGGGAAGGGGAGTCGAAATGCAGGGTTAATTGTGGATTCGGCTCTTGAGATGAAGATGAAGCTTGAATTCATTGAGGTCAATCTGGATGGAAGGTTTCGAAATCTGGACCATTTTTATCCCCCCGACCCCGGTTGTAACCCGGGATTTTTTTGAGGGTTAGAGCTAGTCCAAAAAAAATTTCACGGTGCTCACCGTGAAACATTATACCGGAGAGGTAACAATTACAAGAAAATTTTTTCAATGATCGGTGAGTTATGAGAATCGAAAACTCCTTTGTTGAAGGAAGGGCATCTTGAGGAAATGATATTAAATAATTTCAACGGATTATTAATTGTTTCTTTCCAGTGTAATAGGAGGTGATGTCCTATGAGCTAATCGAATCGGAAAGTAAGGAGGATTATTGTTCAGAAACGTGAACCAGCACTTATTGAAGCGGCCCATTGAGCACGCCGAAAGGAGATTCAAATGAAAGGAAATAGTAAGAAGCTGGCTGTATTTGGGATTATCGCCGCTATAGCGATGTTGACAGCTGTGTCCACAGCATCAGCGGGTAGGAATCTATGGAAATACATTATCCTGGGTGATTATGCCGTTACCGGCGCGAATCAATGCGTCCTCGCGACAGCGGGCTTCATGAATCCGGCCCCTGGCGTCTTTACACCCAATACAACACCTCCAGGTGTGTTTCAGGTTTCGAATGGATTTATTGAGGGAGTTTACACATTCCACGTTGATGGAACCGGGACGTTTACGGGTCTGGCTCACACCATCACCTATCCGGCACTGGGCCCATACTCCCCGACCTCCGCGCTGGGAGAATTAATTTATGCCTTTACCTATACCGTGTCGGACGGTGGAGTCATTACCTTCAAACAGGAGGGTGCGTGTAGTTACACCTCGTGCTCACCCATCGTCGCTGGCAACTGCACCGCCGCCGCACCCACGTACTTACAGGGCATTCCTGAATTTGGAGTGGTATCTCCAGATGGAATGAATTTAAGTGTCACATGCGGCGTCCCAGTCATTCTGAGCGTTCTCAAAGGCCCTGCAGCTGGAACGGCCGGGTGTCCAGCTAACAACATAAATCCTGGCCTCGCCGGGCCCCAGTTGTCCTGTAACATCTCGCTGACTGGCTTTAAGGTACCAAAGACGATCACGTTGCCGGTATTTCCATCGGTGTCAGAATGTAACCGGGTGACCCGCGGCCTTTCTACCCAGAACCTGATTCCGCTCAAGTCATTGAGCGTGGCCCCCCGGAATGTCGAAGGGTCGACTGAGTAGGTCACCATGGAAGGCTTATTCGGCAAAGAGGCGGCGGAGTAAAACAGATCTCCGTCCGAGAAGCACCATTTTAGCATAACGCCCCAAGGCATCCCATTAGCCTCCTTGCTACGAGTGTTATGCCGCCATACAACCACCTGACCCAACTCTTCACGTATAGTCCAAGCAAGGGGAAGCCGAGAAGACTCCCCCTGATTTTGCTTTTATTTTCTTAAAACGGGGATAAGGTGTTTGCCACTGCTACTGCTGAAATCAAGAGGGGAGTTTCCACTAAAGGAAAGTACACAATAGTTGGGGGCCTGGCAAGTGTGCTGCTATCGGACATTTGCACTCAGGATAGGCGTGAGCTAGGTTAAATTTTTCTGTGGCCATGGAGGATCTCCTAAAATCTATGACGGCAATGAAGGAGATAAAAGCTTCACAGGATCTTGGCTTCGGATGGGCTTAAATGGGTCTGCAAAGGACTGAGACTCTTCGGACCATTTAATATCGTCCACTTCTGGAAAATCTTTCTCATATAATTCTCTAGAAGGATATATTCCAAGTCTGATTTTGGACTCAAGGTCGTAAGGGAAACCACAATACATTGGGGGTGGCACCGGTCTATCATTAGGTTGCGATAGCGTGCCACTGTCCGCACCTGGGAAAAGGCCATCCGATTGCAGATATGTTATAGATTTCTTGAACTTTTTGCAACCCGAAAAGCCCAGAAATCATAGCAGATAATGCAGGTTTTCTCCAAAATGCCTGACCCCCATATGTTGGGGATACCAAAAAAGGCAGGGCGATTTCTGACCCTGCATTTTGGATTATCTTTTGGGGATGCAGGTATTTTTGAACCAGATAATCGTGACAGATCTTAAGGGGACGGTTGCATTTCACGACTACATTTCCTGTTTATAAATAGAACCGTCCCGTTTACTCGATCATTCAAAAACGAAGTCTTATCAAAATTTTTACCTTCTCCTCCAAAATGAGCGATCCCAGGCTGGCTGAATTTCTTTTTGCCGCGGTTCTGCTTTCAGCGCTGCCTCAATATCTCCCAGTGTCAATTCAATGTTGGACATCGCTATTTTGATCTTCTCCAGATCAGCATCCAGAAGAATGGTCTTGGGCTCGCCTTTTATATTGGACCAGGGGCTCCATGTCGGTAAGCCGGACTGATCTCGATTGGGATTTCCCTTACGCGCAAACTCTGACCAATAATCCATCATCGCATTAGACAGAGCAACACGGCCGCCACGATTTTTCTCGTTGAAAACCCTCTCGCCCAGCCAAATTTTATTTCCAAAAACAAAATCTATTTCCATCGCATGACAGGCACCCAGAAGCATATTGAAAGGGAGGATCAATAACATTGTTCTTAGCCCCGCCGGCTCCCCACAAAAACTGATAGGTAAAGATCATCGGCTGGTCTGAATTGCCTCTCATTAGTGAGGCCGGGTAGTCTACAGCCATCTCCTTCCAGCCGTCGCTCATATATTTAGCAACTAAATCATAGATCTCCAGTTTAGCTGGATCTTTAAACAGGGATTGATCATCTCGCCAGGAGGCATATGGCGGAAAAAGATTCAAGAAGAGTTTTGCTTCCTCTTTATTGGAACCCAGAATCATCGGCACCTTGTTATAATTACCCAATTTAAACGCAGCGTAAAAATCTTTCGGTAGCACCTTGCCGTCACCAAATATAGCAGGGAATGTAATCATGCCCATTTTCTTCCCTTCCGGATACAGTTCCTGAAATTCCTGAGCTTTCTTTGATCTCAGATACGCCTCTACATCCTTTGCGGGCATAGCTGCCAGCATGGCGGCAGCCGCCTTTGCATCGGCTGCCTTGCCGTCTTTTACCAGCAATTTAGCAGTAATGCCATTTATGTGCTGTTCGCCCTGGGCGGGTGTAACCGGCTTAATGCTGCCGCTTTCCACTATGGCCCGGTGGAATAAACTTTTGGCCATCGGCGATAAAACTAAGGTGAAAACATCCGTTGCTCCGGCCGATTCACCGGCAATTGTGACATTTCCGGGGTTGCCGCCGAAGTTCTTAATATTGGCCTGCACCCATTTTAAAGCAGCGATCAAATCCAGAATAGCAAAGTTGCCGGAATCGCCCGCTTCATCACCGGTCTTCAAGGCTGGATGATTAAAGAAGCCCATAAGGCCCAGACGATAATTGACGGTAACCACGACCATGTTACCCTTATCTGCTAAACTTCCGCCATCGTGCTTGGAAAGCAAAGGCCATTGAATGCTGTTCCCGCCGCCATGAATCCAGAAAAACACCGGCAGGTTGCCCGTCGCCTTCTTGGGGGACCAGATATTCAGATACAGACAATCTTCATTGCCAGAAATAACCTGGGGTGTAGCGGGATTGAAATCATGATCAGTATATTGAGGGCATATGTCACAAAACGTGGTCGCTTTTAGAGCTGCCGGACGTTTTTGTGGCAGCTGCGGCGCTTTCCACCGCAGGTCTCCAACAGGGGGCCGAGCATAAGGAATAGCCTTCCAGGAAATGGTATTGGTGGCGCTGTATTCTTCGCCGATGACGATGCCTTCCGTGGTTTGGCGCTCCACGGCAGCCATTGTCTGTCCCAGGTCAGGGGCCTGCACGCTTTTAACGCTGCTGCAGCCTGATAGAAGAAGCATAAGCGCGGCACAAAAAATGAAGATGCACTGCACTGAATACGAACAAACTGAAACCAATTTTTTGGCTGACATGGCTTATGTTCCTCCTTTCCGTTCTTTAAATTAGAGGTCATCCAGTGCCAAAATCATTCTCTATCTTTTTATGAGTTTCAGTGTTTATTAGCTAAAGAAGAGCGGTAATTCAAGAAACACAGAAAAGAAAGGCTCCAAAGGGAAAATCTGAATCCCCTTTGAGCCTTCACGTTGGATCCTTCTGGAAACCCCACTCCATAAATCCTCCAGAAGTTCGGAGTTAGGGTAAGGCACGCAATAAATTTATGACGCCTGATTTAAAAAGGACGATGCGGAAAGCACCCCCAAAGGGAAATCATACGCCCCTTGGAGGCTTCACATGACCATCTTTTGATAACCCCACCTTCTCATTTTATACCCCAGAAGGTTAGAGGTTGGGTTGGGAGGTTTTTTGACAAAAAAAGGATAGTCTACAGCGCGAATGGTAGCAAGTCTGCAAATTCTGTCAAGCGGATTTTTAGGTCAGTCTATTTCAATAGTTCGGAAGAAAACTATGGGGCCCCCAACATCTTGGGGGTGGTACTGATCTCCAAAAACTGAAACTATCGTGCCAATATCTGCACCTGGCCAAAATTCAAGGAATGAAAAGTATATCCAAACCTCCATTACCGATTGAACTCTACACCATCTGTCAAAATCTGTCACCCGAAGAGTACAGGAAGAAATCCATGCTTCAAAAAGCAAGGGGAGCAGGACTCATTTGACGATGGGCGATTGGTCATTCTCTATGGGAGGAGAAACAAGGATGTAATCTAGGATTGGTGTTGTTGAATGTTGAGAAGATTTAAACGTCTGTCGATCAGGCCAAAGAGTATTTAAGCGGGGCCCGATTTAAATCGTTGCGAACAGAAGGAGTGAACTTTTTCGGCCCATTTTTGAGCTGTTTCAGCATCAAACCTTGAATACAGGCGGTCCGGGGGCAAGCGCAGAATCTCGTCCCCGTACATGCTCTTCTCTCGTTCCCCCCTAAGGCTTCGGGAGATAAACGCCATTTGTTCCAGCATGGCTTTGTCGACGGGGGAAAATCGGTCGGCGTGCTCCAGGAGAATCGTTCCCACATCGTGCCATTTGGGTGGATCGATCCCCGCAGATATTAAAACCGCCTTCAGGCATAACTCGACGCACTCTTGAGCCACTCGCACCGTGTAAGGATAGTCGTCACCCCGGAAAGCTTCTTTCATCGTCCGGAAGCGGCTTTCGGCCTGCCGGAATAAGCCCGAGGCTAATTCTTCATTGGTCATATTTCAAAAACGTCTCCCGGGCGGTAATCAGGCTTCAGGTCCCAGTACCACATTTTCCCCACCTGAATCCTTTTGGCTCCCAGTTCCTTCAGCCTTGTTCTTACCCTTTCCAGGACGGACTTGAAAAAGTCATCCCGGTCCAGGAAAATTTTCGCCTCATCCACCATATCGAAATAGAACCGGGAGACGCGGCCGGCTTCCTCCGGAGTTTTGAGAATTGAAGAAATGTAAGGGGAAAAACCCGTTCCACGGAACCGTTTCCTCATGGGTTCTTCAACGGCCACGAGGATTTTATTGAAAAACACCTGGCGGTCCAGAGAGGATGGAGGAAGATTCCGGGCGATGATCAGGAGGTCCACGTCCGATCCTTCCCCGATTTGACCCCGGGCATAAGAACCGTAAAGAATGACGGAAATGAGGTCTTCGCCGATTTCTTCCTGAAGCGCCCGGGCCAGGTGCTCAATGAAACCGGAGATCGTTGCGATCCGTTCTTTTCCTTCCAACACCCCGTCCATAATGCATACCTATCACAGTCGGCCTCCCCAGGCAATTCCTATTTTTCAACCCGAAACGTTTGGTGCCTTCGCTGATGGAATGAATGGCAGGATCCCCGAGATACGGTTCCCCCACTGAGAGTCCGCGACCAAGTAGCAGAAAACTCGATATCCGGCTAGCGGCTTTCCGGTATTTCTGCGAAGACTGGGGAGACTGGGAGGGAGGGAGAACGTTAGGATTGATGATAATGTCGCGTTTGCCTAATTCTTCAACCAACAACTTCGCATTCGGAAAGGCGCAACTTAAATGCCAAACGATTTCTTCTCGCGGTAAGCTTAAGACACAAACAAGAATTTGTTTTGAGAATGTTGCCCCAAGATATCAATTCTCCTCTTCCCACCCTTTCGCCTTCTCGACGGCCTTCTTCCACTTCCGGTAAAGACCTTCCCTCTCTCTAGAAGACATTCGGGGAATGTATTTTTTCCGGACCTTGAAATTCCGCGCGAGTTCTCCGGGGTCCTTCCAGAACCCCACGGCCAGTCCGGCCAGGTAGGCCGCTCCCAGGGCGGTCGTTTCGGTCGTCTCCTGGAGGACAACCGGCACCCCCAGGATGTCGGCCTGAAATTGCATGAGGAAATCGTTGGCCGCCGCCCCTCCGTCCACCCGCAGCTCTTTCAGCCGGATCCCCGAATCCTTCTCCATGCACTTCAGAACGTCCCGGGTCTGGTAGGCGATGGATTCCAGGGCCGCCCGGGCGATGTGGGCCCGGCCCGTTCCCCGGGTGAGGCCCAGGATCGTTCCCCGGGCATACATGTCCCAGTAGGGGGCGCCGAGGCCGACAAAAGCCGGGACGAAGTACACTCCGTCGTTGGAGGCCAACCCTGCGGCCAGGGGCTCGCTTTCGGATGCCTTTTGAATGAGGCCCATCTCGTCCCGCAGCCACTGGACCGCCGCCCCGGCGATGAAGATGCTGCCCTCCAGAGCGTATTCGACCTTTTTCCCGATTCCCCAGGCAATGGTGGTCAGGAGGTTCGTCTTCGAAGCGACGGGCTTCCCGCCGGTGTTCATGAGGAGAAAGCATCCCGTTCCGTAGGTGTTCTTCGACTGGCCGGGGCGGAAACAGGTCTGGCCGAAGAGCGCTCCCTGCTGGTCGCCGACGATTCCCGAGAGGGGGACCTCCCCTCCGAAGAACGCCTCCGGGGATGTCGTCCCGCAGAACTGGCTGGAAGGTTTGACCTCCGGCAGGATCTCTTTGGGAACCTGGAAGTAGCTCAGGATCTCCCGGTCCCAGGAGAGGTCGTGGATGTTGTACAGCATGGTCCGGGAAGCATTGGAGTAGTCCGTGACGTGAAGTTTCTTTCGACTGAGATTGTAGATGAGCCAGCTGTCCACCGTCCCGAACGCGAGGTCGCCTCGCTCCGCCGCCCGCCGGATGGACCTGTCGTGTTCCAGCATCCACTGTACCTTGGTCGCGGAGAAATAGGCGTCCACCACCAGGCCCGTTTTCTTCCGGATCTTTTCGGCGAATTTTGTCTTTCGGATACGGGAGCACGCGGGGGCCGTACGCCGGCATTGCCAGACGATGGCGTTGTGCACCGGCCGGCCGCTCTCCCGGTCCCAGAGTACGGTGGTCTCCCTCTGGTTGGTGATTCCGACGGCGGCGATGTCCCCAGGCGAAAGATTCGCGGAATCGAAGGCTCTGCGGGCCGCCTCCATCTGGGAATCCCATATTTCCAGGGGATCGTGCTCCACCCATCCGGCCTGGGGGTAGATCTGCTTGAATTCCCGCCCGGCGATGCTGACGATTCTCCCTCGATGGTCGAAGATCACCGCCCGCGAACTCGTCGTGCCCTGGTCCAGGGCCATGACATACTTTTTAGGCATGGGAATTCCGTCTCAAAAGTGCCTAAAATGCCTAAAGTTCGAAGTGCCTAAAGTTGAAATGTTTAACCCACCCGATCGGGAATCTGAAACCCGCGATGCTATAGTGAACGTCATAAATAATTTGTCATCGCCAACTCAACTCCAATGACCTGTGGGCTGCAGAAATCCCCCCGCGCCCCCCTTTATTAAAGGGGGGTTGGGGGGATTTCGGGAGATGACTGGGTTGATCCCCGTGGTTCCCTGTTAACGTCGACTTACTTCTGTCGTCTCCTATAGTAAGACGTTTTCACTCCTTGAGGATTCATCCGATTTTTCTGCGAAAATCTGCGTCCCAAATTTTGGTTCCGCATTCCGCATTTTTAGAACCACTTCTTCCGCCAGAAGATCACCAGCATCACTCCGGCAATCAGGGCCATGAAGAGCAGGGCGAAAGGGTAGCCCCAGCGCCATTCCAGTTCCGGCATGTATTTGAAGTTCATCCCGTACACGCCGGCCAGGAACGTCAGGGGCATGAAGATGGTGGCGATGATCGTCAGCACCTTCATCACCGCGTTCATCCGGTTGTTGAGGCTGGAAAGATAAATATCCACCATCCCGGAAAGCATGTCCCGGAAGATCTCGATCGTATCCATCACCTGAATGGTGTGGTCATACACGTCCCGCAGGTAAATCCGGGTGGACTCCTGAATGACCGAGAAATCCCCCCGCTCCAGGCTGCTCAGCACCTCCCGCATGGGCCAGACCCATTTCCGCAGGAACAGCATCTCCCTCTTCAAGTTCTGGATCTTCTGCAGGGTCGAGGTAGAAGGGTCCGCCAGTAGATTCGCTTCCAGCGACTCGATCCTCTCCCCCAGTCTTTCCAGCACCGCGAAATAGTGGTCCACGACGAGGTCCAGCAGGGCGTAAACCAGAGAATCCGCCCCCATCTTGCGGAGGCGGCCCTTTCCGTTCCGCAGCCGTTCTTTCACCCCGGCAAAGGCGTCCCCCACTTTCTCCTGAAAGGAAAGGACCACTTCCGGGCGGAGGACCAGGCTGACCTGCTCGGCCGCGATCTCCTCCGTCTGCTCGTCATAGGAGAGAATCTTGAGGACGATGAAGAGATCCTCCCCGTAATCTTCGATCTTGGGCCGCTGATCGGTATTGAGGATGTCTTCCAGGACGAGGGGGTGGAGTCGGAAACAGTCTCCCAGTTTCTCCACCAGAGCTCCACCTGGTGGATCCCGTCCACGTTGATCCAGGTGACCGTCGGCTCGGGGAGGAAACACGTAGCATCCCTCGGGATTGTCCCATTCCCTCTCCTGGAAATGGGCTTCATCGTATTCCACGACGGTGGTCCGGACTTCTCCGCTTCCGCTCGCCGATGTGGATCAGGGTCCCGGGCGGGAGGCCGGCCTTCTTGGATCTCTTTTTGATGAAACGATGCACAGGCCACCCAAAGGAAGGGAAACTGGGCTTCTAACCTCCCAGGATTTCCGGAAGGTTCACGTGCTTCTGGACCAGCTCTTCAACAGATCCACCTTCTCCGCGTCATCTTTGGTCAGCAGCGGCTCCAGGCTTTCGATCTGCTTGGCGGTCTGGTAGGTGTCGGAAAAGACCATGAGCAGGGGAATATTCCTCTCCGAGGCCTTGGAGATGATGTTGGAGGGCGGCAGAATATTGTTGGTCAGGATGATCCCCGAGGTGTCGCTCTCCAGGGACGCCAGGATCATGTCGGTCCGGTCTCCCCCGGTGATGACCAGTTTGTTCTCCTTTTTGAAGAGAGGGTTCTGCAGGAACACATTGGCCGACCAGGCCCCGATGAGGATGTTTTTGATGACCCGCTTCAGGCCGCCCTTCCCCGTAGATAACCTTGGCGAACAGACGGTCCGCCAGGTAGTGACACGGAAAAGTAGGTGAGCTCGCTCTGGTAGGGGATCACCCCGAGCACGCGGAGCCCCATCTTCTGGATGCCGGGCAGATGGGTGGTCTGGAAGTCCTCGAGATTCTGCACCTTGTTGACAATGACCCCGCTCAGACTTGACCCCGGCGAGGTCCACATGTTTCTTCAGAAAGAGGAGGTCGTCGAGAATGGTGTCTCCGTCCCCGCTGATCACGATGAACAGTCGGCTCTCCCGTAGTACTTGGCCAGGGAAAGGGTGTCCAGGTATACCGAAATCCCGTAGGACAGGTCCCTGCCCGCCTTCGATGAAGAGAATCTCCTTGTCGCTTGCCGATGTGGGCCACGGTCTCCAGGAGCTTCTTCCGCGTCCCCTCCTCGTCGTACATGTACCGGAGTTTGGAATGGTCGAACCCGATGCTCATGTCCACCGGGTCCTCTTTCAGGCCGAAAAGGTTGGTGATCAGGGCCGAATCATAATCCCACAGCCGCTTCTTGCGGTAGAGCATCCGCTCCCCGAAGGGTTTGATGTAGGCCATCTTCTTGTTCAGCGCCGCGGCAATCCCGACAATCACGCTGGTCTTCCCCGCGCTCTTGCGCATCGACGCGATGATCACATTTATTCATTTATGCCCCCTTCTTGACATTGGTATAGCAGAATCCGCACATCCACCGCCTTGACGCCCTTGCCCGTGTCTCGTAGACCACCAAGGGATTGATTTCGATGTCGGAAATGCGCTTGCATTTCTGGAGGATCGTCCCCACCTTGATGATCGTATCCACCACGCTGTCCACGTCCTTCTTCTCCTCCCCCCGCACGCCCAGGAGCAGGGGATAGGCCCGGATCTCCTTGACCATGGACATGATTTCCTTGCGGTTGATCGGGCAGGGCCCGGAAGGCCACGTCCTTCATGACCTCCACGTAGATGCCCCCGAGGCCGAACATGATGATCGGGCCGAAGGTCCGGTCCCGCCGGGCGCCGATGATCGTCTCCGTGCCCCTTCGGACCATCTCGGAGACTTCCACCCCGTCGATGTGCGGCGTCCGCCTTGTAGGCCCGGCAGTTCCGCAGGATGGCCTGGTAGGCGTCGATGACTTCGTTCTTGTCGTCCAGGTCCAGGGCCACGCCGCCGGCATCGCTCTTGTGCAGGATGTCGCGGGAGACCACTTTCATGACCACCGGGTAGCCGATCTCCTCGGCCGCCCGCACGGCCTCGTCCAGGCTGCGGGCGATCGGTGCTCTGGGGAATCGGGATGCCGGCCGCGCGCATGACGGCCTGCCCCTCATTGGCCAGCAGGAAGGATCTCCCCTCCTGCAAGGCCCTCCGCGATAACCGATCGATCGCCGCGGCGTCGATTTCGGCCTCGGTCGACCTCGATCGGAACGCTCCTTCAGGTAATGGTAGTAGGAGTAGACGGAGCCCAGGCAGGAGACCGCTTCATACACGTCGCCGTACACGGCGGCATCGGTTCTTCTTGAGGGAAGCGAGGCAGCTTTCGATCTTCTCCCCGCCGAAGATGGAAAAGACCAGGGGCTTCTTTTCCTGCTTGGAATTGGTCGAGTTCTCCTCGATCATGGCGGACGAGATTCTCGGCGTCGAAGACCGCGGTTTCGCCGTAGAGGGCGATGACCGAGTGGATCTGGTCGTTCTTCAGCGGCCTCGCTCCAGGGCCGAGTCGTAATGGGCCGAGGTGGCCTGGCCGGTGAGGTCGATGGGGTTCTTGGTGGAGCCGAAATCCGGCGTGACCGTGGAGAAGGCCTCCTTCAGGGCCTCGGTGTCGTCGTACAGCCTCACGCCGTATTTCTCGCAGGCATCGGTGGCCATGACCCCGATCCCGCCGCCGTTGGTGATGATGACCGTGTTCTCGCCCGAGGGGGAGGGAGTGTTGGCCAGGAACTTGCACCAGTTGAAAGCCTCCTCCACGCTCTCCGCCCGGAAGCACCCCGCACTGGCGCATGATGGCGTCGAAGATCTCGTCGGAGCCGGCCAGCGAGCCGGTGTGGGAGGCGGCGGCGATGGCGCCCCGCTCGGACCGCCCCGATTTGATGACCACCACCGGAATCTTCTGGGTGGTCCGTCTTCAGCGCCCGGATGAGCCGCTCCCCGTCCCGCACCCCCTCGATGTACATGAGGATGATCTTGGTCTGCTCGTCGGTGACCAGGTACTCCAGGAGGTCGGCTTCGTCCACGTCGGTCTTGTTCCCGACGGAGACGATGGCCGAAAGGCCGATGTTTTCCACCGTGGTCTTGCCGATCATGGCGATGCCCAGGGCGCCGCTCTGGGTGATGATCGCCACCCTGCCCGGGAATGATCGCCGGAGCTCCCGAAGGTGGCGTTCAGGCGAGGCCGCCGCCGAATAGATCCCGAAAATGTTGGGCCCAGGACCCGCATGCCGTGTTCGCTGGCGAAGGAGACGATCCTCTTCTCTTCCTCGTTGTTCCCGATCTCGGAAAACCCGGAGGAGATGATGGTCAGGTACTTCACCTTCTTGCGGGCGCAGCTCTTCACCGCGTCGAAGACGAATTTGGCCGGGATGACGATGCTGGCCACGTCGACCGGGCCGTTCGATCTCCTCAATGCTGCGGTAGGCCTGGCAGGCCCAGGATCTCCCCGCCCTGGGGGTTGACGGGATAGACCTGTCCCCCGATATCCGCCGGTCGAGGATATTCTTCACAATCTTGTAGCCGATCTTGCTTGTCATCCCGCGACGCCCCGATGACGGCGATGGATCTGCGGTTCGAACAGATATCGGATATCTTGATTAGCGTCTTCCATCAGGCTCCTCTGAAAGCCATTTTCAGTTCATACACCCCTTGCTCGCTTCTCTTCTGGATGTCAAAACCCATCTTTTCGAAAAGGTGGAGCATGGGCTTGTTCTCCACCAGCACCTCGGCGGTAAACCCGTAAAGCCCTTCCCGTTTGGCCAGGTAGGTCAAATAGGAGAGCAGTTCGGTGCCGATCCCCTTGTTCTGATAATCATCCCGCACGACCAGGGCGACCTCGGCCGTATGGGTCTGTCTCGTTGATCCCGTACTGCCCCACCGCCGACGACCTTCTCCATTTCCGCGTCCTCCTGCACGGTGGCCAGGATGACCATCTCCTTCGTGTAATCGATGACCACGAATTCCTGCAGCCGCTCGTGGGGCATGTCCTTGCGCACGGAGATGAACCGGCGGTAGAGGCTCTGGTCGGAGAGGGAGTAGAAGAAATCCTTCAGCAGGGGCTCGTCGCTGATCTTCACCGGCCGGAGGAGGATCGGGAAGCCCTTTGCGGGTGGTCCGGTAACGTCTCCAGGTGTTCCGGGTACTCCCCCTTCTTCCCGGGGATGAAGGCCTGATCCCGGTAAATCAGGTTGGCCTGTTTGGCCTTTTCGATGAGCCAGGGCCGGAACTTGGGGTGGGCGATGGAGATCAGCTCCATGGCCCGTTCCCGGATGTTCTTGCCGTGGAGATAGGCGATCCCGTATTCGGTGACCACGTAGTGAATATCGCCCCGGATCAGGGTGATCCCGGCCCCCTCCCGGAGGAAGGGGACGATGCGGGAGACCTTTCCCCACTCGGCCGTGGACTGGATGGCCAGGATGGTCTTTCCCCCCGGGGCCAAGACGGCCCCCCGCATGAAATTCGGCCTGGCCCGCCGATGCCGCTGTAAAAGGTCTTTCCCAGAGATTCGGCGGTGGCCTGGCCGGTGAGGTCCATCTCCAGGGCGCTGTTGATGGCCATCATATTCTTCTGGCGGGCGATCACCAGGGGGTTGTTGGTGTAGTCGATGGTGCGGAATTCGATGCTCGGGTTGTCGTGGATGTATTCGTAGGTCGTCTGGTGGCCCATGCAGAAGGTGGCCACGGTCTTGCCCCGGTTGAGGGTCTTGCGGCTGTTGTCGATGACCCCTTTCTTCATCAACTCCACCATTCCGTCGCTCAGCAGTTCGGAATGGACGCCCAGGTGCTTCTTCTCGCCCAGATTGGCGAGGATGGCGTTGGGCAGGCTTCCATACCCGACCTGGATCGTGTCGCCGTCCTGGACGATCCGGGCCACGTACTTGCCGATCTGGTGGGCGACGTCGTCCGGGCACGACCGCCTCGTATTCCAGGAGCGGCTCGTCATGGCAGATGATGTAATCCACGTCTTTGATGTGGATGAACCCGTCCCCGTGCACCCGGGGCATGCTGCTGTTTACCTGGGCGATGACCAGGGAGGCCTTCTCCACCGCCGCCTTGACGATATCCACGCTGACTCCCAGGCTCATATAGCCGTGCTCGTCCGGCGGGGAGGTCTGGATCAGGGCCACCTGGATCGGGACCAGCCCCCGGTAAAAGAGATCCGGCACATGGGAAAGAAAGAGGGGGGTGTAGTCGGCCATGCCCCGGTTGACCGCTTCCCGGGAGTTGTTGCCGACGAAGAAGGAGTTGTGGCGGAAATTATACTTGAATTTTTCGTCCGTGTACGGGGCCACCCCCAGGGTCCAGACATGGATGACCTCGGCGTCGAAAAAGGCTTTCGGGTGGGATTCGACGAATTGGATCAGGGCCTGGACCAGGTACTGAGGCTCGGCGCAGGCGGTGTGGATGAAAATTCGGTCCCCCCGGTGGATGTGCCTGAAGATCTCCTCCTCGGAAACAAATTTCTCGGGGTAGATCTTCTTCATCTCCCCGCACACTTCATCGGATAGGCTCAAAGTCATTCCTCGCGGCTCCTTAATTCTTTGCTGCGCACGCCGGGTTTGAGGGCTCCGCAGGCCTTCGGCTGGAAGGATCCCCGAACCAAACAGGGAAATCGATCTATATGATTCTTATCATCCTCGCGGAGACGCGTCAAGGCTCCGGTTGTAACTCGCAAGTCGCAAGTCGCGAGAGCGCAAGGGGTGAAGACCCGTAAAGCGTAAGGCGGGGAGGCCCAAGGAGTAAAGGCGAGAGCACAAATCATGAAGGGTTAAAACGCAAAAAGGACTTCTGGCACTTCCAATTTAGTTCGCTCTCGCGCCCTCGCGCTCTCGCGCCTTGCGGCTTTATTCCGGCGCGTAGATCACGTCGATGGCCGCCGCGTTCTTCTTGCCCACGGCGCGGAAGGCATGGGGGATGCTGGAATCGAAATAGAGACTGTCCCCCGGCCCAAGGGAATAGGTCTCATTCTCGAAATTAAATTCCAGCTGCCCGTCGAGGACGTAGATGAATTCCTCTCCCTTGTGGGTGAAAAAGATCAGGTCCTCCTTCTTTTTCACCTCGAAGGTCACATGGAAAGGCTCCATGTGCTTTTCCGACTTGGGGTAGGCGAGGGATTCGTAGTAGTAGCCGACCTTCGAAGGGTCCTCGTGGATGCGGCGGAAGACCCTCTTGCGCTCGTTCCGGGGGACGACCACCGCGTGCTTCTCCGTCTCCTGGTCCTGGAAAAAATAGCCGATGTTGACCCCCATGGCCTTGGAAATCTTGAGCAGCGTGGCGACCGGCGGGGCCACCACCTCCCCCTCGATTTGGGACAACAGCGGTTCGGAGAGGTTCGCCTTTTCGGCGGTCACCTGGAGGGACATCCCCTTCCGCTGCCGCAGGTTCTTGATCTTCTGGCCGAGGTTCAGGTCTTTCAGGTCATTCACGTCCTTCGCCATTCGTCCCTCCACTGCGGAATCGTCGCCGAGGCAAATCAATCCCGCCGGATATTTATGTCCAAATGTAGCTTGAGGCCCTTATTTTTTCAATAAGAAATAAAAGCCTCTCGCAGGCAGGACCCGCTCCCCGTTTCATTGCGGCGGGAAAGCCTTCTTTTCCCCGCCGCGGGCAACGGGGAATCCTTGACGGAAGCGTCACCTGTGGGATATAAAGAAATAGGCGCAGGGACGAGATCCCGCGTCCGCAGGAAAGGATACCCGAGTGACCAAACCTCTGAAAAACCGTAAGCCCCGGACCGTGGGCGAGCTGAAGAAGGCAAACTACCCCTTGTACTCCGTCAAGGCGGAGATGCGCAAGAATCTCATCGAAAAGATGCGCTCGAATGAGGATTTTTTCCCCGGCATCGTCGGCTACGAGGAAACGGTGATCCCGCAGTTGGAAAACGCGATCCTTTCCGGCCAGGACGTGATCTTCCTGGGGGAGCGCGGCCAGGCGAAGACCCGGATGATCCGCAGCCTGGTCAACCTGCTGGACGAGGAAATACCGGCTCTGAGCGGGTGCGAGATCAACGATCACCCGTTCCAGCCTATCTGCAGGAGATGTGTCGAGAAGATCCAGACGCTGGGCGACAAGGCGGAAATCACCTGGGTGGGCCGGGAGCAGCGATACGCCGAGAAGCTCGCCACCCCGGATGTCACCATCGCCGACCTGATCGGGGAAGTGGATCCCATCAAGGTTGCCGAGGGCCGGTACCTCTCCGATGAGTTGACCATCCATTACGGGCTTATCCCCCGGACGAACCGCGGGATTTTCGCCATCAACGAACTGCCCGACCTGGGGGAGAAGATCCAGGTGGGCCTCTTCAACATCATGGAAGAGCGGGACGTGCAGATCCGGGGCTACAAGATCCGGCTCCCCCTGGATGTGTACATCGTGGCCAGCGCGAACCCCGAAGACTACACCAGCCGGGGACGGATTATTACCCCCCTCAAAGACCGGTACGGGTCGGAGATCCGGACCCACTATCCCAGGTTCCTGAAGGATGAAATCCAGATCATGGAGCAGGAGAGGAACCGGTTCGACGACGACGGCGTTTTTTCCACGACCGTTCCCCCGTACTTTCAGGAGCTGATCGCCGAGATCACCGCCCTGGCCCGAAAATCGCCGGAGATCAACCAGCGGTCCGGAGTCTCGGTGCGGGTCTCCATCTCCAATTATGAAAACGTGATCAGCAACGCCATGCGCCGCGCCATCCGCCTGGGGGAGCGGGAAATCGTCCCCCGGGTCAGCGACCTTCCCTACCTGATCGCCTCCACCAGCGGTAAGATCGAGTTCGAGACGGTCGAGGAAGACCGCAACCAGGGCCTGATCGAAAAGCTGATCGACAAGGCGGTGCTGAACACCTTCAACCGGTTCTTCCAGGTCCAGCAGTTCGACGCGTTCCTGAGCCGTTTCAAGAGCGGGTGGTCGGTGGAAGTGTCGGAGAAGAAGAAATCCTCCGATTACCAGGAAAAGACGAACGAAGCCTCGCCGCACGCGGCGGAGATGAGAGGCCTCCTCGAAGCCCTGAAAAAGCTGAACTGCGACGAAAGCGCGGCGCTCTTGGCCTCGGGAATGGAATTTATCCTGGAGGGGCTTTACCTCCACCACCGGCTGAACAAGGAAAAGTTGGCCGGGAAATCCGCCTACCGGGCGTAACGGATGGACGAAAGGAAAGAAATGGGACAACCCCGCAAAGATCCTCCCGGGAAGAAGGCGCCCTCGACCGAATCCCTGAACGAGCTCATGGAGCTGCTCCTGAAGCTCAATGCCCGGCTCCGAGAGAAGGCTTCCCCCGGGCGCAAGAAAGATGAACCCGCGGCCGAGAATATGGAAATGGTCATCATTATCCTGAACAGTTCTCATCCGGTCCGGAGAAAGGCCGCCCGGGCGGAAAAGTCCAAAACCGCCAAGGAAGACTGGATCGAGGACCTCTTCAGGGAAATCGAGCGCGGGTCCGGCGGTCCCAGGAATTCCGCTTAATACGATTGCCGATCGACCCTCCCCCTCCCTTCAGAAGGCGAAACTCCCATCGGTTTTGATTTTTGCTCTTTGATCTTTGCCTTTTGATTTTCTCTTTTTTAAACCCTATCCTTATTCAAATCCCCGGCTTCAGAATCCTGCGGAAAGCATCCGGAAACATTGACTGCCCAATGCCGGTGTGTTAGAAATATTCTCTCACTTCGCCCGAAAGGAGATCGGAGATGCCCAAGAACAACCCCCCCGAAGAAAATTCGGGGAAAGGGGTGAAGCGCCGCGTCCTTTATCTTTCCCTGCCGGATCAGCCGGACCGGATCTGTTCCGGATGCGAGACCTGCCAGCTCATGTGTTCTCTCCAGAATACGGGGGCGTTCAACCCCGGGAAATCCCGGATCAAGGTGGTTCCCCTCTCCGTGGGGATCACCATTCCACTCACCTGCCAGCAATGTGAAGACCCCTGGTGCCGGAAAGCCTGCCCGGAGGGAGCCATTGTTCCCGACGGGAAACAAAACCTCGTCACAGTCGACGAAGCCAAATGTACCGGCTGCGGGGCCTGCGTCGGGGCCTGCCCCTTCGGGATCATGAGTTATGACTCCGAAAAGAAGAAGGCGATGAAATGCGATCTCTGCGGGGGCGATCCGGCCTGCGTACAATACTGCCCGAGCAAGGTTCTGGCCGTCGCCGGCCCCCGAGAGAGCGCTGAAATCCGCCGGCGGCGCTTCGCCGCCACTCTGGCCGCTGAAGATGCTGCCGCCCGCAACAACGTGGCCGGGGCGGAGCAGGTCAAATCCCTCCCCCGGACCCTGACCCAACTGGCGGCTCAAGCTTCCAAGCCGCTGCCGGAAGGGAGGAAATGACATGGCCCCGAAAGGAAGTTACGCCGGAAAAATACTGCGCGTGGATCTCTCCACGGGAAAGGTTGAAAAGAAGGAGCTGGACCCTGCCTTCGCCCACAAGCACATCGGCGGGCGGGGATTTGCCTCCTGGTATCTTTACAACGAAGTGCCCCCCGAGGTGTCTCCCTTCGACCCCGCGAACCGCCTGATCTTCACCCCCGGGGCGCTCTTCGGGACGGCGGTGCCCGCTGCGAGCCGGACCACCGCGACCTCCAAATCCCCGGTCACCGGCATGTTCGGGGACGGCCACTCCTCGGGTCATTGGGGCGCCGTCCTGAAATCGGCCGGGTACGACATGCTCATCCTCCAGGGCGCCGCCGAAAAGCCGGTTTACCTCTGGATCGATAACGACCGGGTGGAAATGCGGGACGCCGCCCATCTGTGGGGCAAGGCCACGATGGAAACGGACCGGGTCCTCCGGGAAACCCTCGGCAGCGAGATCGGGACGCTGGTTATCGGCCCCGCCGGGGAAAAGAGAGTGCGTCTCGCCGGCATCTTTTCCGACGGGATCATGGGGACCTTTGCCCGCACGGGCCTCGGAGCGGTGATGGGGTCGAAGAACCTGAAGGCCGTGGCCGCCCGGGGGAACAGGGACGTCGGGATCGACAATGTGGAGGCGTTCCGGAAGGCCTACCAGGATTATCTCCGGGTCATCTCCGTTGACCCGTACGTGCCGCCGGCGACGAAATACGGGACCGCCCGTTTCATGTACCACCGGGTGAAGTTCGGCATTCACGGGGCCAAAAACTGGCGCCTCGGGGATTTTGACTGGAAACCCCTGGACCCCGAGGTCTTCCGGAGCGATTACCAGATCAAGGCCAGCGCCTGTCCCATGTGCCCGGTGCGCTGCCGAAGGGAATACCGCATTCCCGGCGGAAAGTACGCCGGAACGGTCACCAAGCTGGAATGGGAGACGATCGCCCGCTGCATGACCTGCGGGGTGAACGACCCCGAGGCGGTGATCTATTTCAGCCACCTCTGCAACCAGTACGGCCTGGACGTGGAAGGGATCGGGGACACGGTCGCCTTCGCCATGGAGTGCTACGAGAAAGGGTTGCTGACCGATAAGGAGACCGAAGGCCTCCCTCTCCGCTTCGGAGACGCGGACGCGCTCCTCGAGCTCACCCGGAGGATCGCTTTCCGTGAAGGCCTGGGAGATCTCCTGGCCGAAGGAAGCCTGCGGGCCGCGCGTTCCATCGGCCAGGGGGCCGAGCAATTCGCCATGCAGGTCAAGGGATCGGAGATGTCCGCGGGAGACCCGCGAGGCATGCCGGTGCGCGCGGTTTCCTACGCGACCAGCACCCGGGGATCCGACCACCTGCGCTCGAACCCTTACGTGGAGGAGTTGATCACCCCGGAGGAAGGGAGAGAGTTCTTCGGCAGCCCCGAGGCGGCGGACATCTTCCAGGGGGTCAAAGGCAAAGGGAGGCTCCTGGCCTGGAGCGAAAATCTTGTGACCATCGGCGATCTCCTGGGGCTTTGCAAGTTCGCCTATTACCGGTCTGCCTCTTTCTCCTACCTGCGGGAAAAGGGCGTCGAGCTGGCCACCCGATTCTACAACGCCTGCAACGGGACAAAGCTCTCGGAAGAGGAGATGCTCCGGGCCGGCGAGCGGTCCTTCAATGTCGAAAAGGCCTTCAACGCCCGGGAGGGCGCCGGTCGGGAGAAAGACACGATCCCGGAGCGCTTCTTCAACGAACCCCTGGCCGGCGGGGGCCCAAGTGACGGGGCCGTGGTGGACCGGAAAAAATTCGACCTCATTCTCGACGAATACTACGGCGCGCGGGGCTGGAACGAGAAGACCGGCCTGCAAAAGAGGGAAACCCTCGAAAGATTGGGCTTGGGAGATATCGCCGAGGATTTGTCCCTCAGGGGGAGACTGGGCTAGCAAATGGAGATCCGGCTCAAGCTGTTCCCGCCGCTCTCCGATACCGCCGGGGTTTCGGAGATGGACCTGACCGTGGGAGACTCGGCCAATATCCGGAACGTGGTGGACGCCCTGGTCTCCCGCTTCGGCCCCGCCATGGAGAAGCACCTTTTCGACCGCTCGGGGCGGATCATTCCCTCCTGGGCCGTCTTCATGAATCGAAACATTTATCCCCTGAACCAGCCCCATTCGCTGGAGGCTCCGGTCCGTCCAGGGGACGAGGTCTCCTTTATTTTGAACATCGCGGGGGGATAAACCTGTGCTTCAGACACACCGGTTTCCGGAAAAACTCACCCATAACCCCGCTGTCATTCCGGCGAAAGCCGAAATCCAAGTTAAAGACATCCTGGACTCCAGCTTTCGCTGGAGTGACGGATTTTGATTTTTTCGGCAAACTGCCAGACCTCAGGCTCCAGAGCTAACGGGAAAAAATAGCCGGAGATTTTACGGCATGGATTTTAGTGCTCGAAGTCTGGCGTCTGAGGTCTGAAGTCATAGCCTGCGGAGGAATAAGAAATGGCCGAGGTTAAGATTCCTTACGGGGTAAAGACGCTTTCCCTGAATATTCCGGATAAGAACCTGGCCCTGGTCTTCGACCCGCCCTTTCCTCCCCCTATCCGCGATCTTTCCGCCGAAATCCTGCGCGCCCTTGACGAGCCGGTGGCGGGCCTTCCTTTCTCCGCCCGGATCGGCGGGGGAAAGAAAGTCCTTATCCTCATCGACAATTTCGCGCGCCTGACCCCGGCGGATCAGATTCTCCCCCCGATTCTGGACAAGTTGAGGAAAGCCGGGGCCAGGATCGAGATCCTCGTGGCAAGCGGCGGCCTGCGGGAAATGAACGAGGCCGAGCTAACGAGGAAGCTGGGCGAGGAGATTCTGAAGAGCGGGATACCCATTTTCCAGAGCCGGTGCAAAGACTCCTGGGATTTCGAATTCATCGGCCTGACCACGCTCGGCACCCCGGTAAACGTTCACCGCAAGCTCCTGGGGGCCGATTTTTCCCTCGCCGTTACCATGACGCAGGCGAGCCTGTGGGGCTACGGCGGCGGGGGGTCCATGGTCCTGCCCGGCGTCTGATCCTACGAGACCATCGAGTGGAACCACCGTTTGACGACGGGCGCGTATTCCGGGCTGGGATATCAGCCGCCAAAGAATGTCATGCGCCAGGATATCGAAGAGGCCGCGGCCATGTCCGGGTTGTCCATGTCCCTGCTGGTCATCCTCGACCCCAGCCTCCGGGTGATCGAGGTGACCGCCGGTGAAACGAACGCCGCCTGCACGGCCTCGGTGACGAAATACGACCGTCATTATACGGTGGATCGGTCCGCGTTACCCGGGGGTGCACTGGATATCGCAGTCAGCGGGTCTTTTCCCGGAGACCGTTTCTTCGCCCACTCCTGCTGGCCGGCGGCCAACCTGGATTTCTTCACCCGCGACGGGGGAACCATCATCCTCGCCACCCCTGCCCCCGGAGGGCTCGCCCACTACGCCTATGCCGGGAACTATATGCCCCCCGACAAGGATTCGTTTCGCCGGTTGTACGAGGATATTTTCTATGGCAAGCAGCCCTTGTGGCATGCCTGCCTCTGGATGCCCGTCCTGCAGGTCCTGGTCCGGAAAGAGATCATCGTGGTCACAGAGGAGGAAAACCTGCGGGCCTTCAAACAGGTCCGGCTCCCTGCCGTGACGAATCTGGAGGAAGCGCTCCGGATGGCCATGGAGAAGCAGGGGCCGAAGGCTTCGGTTGGCGTCTTTCCTTACGGAAAGTGGGTCTTGCCCAAGGGGCTGAATGAATGAAGATATAGGAAACAGAAGTTGGCATTTGGAAGCTATCAGCAACTTTCCTCCTAGTATTAAATCTGAATGTACAAACTGGTACCAGAAATCCCTCCCAACCTCCCTTTTCCAAAGGGAGGAGAGATGGTTTCCCCCTTTGAAAAAGGGGGATTAAGGGGGATTTCTGAGGAATTCTTAGCAATTCTGGACTCTTTTCAAAGGTTAAAGAAACATACTTCATAGATGTTATTCTGAATTCCGGATTCCGAATT
This sequence comes from uncultured delta proteobacterium, assembly GCA_963712535.1. Lineage (GTDB taxonomy): Bacteria > Desulfobacterota > SM23-61 > SM23-61 > SM23-61 > CAVQIK01. Next base: position 45,917 of record CAVQIK010000022.1, on the reverse strand, counting down.
CTGTTTTAGAATCCCATTTCAAAGGAGACCCTATATGAAAGCCATTCTGAAAGAAAAGTCCGGTCCCGGGGCGGTTTTGAAAAATATCGACGTGCCCAAACCCGGGCCCAGGGAGGTTCTCATCCGGGTGAAGGTGGGGGCCATCTGCGGATCCGACGTGCACATTTACCAGTGGGACCCCTGGGCCCAATCCGTGGTCCCCAAACTCCCCCAGATTCTTGGCCACGAGTTCGCGGGGGAGATCGTGGAGGTGGGGAAAGAGGTCCATCACCTGAAGGCGGGGGACCACGTCGCCGGTGAGACTCATATCCCCTGCGATAACTGCCACTTCTGCCTCACCGGCCAGCGCCACATCTGCCAGTTCATGAAAGTCTACGGAGTGCACAGCCAGGGAATTTTTTCCGAGTACACCGCCCTTCCGGCGCCGTGCGCGGTGAAAATCCCGCAGGAAATCCCGTTCCCGGCAGCGGCCTTGATGGAACCGTGCGGCGTGGCGGTCCACGGCCTCTCCAAGGGGATCGTCTCCGGGAAAACGCTTGCGGTCTTCGGCTGCGGGCCCATCGGGCTATTCGCCGTCCAGGCCGCCCTGGCCTACGGCGCGGCCCGGGTGTACGCAGTGGATATCAGCGAAAATCGCTTGAAAATGGCCAAATCGTACGGCGCCTGGAAGGTTTTCGCGGCGGGGAAAGACCCGGTGGAAACGGCCATCCTGGATGAAACAGGGGGCCTCGGGGCGGACATGGTCCTCGAAATTTCCGGGAGCCAGCAGGCTTACGACCAGGGATTGAAGATCCTGCGCAAGGGCGGTACCTTTGTGATCATCGGAGTCGCGGCAAAGCCCATCACCCTGGAAATCCCGACCAACATCATGTACAAGGAAGCGAAGATTTTCGGGATCACCGGCAGGGAGATGTACGAGACCTGGTACCAGGTCACTGATCTCGTTCAATCAAAGAAGGTGGACCTGGAAAAGGTAGCCACCCACAAACTACCCCCCGAGAAATTCGAAGAGGGCTTCAAAGTAGCCAAAGAGGCCCAGCAGGGAAAAGTGGAGTTTATCTTCGGGTAGGCGTTTCAGAAGGGACAAGTTGAGCAAAAAAAAATCAAAGGGCAAAGGGCAAAAATCAAAAGGCAAAAATCCACGGCGTGTACCCTGCATTTAAAAAAACAAGGTGAATCTCATTTTTGATTTTTGCCTTTTGCCCTTTGCCTTTTGATTTTTCTTCCTGTCTTCCCCGCCTCGATTTATTCGATTCCCAGAATTCCCGCCGGGTTTTTCGCCGTCATGGTGCGGATCGCTTCCGGCGAAAACCCGTACTGCAGCATCTCCCGGATATACCAAGCCATCACCTTCACAGGAGGAGGGTTTACAACCTGGCCCGAATCCGTGGACATGATGCAGTTCTCCGGACCCACGGCTTTGATGGCATCTCCCAGGGCGCTTGGAGGTATGGGGTTGGCTACCTGGGGGGTGCAGTCGTTGAAAACGTGTTCCAGAAATGTCGCCCCGGCGTTCAGCGCTTCCCGCATTTGGGCTGTAGAGTAGTTGACGAAGCTGGCCGAGGGATGAGTGACAACGATCTTTTCCACCCCGGCCCGGCGCGCCTCCCGGATGAGTGCGATTCCCTCTTCCGGGGAGATATGTCCGGTGGCCAGAATCATCTTATTTGCGGCAACTATTTCCAGGATGGGCCCGATCTTGGGCACCAGATTCCCGTCTTCCTGCAATACCCGGATCCCCTGTATGTCTTTGGGCATCGCTTTGGCAAACATGGGGACATGGTCGACATATTTCAGGTAATGCGCCGCGTGGGTCGTGGGCATCCAGACCTGGCGCGCCCCCAATTTCGCCGCGCAGTCCACCGCATACTTGTTCAGCCCTCCCACCTGCCAGTTCAAGGCGACGCCCCCGAAAACCTTCAGGCCGGTGACAAACTCCGCGACCTGGGCCCGGTCGGCGGTTATGGTGGCATGGCTCTTGATCAGAACCGCCCTCATCCCCGCCCGTTTGGCCTGGCGGGCGACTTCAATATCGTTGAGAAGCCGGGGATAAATATCCGGCCCGGTGTGGATGTGAAAATCGACGGCCCCCCGGATCAACTCCCGAGCTTCCTTCTCCAGCTTCCCTCCCCCGGCGTTTGCTCCAGACATGTTGCCCCTCTCCAAAAAGTCAACGGATAGTGGTAAGTAGCCTCAAAGACACAACGTTAGTACAAAAGGCAGTAAGTAATAAGCAGTTGTGAGTGGCGATTATATCTGCTGCCCCTTACCTCCAAACTTTTTTTTATTTTTGTCTTTGCCCTTTTATTTTTGCCCTTTGCCTTTTGATTTCCTCTTTGAACCTACCCTTTCTTCCTAACCCGCACCCCCAAAACTTTCTCCCAAACCTTAATCATGGCCCCCTTGTTCTCCCTCCCCAGACCCTGATCAAGGGCCATCTGGTAGGTGGCCATCGCGGCCGCCGTGACTGGGAGGGGGATCCGGTTTGCGCTGCTGATCTCGCCCGCGTGAACCATGTCTTTGTAGGCGTCCTCCAGGGGGTAGCCCGGGCCGAAGTTGTCTTCGAGGATCAGCGGGCCGAAGTTGTCGAGGGCGAAACACTGCCCGGTTCCGGCCCGGGTGACGGCTACGGCCTGCTCCGGGTCCAGGCCCATCTTCACGGCCATGGGAAGTACTTCCGCGAGGGCCGCGCAGTGGATGTTGAACAGGAGCTGATTCGTAAGCTTCATGAGTTGCCCGTTCCCCGAGGGCCCGACGTACAGGATCTTGTTCCCCATCGCCTCCAGGGCCGGGCGGACCTGTTGAAACGTACTTTCCTCCCCCCCAACCATGATGGTCAGGGTGCCGGCCTTGGCCCGGGCCTCCATCCCCGAGATCGGCGCGTCCAAGAAAACAATTCCGCGCCCCTTGAGTTCCCGGGCGATCTTGCGCGCGCCGAGGGGATGGATCGTGCTGCAATCGATCACCACCTGCCCCCGTTTCAAAACGTCCGCGGCCCCTTCCCTTCCGAAGAAAACCTCCTCGACCGTATCGGTGTTGGGCAGGCAGAGAATGACCCAGGAGACCTCGCCCATCATCTCTCCGGGAGAGGGGACAAATCGTCCCCCCCGGGCCGTCACCTCATCAACAACCTCTTTCCTCCGGGCGAAGAACTTCAGCGGGAAACCTGCTTTGATCAGGTTGATCGCCATCCATTTCCCCATCGTCCCCAACCCGATGAATCCGATCTCTTGTTTCATGGCTCCTCTCCATGCGGGATACAAACCCACTCCAGCAGATTTTCACTTTCCGGTTTTGCCAAGCATTGTATTGGTCGTCACCCTGGCGAAAGGCTCGCCGTGAGCTCTCCGCAGAACGCCGGGATCCAGAATGCATCGAGGTAACCGGATCCCGGCCTTCCGCGGAGCGTTCGAATGAGCTCACGACGAAGGGACGGAGGACGGGAGGGACTTCTGGGAAAGCCCTTTCAAACGGATAAACATTTTGGGTTTATTTATTTCCCGCGGCCTGAGGGGCGGGCTTTTTTTCTGCCAAAGGCCAGAGCCCTTTCTCCTGCAGGACTTCCCGAAAGACTTTGAGGGCGGTGTTGACGACCGGCACCCCGCCGTAAGTGGCCATCTGGAAGATGACCTCCGCAATTTCCTGGGGAGGACAGCCGACATTCACGGCGGCGTGGAGGTGCAACTTCAACTCCTCCGTTCGTTCCAGAACGGTCAGGGCGGCCACGGCCGCAAGCTGTCTTGTGCGGTGGGGAATCTTCTCCCGGGCGTAGAGCTTGCCCGTGTAGAAAAGGGAAATGTCCTTTGCCAATTCCTTATCAAAGGACCGCCAGACTTGAAACGGCCTCTCCCCGGCCACCCCCTTGAAATACAGGTCCGCGGTCTTCTGCGTTTTTTCTTTCACGTCGTCCGTTGGATCGCTCATTCATCCGCCTTTCCCGGTTTATGTAATTTCCTTCGCTTCGGCTTTGCCTTTTGATTCTCTCCGCCAATATACGCGACGTCACGACTTTTTCTTTATGTTGAGCAATGCCCGAACTTCATCCGGAGTGGCGATCTCCCTCCCGATTTCCCTGGCCAGCCGCACCGCTTTTTCGACCAGCTCGGCGTTGCTCTTGGCCAGCACGCCCCTCGACAAATAAACGTTGTCCTCGAAACCGACCCGGACGTGGCCGCCGTTCAAAATGGACATGACCGCCATGGGAAACTCCTCCCGCCCGATTCCCGAGCGTGGTCCATACCACGTCCTTCTGGGGGATGATTTCCTTCATGAACATGAAATTCTTACAGGTCGCCGACATTCCTCCCTGCACGCCCAGGCAGATCTGGAACAGATACGGCGGCTCCACTAACCCCTGCTCAACCAGCTGGATGGCCAGCCGGACGTGTCCGGCGTCGAAACATTCCAGCTCCGGTTTGACCCCCCGCTCGCGGGCCACTTTGCAGCAGATCGGGCCCCAGGCCGGAGGATTGATGAAGACCCGGTCCTGATAATTCATGCTGGCGATATCCAGCGTGCACAGGTCCGGCCCCAGAGTGGTGGTTCCCAGCCGCCGTTCGGTGACGTTTTCGCCGGTGAGATTGGCCGCGCTGGTGGTGAAATTGAGCAGGATGTCGCATTTCGACCGCACCCGTTCCCGGATCTCCTTGAAATACTCCAGCTCGAACGCGGGAGCGCCCGTCTTGGGGTCGCGGACGTGGACGTGGGAAATGGCCGCCCCCGCCTCCGCGGAGCGGATGATCTCGTTCGCGATCTCCTCGGGAGTGTAGGGGATGTAAGGGCTGTTCTTCCTCGTCGGACCGGAACCGGTCACCGCGGCGGTGATGAAAACTTTGTCCATGAAAAATCTCCTTTATTGTGTGTTTTTTTGAAACGGGTTCTGCCTGATGGCGTCATGACTGACGAAGCGGCGACCCTGGGCGTGAAGCCGTACTGGACCCACTTCGGGAGCGAAGACGATGCTCGACCTCCGGGGTTCATGGAGGCTCCTGTCGCTGGAAGAAGTATATGATTTCCCCGCGCGCCAAGTCAATTCCAAAGAGAGGATTCATGGAGATCATGAAGAAGAGAGGAGGGGCAGAAACAGCTTGACTTTCCCCCTTCAAGAGCGGTATGAAAACCGAACCGGGGAAGGCATTCGGGTTTTTCCAGGCCGCAGGAAAGATGCCCGGTATTGTGCCGAGAAAACTAATGGAGGTCGGAATGAGAAGAGTGAGTTTGGCCGGTGTAGTTGTCCTGATCGCCCTGCTGTGCCTTGCGGCATTTCCTTCTTTTGCGGCGGAAGCCGCCAAGGGCCCAAAACTTCCGGGCATGATGACCTGGAGCGCGTTTGACGTGGGTTCACGCGGGTACGTGCAGGGGGCCGCCATTTCAAATGCCTTGACCAAAGTATATGGGACAAAGGTGAGAATTCTTCCCTCGGGCACGTCGGTAGGACGGCTCATGCCGATGAAGACCGGGGCCGCAACGTACGGCTTGCTCGCCGACGAGACCTACTTCGCGAGCGAGGGGATTTATGATTTTGCCACTCGGGACTGGGGACCGCAGGATCTGAGGGTGCTCCTCGCCCACCCCGCGCCGATCAGCCTGGTGGCCACCGCCAAAAGCGGAATCAAGACCCTAAAGGATTGCAAGGGGAAGAGGATCGGGTGGATTCCCGGCGCTTCGACGAACAACGTGAAGACCGAGGCGTTTCTCGCCTTCGCGGGCCTGACCTGGAAAGATGTTCAGCGGGTCGACCTGCCGAGCTATGCGGCCGCGGGAAAAGGGTTGACCGAGGGGAAAATCGACGCCATCTGCCTACGGAATCACCGCCCCCCTGCTTTATGAACTGGAGGCTTCTCCCCAGGGCATCTCCTGGCCGGAATTTCCCGCCTCCGATGTGGAAGGCTGGAAAAGGCTCCAGGCGATCACCCCCTGGATCCGGCCGGGAAAGTACGACATGGGCCCGGGGTTCAAAAAGGGCCAGTTCAAGGAAATCCCAACTTACACCTATCCCCAATTGGTCTGCTACGCCAAGCAGGACGCGAACGAGGTCTATGCGTTGATAAAGGGGTTCGATGAAACGTTTGAAATGTATAAAGGCGCCGACCCGGAGATGCCGGAGTGGGCCCTTTCCAGGGCCGGGAAAACGCCGGCCGGGGCTCCCTTTCACGAAGGGGCGATCCGGTACCTGAAAGAGAAGGGAATGTGGACGGCCGAAGCCGAACAGTGGAACGCGAAATTCCTGGAACGCCTGAAGAGGGTGAAACAAGCCTGGACGCCGGCGCTGGAAGAAGCCAACTCCAAGAAAATATCGGAAAAGGATTTTCCTGAATTCTGGATGAGCAAGAGAAAGGAAATCAAGGACTAGGCTCGGCTCTCTCCTTTCCAGGGCCGAAGAGGGAAAGAGGACCCCTCTTCGGCCTTTTTGTCACTCGCTCCTGCCAAGGCTCTAGCCGTCGCCTTTCCGGAAACGTGCCCTCGCGGGAGCGGGCGTGATGAATGACCGCCCTCCCCCGGCGGAACCTACCCATCGGTCCGGTGAATCTTTCCGCCGCATCTTCAACCCTGCAAACCGGATGAGTCGGTTTAGGATATGGATTATGGAAAGCAGATTTGAAAAGATCGGTAAATACTGGCGTTTCATTTTTGTGATTTTTTCCATCCTGGGGATTGTGCTCGCCCTGAACCAGCTCTTCAGCTGGCACCTGCTCGGCTTCGCCCCCATGGACAACGCTTACCTGTACTGGAGCCTGGCTTTTTACCTGTCCAGCGTCTTCCTCCTTTATCCGGCGGCCAAATCCGCTTCAGGCCATGTACCCTGGTACGACGTGATTTTTTTCCTCGTGGCAGTGATCATCAACGCCTATTTCGGGATGCACGGGATCCAAATCATCGAAAAAGGATGGGAGTACCAAGCGCCCCTCGCGCCAACGATTTTCAGCGTACTCCTCTGCATCCTCGTACTGGAGGCGGTGCGGCGGTCCACCGATATTTACATGACCGTCATGTGCCTGATCTTTTCCGCTTATCCTCTTTTCGCCATCTATATGCCGGGTTTCATGCAGGGGCAATCCTACGATATCCTGACTACGGCCCGGCTGTACGCCATGGGATCCAGCGGCATCCTGGGCATCCCGCTGGACGTGGTCTGCACGCTCCTCATCGGATTTATGGTCTTCGGAATCGTCCTGCAGAGCACGGGCGGGGGAGCCTTCTTTTTCAAGCTCGCCCAGTCTCTCCTGGGCAGCACCCGGGGCGGCGCGGCGAAGATCAGCATCCTGGCCAGCGCCTTTTTCGGGATGATCAGCGGCAGCACCACCTCCAACACCCTCACCATCGGGGCGATGACCATCTCGGCCATGAAGAACACCGGATTCCCCCCGCACATGGCCGCGGCGATCGAAGCCTGCGCTTCGACGGGCGGGCCGATCATGCCTCCGGTCATGGGGGCGGCCGCTTTCATCATGGCTTCTTTCTTAAACATGCCTTACGCCTACGTGGCCATCGGGGCTTTCATTCCCGCGTCCCTGTACTATCTGGGCCTCTTTGTCCAGGTCGACGGGTACGCGGCGAAAGCCAACCTGAAAGGGCTGCCCAAAGAAGACCTGCCCTCGTTCTGGGGCACGCTGCGCGAAGGTTGGTTTTATATCTTCGTGATCGTCCTCATGGTCTATCTCCTCATGACCTTGCGCCTGGAAGCCCGGGCGCCGTATTACGCGAGCGGCGCTCTCGTGCTGTTGTCGATGATAAAAAAAGAGACCCGCCTGACCCCGAAGAAATTCATTGCCATGATCGCCTCGGTCGGAAGGGTGACCACCCAACTGGTGGCCATTCTAGCCGCAGCCGGGCTGATCATCGGGGGCCTCTCCATTACCGGCGTCGCCCTAGCTTTTTCCCGCGAGCTGGTCGGCGCCGTTGGGGACAACCTCTTTCTCATCCTCCTCATGGGCGCCCTTTCCAGTTTCGTTCTGGGCCTCGGGATGACGATCACGGCCTGTTATATTTTCCTGGCCATCGTCATGGTCCCCGCTCTCATTCAGCTGGGGATCGATCCGCTAGCCGCTCACCTGTTCGTGTTCTACTGGGGGGTCTTGTCCGAGATCACCCCGCCGGTCGCCCTTTGCGTCAGCGCGGCGAGCGGGCTCGCCGGCTCGAATTTCATGCAGACCGGCTGGACCGCCATGAGACTCGGGGCGGTAAAGTACATCATCCCCTTCTTTTTTGCCTACAATCCGGCTTTGCTGACTCATGGCCCCTGGTGGGAGATCATTCTGGTCACCTGCTTTGCGGTGGTAGGCATTTACTACCTGGGTTCCGCCCTGGAAGGCTACCTGTGGAAGATCGGAACCATCCGTTGGTCCGCCCGGATTCCCCTGGTCATCGGCGGTCTCTTGATCGCCTTTCCGGAAATGATCACCACCATCGTGGGATTGGTTCTCGTCGCATGCGTCAATACGATCTGTTACCTTGGCGCAAGACGAAAAATGGCTCCCCGGATCGGCGTCTCCTCCTGATCCCTTACTCCCGGGTCTATTTCCATCCGGCGAAATGGGAATGAGCCTGGTTCTTGAAGAATTCCCCAAATCACCTTCCCCTGACCCGCCCGATTATTTCTTGACAATCCTCAGGCCCTTCTGTTATTACTTCGGCCTATGGGCGAGCCGCTTCCCTTTGAGTTTCCGGCAAAGGTGATGGCCTCCCCAGGAAAAATACCGCTGAATTTCCCCTCTCGCTCTCTGCCGATCAAGAGATTCACAGGCCTTGGAAAATGATCGGGAGCGATTTGAAACCAGGAATGATTTAGCCCCTGTTCCCATCCGCTGGAAAACAGCTCCTCCCCTGTCGGAGGGCTCGGCGCAAATTCCGTTTTCGCACAAATGGGAGGAAAATCATGACCAGACAGAAATTTTCGCCGTTGGTTATTTTTTTGGGTATCGCAATCGCTGCGGCGCTGATCGGTTCAACCGCAGGGGGAACCTGGGCTGCGGATAAGCAATACCCCATCCGCCCGATCCAGGTGGTGATCGCCTATAATCCCGGGAGCACGGATACTTATGTCCGGCCGTTTACCGACAAGCTGCCCGAGTATCTGGGCCAGCCGCTCTCTTTCGTTTACAAGCCGGGAGCAGGGGGAAGCGTCGGGGCCTCGTTCGTAGCCAAGTCGAGGCCGGATGGCTACACGCTCTTCGGCTGTTCCACCGGCCCGATCGTCGTAGGACCCCTCACCAAGGAGGGGCTGGACTTTACCCTGGAGTCCTTCGCCCCGGTATGCCGGTATGTCCTCACTCCGATGGGGGTTGCGGTGAAATCCACCTCGGCCATCAAGACCCTGAAAGACCTGGTGGAAGCGGCGAAGGCAGCCCCGGGAAAGCTGACCTACTCGACTTCCGGGGCTTTCGGTTCGACCCATTTCGGAATGGAGATGTTCTCGAAAGAGGCGAAAATCAAGATGACCCATGTCCCTACCCCGGGCTCCGCCCCGGCGGCCACCGCCCTGCTCGGCGGCCATGTGGACCTGGTGTGTTCCGATCTGGGCCCCTTGAAACCCCACATGGACTCGGGCGCGTTCCGGCTGCTGGGCATCATGCAGAAGGACCGAATGAAATCTCTCCCCAGCGTTCCCACTTTTACCGATGCCGGCTACCCCGTTGTCTTCCCGCTCTGGTATGGTCTCATGGCCCCGAAAGGAGTTCCCAAAGAGGTCGTTCAGACCGTTTATCAGGCCAGCAAGAAGGTCCTGGAGGAGCATAGGGCCTTCCTCGAGGATCGGTACAGGCAACTGGGTCCCGAAATTTCTTTCCTGGGCCCTGAGGAAATGGACAAGGAGAACAGGGTCCAGAGGGACGCCATCCAGGCGATCTTTAAAGAAATGAAATGAAATAGCCGCCGGCTCCGGCAGAATCCTCTCCGCTCAGGGCCGTTCCGAATTCAAGCGGGATTCGGGACAGCGATTGCGGGAAGGCTTTGAATGCCAACCCCTGGGGCAATTCGTATCTCTTCCGCGTGACCTGGAGCGAAAGTCGTTTCGTCCCTCGAACATTCTCGGCACCGATGAAAAATAAGGACGCGCGAAGCAGCCTGTTCTGGCTCGGGATCGCCCTGCTGATCTGCTGGGGTTCGGTCAGGCTCTCCCTGGGAGATCTCCACCATCCGGGGCCGGGTTTCTTTTCCTTCGTGGCGGGAGCGCTCCTGGGGCTTCTTTCGCTCCTGCTGCTTCTGCACTGCCGGAAGATGGCTCCCGAAGAGAAGGGGAAGGCTTTCTGGCCGAACCCCGACGGCACGCGCCGGATGGTCTGGACCGTCGCGGCGCTTCTTCTTTACGTGATTGGGATGAAGTACGCGGGCTTCTTTGCCAGCACCCTTTTATTCCTGGGATTCCTTCTGAGGAGAATCGGCCGGGAGAAATGGCCCGCCGTCTTTTACGTTACCTTTCTTGCGGCGATCATCTCTTACGTGATCTTTCAGTACTGGCTCGACGTCCAGCTGCCCCGGGGTTTCCCCGGATTTTGAGGCAAGAGCAATCGTTCCATGTTGTCCGAGCTCTCCTATGGGTTTTCCGTAGTCCTGGCGTGGCAGAATCTCGTTTACTGTTTTTTGGGCGTACTGATGGGCACCCTCGTGGGGGTGCTCCCGGGCCTTGGGCCGGTGGCCGCTATGTCCTTGCTGTTCACCGCCACCCTCCACATACCCCCCGTTTCCGGCATTATCATGCTCGCCGGGATCTACTACGGTGCCCAGTACGGTGGATCGACCACGTCCATACTCCTCAACATCCCCGGGGAGGCTTCCACGGTGGTCACCTGCATCGACGGCTATCAAATGGCGCGCCAAGGCAGGGCGGGTCCTGCCTTGGGGATTTCGGCATTCGGCTCGTTCATCGGCGGAACGGTCAGCATACTGGGCCTGATGCTCCTCGCCCCGCCCCTGGCCAACTTCGCCGTCCGGTTCGGCTTCACCGAGTATTTTTCCCTCATGTGCCTGGGGCTCGTAATGGTTTCCTTCCTGGCCAGGGGCTCCATGATCAAAGCCATGATGATGGCGGCTGTCGGCCTGTTCCTGGGCACGGTGGGAATGGATATCATGGTGGGGAAACCGAAGTTCACCTTCGGGCTCGACCTGCTCATGGATGGCGTGGGGCTCATCCCCGTGGTGATGGGACTCTTCGGAATTTCAGAGGTCATGCTGAACCTGGAGGAATCCTTTCACCAGGAGATCTTCAAGGCGAAGATCTCCCACCTCCTGCCCAATCTTAAAGATTGGAAAGATTCCATCCTGCCCATCTTCCGCGGATCTTTTTTGGGCTTCTTCCTCGGAATTCTGCCCGGAGGGGGAGCGTTCGTTTCCTCTTTTACCTCCTACGCCGTGGAAAAGAGGTTTTCCAAACACCCGGAGAGATTCGGGACCGGGGCGATCGAAGGAGTTGCCGGACCCGAGTCCGCCAACAACGCCGGGGCCGGGGGGGCTTTCATTCCCCTCCTCACGCTGGGGATCCCCTCCAACGCGGTCATGGCTCTCCTTCTGGGCCTTCTGCTGACCCACGGGGTCCAGGTCGGCCCTCTGCTGCTCAAGAATCACGGCGATATCTTCTGGGGCGTGGTGGCCAGCATGTACATCGGAAACGCCATGCTCCTGGTCCTGAACCTGCCACTCATCGGCATCTGGATAAAAATACTGAAAGTCCCGTACCAGATCCTCTTTCCCCTGATCCTTCTCTTTTGCGTCATCGGGTCCTACAGCCTGAATTACAGCACGGACGATGTCCTGCTTATGATCTTTTTCGGGATCGTCGGATATCTCTTAAAAAAATTCGACTACGACGCGGCCCCCCTGATTCTGGCCCTCGTCCTGGGGCCCATGATGGAGAACTCCCTGCGGCAGAGCTTGCTCGTTTCGCAGGGCAGCTTTCTCATCTTCGTGACCCACCCCATTTCGGCGACCCTTCTGGGGCTCACCGTTCTTTTGCTGGTTCTCCCGCTTTTTCCGCGGTTTTCCGCCGGGAAACTGAAGGAGATCAAGGAAGGCGAAATATAGCCCGGCGGGCGGCGTCATTTTCCCCAAGGGAAACACGAAGCGGAGCGGCTCAACCTGGCCGGGGCGAAGAAAAAGAGGATCATCTCCAATTTACGTGAAGGAAAATAGGGTGGCAAAGGTAACTTGTGCTGCTTCCAGGGGTCCGGAAGGAAAGGCAGATTCCGCCACAATCCCGCCCGTGGCGGGACACGTATTCCTTCTTGGTTCTGGCGGGGATGTTCTTCTATCCTCCGAATCAACCCTTTCCTGTCCCCGCAGCGCCTTTCGGAAAGTTCGCCAGCCCTTTGACCGAAGCTTTATCCCGCCAAGGCTTGCCCTGCACCAGCACGGTACAGGGCTTGCGGCGGAATCTGCCTTTCCTTCCGGACCCTCGTGAGGCTTCAAACAAATATTCGATCACGTAAATTGGAGATGATCCGAAAAAGAAAATGAAAGACATTGGCAATCGAAGGAGGAGTAAATGGCCATTCTAGTCACCGGCGGGAGCGGGCTTGTCGGGGCGATGTTGACCCGTTTTCTGGCCGAAAAAGGCGAGCAGGTATGGGTTTTTGACAAGTGGAGAGGAACCCAGCGGTTTTTGGGAATTGAAGATCGGGTCAAGGTTATCCAGGGGGACCTGGGAAATTTCTCCAGGGTCCTGGAGACGGTGAAGGCCAGCGCCCCCCGGGTCATCTATCACCTCGGGGGAATGCTTTCGCTGCCATCCAACGCCGATCCCCAGTCGGCTTTTTCCAGCAATGTCGCGGGGACTTATCACGTGTTGGAAGCCGCCCGGCTTTTCCAGGTTCCCAAGGTCGTCTTCAGCAGCACGCGGGGCACTTACGGACTCGACATTCAAACCCCGGTGATCGACGATTTCACCCTGCAGCGGCCGGAGACCATGTATGGGTCCACCAAGGTGTTCGCCGAGCTCCTGGGCAGGTTTTACCGGAGCAAGTACGGGATCGATTTCCGTGCGGTCCGTTTCCCATCCGTGATCGGGCCGGGCACCCAGAGCGCCGGGCTTTCCATGTACAACGCCCTGGCCGTGGAGAAGGCTTTTTACGGGGAAGCTTACGAAATCTTCGTGGACCCGGAAGTCCGCTGCCCGGTCCTTTACTTCAAGGACGCAGCCCGGTCTCTTCTCCTTCTCGAAGCCGCGCCCCCGGAGAAGATCCGGACGGTCTGCTACCTGATCGCGGGAGTGAAGCCCCCCATCTCCGCGGGAGAGCTGGTGGCCGAAATCCAAAAACACCTCCCCCGGGCGGCTTTCCGTTTCAAGCCCGACCCGGCGGCCATGGCCTTCCACAACAAAGTTTCGAAGTACACCCTCGACGACAGCCGGGCGCAGGAAGAGTGGGGGTGGAAATTGGAATATTCCCTCGAAAAGATGATCGCGGATTACCTCGCCGAACTCCGGGTGAACTCGGAACGATATCGTTAGAACTTTTTTGTCTATTTTGGACGCAGATGAACGCAGATTTACAGGATTTAAAATCCCTGTTCCCGGGTTGTTAATATCATCTGAGCCCATCTGCGTTCGTTCGCGTCCCGAAAGAAATTCTTCCTATTCTTTTGTCGCGCTGTGAATCAGGAATACGGTAGCTATAGTGCCCGAGCAAAGAAAGTGGACATTGCATGGGCAATCCCTGGTAAATCCCCCCAAACCCCCCTTTATCAAAGGGGGGCAGGGGGGATTTTACGGCGAGACATAAGTCAATAAGAGGCAACTGGATGTCGACTTACTTAAGCCGTTCACTATAATAACAATCCGGAGGAAGAAAAATGCCAACAACCAAAATCAAAAACGTAGCGGTGATCGGGGCGGGCACGATGGGCCATTCCCTGGCCCAGGCGTTCGCCCAGGGAGGGTGCAACGTATGGCTGAGTGACGTCCGGGAAGAAATCCTGAACAAGGCGAAAAGCTTAATTTCTTCCAACCTGAAAACTCTGGCGGAGTTGGACATGCTGAACCGGAAGGAGCCGGCAGCCGTCCTCGGCCGCATCCAAACGACGACCCGCATCGAAACGGCGGCGGAAAAGGCCGAATTCGTCATCGAGGCGATCATCGAGGACCCGGCGGCAAAGAAGGAGATGTTCGCCGCCCTCGACCGGCTCTGCCCTCCCCAGGCCATACTGGCCAGCAACACTTCTTACCTCGACATCTTCAAATTCGTGGAAACCGGGCGCCCGGACAAAGTTCTCATCACGCACTGGTTCGCCCCGCCCCACCTGGTGCCCCTGGTCGAGGTGGTAAAGGGACCCCGGACCTCGGCGGAGACGGTGGCCGCGGTGAAGGATTTCCTCACCGAAATAGGAAAGAAACCGATCCTGATCACCAAGTTTCTCCCGGGCTTTATCTCCAATCGTCTTCAGGCCGCCCTGCGGATCGAGGCCCATTTCCTCCTGGACAACGGCTACGCCACACCCGAAGACATCGATGAGGCGAGCAAGGCCAGTTTCGGCCTGCGGATTCCCATCCTGGGATTGATGAAACGGGAAGACTTTGCGGGGCTTGATACCGTCCAGAGAAATATGAACAACCGCCTTTACCAGCCTCCCGAGGTGGTGGGGTCTTCGAAAACCCTGGATCGATTGATCGAGCAGGGCCGGCTGGGGGTGAAAACCGGGAGCGGTTTTTATGATTACCAGGGCCGAACGGCTGAAGAGGTGATGAGAGAGCGCGACATCAAGCTGATCAAGCTCCGGGAATTTCTGAGAGAGCTGGGGGAACTGCCGTAACCAGGCGCCGCCGCCCCCGCACGGGCAAGGAGCCGGCCTAAGAAGGCGATTCCATAAACGCCGAAAACAAATCTTTTCGGCATTCCGGCGAAAGCCGGAATCCAGTTAAATGAAAACATACTGGAACACGACTTCCGCCGGGGGCACCATCCAAGAGACTTTTTGCGTGGTCATCAACAAGGGAGATCCGAGATGGAAAAGCTCATCATCACGGCTCGCAACCGGTCCATCTTCTGCCCGGTTCGCTCAATGGACAACCGGGTGTTCGTCATAGCTGCCACGAGGTGAAAGAAGCGGGGTTCGTGGGGGCCATGGTAAATCCGGAAATCTTTTTATTTGGGTAAACACCCACAGAAAAAAGTACCTGTTGGCGCCATCAATACTGTTACTGCACGTCAAGGCTGACGCGGCTTTCCTCGCCCTCCCGGTGGCGGGAGCCATCCAGGTTCTCATCCGGGGCCCCCTCCTCCTCCCCGACCTCGAGAGACCCGCCTGAACCCAGGTAAGTTCATTGGGGCAAAAGGTGTTATACTTTATTATTCTGTTTATGGAAAAAAGCCGAAAGGGGGTGAGGTCGGAGGGTTGCGGATCGAGGTCCATGGATCGCTGCTGGGGTTTTCCAAAAAATTTACGAAAGGAGAATGGAGATGAAAAGAGCGTTCGCGTTTCTGTGTTGCGCCCTTCTAATTCTCAGCTGGGGGATCGTAAATGCCCAGGAAAAATTTGGCCTCAAAGACATTCCGGAAATAAAAAATAAAAAGGATATCAACACGGTCGTTGAAACCGGTCAAGTTTGGGATAAGGTGATGCCGTATATCGCTGAATTTACCAAAAAGACCGGCGTCAAAGTGAACGTCGAGAGGGTTGCCTCCCCGGTGGTGTACTCCAAGGAAAATGTGGAGCTTATGGCCGGGACCGGGTACTACGACGTTGTCTACGTCGAAACTGCATGGACGGTCGAATGGTCACCCTATCTCTTCAAGCTGAATGATTTAGCGAAAAAGTGGGACCCAAAGGGTGTCGAGGGACTTCGCAAGGATGTTGAGAACCACTCGCCATCCATTTTGATTTGCGGTCAAGCTTACGGCGAGCAAATGGTCCTGCCCTTTTACACATACCATATGGGTATGTTCATCCGCCAGGATGTGTTTGATGATGCAACGGAAAAAGAGAATTTTAAGAAGAAATTTGGATATGACTTGAAGCCCGCGACAACGGATAAAGAGCTGATTGACCAGGGCCAGTTCTTTACTCGCAAGAAGGGGGAAATGCTGAAAGGCAAGGCCCTGGAACACGACGTCTATGGTCTGGCCCTGCAGGCCGGCGCCTATCAGATCAACGATGAGATCAGTTGCCGCGTCTGGGGTAGGGGGTCGGATTATGTCACGGTCGTCAAAGATGATAAAGGCAAGTTGAAGGAATTTGTGATCACCAAGAAGAACAAGCAGGTGCTTAAGGATGTCTTCACGGATTATAAGAAGCAACTTCAATGGGCTTCTCCGGGTTGCCTGACGGCTAACTTTGATTTTGTTGTTGCCCAGCAGGGAGAAGGTCGGGCGATGATTCAGGCGACCATGTTCTCGAACTGCTTTGCCTGGACTGCCGATATCCTCAAGAAGAATGTTCCCGAGGGTAAATTGGGCATATACCCGACGGTTGGCGGACAACCCTACACGGGTGCCTGGTCGGTTGGAGTATCCAAGGCCTCAAAGAATCCTGAAGCTGCCTATTGGCTCGTTCGGTACCTAGCCTCTTTTGATTGTCATCAAGCGGTCCAGAAAGAGGGTGGGCAGCTGAGCACCCGGATGGATGTTTTACGGGATCCGATGTGGCAGAAGCCGGAAAACCGCTACCCATTCGGAATTCTGTGTGACTACCTCCTGGACAGTTGGAAAAAGCAGGCAAAGTATGTCCCCAACTATTGGTATTTCAATACCAAGGCTGGCGGGAAGGTCTATGAGATGCAAATGAATGTCTTTCATAAACCTATGGCAGGTGAGGGAAACATTGATCAAGCCGTCGCTGAGGTTACGGCCAAAACAATGGAATTGACCTCCAAATTCGACAAGACAGTAAAAATCCGCGAGGAGAAATAGTCAGCCCCTCTTATTCCCCTGGAGAGGCTGGGTCGCAATAGGTAATTATAGCGTCCGACCAAGAAAACTGGACATTGGGTGTTCGGCAATCCCTGGTGAATTCGACCGTCAAAGGGAAGCTGTGAAGAAACTGGAATATTCCCCCTCCCCCTGCCCTCTCCCGCGAGGGGCGAGGATAAAATTTTGAAATAAAAATGGATCATCTCCAATTTAGTTGAAGGAAAATACGGCGGGACTGGTAAATTGTGCTGGGGTTCCAGGGGTTCGGAAGGAAAGGCAAATTCCGCCACAATCATGACGCACCTATCCGTTCATGGTTCTGGCGGGGATGTTCTTCTGTCCTTTGAAGCAGGCCCGTTCAGGCCCCCGCTGCGCATCGCGGAGAGTCATTCGGTCCTTGGTACCGAAGCTTTATCCCGCCAATGCTTGTGTCGGAATTTGCCTTTCCTTCCGAACCCTTGTTAGGTTTTCAAGAAGAATTCGATCAACTAAATTGGAGAGATCCATAAAAATAAATCCCCTCCCCCTCGACGGGGGAGGGCCAGGGTGGGGGTGAACTTGGAGATTATTTCGCAGCTTCAGGGGGAACCGGGGGGATTTTGTGGCGAGATATAGTCAATAAGAGCGAAAAGGATTGCGACCCAGCCTCCGGTAAGTGAGAGGGGCGAAAGCCAGTTCAAGGAAAGCTATCCGGCATAGGGTAAAAGAAAATATGGAACGAGCTACCATGGTGAAACCAGACGTTTATCAGGCAAGCAGGAAGGCCTCCACGTGGGAGATCCTTACCAACGAAAAATACTTCAAGTGGACCCTTCTCATCCCGCTCGCGCTCTTGTTGCTCATTTTCATGTTTTATCCTTTGTTCTACTGTATTTATTACTCATTCCACGAGTGGGGAATGCAAGGGGATGCCATTTTCGTCGGTTTACACAATTACCGGCAGATGTTGAACGATACTTCTTTCCTGGAGGCATTTGGCCGGACCTTTGAAGTCCTCGTAATCTGCACCCTTGCGGAATTGGTCATTGGCCTGGGTTTAGCTTTGTTGTGGAACCGGGAATTCAGGGGGCAGAATATCGTACGAGGACTTGCCCTCTTGCCTTTGTTGGTAGCCCCTCTGGTTCTATCCTTGCTCTGGAATTTCATGCTCGAATTTGATTTTGGGGCGGTCAACCAGATTTTATCCGCGATCGGGCTGGGGAAGATTTACTGGTGGACGCCGGGGTTTGCTCTGTACACCATATGTCTCATAACCATCTGGCAGTGGTTTCCGTTTTCGGTCTTTGTCCTGCTGGCGGGACTCAGAAGCCTGCCCAAGGATGTCTTCGAAGCTGCCAAAGTGGATGGAGCTTCTGCCTGGTATATTTTTCGAAGACTCACTTTGCCGATGCTGAGTCCGCTCATCATGATTATCGTCGTACTGAGGACGATGTGGTTAATAAGATTATTCGACCCTTTGTATGGCACGACCCGAGGGGGCGTCAAAACCGAGCTGCTGGACTGGACGGTTTACCGGACTGCTTTTGTTTATTTCGACGTGGGCTACGGTTCGGCGATGGCTATTTTCTCCCTGTTTTTAACCATCGCTCTTTGTTCGCTCATGTTCCGGCAGCTCATGAAATCCCTGGGGATGATCAAGTAAACTGGATTTTCCCAGTCCCATCAGCTTCTCGGGGGTGCATCGAAAGGTGATTTAGAACCCGCACTCAACGCTTCTATGGCCCGGAAAACAATAACCTGACCGGAAAGGGGACCCATGCTGAAAAAGGCTTTATTTTGGCTGGTAACGCTCATCGTTTTACTGATTGTCATCGGCCCGCTGTTATGGATTTACCTGACCGCATTCAAAGCTCCCGGAGATATTTTCACGACGGAGCTTAAAAAGCTGATTGTCTTTGCCCCTACTCTGGATAATTACCGGCGTTTGTTCACGGAGTTCCCCTTCTGGTTCAATCTGGGCAATACGGCCATTGTGAGTGTCGTCAGTACTTTTTTTGTAATGCTGGTTTCCGTTCCGGCTGCCTATAGTTTCGCCCGCTGGAATACGGGAGAGGGACACCTGCTCTTCACGACCATTTCAACCAGGATGTTCCCGGGCGTGGTGGCGGCCCTTCCTTTCTTTATCATGTTTCGGACCATCGGCTTACTCGACACCCACGTTTGCCTGATTCTATTATATGTTTACTTTAACACGTCTTTTGCCACTTTCTTGCTGTATGGGTTCTTCCGGGAGGTCCCTGCGGAACTGGAACAGGCAGCCATGATCGACGGGTACGGACGGATGGAAATTTTCCGAAAGGTCGTATTTCCTTTGATTCTGCCGGGCCTGGCGGTCACCTCGGTATTTTGCCTGATCTGGTCCTGGAACGAATTTTTCTATGCCTTCCTCTTTACCCGGCTCGCCGCCAGAACCGTGAATGTCATGATCTCCTCGTTCTGGGGCTCCATTGAGGTTCAATATGGACCCATGGCGGCCGGTGCGGCCATCGCCATGCTGCCCACCTTACTGGCCGCCTGGTTCATGCAGAGGTACATAATCCGCGGCTTGACCTTTGGAGCCGTTAAGGGCTAAGCAGGGCTCTTTTTGGTGAATACAAATAAACTTTGGGGATAGAGATATGCTACCGCGAATGACCATGGGAAACTGGCTCTTCTGGGCCATTATGGCCTGGATTGGCATCAATTTTATCTGGCTCAGGTTTGCGGAACCCTATGTGACGCAATGGATCGGGGCGGTCATCGCCACCCTGGCCGCCATAGCCATATTCAAATATGGACCTCGACCCGTTGAAGAAGAAAAGGAGGTGGAAGAATAGCCATGGCGGAGGTGAGGTTTGAAAATGTCACGAAGTTATACGGGCGCAAGGCGGCCATCAAGAATATGAGTTTTGCCCTTAAAGAAGGACAGTACTTTTCCATTGTCGGTCCAACCGGGGCCGGGAAGAGCACGATCCTCAAGATGATCGCGGGCATAGAGAGGGTCACCTCCGGGAAGATCTATTTTAACGACCGCGTCATGAACGACCTTCCTCCTCAGGATCGGAATGTTTCCATGGCCTTTGAGACTTACAATCTCTATCCCCATTTAAAGGTTTACGATAATATTGCTTTCCCCCTGCGCGCTCCGCGTTGGGGGCTGAAGCTGTCGCCACAGGAAGAACGGCGAAAGGTCGAAGAAATCGCCGATTTTCTGGGAATTGGAGATTTACTGGAAAGGTTGCCCCAGCATCTCAGCGGGGGGCAAAAGCAGCGGGTATCTTTGGCCCGGGCGCTGGTACGGAAGGCTGAGGTGTATTTGCTCGATGAACCCATCGCCCACCTGGACGCCAGACTGAAATTTTCCACTCAGACCCTGCTCAAAGAATTTGCCACTCAGTACCGAAGTACGGTCATTTACGTGACCCACGATTACCGGGAGGCGTTGTCTCTTTCTGACCGCATGGCCGTTTTGCGGAAAGGGGTCATAGAGCAGGAAGGCACGCCGGAAGAGGTTTACTATAAACCCGCCACTGCTTTTGTGGGGGGACTCATCGGCGACCCCCCCATGAACCTCATAGACGGGGAAATCATTGCCCGGGACGGGAAGACCTTCTTCCAGGCGGGGGAGCATTTCACCATCCCCATTCGGGATCATTTGGCAGATTCGGCGACAAAGGCCGCTCAACAAGAAAGGGGCCGAATGGTAACTCGCCTGGGGATAAGAAGTGAGCACATCAAGTTAAACAGGCAAAAGATTTCCGAAGATTCTTTCCAGTTACCGGTGTACGCCATGGTTCACGAAACGGAGAGCACCGTGGTTACCTTTGAGTTGAAACCTTCCTTCATTTATGCGAGGACAACGGGAGGAAAAGGCCTCTGTGACTATTCTCTATCGGAGGCGGTCTGGGTTGATTTTGACCAAAACCACATGTTCTTCTACCCAGCGGAAAATCCCAAAGTAAAGGAGTCCTGAAAAGTGAGTAAGGTGGACCTCAACCACGTCTGGAAAATTTACCCCCGGGGGAATGTGATCGGGGTGAAGGACCTTACTTTTTCCTGCCAGAATAAAGAGTTCCTGGCGATTGTGGGTCCCTCGGGAGGGGGGAAAAGCTCTACCTTGCGTATGCTGGCCGGGTTAGAGGAGATTACCCGGGGTGAGATTTTGTTCGACGGAAAAGTGGTGAATCACCTGGGACCCGCGGAAAGGAACATCGCTCTTGCTTTCGAGTCCTACGCCCTTTACCAGCGGTTGAACGTCTACGAAAATATCGCCTTCCCTCTCCGGGCCAGGGGAATGAGCCGATCGGAGGTGGACCAAAAGGTCAAATCCATCGCTGAGCTTCTCGACCTGACGGGCATCTTGAATACCTCCCCCTCTTCTTTGGCTGGTGGCCATCAGCAGAGGGTCTCCTTGGCCCGGGCTTTTGTCCGGAAACCCAACGTCACCCTTTTGGACGAGCCCATCTCCCACATGGATCAGCGGGTAAGGACCGAGCTTAGAGCCCGGATCCGACGGCTCCATGATGATCTTGGGAACACCACGATCTATGTTACCCACGACCAGGCTGAGGCCGTTTCCCTCTGCGATCGCATGGCGATTATCAACAAGTCTGAGTTGCAGCAGATCGGAACTGTTGAAGAAATATGGAACCAGCCGGCAAACCGGTTTGTGGCCTACTTCGTGGGAGAGCCGGCCATGAATTTTATCCCCGGGAAGATCGAGAGTGGCCCGATTGTTTTTATTCCCACCCCTGAAGGGAAGAGGGTCTTTACCTTCCGAGGAGAGATTGACGCGAAATATCTTGGGGCGGAGATCACAATCGGTGTGCGCCCCCAGGAAATCCAGGTATCCCGCACGGATGGAAAGGAAGCCAGCATTCCCGGGCTGGTGAAGATTGTCGAGTTCCAGGGCGAGAAGACGGTGTTGACGATCAAATTTGGAGGGGTGGCCGGCGAGGTGAAGGCCGTTGTCCAGGCGACGGAAAGATACGCGACGGGCGAGACCGTGTGGGTGTATTTCAGCCCGGATGTGATTCATCTCTTCGACGGAGAAACCCCTATCCTCCGAAGGAAAATGTTGGTTTAGCCGAACAACATCTGTACTCCCAATTTTCTAAGTTTTTAAATTAGGATCATCTCCAATTTAGTTGAAGGAAAATACGGTGGGAATGGTAACTTGTGCTGGGGTTCCAGGGGTCCGGAAGGAAAGGCAAATTCCGCCACAATCATGACGCACCTATTCCGTTCATGGTTCTGGCGGGGATGTTCTTCTGTCCTTTGAAGCAGGCCCGTTCCGGTCCCCGCTGCGCATCGCGGAGAGCCATTCGGTCCTTGGTACCGAAGCTTTATCCCGCCAAGGCTTGTGTCGGAATCTGCCTTTCCTTCCGAACCCTTGTTAGGTTTTCAAGAAGAATTCGATCAACTAAATTGGAGATGATCCAAGTTTTTAAATTATGAAAGCAAAAATCCCCCCCCGCCCTCCCCTTCGAGGGGGGATGGGGGGGGTGATTCGTTGATCAGGAGTTAACCGTTTCCTTTGGTTGCGGCTTTGCCGCACTACCAGGTGCCTAAAATGAACGAGGTAAAAGCCCGAATCGATGGCCGTGAAGTGAGCGGGCACGAAGGGATGACGATCCTGGAAGTGGCTCGAACGATCGGCGTTGAGATCCCAACCCTCTGTCACCACCCGGACCTGACCCCGACGGGCAACTGCCGGGTGTGCGTCGTGGAAATGGAAGGAGCGAGGACCCTGGTAGGTTCCTGCCATACACCGCTGGCCAACGGAATGGTCATCCATACTGCCTCTCCCAAAGTATTGAGAGCGCGGAAAGCCACGGTGGAGCTCTTAATGGCGGGCCACACGGGGGAATGCATTACCGATGAACACACTCCGAAATGCGATCTTCGCAAACTCGCCGACCAACTGGAAGGTGGAACTCCCCGGTTTCTGATGAGGAGGCCCCGCTGGTATCCCATCGAGGAATTCAATCCCTATGTCCGGCGCGACATGTCCAAATGCATCCTCTGCCGCAAATGTGTCGGCGCCTGCTGGGAAGTCGCCAAAAAAAATGTGTACAGCATCGCTTACCGCGGTTTTGCCTCCAAGGTGGTCGTGGATTTCGATGGCCCGCTGACTACGGAAATCTGCCGGGAGTGCGGCATCTGTATTGACTACTGTCCCACGGGGGCTTTAAGTAAACCGGTCAAGCCTGGGGAGCCGAAATGAATACCGTTCAAAACGCAACCTCACTTACAACCCGGGAGCGAGCGCAGCTCTTGGAGACGCTGAAGGAGGCGCAGAAGAAGTCTGGGTACGTGTCCAGGGAATTTATGGGCGAGACGGCTCGATCTCTGGGTATCCCGATCAGCGAGGTGTACGGGGTTACAACTTTTTACTCTTTTCTTTCCACCCGGCCCCTTGGCAGATACACGATCCGAATCTGCAAAAGCATTCCCTGCTATCTCAAAAACTCCCCAACGATTATCCAGGGCGTGGCCAACGAAATCGGAATTACCCCCGGTCAGACCACCCCCGACGGGAAATTTTCCTTTGAACTGACGAACTGCATCGGCGCCTGCGATATGGCCCCGGCCATGTTGATCAACGATCAAGTGTATGGACATCTGACCCCGGTCAAAATTGCGGAGATCCTGAGCACGTATAAATAAGAATTATTTTGGAGCACTCTTGTCCAAATTATAGGAGACGACAGAAGTAAGTCGACGTTAACAGAGAACCACGGGGATCAACCCAGTCATCTCCCGAAATCCCCCCAACCCCCCTTTAATAAAGGGGGGCGCGGGGGGATTTCTGCAGCCCACAGGTCATTGGAGTTGAGTTGGCGATGACAAATTATTTATGACGTTCACTATAGATTTCGAATCGGCGGATTCGTCATTCCGGCGAAAGCCGAATCCAGAAATGCCTTTAAAAAAATCCTGGATTCCTGTTTTCGCAGGAATGACGGCGTTCCTATCCTCTTGGCCCATTTTGAACAGCAGGGATATTGGAGGGTGGCGGTGCCAGAACAAAGGATTGTTTTAAAAAACTGCGGGGTCATCAACCCCAGGGATATTGACACCTATCTGGCCCAGGGAGGTTTCAGAGCGTGGGAAAAAGCCCGGAAGGAGATGACCCCCGGTGCCGTTGGGGCCGAAATCAAAGCATCCGGGCTGAAGGGCCGGGGAGGTGCGGGATTTCCCTCCGGATTGAAGTGGGAATTGGCCGGCAAAGAGGCGGCAGAGGAGAAGTTCCTGATCGCGAATGCGGATGAGGGCGAGGTCGGAACTTTCAAGGACCGGTATGTTCTGCAGCACGATCCCTTCACCCTGTTGGAGGGAATGGCGATCGCGGCCTATGCCATCGGAGCCAGGAAGGCTTATATCTACCTGAGGGCGGAATACCGCTATTTACTCGAGGGCCTGAAAGACGCCGTGAACCAGGTCAAGGGAAAGGGGTTTCTGGAGCATTCAGAAGTTGAAATACGGGAAGGCGCCGGCGCCTACATTTGCGGCGAGGAGTCGGCCTTGATGGACTCCATTGAAGGGAAGAGAGGCGAGGCTCGTTTCCGGCCGCCGTTTCCGACGTCCCGGGGGCTGTGGGGCAAGCCCACCATCATCCATAACGTGGAAACCCTGATGAACATCCCCTCTATTATCTTTCATGGCGCCGGGTGGTTCAGCGCCATCGGAACCGAGCAGAGCAAAGGAACCAAGTTGTTTTCGGTCAGCGGGGATGTGGAAAAGCCGGGGGTGTATGAACTGATCCTTGGAAGTTCGCTGCGGGAGCTCGTCGAGATGGCCGGAGCCAAAGAGGTCAAAATGGTGCAGGTGGGAGGCGCAACCGGGGGGATCGTTCCCTACTCCATGATCCGCACTCCTCTGGCCTACGAAACCGTCCTGGGCTCGGGAGCGGTGACCGTATTCGACGAAAGCCGTGAGATCCTCGACTTCGTACATCGCACGATGGAGTTCCTGGCCGAGGAATCCTGCGGAAAGTGTACCCCCTGCCGGGAGGGGACCGAGGCCATGATGGAGATTCTCGGCAGGCTGGTGAGCGGGGACGGAAAGCAGGAAGATCTCCAGAACCTGGAAGACCTTTCCAATGCCATGATGCTTTCCTCTTTGTGCGGTCTGGGCCAGGCCGCTGCCATTCCGGTCTTGGATACCCTGAAGTATTTTCGGAATGACTATGAAAATCGGATCCAACAATCGGTGTTCCTGAGGAGCCTCAGAGGAATTTCGTAGCCAAGAATTTTTCCATTTCCCGGGAAGAAGAAGCTTTTTCAAGGAGGTAGCCGAAAGTGCAAGAGGGTTCCACAAACATAGATAGAAATGTATGTCCCTATTGCTCCACTCCCCTGGACACTTTCGAGGCGCTGAAGGCCCACGTCATCTCCGTCCACAAAACCGAGCCCCTGCCGAAACCGGAAGGCTGGATTACCCTGACGGTGAACGGGCAAATCCATGAACTCAAGACGGAGCCCGAATGGACCCTTTACCAGGTCATCCACGACAAACTGGGGCTCACCGGGGTGAAGATGTTCTGTGACCGCGGCGCATGCGGGTCGTGCACGGTCATCCTGGATGGGCGGCCGATTCTTTCTTGCATGACCTTAGCCGTTGAATGCGACGGGAAGGGGATCGAAACCGCGGAGGGCATCGCCGAAGCCCGTCACCCGTTGATCGAGAGCTATATCAAGCATCATACGATGCAGTGCGGATACTGCACGCCGGGTTTCGTCACCACGGCCAAGGCCCTCCTGGACAGAAACCCTGAGCCTACGGTGGAGGAGGTTATGGAAGCCCTGGGGGGCAACCTTTGCCGATGCGGAACGTATCCACAACATTCGAAAGCCGTGTTGGAGGCTGCGGAGATTCTGAGAGAGGAGCGGGCCAAATGACCGAAAGGAAGCCGGGACCCTACCAGAATCTGAGGGCAGAAGGGACGTACCGGGTTGAAGCGGACATCCCCACGATCCCTTTCAATAAAATCGGCAAACGCGGCGTCCGCCGATATGACGGGTATGAGAAGGCCAGCGGGAAGGCCCTGTACACCCGGGATCTTTTTCTCCCGGGCATGCTTTACGCGAAGGTTCTGGGTTCGCCCCATGCCCACGCCAAGATCATCCGTCTGGACACGAGCCAAGCCGAAGCCTATCCGGGCGTCCGTGCGGTTCTCCGGTATGATGACCCGGAAATCAAAGGCCGGGAGCTTACCGGGAGCATCGCCGGCCCGAAGCGGATGTCGCCCGACACTGCCGGATGGGCCATGAAACCCGTAAAGACCATCCTCGGGGACGAAGCCTTTTTTGAGGGGCAGATGGTGGGGGTCGCCGTTTGTGCGGACACCGAGCAAACCGCCGCCGAGGCCTTGCAGCGGGTGAAGATCGAATGGGAGCCACGGCCTTTCGTCCTGGATCAGGAAGAGGCCCTGAAGCCGGGCGCTCCGGTTCTGATCCCGGGGGCCGACAGCAATAAGATCCCGGATGATCGAGCTTTAATCGAGAAAGGCGATATCCAGAAAGGATTCCGGGAAGCGGATCGGATCATCGAGTTTACCGCCCGTCGTCACGCCCACCTCTGGGCCGGAGCGGAGCTGCCCTGTGTCATCGCGAAATGGAGCGGCGACAAATTGGAGATGTGGGTCCACGAGCAGCAGCCCTACCTGAGTAAATTGATCCTCTGCGAACAGCTCGACATCCCCCTGAACAAGATCCAGACGCATTCCCTTTACCAGGGTTGTTCGTTCGGGGAGCGCTGCAACCCCACCAACTGGTCGCAGAATGGAATCAACGTCCTGGCGGTGCTTCTGGCCAAGAAAACCGGAAAACCGGTTAAGCTGGTGCTCAACCGGGCGGAAAACTTTTACGGCGAATCCGGGGACATGATGGTGGGCGCCTTCAGGGTGGGGGCGAAGAAGGATGGAACCATCACGGCCGTCCTGATGAAGAACGTGTTTGCCAATTATATGTGCACCACCGGGGCGGAGCACCTCATTGATAATACCCGGATCCCGAATATAAAAAGCGAGGGGATCACCGCCGATGTCAACAAACCTCCGGCCTGGTGGTGCCGCTGCGAGCAGCTACCGAACGCCTTCTGCCTGACGATGATCTTCGATCACGTGGCCGATGCCCTGGGACTCGACCCGACGGAAGTCGCCCTGAGGAACGATGGCTGCGAGGGTCATGACACGGCTCATCTCTCCGAGTACAAACGGAAGCATGGATTTCCCGATCGGGACAGCCTCCGGGAGTGCATCGAAGCGGGCCGGAAGGCGATCGGTTGGGGAGAGAAATGGCACCCCCCCGGGACGAAGCGGCTCCCGAACGGCAGAATGCACGGGATGGCCTTCACCTGGAGCCACGATTGGGACGACGTGCGGGGGACCGGTTCCGCGGCGGTCCTCATTCAAAATGACGGGTCGGTCAGCATTATCGCCCAGCACTCCGACATCGGGACGAACCCCTGGACCGCCTACATGCAGATCGTGGCGGATGAATTGGGGGTGCGGTATGAAGACATCGAGATGAATCCTTTCGACCTGAACCACGGGTTTGCTCTGATGTCCCCGGATGGTTCCTGCAACCTGGTCAGCAACGGATTCGTCGTCCGCAAAGCCGCGCAGAAGGCCAGGAGCATGCTTTTGGACCTGGCCGGCGAGAAATTCAATTTGCCCCCCGAGGCCCTGGACGCAAGAGACAGTTTTGTTTTTGAAAAGGCCAATCCGGAAAACAGAATGGCCGTCAAAGAGATCGTCAAGATGGCGACTCCCATGCTCAACGCGGTCGGCATCTGGACGGAGCCGCCGATTCTGGCCTGGGCCTGGCACACTCACGGGCTGTGGGGGCAAGCCCTGGAAACGGGAAGACCCCGCCTTTGCAGGCAGGCAAACTTCATCGAAATCGAGGTGGATACCGAGACCGGGGAGGTTTGGGTCAGCAAAGTGGTGAATGTCAACGATGTGGGCAAGGCCATTTCCCCCGAAGCGGTCGAGGGTCAGATGTACGGGGGCACCTATATGGGCCTGGGCAGGGCGCTCACCGAAGAGATGGTCTGGGACCCCCTGACCGGGGTGCTGCTGAACCGCAACCTCCTCGACTACAAATACGCCACCATGCTCGACTATCCCAAAGCCGAATGCATTTACCTGGAAACGGGAATGGGCCACGGCCCTTACGGATCCACGGGTATCGGTGAAAATACCGCTACCATGATCCCCGCCCTCCTCGGCCCCGCAGTTTACAATGCCCTGGGGAAGCGGATCGATGATTTCCCCATTACTCCGGATAAAGTCCTGAAAGCCCTCGGGAAGATATAGGAGGAAGAGCATGAGGACTTTCGCTCATTTCAACCCCCGGTCCCTGGAGGAGGCGGTCTCGATCCTGAGAAGATACGGAGATCGAGCCCGGTTCATGGCCGGCGGAACGGACCTCCTGGGCAGGATGAAAGATGAAATCCTGCCGAATTACCCGGCGGCTATTGTCAACCTGAAGACGATTGGGGGTTTGGACTATATTACAGAGGAGAATGGAATTCTTGGCATTGGGGCGATGACCCGGCTCGAAGATATCGCGAAGCACCCCCTTGTGAAGGAAGGGTATGCAGCATTGGCAGAGTCGGCACGCCGGGCCGCCTCTCCCCATCTGCGGGAGATGGGAACCCTCGGCGGGAATATCTGCCAGGACATCCGCTGCTGGTATTATCGGCACCCCAACAACAGATTTCCTTGCCTCAGGAAAGGCGGGGGCAGGTGTTACGCGCTGGAGGGAGACAACCGGTATCACTCCATATTTGGCGGCACTGTCGAGAAAGGATGCGTCGCCGTACACCCCAGTGACACGGCCCCGGCGCTGATCGCCCTGAATGCCGGGGTAAAGACTTCGAAACGGACTCTCAACCTGGAGAACTTTTTTGAGGTCAAGGTGCGCCGGACAACCGTCCTGGACGTGGATGAGATCGTAACCGGCTTCGAGGTGCCAAACCCGCCTCAAGGTGCAAAAACCGCATTCCTGAAATTCGCCCTGAGAAAGACCCTCGATTTTCCGATCATCAATTGCGCGGCCATGATCGGAAGCAGGGGCGGCAAAGCGACCGCAGCCCGGATCTGCCTGAACGCCGTCTACATCACCCCCTACCGCGCCCGAAAGGCGGAGGAATTCATCCTGGGAAAAGAAATCCACGAAACCAATGCCGAGGCTGCCGGGAGAGTTGCCGTATCGGATGCCAAGCCGCTTGGCCGCAACGCTTACATGGTTCCGATCGCCGCGGCCATGGTAAAAAGAGTGATCCTCGGCTGCCGGTAGAAAGCGGACTCCGATATGGCCGTATGCGTCCATTTAACTCCTCCTCTCTGGAAATATGTTCCCGGTTACGAACGCGACAGAGGGATATTGTTGGAAAACATGGATGGAAAAACGGTACGCCAGATCCTGGAGGAGCTCAAAATACCGCCTGAAGAAGTATATGCCATTATGGTCAACTCCTACCCGGGCAAACCAAACACCACGGTAAAAGACGGCGACTCGGTTACCCTGTCCAAGATCATGGGGGGAGGATGAGCAAAACAGGACCTGTTCCGTCAAGCTGTATCGGCACACCACGTCATCGGCGTAATGAAACGTCCAAATCTGTAATTTTTCTAAAAATGGCCCCAAAAATCCTCCCGAAATTGCGTGAAAGAATGGCTTTGCCTATTTTCCCCGTCATTCCGGCGGAAGCCGGAATCCAGTATTTGCAACCGATTTAAGGACATCCTGGACCCCGGTTTTCACCGGGGTGACGGCGAAAAGCAAATTTTCACATCTTCGCCCTCGGAGGGAGAGGCGGGGTTGCGGTATTTATTATCCGCGTTTATCTGCGTTCATCTGCGTCCCAATATAACAGGTTGCGGCTCCGCCGCGCTGAAACAAAGGGGGATCTATGGATCTGGGAATCAAAGGGAAGGTAGCCCTCATCACCGGGGGCAATCGGGGCATTGGCAAGGCTACGGCATTAGAAATGGCCAAGGAGGGCTGCAACATCGCGATTACCGGGCGAAACGAAACTGATTTAGCCGCAACGGAGAAGGAAATCCAGCGCTACGGGGTCAGAACTCTCGGCATAGCAGCAGACCTGGAGAAGGCCGAAGGAGTTGAGAAAGTAGTGAACAGGACGTTTCAAACCTTCGGCCATATCGACATCCTGTTCAACAATGCCGGCCATTCCCATCCCTGCACCCCGATCAGTGCGACGGATGAACAATGGATCACCCAGTTGAACATTCATCTTTTGGCCTGCGTGCGCACCTGCCGCCTGATCGTCCCGAAAATGATCGAACAAAAATGGGGCCGCATCATCAACATGAGTTCCATGTACGGAATTGCTCCGGGAACCGGGGTCTCCGATTACAACGCCGCGAAGGCCGCGGTCATCAACTATACCCGTTCCATTGCCATGGAATACTCCAAGGACGGAATCTGCGCGACCGCCATTTGTCCGGGGCTGATCCATACCGAGATTTGGGACAAATTTGCCGACAAGCTGGCCGCGGAATTGGGCAAGACCCGCGACGATATTTTCGAGGCCGCCGCGGCGCGGGCCAGTTCCGTCAAACGCTACGCCAGGCCGGATGAGGTCGGAAAGGTGGTCGCCTTCCTGGCCTCGGAATGTGCCAGTTATGTGACCGGCTGCACCATCCAAGTGGACGGGGGAGCCCTGGCGGGCATCGAGATTAATTTCTGAGTCGGCGACGAGTAAAGCCATCCGATGGTTAGTTATAGGAGACGACAAAAGTAAGTCGACGTTAACAGGGAACCACGGGGATCAACCCAGTCATCTCCCGAAATCCCCCCAACCCCCCTTTAATAAAGGGGGGCGCGGGGGGATTTCTGCAGCCCACAGGTCATTGGAGTTGAGTTGGCGATGACAAATTATTTATGACGTTCACTATAGTTTCAACCCGGAACACAAAATTCCCCTCCCCCTCGACGGGGGAGGGTGAGGCCTTCGTCGTGAGCTCAGTCGAACGGTGGGGGTGATAAGAATTCGAAATTCACCACCTTTATTTCTCAATCCGCCTCACCCCCGCGCTCTCGGAAGCGATGAATCGCTTACCTAAACCCGATGGCTAATCGCCGGTAGCGGATAGCCAAAGGTAACGCATAAGCGTTCTGGGAGAGGGATTTCCCCGATAACAACTAGTCAGGAGGTCGCTCTATGAAGCATCTGGTGAACATCGAGGATATGAAACCCGATGAAGACAAGCGTTCTCTAAGGTATGCGGTCAAGAATCGGGAGGCGGAGACCCTGAGGGACACCTATTTCTTGATCGACCCCGAAACATCCCCTTCAAGAAACCTGAAGATGGGCTACACGATCGTTTATCCCACCGGCAAAACGACCGGCCATTCCCATGATGACATGGAGGAAGTCTATTTCATCCTTTCAGGAAGAGGAAAGATGGTCATCGGGAAAGACGAATTTTCCATTCAGGCCGGAGACGCCTTCTATGTGCCTTTCGGAGAGTTTCATACGACCTATAATACGGGGATCGAGCCGCTGAAACTTCTTTGGGTTACCGGCCGGGTAGAGAAAAAGGAATGAGGAGAAAAATTGGAAACGTTCTTGATGTACATTGATGGCCGATGGGTTGATTCATCCAGCAGGCAGTATATAGAAGTCGTCAATCCGGCGACGGAGGAAGCTTTTGCGCGTGCTCCCAGGGCGACGGAAGAGGAGGTCACCCGGGCCTTGGAGGCAGCGGAAAGGGCGTTCCCGGGCTGGGCCAGGCTTTCCGCGGATCAGCGAGGAGCATATCTCTGGCGGGCCAGCAACATTTTGGAAGAACGGAAGGAGAAGATCGGCCGACTTCTCACCCGGGAACAGGGGAAACCCCCGAAGGAGGCTGTGGGGGAAATCGAAAAAGCAGTGGAGATGCTCCGTTACTTTTCTGAAGAAGGAAAGAGAGCCTATGGGCAGATCATCCCCAATCAGGACCCGAGTTTGCAGAGCCTTGTCGTGCGTCAGCCCGTGGGCGTCGTGGCCGCCATATCGCCCTGGAACTATCCCGTCGAATTGACGGGATGGAAGGCGGCAGCCGCCCTGGCAGCCGGCTGCACCATCGTGGCCAAGCCTCCTTCCCAAACCCCCCTTTCCCCCCTGAAGTACTGGGAATGCCTGGCCGATGCCGGTATACCCCCGGGGGTCATCAACGCAGTGACAGGGTCTGGGGACACGGTAGGAAGGTATCTCGTCGAGAGCCCCATCAGCAAAAAGATCGCCTTTACGGGGTCGACGGAGGTTGGAAGAGACATCCTGAGTCATTGCACGCGATCCATCAAAAAGATCTCTCTGGAATTGGGAGGGCACTGTCCCCTGATTGTAAGCAAGAATGCGGACATTCGGAATGCCGTCAGAGGCGCGGTTCGGAGGTCGTTCCGCAACATGGGGCAGATATGCATCGCGATCAACAGAATCTATGCGGATCGGGTTATTTATTCCTCTTTCCTGGAACAGTTTGTCGCTGAGACTCGGAAGCTCATTATCGGGAACGGACTTGAAAAAGAGCCTTGCGATCTCGGACCCATGGCCAGCCGGGCGGGCCTGGAGAAGACGAAACGGCACATTCAGGATGCTCTGGCCAAGGGAGCCCGGGTAGCGACCGGCGGGAAGAGACCGGAGGGAGCTGAATTTGCCAGAGGGTACTTCTTCGAACCCACGATTCTGGTGGATGTGACCCATGATATGCTGGTCATGAACGAAGAAACTTTTGGCCCCGTGGTCGGCGTGATGGCCTATAACACCCTGGAGGAAGCCGTAAGATTTGCCAACGCAACTCCTTACGGCTTGGCTTCCTATGTGTACACCGACGATCTTCACGAGGCGGGCAAGTTTTCCAGGGAGCTGGAGGCCGGGAGCGTGGCCATTAACAACGTCGATGCCGGGATCATCAATGCACCCTACGGAGGCTGGAAGCAGAGCGGGGTGGGGTATGAGCACGGCCGCGAAGGGCTGGAAGAGTATTTTCATCTGAAACACATCCGGGTGCAGTTGCGCGAGCCAGCTTCCTGAAATAGCCTCCACCCGGGAATCCGAAATTCCTCCCCTTTTAAAAAGGACGGCGAGGGTGGGGGTGATAGCAACGAAGGGATGGCTTCATGGCCCAACAATTTCTCATTGGGATCGACATCGGGACATCGGGGTGTAAATCTTTGCTCATCGATGACCGCGGCCGGGTGGTTGCCAGGGCACTGGAAGAATATTCCCTTTCCAACCCCCATCCGGGATGGTCCGAACAGAATCCCGAGGACTGGTGGCAGGCCTGCCGGATCACGATCCGGAAACTGCTGAAAGACTTTGACGCTGCCGGGTCTATCAGGGCGATCGGCCTCAGCGGCCAGATGCACGGGATGGTTGCCCTGGATCAGGACGGCAGGGTCCTTCGCCCGTGCATCATGTGGAATGATCAGAGGACGGGAAAGCAGTGCCAGGAAATTCATGATCGGGTGGGCGGGGTCGAAGGGCTCCTGAGCCTCACCAACAACCGGATGCTCCCCGGATACACGGGGGGAAAGATCCTTTGGGTCCGGGAAAACGAACCCCGTCTGTATGAGAAGACCAGAATGGTTCTGAATCCCAAGGATTATATCCGGTTTCGACTCACCGGAAAGTACGCCACGGAAGTGTCCGATGCCTCCGGGACCGGTCTTTTCAATGTGAGGGAGAGAAAATGGTCCGACAAGCTCCTGAAGATCCTGGAAATTCCCAAGGAATGGCTTCCCCGTTGTTATGAATCGCCCGAGGTGAGCGGGCAAGTAGTGGACGCCGTCGCCGCGGAGTTAGGCCTTCCAGCCGGCCTTGCGGTGGCGGGAGGGGGCGGGGACGCAGTGGTTCAGACGACCGGAACTGGCCTCGTTGAACCGGGTATTCTCGGCACCACGATCGGGACAGCCGGGATCGTCGCCATGGCTTTGGATCGATGCTATGAAAACCCCGGGGGCAGGCTTCAGATTTTTTGCAACAACATGCCCGGCAAATGGCACGCCATGGGAGTCACATTGTCTGCCGGGGGATCGCTGAGATGGTTTCGAGATGTCCTGGGGGGTCCCGAAAGAGAAGTTTCCAAATGGACAGGGGATCACGTCTATGACCTTCTCAGCCGAGAAGCTTCCATGGCTGAACCAGGATCGGAAGGCCTGATCTTCTTGCCCTACCTCACTGGGGAACGATGTCCTCACCCCGATCCCGAGGCAAAGGGTGCTTTCATCGGCCTCACCCTTCGGCACGCGAAACCCCATATGGTCCGGAGTGTCCTGGAAGGGGTTATTTTCAGCCTGAGAGATGTAGCCGAGTTGATCCGGGAAATGGGAGTTCCCCTGACGCAAATAAGAACCTCAGGGGGGGGAGCCGCGAGCGAGCTCTGGCGGCAAATCCATGCCGACGTGTTCAACAGCGAAGTTTTGACCATGAGCGGCAGTGCAGAAGGGGGAGCCTACGGTGCCGCCCTCGTGGCGGGCGCAGGGATCGGGATCTGGCCAAGTGTCGAGGAGGCTGTCAAGGTCCTCGCGGTCGAAACCCGAAACTCCCCAATTCCGGAGAACATTGGAACGTACGATCGACTTTTCAGTGTTTATCGCGGTTTTTATGGGGCTCTTACAGGCAGTTTTCAAACCCTATCGGAAATCTATTAAAAATCAATCGTCGTCCAGAAGGTTTTTGTCAATTCCTGCACGAACGTGCCCTTTTTTTCGAAACCGCAGAGCCTTTCTTCTTTCAGGCCAATTCAAAAACCTGCGGTTTTAATAATGTGTTTAGAGATGTAAACCTTCTGCAATTTCCAGATGCTCCAAGCCCAAATCCGCTATTTTCTCCTTCCGGGGAATACCATTTTCATCCCAGCCTCTCACCAGGTAATATTCGTCCAGCATCTTTTGCAGATCCGGCAATCTTTCCGGAGCGTGCAACCCTTCTCTTTTCAGGTTCAAGATTCGATCCGGCAACGTGTCATCCTTTCGGCTTATCCCGCACCTCACGTTGTAGAGTCTCTTAAGATTATAAATTCTCTCCCCGGTTTTCAAAAATTCTTCAACGCTGAGATTCCAGCCGGTCACCAAGTTCAGCCATCTGTTCACATCCGCGGCCTTCAGGCCGAAAGCGGTGAACTTGCATATATTCAATGAGTCGCATAGACCCATGTAATTCTGCGCGGCGGCTACGACTTTCCCCGCCCCTTCGGAAGTCAGGCGGTCAAACGGTTGAGGGATGCCCAGGGAAGGATCCGACGTCCTGCCCATGTAAACGTAGGTGAAAGAATTCGTGTGGCAGGCCCCCCGGTTGGAGGTTGCGTATCCCAACCCCAATCCGTTGAAACATCGGGGATCGTGTCCGGGTAGGTCCAGGTTTTTCACCTGAACGGTGAAGCTGGAGGAGCCCTGTCCGATCGCCTCGGCCGTTCTCCTGGAACCTTCCGCCAGAAGACTCCCAATGCCTTCCCTTCGAGCGATTCGATCGATCAGCTTTAAGCAGACGTCCGCGTCTCCCCAGTTTACTTTCAGCCCGTCCGTATCTCTTTCGGTCACGATTCCCTTTTCAAAGGCTTCCATCAGAAAAGCGATGACCGCGCCGGTCGCAATGGTGTCGATCCCGTACCGGTTGCACATTTCGTTGGCCTTGGAGATCGCTTCCATGTCGTCGATCAGGCAATTGCTTCCAAGCAGGGCGCCGGTTTCATACTCGTACCCCGCGCCGTCCACGGGAGCAAAGGGACCTTCGGATATTTTCACCGTCCGCCCGCACCCGATGGGGCACTGATTGCAGAAGAATCTACCCACGAGAATCTTTTCCGCCATCCTGCGGCCGTTGATCTTGTCGGCCCCCTCGGCCCAGTTGCCCAGTTGCCAGTTTTTGATGGGCAGATCCCCAATTGCCTCGCCGGGAGAAATCGACCGACTTGTTCCGTAAAGGGACGAGTCTTTCTTGATTTCCGTTAATTTCGGAATCACCGTCCTGAGATCGTTGGTTAATTCACCCCTGTCGAAAATATCGGGCCGCAGCTTTCCTTTTTTCAGGACGATGGCCTTGAGTCTCTTCGAGCCCATAACAGCCCCCAGGCCGCACCGCCCCGCTGCCCTACCGTGCTTCCCCTCATGCATGATGCTCGCAAACCGTACTAAATTTTCCCCCCCGATTCCGATGCAGGAGATCGCGACTTCATGTCCCAATTCTTCCTGCAGGCGGCTTTCGATTTCGAAGGTATCTTTTCCCCAGAGGTGCCTCGCGTCGCGGATTTCAATCTTTCCGCCTGCGATATAAATGTAAACGGGGTGGTCCGACGCTCCTTTAACGATGAGGCCGTCGTAACCCTGACTCTTCAACCAGACCCCGAATTTCCCCCCGGCATCCGCCTCCCCCCAGATCCCGGTGAGCGGGGATTTCGCCACGATGCAATGCCTGCCCGAGGTGGGGACGGGAGTGCCCACAAACGGGCCGGTCAAATAGATAAGCACATTTTCGGGTCCGAGCGGGTCCGTCATTTCGTCTGTTTCCCGGAAAAGGTATTTTGCAGCCAGGCCGCTGCCCCCGATGTATTTTTTCAGGTCCTCGAGTTCCAAGGATTCTTCGCGGACTGATCTCTCCGTCAGGTCGATTCTTGCTATCTTTCCCATGTATCCGCTGGCCACTTCAATACTCCCTTCTTGATCTATATCTGAAAAGCCGCGAAGGACGGGCCTCCGCGGCTTTTCCGCAGGATCCCTTTCCTTTCAAGCAAAGGGCTTTCGAATTGCAGACAGATGCGGTTCCTTACGGGAAAGGATCTAAAAGGCGTTTTCGTAGATGCTTCGAAGGTCCTCTTGAGTGAGATCCCTGGGATTGGGGATGAATAGCCTCGCCTGCTTCATTCCCCCTTCCACCAGCTTGGGCAGGTCACCTGCGGGTATCCCGTATTCCGAAAGCCTGAAAGGAATTTGCACCGCCTTCAGCAAATTTTTCACGGCTTCCACCGATTTCTCAGCCGCTTCGTAAGGGGAGAGCCCCTCGATGTTTTCCCCCATGGCTTGGGCGATCTTCCCGAACTTCCGGAGATTGGCCGTCTTGTTAAAATTCATAACGTGAGGGAGCATGATGGCATTCGCCCGCCCATGAGGGAGGTGGTAGGCGACATCGATCACATAAGCCAATCCATGCACCGCGCCCAGGCGGCTGCTGGCAAACGCCAGTCCCGCGATATTTGCCGCCAGCAGCATGTTGTACCTGGCAATCAGATTGCTCCCTTTGGCGTGGGCCAAAGGGAGATTATGGGCAATGAGCCCGATTGCCTGGATGGCCAGGATTTCGGCAAAAGGCGTGGTCGTTGCCGACACGTAAGATTCGATGGCGTGCACGAGAGCGTCCATCCCCGTGTTGGCGGTCACCACAGGCGGCATGGAAACGGTCAACATGGGGTCCAGAATGGCGACATCGCCCATGGTAAAACTGCTGGCGATCGATTTTTTTGTGTCATCCCGTTCATCGGTCACCACCGCGGATCGGGAGGATTCGCTCCCCGTTCCCGCCGTTGTGGGAATGAGAATTTTGGGAAGCCCCGCCTTGGGGACCTTGTCAATTCCGGCATAATCCACGATCGAGCCTGAATTCGTAGCCATGACGGAGGCTCCCTTGGCGATATCCATGGGACTTCCCCCTCCCACGCCGATGACAATGTCGAATTTTTCATCGCCGATGATCTTGGCACACTCGGCAACCAGACGCGCCGGCGGTTCGGGGATTACTTTGTCAAAGATTCCGACGTCTAGGTGGCTGCCGCGCAATGCTTCTTCCACGAGTTTCACATACCCTGCTGAAACGATTCCCGGGTCGGTTACAATGATCGCCCTCCGCCCGCCCAAAATCTTTGCCTCTTCGCCCACTTTTTTGACCGAATCCAAACCAAAAACGGTTTTCTTGGGCGAATGGAAATGGCTGACCTTATTGATTTCATAAAATGCCTGTTCCATAATCTTTCCTCCTTGAAATTTTTATGGGCAAATCGTATCAGGGGCAGGAAGAGAGCCGCCCCCATCCCCTGGAAGAAGCGGAGGAGAAGAAGCATGAGCAATGGAGAAGCCGCTTCGAGGGAATTTCTGAAATGAGGTTCCCCGCACTCCCTTGGGTATCGCCAAGCTGGTATGATACCCCTCCGGAACCAGATGAGCAGGCCTTGGAGCGGGCCCGATGCCTCATAGCCGCATGCTTCTCAGGGATAAATTCCCAACAGCTTCGTCGCCTGGGCAACCCGGCCGATGCCCAGCATCAGGGCCGCTGTCCTCATATCCACTTTTTCTTTCTTGGATAAGGCCAAAATGTCGCCGAAGCTTTTTTTCATGATGCGGATGAGGCGATCGGAGATTTCCTCTTCGTTCCAGATGAGTTCCTGGAGGTTCTGCACCCACTCAAAATAGGAAACCGTGACTCCCCCCGCGTTGGCCAGGATGTCGGGGGCGACAAAAATTCCCCTGTCGTTGAAAATTTCATCGGCCTCGGGCGTCGTTGGCCCGTTGGCCCCTTCGACAATCATCTTCGTCCGGACCTTGGAGGCATTCGCGTCCGTAAGCTGATTTTCGATCGCCGCCGGGACGAGAATGTCGCAATCGAGTTCGAGCAGTTCCTGGTTCGTGATTTCTTCCCACCCCGGCCCCTTGTGGGTGATAAAACAGGAGTACTGGTTCCGGCAGCTCAGGGCCTCGGGGACATTCAGGCCTTTGGGATTATAAATCCCCCCTTCGTTGTCGCTGATGCCGATGATTTTTGCCCCCGCCCGGTCGAAAAACTGCGCCGCGGTCCCGCCCACGTTCCCGCACCCCTGAATGACGACCCGGGCTCCTTCAATGGGCATGTTCAAGTATTTTGCGGTTTCCTGGGCGATGGTGAAGACCCCCTTCCCAGTCGCTTCCAGCCTTCCCAGGGACCCGCCCAATTCCAGGGGTTTGCCGGTGACAACCCCGGGCACGGAGTAGCCTTTCAAGGTGTTGAACGTATCCATGATCCAGGCCATGACCTGGGGATTGGTGTTAACATCCGGCGCCGGAATGTCGCGGTCGGGCCCGATCGTCGTGGCAATTTCGTACGTGTACCGGCGGGTCATATTTTCCAGTTCCCGGGGAGACATGTCTTTGGGGTCGCACTGGACTCCCCCTTTGGCCCCGCCGAAGGGAATGTTGACCACCGCGCATTTCCACGTCATCCACATAGCCAGGGCCTTCACTTCGTCGAGATTCACATCGGGATGGTACCGGATCCCCCCCTTGGCCGGCCCGCGGGTCGTATTGTGCTGGATCCGGTAACCGGTAAAGATCTTGATGTGTCCGTCGTCCATCTTAACCGGAAAATTCACCGTAAGTTCCCGCCTGGTGCTTTTGGTTTTGGCAATGATTCCGGGGTCGAGATCCAGGTGAGCGACGGCCTTGTCGACCTGCCGCAGGGCGACGTCGAGAGAGTTGATTTTCGTTTCTTTTTCCATGGCGTTTCCTTTGCGGAGTCTCGATGATTAAGTTCAACGAATTTTCATCTTAAGCCTGAAGGTAACTGACAGGGATGCAGCGGAGAAACCGGCCTGATTTTAGCATCAGCGTCGGATATGACAAGGCTTTTTCTTCATGATTGCGGAAGAATGTGCTGGGGAGTCTCCACCCGGGAAATTCCCCTCTCCTCGCGAGCAGAGCGAGGGTGTGTTCCCCCCCACTTACCCAATCTCCGGTTTGAGAGTGTGTCCTAATTCCGTTCATGGTTCGATCCCGCGCTTCGCGGGACTCACCACGAACGGAACGACACATCAAAAATCACTAACTTAGCCTTTCGCCCTGAGCCTGTCGAAGGGCCAGCGACGAATAGTGTATTTTACGACTTCAGGAATCATGTTGGGAAATTCGTTTCATCCGACAGTCGAGAGCCTCCTTTGCACCGCCGAGGCAGCCCATCCAGTGTTAGATGAGCCCTACGCGCGCGCCTTGCTTCGCTTTCCAATCAGCCCGTTTCGCGAATTCGAGCTATCTGCTCTTGGCTTCACGCCAGTCGACAGCCCCGAACTCGGTTTCGCTCAGGAGGGTATAAAAGAAGGTGATTGTGCCCATTCTCTGGTGCTGATTGGGCAGGTCGGAGTAGTCCCCCTGCCTGCTCGAAAAGAGATACTGGAGGCCCAGTGCGTGGCGGCCGAATATGCGTACCGTCGCCCCGACGCTGAGACGAGCGATGGTTTCATTCCCCGGCGGGTTTGTGGCGAGGGTCCCCGTTATGTAGTAACCCCGAAACGTGGCGTCGAACTGGGCCGTGTCCCCGAGAACGAGGCGGCCGGAGAGGACCCCCTGCTCCGTGACTCCATAATGGAAGTCGCGCTGGCCTTCGCCGGAAACGCTGCCGCCGGCCCCGTACCCCAACCCTGCGAGCGCGATCCCCTGGACAGCGATCGAGCGTGAAAGCCACCACTGCCCCAGAGTTCCGAGGGACAGGGCCGTACTCGAAACGCGGAAAAATGCCGGCGAGATGAAGTCATAGCTTCCAAAAAGACCCCACACCCCCCGGTACGTCTCGCCCACCTCGTATTCCTTTCCGACAAGAAGTCCGCGCGTCATAACGTTTTCTATCGGGCTCTTGTCCGTTCTGCTCACCGCCGTGAATTCCACCTGAAAGTAGTCAAATGGACGGCGGTACGAATACCCGGGCTTTCCGGGCAGCCCGTACGCGAACACAAAATCAAGCGACGCTTCATTGCTTTCGAAGTCGCTCTCTCTGCCGCCCTCCGTAAAAAGGGTACGGGTGTAGCCGAGTCGGACCCAGTAAAAAAAGGCGGGATCATGGCTCGGAAAGACGGGGTCAAACCGGTCCCCGAACACCAGGCGGTTGAAGGCGGTGGGAGGGGAAATCAGGGCGGCCCCCAGTTCACCCCAGAAACCGGGTTTTCGCTCCAGCAGGAGACTGGCCATCCGGAAAAGTGGTTCCCCCAGAAAATTGCCGGCGATACCGCTCGCGATCTGGTCGTTGATGGAAGGGCGGGTTGTTTCGCCCCCGGTCTCCCAGAGAAAGCTGCCCACGAACGTGTAGGCGGCTGATTCCCAGTAACCCAGGCCGGCCGATCGGGCCAAGTTCTGGTAAACAGCTCCCTGGTAAGGATGTCTGAGCTGGTTCGTCCTGAAGTCGTCGTTGTCGATCACCCAGGTGCCGTGAACCAGATGATCCCAAAACGTGGAGAGGTTCGTATCATACGCCGGTTTTCCCTCTTCGTCTTTGTCGTTGACGGTGAGGCGCGCGACCGCGTTGACGCCTAAGATAAAGACGGGGATTTCAAGGGCCGGAATCAGATAACTTTTGCCCGATCCGGTCTCCCACGACAATACCGGCTTATGGGGCTCAGGTCTGTACTTCAAGGCCGCTTCCCGGCTCGCATTGATGGTTTCCAGTGTTCCTGCCTGGGGCGCAAGGGACGACATCTGCTTCGGCAAAGCTGATTCTGCAGAATCCATTTCCGCCGTGAATATGGATGAACCTGGAACAGAGCGGAATTCCTGAGCGGACGACCCGCTGGCCGCGAAGAGTACTGTGATTGTGAGGAGCACTCCCAATATCGTATCGGGTGCTCCGCCTGCGGATTTTACGAAGGGAACACGATTTGATCGCCCTATCCGTAGGGCCGGGAGTGCGGATAAAATCATTTCACGGGATTATGGAATGTTGTTCCCCATCATGTCAATTCACTCGGCAATGATCCGGTTCTAAGACATCGCCAGCCGGTAGAGTTGCTAGGAACGGATTGGAGACGCGGAAGGAGTCCCGAAACTTTCCTCGAGTAATTCCCGATAAACCCTCTCGGTCTTGTCGACCCTCCGGGTCACGGTAAAATCTTTCAGGATAAACCTAAACGATGCAAAAATTCCCCCCTTTGGAAAAGGGGGAAAGGGGGGATTTTCTTGGAAAGCCCGGGTCAGAAATCCCCCCCCGCCCCCCTTTAATAAAGGGGGGGCCAAAAGTCACCAGCGGTGAATTCCTGCAACAATGTCTGGAACGCTTTTTCACCCAATGAAACCGGGGCTGTGGAAGCACTTGTAGGGAATATTTTTGCACTTGTTGAGTAAACTCTCTGGCTCTCTCCGCCATTTTCCGGGTTTCCTCTCTATTCTCATAGGCCCAGGTTATCGCTTCGCTCAACGCGCGGGATCCCTTCCTTCGCCCAAGAAGCCGCACCCGTATGGCGAGGTCCGCCAGACGGACCGTTAGATTCCATCGGGAACTCCCTCTCCCCTCAGGGAGGGAATTTTGGGTCTCAATGCCCCTCTGGAGGGCTCGCGTCGGGCGCCCGCGCCCCCTCAGTTGGACGCCTTTTTTCCACGAGCCGGTAAATCATAAAATAAAAAAGAGGAATAAAGAAGACGGCCAGGAATGTGCCGGTTGCCATCCCGCCCAGGACGCTGGTCCCGATGGCATTCTGCGCCCCTGCGCCGGCGCCGGTGGCGAGGGTCAGGGGCAGGACGCCGAAGCCGAAGGCCAGCGAGGTCATGACGATCGGGCGAAACCGCAGCTTGGCCCCTTCCAGCGTCGCCTCGACCAATCCCATCCCCTCCTGCAGTTTGTTCATGGCGTACTGGACGATCAGGATCGCGTTCTTGGTGGTCAGGCCCAGGGTGGTCAGGAGCCCGATCTGAAAATACACATCGTTGGGGAGACCCCGGAACGACGAGGCCAGGACTCCGCCGATGACCCCCAGAGGGCAGCACCAGCAGAATGGAAATGGGAACGGTCCAGCTCTCGTAAAGGGCTGCCAGGCAGAGAAAAATCACCACCATCGAAAAAGCATAGAGCAGGGGCGCCTGCGAACTCGCCATCCGTTCCTGGTAGGAGACGCCGGTCCAGTCAAAACCGATGCCCTTCGGCAGTTTCGCCACGATCTCTTCCATGGCCCTCATGGCGTCGCCGCTGCTCTTCCCCGGCGCCGCTTCCCCCCAGATGTTCAACGCCGGGAAGGCGTTGTACCGTTCGAGCCGGGGAGAGGCGGAAGTCCAGCGTCCGGAGGCGGAAGATGCGTAGGGGACCATCTTCCCCGCCGTATTCCGAACGTAAATTTTGTCCAGGTCTTCCGGCGTCATGCGGTAAGGAGCGTCTGCCTGAACGTACACCCGCTTTACCCGGCCTCCCTGGATAAAATCATTCACATAGGCGCTGCCGAAGGCGGCCGAAAGGGTGTTGTGAATGGAGGTAATGGGGACCCCGAGGGCGCCGGCCTTTTCCCAATCCACATCGACCCGGTATTCGGGGACATCTTCCATGCCGTTGGGCCGGACCGCGGCCAGTCTCGAGTCCTTGGCGACCATGCCGAGGAGCTGATTGCGAGCAGCCATCAACGCTTCGTGGCCGACACCGCCCCGGTCCTGCAACTGAAAGTCAAACCCCTTGGCAGGTGCCCAGTTCGATAACGGAAGGCGGCGGGAAGCAAAACACCATGGCATTGCGGATCTTTGAAAACTCCTTCCTGGCCCTTTCCGCGACGGCCTTTACCCTCAGGTCCGGGCGGTCCCGGAGTTTCCAGTCCTTCAGCCGGATAAAGGCCATGGCGTTGTTTTGGGCCCTCCCGGAAAACCCGGAGCCTAAAATGACCATGCAGGATTCCACTACCTCCTTTTCTTGCTCCAGAAAATAGCGCCGCACTTCCTCAGCAACCCTTCCGGTCTGTTCCAGGGTGGTACCCGTCGGCATCAGCACCTGGGTGAACAGAATCCCCTGGTCCTCATCGGGGAGGTAGGCGGTGGGCATTCGCTGGAACAGAAATCCCAGTGCCGCCACGATCAGAACGTAGATGAACACGTACCGGAACTTTCGGGCAAGCATGCCGCCCACCAGGGCCTGGTATTTATCCCTGACCCAAAAGAAGATCCGGTCAAACCACAGGAAAAAAGGACGCAGAAGGAAAAATCCCCCCTCCGCCGCCTCATGCCCCCTTTCCACCGGCCTGAGAAGCGACGCGCAGAGAACCGGGGTCAGGATCAGGGCCACCAGCACCGAAAGAAGCATGGCGGCAATGATGGTCACGGAAAACTGGCGGTAGATCACGCCGGTGGACCCGCCGAAGAACGCCATGGGGCCGAAGACCGCGGCCAGAACCAGACCGATTCCGATGAGGGCGCTGGTGATCTGGTCCATGGATTTCCGGGTCGCTGCCTTGGGCGGGAGCCCCTCCTCGCTCATGATCCGCTCGACGTTCTCCACCACCACGATGGCATCGTCCACCAGAAGGCCGATGGCCAGAACCATGGCGAACATGGTGAGCATGTTGATGGAAAACCCGAAGAGCCCCAATACCGCGAAGGTCCCCAGCACCACGACCGGCACGGCGATCGTGGGGATC
The DNA here is from genome assembly GCA_963712535.1 of uncultured delta proteobacterium. Taxonomy (GTDB): domain Bacteria; phylum Desulfobacterota; class SM23-61; order SM23-61; family SM23-61; genus CAVQIK01. The sequence continues at coordinate 1,760 of CAVQIK010000022.1, read as the reverse complement.
AACGTGGCCCGGATGTTCCCCAGGAAGAGATACATGACCAGGAAAACCAGGAGAATGGCCTCGAAGAGGACCTTCACCACCTCCTCTATGGCCACCTTCACGAAGGGGGTCGTGTCGTAAGGATAGACGACCTTCATGCCCGGCGGGAAGTATCTGCTCAACTCCTCCATCTTCGCCCTCACGGCATTGGCCGTGTTCAGCGCGTTGGCGCCGGCGGCCTGCCGGATGGCCAGGGCGGTAGAAGGTTTGCCGTTGTAACTCACCTCCGATATCGTAAAAATCGGTCCCCAATTCCGTCCGTCCCACGTCCTTGACCCGCACGATGGAACCGTCCGGGTTGATGCGCAGGGGGATTGCGGCAAACTCCTCCGGCGTCTTAAGAAGGCTCTGGACCACGATGGAGGCGTTCAACCGCTGGCCTTGTACCGCCGGCGCCCCGCCGAACTGGCCGGCGGAGACCTCCACGTTGTAGGCCCGAAGCGCCGCAATCACGTCCGCCACGGTCAAACGATAATCGGTCAGCTTGCCGGGATTCAGCCAGATCCGCATGGCATACTGGGTGCCGAAGATTTCGACCTCGCCCACCCCGGGCACCCGCGCCAGGATCTTCTCGATGTTGGAAACCGCATAGTCTCCCAGGTCATTCTTATCCATGCTGCCGTCTTCGGAGACCAGGCCCACCAGCATCAGCCAGTTTCTCGTGGCCTTGCCGACGGTGATTCCCTGCCGCTGCACCGTCTCGGGCAGGCTGGCCATGGCGAGCTGGAGTTTGTTCTGTACCTTGGACCAGGCCAGGTCCGGATCGGTACCGGGGGCGAAAGTGAGGGTGATGCGGGCGGAACCGGCCGAATCGCTGGTGGAGGACAGGTAAATCATCTGGTCCAGGCCGGTCATCTTCTGCTCGATGATCTGCGTCACGCTGTTTTCCACGGTCTCCGCCGAGGCTCCCGGGTAATTGGCCTGAATGTAAATGGAGGGGGGAGCGATGGGGGGATACTGGGATATGGGCAGATTATATATGGCCAGGCCGCCCGCCAGCATGATGATGATGGCGATGACCCAGGCGAAAACCGGACGATCTAAAAAGAATCTCGATAACATCGGGCTCCTCCGGTCACTTCGACGCCGCGGAAGGTTGGCTTGGGTTCGCAGACTTCCCGCTAGCCTTGAGCCCTTCGAAAGGGACGACCTTCACTGCAGCCCCCGGCCGGACTTTCTGCAGGCCTTCGACGATCAGGCGATCGCCAGGTGAAAGCCCTGAGGAGACGAGCCATTTGTCGCCCATGGCCCGATCGAGGGTCAGCATCCGCTGCTGAACCTTGCCCGATTCATCCACGATCAAGGCCACGGGATTCCCCTTGGGATCGCGGGTCACCCCCTGCTGGGGGACAAGAATGGCCTGTTCGGCAATCCCTTCCTGCACCACGGCCCTGACGTACATTCCCGGAAGGAGGGTGGATTTCGGGTTGGGGAATACCATGCGCAGGATGACCGAGCCGGTCGTCGGGTCCACGGTGACGTCGCGGAATTGCAGGTTACCTTCCGCTGGATACGCTGTTCCGTCTTCGAGAAGGAGCTTGACCTTCCTCTGGCCTTCACCGCCGGTACTAAGCCGGCCCTTTTCCGATCTCTGTTTCAAGCGCAGCATTTCAGTCGTGGACTGGGGCACATCCACATAAATGGGGTCGATCTGTTGAATGCTTGACAGGGCGAGAGGCTGGTAGGCGGCCACGAGGGCCCCGTCGGTCACGTTGGATATG
>CAVQIK010000021.1:0-122439 GCA_963712535.1 uncultured delta proteobacterium | reverse complement strand
TCTTGGTGCAATAGTCGGATTGCTTGTTACCCGTAACCCCTTCGGTTTCATGGCATTTATCGGCCTTATCAGCGTATGCGGTATCGTGGTGCGAAACGCAATCATCCTCATCGATTATATTAAAGAGAAGATCGCCGAGGGGCATTCTCTCGAGGAAGCAGCTACAGAAGCCGGGCAGCGTCGTCTGCGGCCCATATTTCTGACAACCATGGCTGCAGCGGTAGGGGTGACTCCAATGATTCTTTCTCGATCGGCGCTTTGGAGTCCCCTTGCCTCCGTCATTGCCGTGGGACTCATCTTCTCCATGTTCTTCACGCTTCTCGTCGTACCGGTGCTCTTCGTTGTCGTGAGATCGCGGTTCAAGAAGGCTCCCGCGGCCGCTGCCATTCTTGCCGTGGCGTTCCTCCTCGGATCGGGGCAAGGCCCTCGCCGAAACACGTACATTGACCCTCGAGGAAGCGGTTACCCTTGCCGTGGCGCAAAACTCGTCCATTAAAATCGGCAGCGCAAAAGTCCGGGAAAGCCGCGAGAAAAGGAAGAGTGTCCGGTCGGACTATTTCCCCCATCTATCGAACGAGTCGAACGCCTTCCATATTACCCAAAATCAAAACGTCACCATTCCCGCCGGCAGCCTGGGGACAGTACCTGGTAACGGCGGTTTCCCCACCCAGGATATTAAGATCAAACAGGGCTCCGATTCCGCATTCGTTACCCATACCACTCTCGAACAGCCTCTGACCCAATTGCCGAAGATATACCAGGCGGACAAAATGGCCCTTGCAGAGCAGCAGATTGCAGCGGCCGACTTGGGTAAGACGAAGACGGATGTTATCTATGACACCCATAGGCTCTTCTATAGCCTGGTCATCGTCCGGAAACAGAAGGACGCCGCTTCTGCCGCCGTTGCCGCCGGTGAACAATCCCTCCGTGAAGCCAAAGACGCTGTGGCTGCGGGAAATCAGCTCGAGGTCGCCGCGATCAGCAGCAACGCGGCGCTCCTCCAGAACAAACACTCCCTGCTTGCCGCAGAGATTCAGATCGCCGATCTCAACTCGGAACTGAATGACCTTCTGGGCTTGCCCCTGGATACGGATATAGACCCTGTCGATCCCCCCCCGCCGGAACCTGCGGCAAATACCCGTGAAACATACGTGCAGGAGGCCCTTGAAAGGAACCCGGAAATAAAAGCCGCACGGGAAAGCGTAAATAAGGCCCAAAGCGGTGTAGAGGCTGCAAAACTTGACTATATCCCTGATATAAGCATGTTCGCCCGCCATACGTATCAGGACGGCGTCCCCTTTCTCACGCACAATATCGGTACCTTCGGTGTGAAGATGACCTGGGATATCTTCGAATGGGGTAAACGGGGGGATGTTGTAGCTCAACGCAAGGAACAACTCACCCAGGCGAACGAGAACCTTGACCGCATGAAAAAACGGATCGAGGTGGAAGTTGACAAGGCATACCGGAAGCTGGAGCAGACCAAGCGCCTGATCGATGTCGCCCGCGAAGCCCTGGTCCTGCAAAAGGAGAACTTGCGCCTCCGTGGCAATGCGCTGAGGGCCGGCACCGCAACCGAGGCTCAATACGCCACCGCGGTTGCTTCGGTGAAGAAGGCTGAGTATGAAGAACTGCAGGCTCTTCTGGGTTACTAATCTCGCCGTAGCGGATCTTAAGCGTATAATCGCTTCGTACCCCGGTCCTTGACTCGAAATCGGGCCAAAGAAGTCGAGGGCGAAAGAAGAACTGAGATTGGGAGAAAATGAGGCCCGACCTCACGGATTGGAAGTGGCGGATGCGAGCGGATGGAGAAAGGAGGAAGGAATGAAGACGCCCACGCAGGAGAAGCCCGCACTCCGCCAGACCCTAAAGGATCGGCGGATCTGACCAAGATCATAGAGCAGTACGGTTGCGGCCCCGTCCGGTTCACCGGAACGCCCGATGCCCTGTACGAACGGCACCTCCTCTTCGACAACGTCAGGGAACTGACGGCCGTCGGCGCTCGCGAGCGTTTCGAGGCCGCAGCCCGCTCCGTGCGCGACGTCCTCTCGCAGCGATGGCTGCGTACGGAGGAGACCTATCAACGCCGGAATTGCAAGCGCGTCTACTATCTCTCGATGGAGTTTCTCATGGGCCGATCGTTGGCCAACAACATTACCAACCTTCTGCTCGACCCGGGCGTGAACGACGCGGTCAAGCGAGAGAAGCTCGATTGGTACGAACTCCTGGAGCAGGAACCCGACGCGGGTCTCGGCAACGGAGGCTTGGGGCGCCTGGCGGCTTGCTTTCTCGACTCGATGGCCACGATGCAGATCCCGGCCATGGGGTATGGCCTGCGCTATGAGTACGGGATCTTCAAACAGACCATTGAAGACGGCTGGCAGCGTGAACTCGCGGACAACTGGCTCCGGCGGCCAGACCCATGGGAAGTGAAGCGCCATGACGAGACGGTCGAAGTAAAGCTCAACTGCTCCATCGAGCTCGCCGCAGGGGTGCTGCGCCCGGTGGTCGGCCGGCCGGGCAGCCTGATCGGAGTCCCCTTCGATCGTCCCGTGGTGGGCTACGGCGGCAGGACCATCAATACGCTGCGCTTGTGGGCGGCGGAGGCCCATGATTTCTTCAATTTTCAGGAATTCAGCGGCGGCGATTTCGTCGGGGCCCTGGCGGAGACGCTCGGGGCCGAATCGCTCACGCGCGTCCTGTATCCCGACGACCACACGAGCATGGGTCAAGGCCTGCGCTTTGTGCAGGAGTACTTTCTGGTGGCCTGCTCTTTAGCCGATCTCGTGCGGCGCTTCCGGAAGACCAACGCCGACTGGAGCGCGCTTCCCGAGAAGGTCGCCATTCAGCTCAACGATACCCATCCGACCCTGGCGGTCCCGGAGCTGATGCGCATTCTGCTCGACGAGGCCCGCCTTCCCTGGGACCAGGCGTGGGACCTCACCCAGAGGACCCTGGCCTACACGAATCACACCTTGCTGCCCGAAGCGCTCGAGAAATGGCCGGTCGAGTGGTTCGAGATGCTGATCCCGCGTCAACTGGAGATCATCTATGAAATCAACCGGCGGCTGCTCGATGAGGTCCGGACTCGCTTCCCAGGCGACGGGGGAAGGCTCGAGCGGGTGAGCTTGATCGAGGAAGGTCCGACCCGTCACGTCCGAATGGCCAACCTGGCGATCGTCGGATCGCACAGCACCAACGGAGTTGCCGAAATTCACTCCCGGCTGCTGCGCACGGTGACGGTGAAAGAACTGGCGGAACTATATCCCGAACGGTTCAGCAACAAGACCAACGGTGTCACTCCGCGCCGCTGGCTGCTCATGTCCAACCCGGCGCTGGCGGATACGATCACCGAGGCCATCGGCGATGGCTGGAGGACCGACCTCGGGCTGTTGAGGAAATTGAAGCCCTTAGCCGACGACAAGGGGTTTCGCGAGGCCTTTCGCAGGGCCAAGCGGGAGGCGAAGTCACGGTTTGCCGACTGGCTCAAGCGGACCTACGGCGAGACGGTCGACCCGGACAGCATCTTCGATTGTCAGATCAAGCGCATCCACGAATACAAGCGGCAACTGCTGAACGGGCTCCGCATCGTGGTGCTCTACAACCGGCTGCGGGAGAACCCGAATATCGAAATGCCGCCCCGAACTTTCTTCTTCTCCGGCAAGGCTGCGCCCGCCTATCACTTGGCCAAGGTCATCATCAAGTTGATCAACAACCTAGCCGGCACCATCGACGGCGACCCATCGATGCGGGGCAGGCTCAAGGTCCTCTTCCTTCCCGATTACTGCGTTTCCCTCGCCGAGCGGCTGATCCCCGCCAGCGATGTCTCCAACCAGATCTCCACAGCGGGATACGAGGCCAGCGGCACGAGCAACATGAAGTTTATGATGAACGGCGCGCTGACCATCGGCACGCGGGACGGGGCCACCATCGAGATGGCGGAAGAAGGGGGCGAGGAGAATTTCTTCCTCTTCGGCTTGACGGCCGACCAGGTGGCCTCGAGCCGCGGCTGGTACAATCCGCATTGGCATTATGACAACGAGCCGGAGACCCGTGCGGCGCTGGACCTGATTTTCTCCGATCACTTCAGCCGCTTCGAGCCCGGCGTGTTCACCCCGCTGCGCGAAGCGCTGCTGACGCACGGGGATTATTTCATGCACCTGGCGGACCTCAAGTCCTATCTCGAGGCGGATCAGCGGCTGCGCGACTTGTATGCCGAACCCGACGCCTGGGCGCGCAAGGCGATTTTGAATGTGGCCGCCTCGGGAAAGTTTTCCAGCGACCGCACCATCGCCGAATATGCAGAGGGCATCTGGAAGGTGGGACCATGCCCGGTGCCATAGAGGAATGATCAAGGCAAAAGAAAAAAGGAAAGGCCGGCCATTTATGAATGACGACAGCCAACCGGTGAGTCTTCCCCCGTTTCCGGCAGATTACCGCGCCTCGGGCTTGCTCCTGCACCTTACGTCGTTGCCCTCGCCGTACGGGATTGGCGATGTCGGGCCGGGGGCCATCAAGTGGATCGATCGACTCCAGGAGGCCGGACAAAGCTGGTGGCAAGCCTTGCCCCTGGGCCATCAGACCCAGGAGTATCAGGATATGGTCCTGCCGCCCGAGGTGACGGCGCGCGTCGCGGTGGAGGAAGCGTCGACTTTCGGATGGGAGCGATACATCGGCAGGTCGGGCCGCATGATCGGAATGAAAACATTCGGGGCCTCGGCGCCGCTGAAAGAACTCCAGAAAAAGTTCGGTTTCGAGCCGGACAAAGTAGCGGCCGCGGCGAAGGAATTACTCGGCAGGAATTAAAATGAAGCTTCGAATCGGTGCATCTCCGTCAACGGAAGAAGGTCATGAATGATGGGGAAACAAAAAAAAAGCATCTTCGGATATCTTACCGGATCCTGGTCCGAAGAACGGAAACTGACAGGGTTGGTTATAGCTCTGACGTTTGACACGGTCATAGGCTATCCTCTGGTAAGTGTGATCGGCAGCAATGTTGCGATTCAACTTACCAACGATTTGGTTATATGCGCCATACTTTTACTGGGCCTTTTTGCGCTGACCCGCCATAAAGTCACCCGAATGGTTCTTGGCGGGATTATTCTAATCGTAATCTCTGTCCGTTCGGCACGCTTTGTCTTCGGAGCACATTGGCTCCTGGGGTGGGACATCTTGCTGGCGCTGGGGCCGGTCATTGCATTTGTGGGTTTTACCATCAGATATGTCAACGAAGAAGGCCCGGTAACCTCGCACCGCATTCAAGCAGCCGTTGCCGCATACCTGCTCATCACCATCGCATTCGCTTTGGGTTATATTCTGATCTCCTTTCATATCCCCGGGGCCTTCAAGTTCCCGGATAAGCCACCAGAGATTGACGACCCCCGATTTGGGTATATTTTTCATTATTTCAGCATCGTCGACGATTACCACACTGGGGTACGGAGACATCGTTCCTGTGCATCCTTTCTGCCGGACTTTAGCGACGGTAGAAGCCCTTATCGGGCAGCTTTATCCGGCCATCCTTTTGGCGCGGCTGGTATCATTGTCCGTAGTACATAGGACCACCCATTCCGATCCAAACCGGCCGCCTGCTTCGTTCGGGGCAATGAGAGATCACAAGTAGGCAGGCAAGGTGCCATGAGAAAACGGGAAGCCTTCGCAGCGCAGCCTCTGGCGAAAACATGAGGTCCGCGGGAATGAAATCGACCGAACCCGGCGTGGGGAGGCCTTTTCCTCTGGGAGCGACCCTTTCCCCGGAAGGGGTGAACTTCAGTCTGTTCTCTAAAAATGCAACCGGTATCGAGCTGCTTCTATTTGCCGGCCCGGAGGACCCCGAGCCCGCGCGCATCATTCCACTCGACCCGCGGCAGAACCGAACGTATCACTACTGGCACGTATTCGTGCCGGGAGTCACCTCGGGGCAAATCTACGCCTATCGCGCGAAAGGGCCGTTCGAGCCCGAGAAAGGGCTGCGTTTCGACCCCGAGAAGGTGCTGATGGACCCTTACGGCAGGGCGGTGGTGAAGCCGAAGACCTATACCCGGCGCGCCGCCACGTTGAAAGGAGGAAACGCCTCCGCGGCCATCAAAAGCGTCGTGGCCGACCTGAGCCAATATGACTGGGAAGGGGATGCTCCCCCTCCGGCGGCCGTTCGCCAAGACGGTCATATACGAAATGCATGTGCGCGGGTTTACCCGACATCCGAATTCCGGCGTCGCCCCGGAGAAGCGCGGCACGTATGCGGGGCTGATCGAAAAAATCCCCTACCTCCGGGATCTCGGGATCACGGCCGTTGAGCTTCTTCCCGTCTTTGAATTCGACGAGGCCGACGCGCGACCAGGGTTGACCAATTATTGGGGCTATAGCCCCGTCTCTTTTTTTGCGCCCCACCGGGCTTACAGCTCGCGCCGGGATCTCCTCGGCCCCCTGGATGAATTCCGGGACATGGTCAAGGCGCTGCACCGGGCAGGCATCGAGATCATCCTGGATGTCGTGTACAACCACACGGCGGAGGGCAACCACGAGGGTCCGACCTTCTGCTACCGCGGCTTGGCGAACGACGTCTACTATATGCTGGCGAACGACAAAAACTTCTTCTCCAACTATACGGGGTGCGGAAATACGCTCAACGCGGGGCACGCCGTGGTCCGCCGCATGATCCTGGACAGCCTGCGGTATTGGGTCAGCGAGATGCACGTGGACGGCTTCCGCTTCGACCTGGCCTCGATTCTCACCCGGGACCGGGACGGTACCCCGCTGGCCAATCCCCCGATCCTCTGGGACATTGAATCCGATCCTGTCCTGGCGGGGACCAAGCTGATCGCCGAGGCATGGGACGCGGCGGGTCTCTACCAAGTCGGCAGCTTCGTGGGAGACAGCTGGAAGGAATGGAATGGGAAATTCAGGGACGATGTCCGGAGTTTTCTCAAGGGGGAGGCCGGCACCGTCTCGCGCCTGGCCGCGCGGATCCTGGGAAGCCCCGATCTCTACGCGCAGAGCGAGCGTGAGCCGGAAAAGAGTATCAACTTCGTGACCTGCCACGACGGCTTTACCTTAAACGACCTGGTCTCGTACAACCGCAAGCACAACGACGGCCAACGGAGAAGAGAACCGGGACGGGACGGACGATAATCGGAGCTGGAATTGCGGTGTCGAGGGGCCCACGGATGATCCGGAGATCGAAAGGCTCCGCAACCGGCAGGTGAAGAACTTTCTAACGATCCTGTTGCTTTCGGCGGGAGCCCCCATGCTGCTCATGGGAGACGAAGTGCGGCGGACCCAGCGGGGAAACAATAACGCCTATTGCCAGGATACCGAAATCAGCTGGTTCGACTGGACTCTGCTCGACCGGCATCCCGATGTCCTCCGCTTTACCCGGACGCTCGTCGCGTACCGCCTGCGGCTGGCCGCGGGGGAGCAAGAGGAACACGTCCTCACGTTGAACGAGCTATTGCGCCGCGGGCAAATCAGGTGGCACGGCGTCCGGCTCGATCAACCCGACTGGGGGCATGATTCCCGTAGCCTGGCCTGCACGCTTCAGAAGCATAAAGGGAAGATTTCTCATCCATCTGATGATCAATGCCTATTGGGAGCCCCTGCGTTTTGAGGTTCCGCTGATGGCGGAGAGCGCGTCGTCGGGCTGGCATCGCTGGATCGATACCGCCCTCGATGCGCCGGACGACCTCTGTGAATGGCCGACGGCGCCCATATTGGAGGATTCAGCCTACACGGTTCAACCGAGATCTATAGTCGTCCTGGCTGCCATCACCTAAAGATACAAGGAGGCGCTGATGGAAAGCGATCTTAATTTCGAAATAGTCAAATTGGGGGAATGCTGTGTTCCTTCCCCCCTGAGCGGTGTCCGGTTTGTGAGGGACGACGACAGCATCCTGGTTCATTCCAGCCTTCATGAGATCAACACGTTTCTGAAGGAAGAAAAGGACCCCCCAACGATGGAGCGTGCCGGTCCCAGGGAGAAGATTTATTTTGCCCCCTCAACCCTGAGGTGCGGCATCGTGACCTGCGGCGGGCTCTGCCCGGGCTTGAATGACGTCATCCGGGCGATCGTGATGAGCTTGTTCCATCATTACGGCGTAAGAACGGTGTACGGTTTTCCTTTTGGGTATGAAGGGCTCGCTCCGAAATTCGGCCACGTGCCCCTGGAACTCACGCCGGAGTCCGTCAGGGCCATTCACCAGATCGCCGGAACAATTTTGGGATCCTCCCGGGGATCGCAGAGCATAGCGGAAATGGTCGACACCCTGGAGCGTATGAAGATCAGCATCCTGTTTACGATCGGCGGAGACGGCACCCTGCGGGGGGCGCGGGCCATAAGCAAAGAGGTGAGGCGGCGCGGGCTGAAGATAGCGGTGGTGGGAATCCCGAAGACGATCGACAACGATATTTCCTATGTCGAGAGTTCTTTCGGTTTTGATACTGCCGTATCCGAGGCGCGCAGGGCAACCTACGCGGCCCACAGTGAGGCCGAGGGGGCCCGCAACGGGATCGCCCTGGTAAAGCTCATGGGACGGGAGTCAGGATTTATCGCCGCCTATGCCGCCCTGGCGGACACGCAGATGAATTTCTGCCTCGTGCCGGAGGTCCCCTTCCGGCTGGAGAAGTTTCTGAAGGAGCTCAAGACGCGATTGGAACGAAGGCGCCATGCCGTCGTTCTCGTCGCCGAAGGAGCGGGACAGGATCTGATGGAGGCGACAGGCGAGAAGGATGCTTCCGGCAACATCCGGCTCAATGACATCGGTCTCTTTCTCCGGGATCGGATCCGCGCTTTCTTTCGTGAACAGGGCATGGAGATCAACCTGAGGTATTTTGATCCCAGCTACACGATCCGCAGCCGGCCGGCGAATGCCCGGGACTCTGCCGTCTGTCTCCTGCTCGGGCACAACGCGGTCCATGCGGCAATGACCGGCAGGACGGAGATGGTCGTGAGCTTCTGGCGCAACGAGTTCACCCATCTCCCGATCCCCGTGGCGATCTCCGAGCGCAAGAAGATCGATCCGGACGGCCTGCTGTGGAACAGCGTCCTGGCGTCCACGGGGCAGCCGGGGAATTTGAGATAATCAGCGCCGGCCGGGTTGGCGCCGGATAGGTAAGGAAGGAGCGCCGCCAGATGAAAATTCCGAAGAACAAGACCAAGATCGTCTGCACGATCGGCCCGGCATCCGAATCTCCCGAGGTGATGGAGCAGATGATCCTGGCCGGGCTGAATATCGCCCGTCTCAATTTCTCCCATGGAGATTTCGCCGGGCATGGGAAGGTGATTGAAAATCTTCGGGCGGCGGCGCGCCGGGCAAGGCGGCGGGTGGCCATTATGGCCGATCTCCCGGGTCCTAAGATCCGAATTGGTCAATTTGCCAAAGAGCCGATCCAGCTAAAATCCGGTGACCCCTTCACCCTATAGGGGTTAAATTAAAAAAATAAGGGGTTAGGCTTTCCAGCCTAACCCCTTGATTTTGTTTGGCTGGGGGACAAGGATTCGAACCTTGATTCACGGAGTCAGAGTCCGTTGTCCTACCGTTGAACGATCCCCCATCGCCTCTAATCCTAAGACGAAAATACATGAAAACAAATGGAGCGTCAATGAAAACTTTAGGGCCCAGGGTTCCTGCGGGGCCCTGGAGATTTTACGGCCGTGTTTGTATCTGGTCCGGAATATCATCGATGATAAATGTCGTAGAACATTTAGGACAACGGACGAGGGTTCCTTTTTCCCAATAAAGGGTGCAGCCGGAAAATAAGATTCCCGCAATCCCCACGAGCAAGGTCCAAACTGCCCATTTTTTCAATTGAATCTCCTCCTCCCGCTTCTTGAGCCTTTTTTCATACTACCGAACTCGTGCGGGAATTTCAAAAGAAATACGGAAAAGAACCCTCCCGGCGGTCAAAACGGGAAGAGGGTGTGATATATTGTTTCCTTAATTGAATCCTTTTGCTTGATCGACTATTTTTCACCCCTACCCCTCCCTCCCCGGAAGGTGTGAAAAAATTAAACCGATGATGCATACAGCCTCTCTTGTTGTCCAGGGGACGGCAAAAATTTGCCGGCCAAAATCGGCGGGATGTTCTTATCTCCAATGGATTCACCTGAGTTCCGCAAAGGAACGCCGGCAAATTCGGGGTAACCCAGGTAATTACAACATGATTTCCATTGGCCCTTGCAAAAGTTCAGTACCCCGCGGGCAACGAAGGAATCTGTGCCTCTTTTGGCCGGCAAATTTTTGCCGTCCCCTGGACATGGTACCGCCCGCCAATTTCCACCCCCCCCCCGGATTTTTTCACAGCTTCCCCGTCGAAGGGGGAGGAATTCCTTCTTCTAAAAAGGAGATATATGAACTGGGTCAGGATTGATAAGAGTAAATGCACGGAATGCGGACTCTGCCTGTCTATCTGCCTGCGCTGTTTCCATAAGGGAGAAGGCGGTACGGAAGTCTTCGCCAACGAGGAGAACTGCAACCTCTGCGGGCACTGCGTGGCGATCTGCCCCGCGGGCGCCGTTCTCCACGACCGGCATGGACATGTCGAGCTTCACGGAAATCGACCGCGAAGCGCCTCTCGAACATCCGGCATTCATCAAGTTTCTCCAGAGGCGCAGGAGCCACCGGAACTTTTTGGAAAAACCCGTCCCGCGGGAAATCATGGAGCGTCTGCTCGACGCCTGCCGCCTCGCTCCGACGGGAAGCAACGTGCAGAACGTGGAGGTCCTGATCCTCACGGACCGGCAGAAAATCGACAAGATTGATCGATGTGACCGTCAATTATTACCGGCAGCTGATTCCAAAGGTTGAGAAGAAGGTTGAAAATTTGAAAGTGAGGGGGGAACCCATCCCCCCCGACCTCCAGTGGGCGTGGAACCGTGCGAGGAGGCACAAAATAGTGGTGCGGACCCGCGACTCAGGAGGCGATCCGATTTTTCGCGGAGCCCACACAATTCTGGTATTCCACTCCACCCCTTACACCAGCACCCCCAAGGACAACTGCGTGATCGCGGCGCATACCCTTGCGCTTACCGCGATGACCCTGGGGCTCGAAACCTGCTACATCGGGCTCTTCGAAGGCGCTTTCAAAAACGATCCGAAAGTCTCCGCGGAACTAAACCTTCCGGCGGGCCACCAGGTATTCAGCGTTCTCGTTCTAGGTTACCCGAAAAATAAATTTCTCCGGACCGTGGAACGGAAGCCGCTGAAGGTGCGATGGGATTAGGAGGATTGCGGGGCGTCTTGGATCAAAAGAACTCCTTGACAGCCTCGGAAAGGTAGTTTATTTTGTATACTAATCAATTTGAACCTCCCGCAGGAATTCCTCTTGGCCCAATACGAAGACTGCATCATGTTTCTGCTCGCCAAGGCTTACCAGAAAGCCCAGGCCACTTTTAAGCAGAAGCTTATCCCCTTCGGGATCACCCCCGTGCAGCACCTGATTCTCGCCGTCCTTTCGGAAGAGGATTTCCTTCCCCCGGCGGAGATTTCCGACCGGATCGCCATGGACGGCGCCACGCTTTCAGGCGTCCTGGACAGGATGGCTGAAGCAGGGCTTATCAAAAAGGAGGAAAACCCCGAAGACCGCAGGTCCATTCACGTCTCACTCACAGTCCGGGCGAAAAAGATGCGGGAAGACCTGGCAGAACAGAGAAGGATGCTCAACGATGAAGTGACCGCCAAACTCTCCCTGGAAGAGAAGCTCCTGCTGAAGCGAATGCTGCGGGATCTCAAGGGCTGATAGTTTGCCTACAAATGAAATTCAGGAGAAGGAGGGGCAAAAATGGGAGACGTTGTGCACACCTCCCGGATCCGAATCGTGAGGGAGAAGGGGCCCACCCGACGGGCCATGATCGAAGGCTTTCCCGAACCCGTTTACTATGGAGTTCACGGGGGAATCAAGAAATTCTACAAGGTCGAGCCGGAGAAAGAACATGCGGCGACTCTCGACCACATCGTAGCCGCGACCGCCGGCTGAATGATGGGAACGCTGGCCGGGGTCCTGGCCGGAAAGAAGATTCCCACCCCTGAAGAGCGTTACTGGGCCGACGTAGAAGGGGACATCGAAAACGTGAACGGGATTCTCAAGATCACCCAGATCCGGGTTAGTTACCATCTGAAAGTCCCTAGGGAAAAATCAGGAGACGCCAGGGAGGCGTTATCCTCTTACCTGGTGAGATGCCCCGCCGCCCAGAGCGTCATCGGCTGCATTCAGATAAAGGACGATCTGGTGATCCACGAAGCCGAGAGTTGAGGAGGAACCTTGGACCCCTTGACAGAGCAGGTGAAAGAGATCGTTCGATCCTATGAAGGTCTCCGGATTGGGATCGCATCCCGGGAAACTCTTCGCGGAGGCCCCCCGTCCACGGACTTATCTTTTATTCTGCCCGAAGCCCGTTCCGCAGTCTCTTTTGCGATCCCGCTCGATAAAGCACCCATTCGCCCTTTCCTGGCCAAAGAAGACCGCCTCAGCCACGAACGGGACAACCTGCGGGCCAACATGCTGGCGACGGGATTGGCTGCTCACCTTGCCAAGCACCTGGAGCAGAAAGGATTCCCCTCCCAGGGTGTAGTCGCGAACGAATCCTACCGCGAAGAGAAGGGCGCAGGAAGGGTCGGGATGAAGCCGGACCTGTCCCATCGCTACATCGCCGTCCGATCGGGGGTGGGCTGGTTCGGGTTTTCCGGGAATGTGATCACCCCGGACCATGGCGCGGCGGTTATCCTCGGCACCTGTGTGACCGCCGCCGAGCTTAGGCCCACGGATCCCCTCCCCGCGGAAGAGAATTACTGCAACGGCTGCAAGCTGTGCCTGGCCTCCTGCTGCTCGGGGATGATGGACCCGGAAGAAAAGGCGAAAGTGAACCTGGGCGGGAATGAATTCACGTATTCCAAGAGGAGGAACTACCTGCGGTGTGAGTTTGTCTGCGGGGGCATGACCGGACTCCACCCTTCGAAGAAGTGGTCCACATGGTCTCCGGGACGCTTCTCCATCCCGGAAGAGGATGGAGCTTTCCGGGAGGCGATGGTGAGGGGGATCAAAGCGTATTCCAAACGCCCACTCGTGGAAGGCGGTTTCCCCCATATTCTCATGCGGGGCAAGCTCTATCTCACCTGCGGGAACTGCCAGCTTCTCTGCTGGCCGCGACTTGAGGACCGGAAGGAGAATTTCAGGATTCTGACCTCATCGGGAGTCATCGTCCAGCAGGCGGGAGCCCTCCACAGGCTCTCCGCGGAGGAGGCCGAGGCATACCTCAGCGGTCTGGACGAGGAAACGAGATCTCTCTACGTGTAACGGCCTTCAGGCTTTTCAAGGGGAAACAATCTCGAATACAACCAATCCGATTCTTTGGAGTGCAAGCCTTGCTTGCGCTTTAAACCCGGCAGCATGGCTGCCGCACTCCAAGAAAAGTCGATGAAGGGAAAATATCCATTAGAGGAGTACCATGATTTCAATTGATGAAGGAAGATGCAACAACTGCGGCCTTTGCGTACCCATATGCGTCCGGAAGATTCTTCAGCAGGGAGAAACCTCGGTTCAAATCATGGACCCCGGCATGTGTCTCCAGTGCGGGCACTGCAAGGCGGTCTGCCCCACCGACGCTCCCCAGTTTGCGGAGGGGGCTGAGGAGTTCAAAGCCGTGCCCAGTAAGGAGGAGATCCCCGCTCCGGTCCCCTTCTTCCGGTTCCTGAGGAGCCGGCGCAGCCTCCGGCTATACCAGGCCAGGCCGGTGGAGGAAGAAAAGCTGAAGATGCTGGTAGAGGCGGGACGGTTCGCCCCCACCGGGGGAAACCGGCAGGCGTGCGAGTATGTGTTGGTCAACGGGAGAAAGACACTTGACAGGGTCTGCGATCTCGCCATCCGGACCCTGGGAGAGCAGGCGAGGGCGATTGAAGAAGCCCTGGACCGCCACCGGCGCTTAAAAGAGGCCGTGCCGGAGGAACTGGCGTACAGGCAGTTTTTCCCGGCCGTGTGGGACCGCATCTCCGGGAAATGGAAAGAGGGGATCGATCAGCTCCTGCACCACGCCCCTTCGCTGGTGATTATCCATATGAAGCAGAACCTTGCCGCCACCCCGGAACTGGACGCCGGGATCGCCTCCACACAGATGATTCTCATGGCGGAAACGATGGGCCTGGGAACGTGTTACATCGGGTTCCTGATCACCGCGATCGAAAACTCGCCGGAGCTGAAGGAAATGCTGAAGATCCCCGCGGCCAATCGGTCCCTGGTGGCCTTTACGGTCGGGTACCCGGATGTCAAATTCCTCCGGCTCGTGAACCGCAACCGGGCCCGGACCACATGGATCGGGGAAACGGCGGATGAGACCGGGGGAACGCGGCGGCCAAAACGGGTTAAAAGGTCTTGAACCCCAAGGGGTTCATTCCAAAACGAAACTGAAGGAGGAAAAATGAAAGAGGAAGAAAGAAAGAAGAACCCCGGGAAGTGGGTGGAGAGCATCATCAAGGATTTCATCAACCATTCCCGGGAGAACACGCTGAAGAATGAAGCCAACGAAAAAGCATGGGCGGACCCGCTGGTCGGGTTCTCCAGGGGAGATGACCCCCTCTACCAGGCCTATAAGGTCCACGTGGGCCCCTTTCACCGGACTCCCCTGGAAGTGTTCAACCTGACCTTTCCCAAATCGAAAGTCGGGGCGGACCAGCTGACCGTAATCAGCTACATCCTTCCCCAAATGGAAAAAACCAAGAACGACATGCGCAAAGAAAAGGTCAATCCTTCGGTCAGCTGGGCCCGGGCCAGGATCTTCGGCGAGGAGGTAAATGTCAAACTCCGCCAGCACGTCGCCGACACGCTGATGGCTTCAGGGATTGAGGCCGTGGCGCCCATGCTTTCCCCGTCCTGGGAGAGAAAAATGTCAGAACGGTTTGGATTTGCCTCTACCTGGTCCGAAAGGCACGCGGCCCATGCCTCCGGGCTGGGGACGTTTGGCCTCTGTGACGGCCTGATCACCCCCCGCGGGCAGGCGATGCGGTGCGGTTCGGTGATCGCCCGCATGCAAATCCCTCCCACCCCCCGGCCCTACAAGGACCATCATGCCTACTGCCTGTTCTTTTCCCGGGGCACCTGCGGGAAATGCATCGAGCGGTGCCCCGCGGACGCGGTGACCAAGTCAGGCCATGACAAGATGAAATGCAAAGCCTACCTGGATATAACCAAGGAGTACGTGACCGCCAACTTTGGTTTCGAGGGGTATGGCTGCGGGTTCTGCCAGACCGGCGTGCCCTGCGAATCCAGAATCCCTCTCGCGGAAGACGCCAAGTGACTCCGTAGGGGGTATGCATCCAATGGCGGTTTAAGAGCAATCCCCAGAAACCCCAATCTCCCTTTCAAGGCCGGGGGAGCGTAGGGGTGGGGTTACCCCGCCCCTACACCCCGTTTCGTCTAACGCCCTGCGGCCGTCAGGTGGACTTTCTTGGGATTCACAAGAAATTCTGGAACTGTTTCCAGTCTAAACAATTATAGAAAAGGAAAAAACATGAGCAAATTCGATTCCAGCTTCAGGGAAGAGATGAAGAAAAAGCTGGATGTTGAACTCCTGGGCATCGCCTCTGTGGAACGGTCGGGTTCCAGGGAGCTGGAAAAGCATGCGACGGCCCTTCTGCCCGGCGCAAGAGCGGTGGTGATTTTAGGCAAGGAGATCTTCAAGGAGGTCGTATCCCTGCTGGGCCCCACTAAAGAGGCGGGGGAGGGCGAGCCGGGTGAATTCTTCTCAGCCCACTGCGATTACCTGAACGGCCGGCTTACGAAAGCGGTGTACGATCTCGCCGGGCTCCTGCGGAAAGAGGGCTACCGCTCTTTCCCCCTCCCGGCGGCGGGCGGCCCGGTCGACCAGAGATTTCTGGCGGCGCCTTTTTCCTACAAGCACGCTGCGGAGCTGGCGGGCCTGGGAACGATCGGGCGGCACACGATGCTGATCACGCCGGAGTTCGGCCCCAGGCAGAGGCTGGCCTGCCTCCTCACGGAAGCGCCGCTCGAGCCATCCCCTATCTCCCGGAAGAACTATTGCCTGGACTGTGACGCCTGCATCCGGGCTTGTCCCTCCCGCGCGCTGAAAGTTCCGGAGGACGAACGCCCGTATTCCATCAACGCCTTCGCTTGTAGAAGCTACCGGGGAGCCGGCCTGACCTGCAACATGTGCATGAAAGCCTGCGACGAGGTCCTGGGTTAATTTGGATTGGGACGCAGATTGACGCAGATTTTCAGGATTCCGATAGAGATCCTAAATCAGACAGCAGTTCCTCGAAGGGCGCGGCCCCCGTGGCCGCCCCGCAAGGGGGGCAGACGACGAGTGAGGGGTGCCCCGACATTGTTTTGACCGTTTGCGCAATTAGAGCCGTGATTACGCAGTTGCCTGAAATTTGTTTTAAGGCATCGTTTCCGCGTTCATCTGCGAAATCTGCGTCCTGAACAATGAAAAGGAGATCAAAATGTTTCAGACGGGAATCACGGAGATGTTCGGCACGAAATACCCGATCGTCGTCGGAACCATGATGCACCTGGCCCGGGCCGAGATGGTGGCGGCCGCTTCCAATGCCGGGGCCCTCGGGGTTCTCGCCTCGGTGATTTTTCAGACCCAGGATGAATTCCGCCGGGAGATCAAGAAGCTAAGAGACCTGACAGACAAGCCGTTTGCCGTGAACCTGAACTTATTTCCCATTCGAAACCCGATCGACATCAGGCAGTACATGGAAGTCATTTTCGAAGAGGGGATCAAGATCGTTGAGACTTCCGGACACAAGGCCCCGGAAGAGATCGCCGGGGAACTCAAGGCCCACGGGGTCATCCTGGTGCACAAATGCGTGGGGGTGCGCTACGCCCTGAAAGCCCAGGCGGTCGGGGTGAATGCGGTTACGGTGGTCGGATGTGAGAACGGCGGGGCCACGGGAACCCTCGATGTAACCACCCTGTGTTTGGTCCCGCGGGTGGTGGACGCCCTGAAAGTGCCCGTCATCGGCGGTGGAGGCGTGGCGGACGGCCGGGGCCTGCTGGCCCTTCTCGCGCTCGGGGCGCAGGGGGTGATCATAGGGACTGCCACCCTGGTAGCGGAGGAATGCCCGATCCATCCCCGGCTGAAGCAAGCGTTGATCGACGCGACGGAGGTGGACACCATGGTGGTCATGCGCAGCATCCAGAATTCTCACCGGGTGTGGATCAACCAATGCGCAAAAAACGTAGCCGACCTTGAAAAAAAAGGAGCCGGGCTGGAGACGGTTGTCGAGGCGGCGGGGGGTGACAAGGCAAAGAGGATGTACCGCGAAGGGGATATCCAGGCCGGGGTCATTTCCTGCGGGCAGGGTATCGGCCTGGTAAAGAAAATCATGCCCATGAAGGACATCATCGAAGGCATCGTCCACCAGGCGGATGAATTGCGGAAAAGGATTTCATTGATTTAATGGGACGCAGATGGACGCAGATAGACGCAGAATATAATAAAACTGTTACAATAGCTTTTCCCGGTAAATAAAAAAATTTAGCAATGTAAAACCTGTCTTCAAACGCGCGTTTTTGGAATGTAAATTTCCTTATCTGCGTTCATCTGCGAAAATCCGCGTCCCATTGGATAAAAAAGGAGAAAAAATGGAGCTGGCCGAAGCGATCAAGGGAAGACGGAGCATCCGAAAATTTAAATCCCAGGAGGTGCCGAAAGCCACGCTGGAGAAGATCCTGGACCTCGCCCAGTGGGCCCCCTCCGGCATGAACCGGCAGGAGTGGTATTTCGTCGTCATACAAGGCCCGAAAAAAGAGGAACTGCTCAAGCTTTTTTCCGTTGCCTTTGAAACCTTCCGGCCCAACCTGGAAAAGGTCTTCGCCGGAAAGCCGAAAATCGTGGAAGGAATGAAGCAGTTCTTCCAGACTTACGGCGGGGCGCCGGTATTTATCGCCGCTTACGCGGGCAAATCCGCTTCCGGCCAGTGGGACACCCACAGCACGGCCGTCGCCCTGCAAAACCTGTTTCTCGCGGCTCACGCCGAGGGTTTGGGAACCGTGTGGACAGACGGGATATTGGTAAAAGAGCCCGAGATCAATGCCCTGCTGGGGATGGAAGGAAGAAAGCTTGTGGCCGTCGTTCCAGTTGGCTATCCTGATGAGGTGCCGAGGACTCCTCCCCGGCGGGAGGAGCGGGTGCAGTGGGTGGGGTTTTAATGGCTGATTTCCAGGTATGGCTTAGACAACGCCTGCGCTGAGCGCGACGACCTGAGACAGCGGACACGTGCCCTCGCTCTTGGCGTTGCACGTGTAGGGGCGGGTTCACCCCGCCCCTACGGTCTCGATTTAGGTTGGCTCTTCCGCGATTGATGATTATCGAACCAACAACGGGATCCCGAGGAAAAAAATGACCCAGAAAAGATCCATTTTCACCCGCGCGGTCCACGCCGGGGAAAAGGCGCCGATGCCGGATTTCCAGCCGGTCTCCACGCCCATCTATAATTCAGTCGCCTACCTCTACGAGGACATGGAGGACCTGGATGCGATTTTCGGGAGCACACGCCAGGGGTACGTTTATGGCCGATATGGGAACCCGACCAACTCGGCCCTCGAACAGGCTCTGGCTTCCGTGGAAGAGGGGGAATCGGCCATCACCTTTGGTTCGGGAATGGCTGCGGTCCACGCCAGCCTCCTCGCGGCGGGGGTCAAGAACGGGAGCTCGCTCGTCGCGGCTTACGACCTTTACGGGGCAACGTACGCGATGTGCGCCCGCCTTTTTCCGGAAATGGGAGTCAGGACCACATTCGTGGACGTCACGAACCTCGAGGAGTTAAGCAGGACTCTTTCCGAGACCAAACCCGCCGCCGTGCTGCTCGAAACCATTTCCAACCCTCTCATGAAGGTGGCCGACGTCCCGACTCTCTGCCGCCTGTCGCACCGCGCAGGAGCTAAGATCATCGTGGACAACACGTTTGCGAGCCCCGTCCTTTACCAGCCGCTGAAAGAAGGGGTGGATTACTGTGTGCACTCCACTACAAAATATATCGGAGGGCACGGAGATGTCATGGGCGGGGCGGTGATCACTTCCATGGAGAACCGGCCGGCGCTCCACGAGATCATAAAAATGACCGGTGGAAATCTCGGTCCCACGGAGGCCTGGTTGACCCTCCGGGGGCTGAAAACCCTCCCCCTGCGCATGCGCCAGCACTGCTCGAATGCCATGGAAGTCGCGCGGTGGCTGGAAGACCATGGCCGGGTTTCACGGGTAAATTACCCCGGGCTTGCGAGCCATCCCCAGCATGAATTGTCGAGGAGCCTCTTTCCTCCCGGCCTGTTCGGGGGCATGATCTCCTTCGAGATCAAGGATGCCGGAAGAGAGGAAGTCTTCCGCTTCATGGAATCCCTCAAGCTCATCCTCCCGGCAACGACCCTGGGGGATGTCTACAGCCTGGTCCTCTATCCGCCCATGTCTTCCCACCGAGGGCTATCGCCTGAGGAGCGGAAGAGGGTGGGAATCAGCGACGGGTTGGTGCGCCTTTCGGTGGGGATTGAGGAATTTTCGGATATCCTCGAAGATCTCGAGCAGGCCCTGGAGAAGATTGACCTTTGAGTGGATAGTAAGAAAAATTGTTCGAAAGAAAAAGCCGGCCCGCTCGCGTGGGCCGGCTTTTTTTGCGTCTGGAATTTTCTACCTCATGAAATCCTGCGGTCCCATGGCCATCAGGCGGGCCACTCTCTCCTCAATGGGCGGATGAGTGCTGAACATCCGGCTGAACCCCCCCGCCGACAACGGGTTCACGATGTACATCTGTGCCTGGGCCGGGTTTACCTGCATGGGGATCTGCCTGTTGTACTCCTCCAGCTTCTGAAGAGCGCTGGCGAGAGGGCGGCCGTTCCCGATGATTTTGGCGCCGGTGGCGTCGGCGACGTACTCCCTGCTGCGGGAAATGGCCATCTGGATCAGCATGGCGGCGATAGGGGCGACGATCGCCATGAGCAGAACGGCAATCATGTTTCCGCCGCCCCCCCCCTCATCGTCGTCGCGCCGCCCCATCCCGAACATCGCTCCCCACTGCGCCATGGTGGCCAGGTAGCTGATGGCCCCGGCGATGACCGCGGCCACGCTGCTGATGAGGATATCGCGGTTGCGGACATGGCCCAGCTCGTGAGCCAGGACGCCCTCCAGCTCTTCAGGCCTCAGGATCCGCAGAATTCCCTGAGTCACGGCCACGGCCGCGTGCTCGGGGTTTCGCCCCGTGGCGAAAGCGTTGGGCGTGTCCTGGGGGATGATGTATACCCGGGGCTTCGGAATTCCGGCTTGCACGGCCAGTTTTTCCACCATGTGGTGCAGGTCGGGAGCCTCGTTGACCGAGACTTCCTGGGCCCTGCTCATGGCCAGGGCGATTTTGTCGCTGAACCAGTATCCGATGAAGTTCATGATGAGGGCCATGAATAGAGCTAAATAAAGGCCCTGCCGGCCGGCCAGGGCTTGGCCGATCAGAAGAAGAAGGACCGTGAGCCCGGCGAGTAGGATGAAAGTCTTGAAGGTGTTATTCATCTGTCTTCCTCCTTTAATAGCCGCTACATGGGCGGCAGATCCTGCAAAAAAGTCACCAGGATGGAACTCAGCGCCGTCGCTTTCTGAAGAGCTTCCGTGGCAACCGCCCTGATCGCGGGGTGGTTCAGGGGAAGAGTCGTTCTTCCCCGCGCCTGTTCAACCTGGGATTGAAGCTTCTCCAGCTCCAGGGCCACTTGTTCCATGGCTTCCACGGGCGAGGTACCCTCTTTGCAGTCGTAAGATTCCAGCATCCTGCGAATCTCCTGCAAAGAGAATTTTCTGGCCTGCAGCTGCTTGATGATGGAAACACGCCGCCGGTCGCCTTCCGTGTAACGCCGGTATCCATGTCCGTGCCCGTTCTGAACGGGGTGGAGAAGTCCCTTGCGGGTGTAGAAATCCACGGTCCTGGGGCTCACTCCCAAATGCCTGGCGAATTCTCCGATGGTATATTTCCCCTCATCCATGATGTGGCCTGCATTTTCCGATCACCGTAAGTTTCCAACTACAAAAAAATATACATCTGCACTGTATGTTTGTCAAGGTTCGCATCAGGGAATTTGGGGATTCCCGATCCTCTGCTCGAAGATCAGGCTTTTGCCCCATTTGGTTCAGCAAAAATTGACAATCCTACCTTCGGCCCATATAATACGGCGAGCCAGCAAGGACATTCGTTATCTGGAGGAGATCGATGGAAAGTGGAACGGATTTGGAAAAAAGAGCTTACGACCTTATGGCAAGCGGCCTCAACTGAGCGGAGTCGGTCATCACGATCCTCGGCGAGGATCTGAAATACGATAAGGACCAGGCGATGAAGATGGCCACCCCCTTTGGGGGCGGAATAGCCCGCTGGGGTGCAGCCTGCGGGGCGGTTGTCGGAGGGGGCATGGCCCTGGGGTTTTGCTACGGGAGGACCCGGGCGGATGAAAGGGAACAGCGCGCGAAGGCCTATGCTAAAGTTCAGGAGATGCTCCGGGAATTTGAAAAAGAATTCGGTTCGGTTCAGTGCCGGGAGCTCATTCAGCTGAATTTGATGGACCCGGCGGATCAAAAAAAATTCGAAACATTGGGCCTTCGGAAGAAATGTTCCGGGTTCGTGGCACGTCAGGTTGAAAATATCCGGCGCATCATGAAAGAAAAATAGAATTTCGTCCTGCCGCGATTCGAGACGGAATCCGGGGAGAGCTGATTGGATCTCGGGACTTTTTACACCTCCCAACTCTCAACTCCCAACTTACGGTACTCATGAAGTTCATCGCCGACCTTCACCTCCACTCCAAATACAGCCGCGCCACCAGCCAGGAGATGGAAGTGAAGACTCTTGCCTTGTGGGGGAAGCGGAAGGGGGTCAAGCTCCTGGGTACCGGAGATTTCACCCATCCCGCGTACCTTCGGGACCTGATTTCCAAGCTCAATCCTCTGGGGAACGGGCTCTTCTCCCTCAAAGACGAGCCTGAAGGAACCCATTTCCTGCTCACCGCCGAGGTGAGCAACATGTATTCCCAGGGGGGCAGGTCGAGACGGGTACACACGCTGATCTTCGCGCCGTCTTTCCAGGTCGTCGCACGGATCAACGCCCGTTTGGAGAAGTACGGAAAAATCGCGTCCGACGGGCGGCCGATCTTCGGGTTTTCTGCCAAAGACCTATTGAAGATGGTCCTGGACATCTCCCCCGAATGCATGATCGTCCCGGCCCACGCCTGGACCCCCTGGTTTTCCATCCTGGGGGCCCGGTCCGGGTTTGATTCGATCCTTGAGTGCTACCAGGAGGACGCGAAGCATATTCGGGCGATTGAAACCGGCCTTTCCTCGGACCCGGAGATGAACTGGAGGCTTTCGGTCCTGGATGAGATCGCCCTTATTTCCAACTCCGACGCTCATTCACCGGGGAAGATCGGGCGAGAAGCGAACATTTTTGACTGCGAGCTGAGTTACCGGGCCGTCACCCAGGCCATCCGCAAGAAAGACCCCCGAAAGTTTCTCTCGACCATCGAATTTTTTCCGCAGGAGGGAAAATACCACCACGCGGGGCACCGGAACTGCGGAGTTCTCCTGTCGTGCAGAGAGGCCCGGGAATGCAACGGCCTCTGCCCGGTATGCGGGAAACGGTTGACTCCCGGAGTGATGAACCGGGTGGAGGAGCTGGCCGACAGGCCCGAGGGTGCCGTCCCGAAGAAGGCCATCCCTTACTTGCACGCCGTCCCCCTGGATGAGATCATCGCGGATGCCTTTGGGGTCGGAGCGAGTGCCTCCTCGGTCAAAAAAGAATACCTCCGCCTCGTCGAGAAAGGGGAATCCGAGTTCAACATCCTCCTGGAACTCTCCGCGGAAGACCTCGGTTCCTTTACTCCGCCCGCCATCCTCGAGGGGATTATGAGGGTCCGCGAAGGGCGGCTGAAGATCACCCCCGGCCATGACGGGGTATTTGGAAAAATCGAAATCTTTTCCCTTGCGGAAAGAGAGAAGATCACCGGCCGGGAAGATGTCAGGCAGAAGGAAGTATTGGCGTAGTAGGATCAACAGTCAGTCAGTGATCGTTGAGGAGTCTATCCCGATTGCATGTATTTTTCCCTTCTCCTGTAACCCGTCACCGAAAGCCTTGTTTTGCCGATGAAATCGGTCCTCCTCGTCAACCCCTGGATTCACGACTTTGCGGCCTATGATCTCTGGACCAAGCCCCTGGGCCTTTTGTACATCGCCGGCATCCTGCGGTCCAGGGGGTATGAAGTTTCGCTTCTCGACCTCCTGGACATCAGGTTTTTCCCCGCCGAACTAACCGCCGGCCTGAAAGCCCCGGTTCGAAGGGAATTCGGCCAGGGCCATTTTTTCAAGGAGAGGATCCCCAAGCCAAAAGCCCTGCGGGAAATCCGCCGCCATTACCGGCGATACGGAATCCCTCCCGAAATCGCCAAAAGGCACATCCAAGGCCTGCCCGCACCCGACCTGATTTTGATTACCTCATCCATGACTTACTGGTATCCCGGCGTCTTTGAGACGATCGGCTTTTTGCGAGAGAATTTCCCGGGAGTCCCCCTCCTCCTGGGAGGCACATACGCCACAATTTGCACGGAACACGCGCGCCGATTTTCCGGCGCCGACCGGGTCCTCCCCGGGCCTTGGGACGAGGGGAAAATGAAAGTTGTGGCTGAATATTCCGGAGACACCCGGGAGCCTCCGTGCGAGAATTTCCCCTGCTGGCCTTATCCGGCGTTCGACCTGTACCCGCGGTTATTCTACATTTGTCTTCTCACCCGCTGCGGGTGTCCTCTTTCCTGCGCGTACTGCGCGTCTTCAAGCCTGGCCGAAGGTTTTATATCCCGGAAGCCGGAGGAAGTAACCGGGGAGATCGCCCGCTGGAACGGAGCGTTCGGGGTCAGAGACTTTGCTTTTTATGACGACGCTCTCCTGTTGAACCCTTCACGGCACATCGTCCCCATTCTCCAGGAGCTCATCGAAAGAAAGATTTCCTGCTCCTTTCACACGCCGAACGCTCTCCACGTGAAAGCCATCGAACCCGAAGTGGCGGATCTTCTCTTCCGGGCGGGGTTTAAAACCATTCGCCTGGGCCTGGAAACAGCGGACGAAACCCTCCAGGCGGAGACCGGTGGAAAAGTGGACAACGCCGATTTCCGGAGAACCGTTCGGAATCTCAAGAGCGCGGGATACAAGGGCGAGGAGATCGGCGTCTATCTCCTCGCCGGGCTGCCGGAACAGAAAGCAAGCCAGGTTGCAGACAGTATCACCTTTGTAAAAGAGACGGGGGCACGGCCCATCCTCGTCGAGTATTCTCCCATCCCGGGTACGGCAATGTTCGAAAAGGCAAAGCGGGCGTCCCCTTTCGACCTTGAGAGCGAGCCCGTCTTCCACAACAACTCAATTTTGCCGTGCCAGTGGGAGGGTTTCACCTGGAAGGATTACCGCAAGCTGAAGGACCAGCTGAAGAAGTAACGAGGATTTAAGGCTTAGGGCAAAAGCACGGGGGATGATTTCTCAGTCCTCAACTCTCATGACTCAACCCTTTTCCTGATAACCTTTGGCCCATATCTTCGAGGCTGAGGAACTCCAATTTCACGTTGTCGAACTCCCGCGCGTATCCCTGCGCGACATCGTGGCACACTACCCAGTTCGGCCCTGCGGGGTAGTGATAGCGGAAGGCTCTTAGCCCACCGGGTTCAAATTCGTCCGCCTTCCAGTGGGCGGTTATCGTCAGAATTCCCAGATCACGCCGGATCAGGACGAAGTCCACTTCATGCCCTCTCTTGTCCCGCCAGTATTGAATCTGGACGCCCTGCATTCGGCTAATCAGCTCGTTCAAAACCCAGTGTTTCCACAGGATCTTGAAGTCATCTTCTCGAAGCTGTGTCCAGGACCTAAAGTGGCAGAGGAAGCCGGTGTCGAAAGCGTAGGTCCTCGGAGCGGAGATGATTTCCACCGCACGGGCGGTCGAGAAGGGCCGCAGGACCCAGACCGTGCCCGCTGCTTCGAGAGCGGCGAGGTATTTTGTGACTGTCGGCCGGCTCGCGCCGACACGGGAGGCGAACCGGCTGGCCTCGAAAACCTCTCCGCTTTCCCGAATGATGAGCTCCAGGAACTTGAGAAATGAGTCGCGCTTCTCCAGCCGGAAGCGGGCTTGAATAACCCCGGACCAGAATGAATCCACCCATTTCTCGAATTCCAGGTCGGGCTGGCTAGTGCTCAGGAAAAAAGGGGGCAGCCCGCCTCTCAGGAAGCGGCGCGCCAGGTCTTGATTCCCGAAGTCAAGAAGATCCCGGGACATCATCGGGGTGAGACAAACAGGGAATATTATTTCTCTCAAAGGGTCGAGGGATTCGAAAAACTCTTCGAGGGACACCGGGCCGGTAAGGATTAAATTCAAGGGAGGGAGGTCCGCGACCGCTTTCACGACATCGGGTACGTTGGGCAGCCGATGGATTCCGTCGAGGGCAACTTTCTTTCCTTCCAGCTTTCCCAGAAATTTCCCGGGAGCCTCGGTATTTCGCCGCACCTCGGGCAGGTCGCAGGAAAAAAACTCCACGTCCGGAAGGTTCTGGCACAGGGAGGTTTTCCCCGATCCTTCCACTCCGGCAAGCCAGACGACGGGCTTTATCTTCCAGGAGTTTTCAATCACCTCAAGCCAAAAAGACCTCTGAACCATATGGAAGGGGAAATAGCATAGAATGCCACCGGATTGCAAGAGAGCTTACGTTTAGAACCCATCCCCTTGAGAGTTCCGGTCTTCCCTCCCTTGCCAGTTTCCGAATGACCTAGTAAATTAGGGTTGGAGGAATTCAATGTTTTTCTCGATTGTGGAGGAAAGGCGCAGGGTGCTGAATGAGAATCCGAAGGGTGAGGGGAGTTTCCAGCATCCTGCAAGAATTTTTTCGGTTAAGGAGCGGTGATCTTCCATGGGGAAAATATCTTTTCGCCTGGCAACCGAGGAAGACCGGGAGTTCGTGCGGCAATTATCGGCCGGCGTGTTTTCGGTATTCGGCGACTATGACGACGTCATGACTCGCTGGTTCCTGCAGCCTCGGGTTTTCACCGTGATTGGGTCTGTAAACGGCTCCTCGGCCGGCTTCGCCATCCTGCAGCTGGCGGAAAAAGGAAATTGGCGCTCTTCAACCGGGGAACTGCTGGCCCTTGCGGTCATCCCGGAACACCACAGGCAGGGGATAGGCGGTTCCCTGCTGGAATATGTTGAAAAAATGGCTGCTCAGGTTGGGTTGAATAAAATTCGCCTCCACACAGCCGTTGATAACATTGCTGCCAGGAACCTTCTCGAGAAAGCCGGCTACAGGAGGGTGGGCTCGGAGAAGAGCTATTACCCGAAAGGGCAATCCGCGGTGATGATGGTCAAAACGCTGGTTACTTGAATGGGAAGACCTGGCCGAAAACTCCCGCCCGGGGCGGGGTTGCGCCCCCGACAGTTGGGTCTTGGGATTCCCTTCCCCCTTGACGGGGGAGGGGCGAGGGTGGGGGTGATCAAAATTCGGAAGGAAGGGAATATATGGTTTTTTCAGAATTGATTTCCTTACCCACAAAAGGTTTTGGCGACATCGTGGATCTCACGACAGAGGTGGCGGCGATCGTCGGGAAATCGAAAATAAAGAATGGCACGGTCACCGTCTTCTGCCCCGGTTCCACAGGTGCAGTGACCACCATCGAATACGAGAGCGGCGTGCTGGAGGACCTGAAGAAAGCCATTGAACGAATGGCCCCCTCCAACATCCCTTACGCCCACGACCGCCGGTGGGGAGACGGCAACGGTTTCTCCCACGTCCGGGCCGCCCTTATCGGCCCTTCGCTGACCGTTCCGTTTCTCGACGAGGAGCTGAGCCTCGGCACCTGGCAGCAGATTGTCTTCATCGATTTCGACAACCGGGCGCGGCGGAGGAGCATCCGGGTGCAGGTGACAGGGGAATAAAGGGAAAAGGGGCAAGTGATCTATAGGGGCCTGGCTTTGAATGCTGTGTTTTAAACCCGCGTAAGTACCAAGCCCCAGCCGTACAAAGGGAATGGTCTTAATACCCGGCTTTTTTCCCCGACAGGCTTTCCACTTCGATTTTTACAACGGCAGTTTTTTTCAGGGTCTCTTCCGGAAACGCATAGGACTTGCCCGTGTAGTGCTCCATGATCGCGGCCAGGGCTTTGCGCTTAGATTCCGGGTCCTCCACTACGGATGCCCTCCCGAAGCCGATGACGCTCCGGTACTTCATGTCGAATTTGCAGGCCTGATCGTCTTTCACCAGTTCCTGGTCTATATCGAATTCAAAGCAAACCTGATTGTTCTTCCGCAGAATCTCCATTTTTCTGCCCTCCGGGGCGCAGTGAAAGTAGAGGGTGTGGTCTTTGTATCCGAAGCAAAGGGGAACAATATACGGGCGGTTGTTTTCCGAAAAGGCCAGCCGGCAGACGAGAGACTTTCCGATAATCGATTCAATCTCGCCGTGAGCCGTTATCTCTTTTTCCTTTTTCCTCATTTTGCCTCCTCTTTGATCCAAATGGATACCCGCCCATCCTGAATCCCCGGTCCAAGACCCGACGGGCGTTTCGCGAACCGCTCCTGACAAGACCTGTATAGCGGAAAAAAAGGAGAAAGAAAAGAGGCAAGATTTGTCAGGCCGGTCTGCGTATGATAATATCCTCTTCATGGAATATGTAAGCACGCGCGGGTCGGCGCCCTCCATCCTTTCGAAGAAGGCCATCCTCAAAGGGATCGCGGAAGACAGCGGACTTTACGTTCCCTCGAAGTTCCCTTCCCTCGGCCCTGCCCCGTTCCCGGACGCCAAAATGGTTTCCTACGCGGACCGGGCAGCGGAGATCCTCAAACCCTTCCTTACGGATTACCCGGAAGCCGACCTGAAGTCGGCATGCCGGCAGGCGTACGGGGGGAATTTCGACTCTCCCCTGACTGCGCCGGTGAATTTTCTGCAGGACGGCACGGCGGTCCTGGAGCTCTGGCACGGACCCACCCAGGCCTTCAAAGATATGGCCCTCCAGCTCATGCCCCGCCTGCTTTCTCTTGCCCTCGAGGAGGAAGAGGAGAAGTACGAAGTGGTCATCCTGGTGGCCACCTCGGGGGATACGGGCAAAGCCGCTCTGGAAGGGTTCGCCGATGCCAAGGGGGTGCGAATCTTCGTATTCTACCCGCACGAAGGCGTGAGCGAGATCCAGCGGCTGCAGATGGTTACCCAGCGGGGGGAAAACGTGGGCGCCTGTGCCGTACGAGGGAATTTCGATGACGCCCAGACCGGCGTGAAGAAGATCTTTTCCGACCGGGCCATCGAGGAAAAGCTGGCCGCCCGAAAACTCCGGCTCTCCTCGGCGAATTCCATCAACTGGGGGAGGCTGGCTCCCCAGGTGGCCTACTATTTTACCGCCTACAACGACATGGCGAGGGGCGGAAAGGTTCGGCCGGGCGAGCCAATCCTGATTTGTGTCCCCACGGGAAATTTCGGGAACATCCTGTCCGCGTATTACGCCCTGCGGTGCGGTCTTCCAGTATCCAAGTTGATCTGCGCCTCCAACCGGAACAAAGTTCTCACCGATTTCATACGAACCGGAGTCTACGACCGGCGGCGGGAATTTTATAAGACCGAGTCCCCCTCCATGGACATCCTGATCTCTTCGAACCTGGAACGGCTCCTCTTCGAGCTTAGCGGCCGGAGGGCCGCCGTTGTCTCAAAATGGATGGGAGAACTCGGCAGCCGGGGAAGATACGAACTTACGGCCGAAGGACTGGCGGAACTCCGTGGGCTTTTTTATGGCGGCTTTGCGGACCGGCAGGAGACCCTGCGCACCATAAGACAGGCTTTCGAGACGCAAGGATATCTTATGGACACCCACACGGGCGTGGGCTACAGCGTCCTGCGAAGGTACCGGGAAGAGAGCGGGGACGGCACTCCCGCCCTGCTGGCTTCCACCGCGAGCCCTTTCAAGTTCAACCAGGCTGTCCTCGAGGCCCTGGGACGAGACCCCGCCGGGAAAGACGAATTCGCCCTGCTGCAGGAGCTTTCGGCGCTAAGCGGCCAACCCGTCCCTGCCCCGCTTGCCGAGCTGAAGTCGCTCCCGGAGATTCACCGGCAGGTGTGCGGGAGGGAAGAGATGTCCCGGGCTCTTTTCGAATTTCTGAGCATCGATTAGCCGGGACCGCCTGAGCATGGGAATGAAACGCATCGCCCGTCCCGTTCCTGGGAAACGGAAACCGAAAATGGAAACCTCTACTCCCTCCCAGAAATCTTTTCCGCAGGTCTCCTTCATCATCTGCAAGCACAGGAAGAACAGGCCCAAGATCTCCCCGTCGGTGTGCGAGCAGCGCTGCGGGCGAACCAAGGACTGCCGGGAGTACTTCAATTATATCCAGCCGGCGATGTTTGGAACGGCTGTATTTCACCGCAGAGGACGCAGAGAACGCTGAGAAATGGAAGACCAGGAATTCAATATTGCAAAGAATTCTTGCTGGCGATGTAAGTCATTCGGAATGCCTTACCAATACGGACCGGTTAGTATGATTCATAGATTATTTTTCGGGTTCCATTGATCCTCCGCGTTCTCCGCGTCCTCTGCGGTGAAACTTTACAAAACAATACATGGGAAAGGACAGGACCGCCATGAAATTATCACCCGGTGCGCGCCAACGAATTGAGCGGCTTTTGCGGGGAGAGAGGGAAACGGTTCCCATTCTGGCCCAGATCAACGAGCACGTAGTCAGGCTCTGCGGCGGGAACATGGCGGAAGCCTATACGAATGCGGCCAAGTTTGTGGAGATGAACCTGGCGGTCTTCGAATATTACCAGCTCGACATGCCGGGGTTCTACTACGACATCTACAACATCGAGGCTGAGGCCCTGGGGCAGCGGATGAACTGGGCGCCCGATCGAATGCCCGACATAGACCGCCCGAACCCGCTCGTCCGCGATCACGCCGACCTTGACCGTCTCCGTCCTCCCGATTTTAAAAAATCCGGGCGCATGCCCTTTGTCCTGGAGGCGATGCGCCGCTGTTACGACCTGGGCATCCCCGTCCGCATCCGGTTCTGCTCCCCTTTTTCACTCGCCGTGAACGTCCGGGGCATCGAAAACCTTCTCGTGGATATCCTCACGGCCCCCGGATTCGCCCACAAGCTTCTGACCTTTCTGACAGACGAAGTTCTCATCCCCTGGGTCCAGGCCCAGCGGGAGGCGATCGGGCAGCCCCGGCTGCCGGCAAACGGGGCCGATGCCGCGGCCTCCCCTCCCATCGTCACCGTGGAGATGTTGGATGAATTCGTGATGCCCTATGTGTCCAGGATGGACAAGAGGATCGGAGCGGTCACCGGCATGGGTTACTGGGGGTACAGCTATCTTTACAAGCACCCGGAAAAGTTCCGCAGGATGCTGGAGCTCATGCTTTCCATCAGCCCGGGGATGCTTACGTTCATGGACCCGGACGTGGCGGTCACGGGCCCGGAGCCTTACGTGGAATTCGCTCAAGAGAAGAAGGTCTCCCTGATGCTGGGCCTGGACACGGTTCTCCTCCAACATGGGCCTATAGAGAAGATCGTAGAGCGTTGCAGAAGATATGTTCTGGCGGGCTCGAAAGCGGGACGCCTGGTCATCTTCTTCAACGACGTTTCGGTGCACACGCCGCCGGAAAACGTTCACGCCGCGGTCGCCGCCGTCCGGCACTTCGGGAAGCTCCCCATCGAGGATCGTCCCTTGTCTTCGTTCCGGATGCCCGAGGTCGAGCCGTTCGAGGCGTTTATGAAGCACTACCGTGCAGAATACCTAACGTAATTCGCAAGGCGCAAAGGATTGCGGGGGCGGGGTGACCCCGCCCCGACGTTCTCTCGCGCTCGCGATTCCAAAGAATGGGAGGAACTGCAGTGGCGATTTCCAGGGGGCGTCACTTTCTGCAAATCCCCGGCCCCACGAACGTACCCGATCGAATCCTTCGGGAGCTCAGCCGCCCGACAATCGACCACCGCGGGCCGGAATTCGCCCGGATGACCAGGGAAATTCTGGAAGGGCTGCAAAATTTAATGCAGACCTCCGGGAAGGTGGTTATCTATCCCTCCTCCGGGACCGGGGCGTGGGAAGCGGCGCTGGTCAACACCCTTTCGCCCGGCGACAAAATCCTGATGTTCGAAACCGGCCATTTCGCCACCCTCTGGAAGAATGTGGCCTCAAAACTGAGCATCCAGGTCGATTTCCTTCCCGGAGACTGGCGGAGCGGCGCGGACCCGGCGCAAATCGAAGCGAAGCTGTCCGAGGATCGGGGAAAGCTCATAAAAGCCGTTGCACTGGTGCACAACGAAACGTCCACCGGCGTGGTCAGCCGGATCGCCGACCTGCGGAAAGCGATCGACCGAGCGGGTCATCCGGCATTGCTGATGGTGGACACGGTGTCGTCGTTGGGGCTGGCCGATTACCGGCAGGATGAGTGGGGGGTGGACGTAACGGTGAGCAGCTCGCAGAAAGGGCTCATGCTGCCGCCGGGACTGGGGATGAACGGGATAAGCGATAAAGCCCTGGAGGCTTCCAGGTCAGCCCGCCTCGCCAGATCCTACTGGGACTGGCAGGCGATGATTACCGCAAATCAGGCCGGGTTCTTCCCTTACACCCCGGCGACCAACCTGCTCTTCGGCCTGCGGGAATCGCTTCTCATGATCCGGGAAGAGGGGCTGGAGACAATCACCAAACGGCACGATCGTTTCGGCGAGGCTGCCCGCCGGGCCGTGCGGGCCTGGGGCCTGGAAGTGAACTGCCTGAACGCGGCCGAATACAGCAATTCCGTGACGGCGGTGCGGGTGCCGGAGCGGCATGACGCGGATGCAATCCGGAAGCTGGTCCTGGAGAGGTTCAACCTCTCGCTGGGCAACGGGTTGGGAAAGCTCCAGGGAAAGGTTTTTCGCATCGGTCACATGGGGGATTTCAACGAGCTGATGCTCGCCGGGACTCTGAGCGGCATCGAAATGGGGCTCGCGCTCTCCGGAGTCCCCCATAGAAGGGGCGGGGTCCAAGCGGCTATCGATTACCTGGCCGGGAACGAGTAATGGCAACAGCAGCGACTCTTGTTTTCTCGATTTGAATTTTTCACGGCTTCCTCCCTTCAGGAGACTGCGTCGTAATTCCGTTCATGGTTCGATCCCGCGCTTCGCGGGACTCACCACGAACGGAAAAAACACTTGAACATCAATTACTCAGCCGTTCGCCCTGAGCTTGTCGAAGGGCAAGTGTATGACACAGTCTTCCAGGCCGAGGGAGCTCTTTTTTGAGGAGGGAAGATGAAATCAAATCCGCTTGACGGTTTCGCCGTGAAAAAGTCCGACCTGCGGTTCATCGGCAAGGACCTGCAGCGGCCGGAGTGTATCCTGGCCGAGAGGAACGGAACCCTCTGGGCTGCGGATGCGCGCGGCGGAGTGGTAAGGATCCTCCCGGACGGGAGCCAGACATTGATTACTCAGAAAGCAAATGCCCGGTTCGGGGAGGCCGCGGATCTGGAGGCGCGATTTACCCAGGGTACCCTCCCGAACGGCCTTGCATTCACGCCGAGCGGCGATCTCCTCATCTCCAACTTCGGCACCGATGCCCTGGAAATCATGACCCGGGACGGGCAATCCCGAACGCTGTACGACAGCATCGACGGGAAGCCGATCGGGAAGATCAATTTTGTCCTGCGGGATTCCAGGGGCCGGGTCTGGCTCACCATCTCCACTCGCATCAAGAACTGGATGCAGGCCATGCGCCCGAATATTGCCGATGGCTACATCGCCCTGGTGGATGAGCGGGGGATCCGAGTCGCGGCCGAGGGGTTTCAATTCACGAATGAGATCCGGCTGGATGCCCGGGAGGAGTTCCTGTACATCGTCGAAACCTGTGGGCGCCACATCAGCCGGATGAGGGTTGGCCGCGACGGTTCGCTCAGCGGCCGGGAAATCTTCGGCCCTTCCGACCTGGGTCCGGCCGGGACGCCGGACGGCATCGCCTTCGATTCTCACGGAAACCTGTGGGGGACGCTCATCTTCGGCGAGCGTCTGTTTGCCCTCACCCCCGAGGGGGATTTGCGCATCCTCTTCGACGACGGCAACCCGGCAGCTATCGCCCAGTTCGACAAACACTTCTTTGCCGGGACTCTCGAGGCCGGGCACATGGCCGCGTGCAAGAGCAGCGTGGCGCCGTGGATGGCAAGCCTCACCTTCGGAGGCCCGGATTTGAAGACGGTTTACATCGGCACCCTCATGGGCACAACCATCCCTTACTTCCACTCGCCAGTCGCCGGCCTCCCCATGGTCCACTGGTAAAAAGATGAAGCTCGTTTACTATATCACGGCCCACGGGTACGGCCACGCGGTGAGGTCTTGCGCCATTTGCCAGCGGTTCTCCAAGGACGTGCAGCTGATCTTCCGCACGGCGATTCCCGAAGATTTTTTCAAAGACGAACTAGAGAGGCCGTTCTCGTATTTTCCGGGCCAATTCGACTGCGGCTGTGTCCAGCGCGACAGCGTCACGGTCAACAAAGAAGAGACGCTGGAAAATTACATGAGGGTGGCTGAGAAAAATGAGGCCCGGCTCCAGGAGGAAATCGGATGGGTGCTCCAAGAAGGTATCGATGGAATTGTAAGCGACATTCCCCCGTTCGCCTTCGAGGTGGCCAAAGGAGCCGGCATCCCTTCGGTGGCCGCAACCAACTTCACCTGGTACGACATCTACGAGCCCTACGCCATCAACTGTCCTGTTTTCCACCCCTATTTGCGAAAAATCAAACAGCAGTACGCAATGGCCGATCTTGTGCTTGAGTTCACGCCTTCCACGGGGATGCCGTATTTTCGGAATCGGCTCGAGGTCCCCCTCGTGGGGGGAAGGGGGCGGAACATCCGGGAACGCCTGAAGAGCCATTTAGGGCTGGAGAGGGGAAAAAACGTCGGCCTCATCTACCTGGGGGAATTCGGGATGGGCAGCGGTTCATGGAAAGATCTTGAAAAATTCAAAGACTGGGATTTTATCGGGATTTACCCGATGCCCGGCCGTCCTGCCAATTATCATCTGGTGGGGAAGGAGCATTTTGCCTACCTGGACCTCATCGCCTCGATCGACGCGATGATAAGCAAAGTCGGCTACGGGATCTTCGCCCAGGCCCTGATGAACGGGACGCCTTTAATTTACCTGCCAAGGGATGACTTTGCCGAATACCCGGTGCTCGATAAAGCCCTTCGGGAATGGGGACACGGGTATTGCCTTCCGGGAGAGGACTATCGCTCCCTGAAATGGGAAGGAGTCCTTCACGAAGTGATTACCAGAAAAAGGCCCCAGCCCCAGGTCTCCAACGGGGCGGGGATCTGCGCCCGGGAAATTGAGAAGATTATCAGGGAAAATTCTTGAGTTAACCCCCCCGTGTTCGACTGGTAGGCCTATATGGGCAATTCATGAAGCCCCTAGGATGAACGGGAGGGGAGAAGGTCCAGCAAAGCTTCGGCCAAAATACGGGCAAAGGCTGGGTCGTTGATGTGAAGATTTTTTTCATAAACGGGAATGTGGGGCGGCAGGTTTTTCTTCAGAGCCTCTACAAAGGAACGGTCGGCATCCGGGTCATAAAACGGCTGCCCGGTGGCGTCGATCGCCGAGAACCCTCCCAGGGGGATGTAAACCGCCGTCGGCCCTTTCGCCCGGGATAACTTCCGTCCCATGATCTCTCCCAATTTTTTGTTTTCCTCGACGTCCGTGCGCATCAGGGAGGTAGCCGGGTTGTGCTGGTAGAAAAGCCTGCCCCGAAAACAGGCGGGGATGGAGTCCGGGAAATAGTTGACCATGTCCATTGCCCCGGGCACCACCAACTGGGGGATCCCCATTTCCCCGGCCTTTTCCAGCCGGTGGGGGCCGGCGCTGCCTTTTCCTCCCAGGAGCTCGTCAGGAAGCTCCGTTGTGGTAACGTCGAGAACGGCTTGAATCTCACCTTCTCCGACCAACTGCTCCATGGCCATTCCCCCCGGCCCGTTGGCGTGGAAAACCAGGACCTCATACCCTTTCTCCTCGAGGAGTCTTTTCGCCTCCGTCACGCAAGGGGTCGTCACTCCAAACATCGTGGCCGCAACCAGGGGGCGGTCCGCGGGATCTTCCTGCTTCGGCTCCGCCATTCCGCAGACCGCGGCTGCAGCATTTCGCAGAATACGTTTGCTGATCCGATTGAGGCCGGAGATGTCCACCACGGAATGCATCATGGTCACGTCCGAAGTTCCCACGTAGGGACGGACATTCCCCGACGCCATCGAAGAGACCATGACCTTGGGGACGCCGAAGGGCAGGGTTCTCATGGCGCTCGTGCCGATGACCGTGCCGGAGCCTCCGCCCAGGGAGATGACGCCACGGATTTGGCCTTGATGGAAAAGGGCTCTCGTGATTTCTGCCGCTCCCCTGGCCATAACTGCGACGGCCTGCCCCCGGTCACTCCGGCAGACCAGTTCCTGAAGGGCCGTGCCCCCAGCTTTCGCTACTTCTTCGTTTGATATGTCCACGTCTGGCCGGGAAGGACGGAGCACCCCGGCATCCAGGGTTCGCACCTTCTGCTTCCGGGAGGAAATCTCATCCCGTAGAAAGTTGAGTTCCTCTGCCTTGGTGTCGAACGTTCCGATGATCAGAATGTATGGGTCCACTTACTTCCTGGTGACCGCGATTAATTTGAAATTTTCTGCGATTTAAACTGTTCGGTTACCTTCTGAATGGCCTTTTCCGCGGGGATTCTCTCGATGGAAGAGGCCCCCACGAAACCGACCGCCGGGGTGTTCCGGTAGATGAATTCAGTTCCTTCCGGCCCCTCGATGGGTCCTCCGTGGGCCAGGCAGAGAATATCGGGTTTTGCCGCCAGCGCAGACAGGAAGATCTCCGAGCACCTCTTCCCCGCCTCTTCCAGGCTCATGGGGCGCTTGGAGCCCACCGAACCTCCGGTCGTGGTTTTCATATGGGCCACTACGGAATCGATCCCTTTCTCCGCCATCATCTTCGATTCTTCGGGGTCGAAGACGTAGGCCATGGTGAAGAGGCCGAGAGATCCAGCCATCGCCAGGACCTCCGCTTCTCTCTTGAAGCTCATCCCCAGGTCCTCCATGCTCCGCCGGAAGTCCCCGTCGATCCTTCCTACCGTGGGAAAATTGATAACCCCGGAAAAACCAGCGGCCAGCAGTTCTTTCAGGAAGATTTCCATATCGCGGGTGAGATCATAGGCGCAGATCCCGGCGATGACCGGCGCGCTACGCACCACCGGAAACACGTGGCGGAGGCCCATTTCCTTCACGATCGCGTTGGCGTCCCCGAAGGGCATGTAGCCGGCGATTGAGGGGAGGCCGTCCATTCGATAAAGGCCGGAGTTGTAGATGATGATGAGGTCGGCCCCGCCGGCCTCGGCAAATTTGGCCGAAAGCCCGATCCCTGCCCCCGCGGCCACAATCGGTTTGCCCTTTTGAATTTCCGCCCGCAGGCGTCCCAGGACTTCTTGACGTCCGTACTGCTTGCCCATACTCAGGTTCTCCCGTCTTGCCCGGGGAAAGCCCCCAAGGCGCTTTGTATCGTTGGTGCTACTTCCCGACGAACACTACCGTACTCCTCGGATTGGCCAGGTAAACATCCGGGGGATTGATCCGGATCTCCTTCCCAAAATCGAGAAAATCCTCGCCGCTTTTCAGGCTGGTGTCGATCACCCGGTACCAGGCCCTCCCGTTCGTAAAAGGGGGAAGATGGACGGGCTGCAGACGAAAGTCCGCGTTCAAGATGAAAAACAGGTGGTATTCGACAGGTTCAGAGCTTTCGTCTTTTCCCACCAGCCGGCAGCACAGGGTGCGCGCCTCGGGGTCATCCCAGGAAGGGTTCCCGAGATTAGTCCCAAACCAGGTAATTTCCGGGATGTGGTCCGCGTTCAAATCTTCGCCCAGGAAATATTTTCTTCTCTCCAGGATCGTGTATTTCTTCTCGAAGGCTATGGTCTTCTTGAAGAAATCCAGGATGTCGGAATTCTTTTTCAGATAGTCCCAATTAAACCAGCTGATCTCGTTGTCCTGGCAATAGGCATTATTGTTCCCCTTCTGGGTCCTCATGAATTCGTCGCCCCCCAGGATCATCGGGGTGCCGGAAGAAAATATCAGGTGACAGGCATAATTCTTTATCAGCTGCTTCCGCAGGGCGATGATTTGAGGGTCCTCGGTCTCCCCCTCGGCGCCGCAGTTCCAGGAGTTATTGTCGTCGCATCCATCCCGGTTTTCTTCGCGATTCTCCTGGTTGTGTTTCGAGTTATAGGAGACCAGGTCAGAGAGGGTGAAACCGTCGTGGCAAGTCACGAAGTTGATGCTGTTGTAAGCCGACCTGCCGTCATCTTCGTACATATCGGCCGAACCGGTCAACCGCCACCCCAGGTCCTGCAATTGGCTCCGGTCGCCTTTGCCGAACCGCCTGATCGTATCCCGGAACCTTCCGTTCCATTCGGACCAGTCCACGGGGAAATTCCCGACTTGATAAGTTCCCAGGTCCCAGGGTTCGGCGATGAGCTTGACCCGGTTCAAGACGGGGTCCTGCGAAATGGCATCGAAGAAGGAAGCGGATTTTTTGAATGCCCCGTCCTCCCGGCCCAAGACCGAGGCTAGATCGAACCGAAAGCCGTCCACGTGCATCGTTCCCACCCAGTAACGGAGGGAATCCATTACCAAACGAATGACCCAGGGATTATCCAGGTTCAAACTGTTTCCGCACCCGGTGTAATTCTGGTAATACCGAAAGGGATCGTTTCCCGGCCCGGTCAGGGAATAGTAATTCCGGTTGTCGATCCCCTTGAAACAAAGGGTCGGGCCGAACTCATTCCCCTCGGCGGTGTGGTTGTAAACCACGTCCAAGATGACCTCAATCCCCGCCCGGTGAAGCTCCCGGACGAGGTTTTTGAATTCCGTCACCTGGCAGCCCGCGGAACTCCTGGTGCCGTAGGATGATTCGGGGGCAAAGAAACCGATCGTATTGTACCCCCAGTAATTGGTCAGCCCTTTCTGCAGGAGGAAGTCCTCGACATGGAACTCCTGGATGGGCAGAAACTCAACGGCGTTGATCCCCAGGTCCTGGAGGTATGGAATCTTCTCGGCGAAACCAAGATACGTCCCGGGAGCCTTGACTGCCGAAGAGGGGTGGGCGGTAAATCCCTTCAGGTGGACCTCGTATATGACCAGGCTCTCGAACGGGATGTCCGGCGGGGTATCCCCCTGCCAATCGAAACGGTCATCCACCACGATGCATTTCGGCACGACCGGAGTATTGTCCCGCTCATCTTTAGACAGGTCCTTCAAAGAGGAATTGGGCTGGTACCCGAGGAGGAGGTTGTCGGAGTTCTTGAACTTCCCCGCCAGGGCCTTGGCGTAGGGGTCGATTAGCAGCTTATTTTCATTGAACCGCATCCCTTTCCCCGGGTTGAATTCTCCCTGGACCTTGAAGCCGTAAAGCTGTCCCGCTTTGAGCCCGGAGACGAAAGTGTGCCAAATGTACTTGGTACGATTGGTGAGTCTCATAATATCGGTCGGTTCACCGTCGGGAGTGTCGAAGAGGAGAAGAAACACCTCGGCGGCATTTTCGGAGAAAATGGCGAAATTCACCCCCTTGTCGTTGAGAGTAGCTCCGAGGGGAAAGTATCTGCCCGCCGAAATCTGCCTGGAAGTCTTGTGCCTTAGTTTGTATCCCATTTTTCCTCCGCTCAAGGACTCCTTTCTTTCAGGATAGGATGCCTCGGATGAACTTCCGCGGGTATTTCCCGGTCGCAAATAGAATATCATTTCTGCAGGAGTTTAGGTATTTCAAAAGGCCGAGATGTTATGTGCTCCTGAATACTGGATATTCATTACGTCTCGGCCCGGTGATGATTGAAGACAATTTCCCGTGGTTCTCGAGGTTGTTCCGATGAAAACGAACATCTTCGGGTTTCCTTTTGGAGCGAAGGAAATGATTGATTAAAGCCGGGAATCATGATATTTCGGTCCGAAGAAAGCGAGGGAAAATACTTCAAGGAATTTCGAACTCCTCAGACAGGCAGAGCCGGAATTGTTTTAAGGGATTGGGAAGAAGGGAATGAAGGCGAAGAAAACATGGCGAGAGAAGATGATTGGGCCCCAAGACTTGCCCAGAGTCGTGACCCTTACTCCGGAAATGAGTAAAAAATGGGGGAAAGGGAAAATGGTCATACCGGCTCCCGTGGAAGTCGAAGAGATCATGAAAAAGGTCCCTCGGGGGAAGGTCATCACGATCAACGGGATTCGTTCTCTCCTGGCCCGGAAGCATGCCGTCGATACCGGATGCCCCATCACGACGGGAATTTTCGTCTGGATTGCGGCACATGCGGCCGAGGAAGAAGCAGCGGCCGGCCGGAAGAGGATCACCCCCTACTGGCGGACGCTGAAAACGGGGGGAATCCTGAATGAAAAATACCCGGGCGGAGTTGAAGGCCAGAGGAAAAAGTTAGCATCGGAAGGGCACAGAATCCTGAGAAAAGGAAACAAATACATACTGGAAGATCTCGCCGATTCATTGGTTAAAATGCAATGAAGGGGAATAACAATCAGATCTTCCCTCCGAGGGCGCTTGTGAGGCTCTCACTGGATGGGACCTCCCCCAGAGATGGCAGCCGTCGCTTCAACATGTAAGGGGGATTTGGAAAGCAAGCCAGGGGAGGTTTTAAGATAAAAAAGGCACATCGGGCATCTTAAAATGTATTCTATTCTTTATCAAAACCGAATTTCCATACCAGGGCTGCTATGACTGCGCCTAGAATGGGTGCGACGAAAAAGAGCCAGAGCTGGGCGAGGGCTTTGCCGCCGGAGAAAAGGGCAGGGCCGAGGCTGCGTGCAGGATTGACGGAAGTTCCGGTTACCGGGATGGTCACGAGGTGGATCAGCATCAGGGTGACGCCGATGGCTAGTCCGGCCATGGCGCTGTTCCCGAATTTTGAGGTCGTTCCCAAGATCACGAAGATGAAAAGGAAGGTCATGACGGCCTCAATCACAAAAGCGCTGAGGATATTGTAATTTCCAAGGTATCCATCACCCCATCCGTTGGCGCCGAGTCCCCATTCCGGCATGGTAAACCCCGGGCGGCCCGACGCGATCAGGTAAAGGACAGCGGCGCCAAGAATTGCCCCGAGGCACTGGGCTATGATATACCCGATGGCATCCTTCACCGTCATTTTCCCCGCGGTAAGAACCCCGATGGTGACAGCCGGATTGATGTGACAACCCGAGATCCCGCCGATGGCATAGGCCATCGCTACAACCGCGAAGCCAAAGGCGATTGCAATCCCTAACAATCCTATTCCGCTCGGTCCGGTAGCTGATATTCCTGCGATCACTGCAGAACCGCACCCGAAAAGGACAAGGCTGAACGTTCCGATAAATTCTGCTGCATACTTTTTCATGGTTTTTGGCTTTAATGGATAAATTTCGTTTGATTTACCCCATCCATGTGTAATAAGAACTTGTTTTAGGTAGGGGCGCCAGAGCGGGTTCCAGTTTGCCTTCGGCCCTCTTCATGGCCTTGATGAGTTCCGTGTATTTCTTCTTCGTAACATCGTATTTCTGCTGGCTCGACTTCCGCATTCGTGCTGTCCAAATTGCCGATCATCTTAGAAACTAATTTGGACAAGCGTGGGGCTACCCCATTATTTTTGTGGTCCCCTCCTGAACCTCATCGTTCCACTCTTGGGGCATATTCCGGGGAAAGCCCTTATTCTCACACGGAGGTCTTGCCCTTGATCTTGCCGTAAATCACCAAGAGGATAATCGCGACGATGACCGAGGCGATAAAGCCCGCCCCTTCGCCAGCCTTGTACCAGCCGATGGACTGCCCGATGATCCCAGCCAGGAACGATCCGGCGATACCGAGCAGGATAGTCATGATAATGCCCATGTTTTCCTTGCCCGGGTGAATCAGCTTGGCGATGAGGCCAATGACCAAACCCAACACGATGGTCCAGATGACGCCCATGTTCTTACCTCCCTGATGTTGGGTATGGAACGAATACTTTAGCCGACGCTCAGGGTTTCCGAAGCCTGCCAGCACTAACTTCAGCATAGAGGTTCGGGAGGCAGCGAGAAAGTAGGTGAACAGAGTATATCAGCTCAAAAAATGCTGTATATCAGCCCTTGATAGGGGGGTAGTGAAAATGAGGTATTAGGCCGGGTCACTCGAATTATTTGTGAGCACCGCCGCGCAAGAGGAGCCGGAAGGCAAACAATCATTGACACATTCTTATCCCTGGAGTAGAAAATGAAAATCATGTTGAATATCGTTTCAGGAAACGGAGGACTACCCAATGGCTCTCGTAATTGACGGCGGTTTAAATATTCCGATCCCTAAGATGGTTCCCATCCGGCAGAAATTTTCCGTGCCTGAAATTTCCAGTATTGCCGGGGAAGTCAAAGGGCTTTTTTCGCGGGAGGACCGGCTGAAAGCCAGGATCAAGAAGGGAGATCGGATCGCGGTCACCGCGGGCAGCCGGGGGATTCACTCCATCGATAAAATTATTCAGGCCGTTGTTCAGGAGCTGAAGGGCCTGGGGGCGAATCCCTTCATCGTGCCTGCCATGGGAAGCCATGGCGGGGCGACCGCCGAAGGGCAGCGGAAAGTGCTGGCCGGCTATGGAATCACCGAACAAACCATGGGGGTTCCCGTGAAGTCGTCCATGGAGGTGAAGAAGGTAGGGGAGCTCGCGAACGGCGTCCCGGTTTATCTCGATCAGGAGGCGCTCTCCAGCGACGGGATTGTGATCGTGAACCGGGTGAAACCCCACACCGCGTTCAAGGCGGAGTATGAAAGCGGGCTCCTCAAGATGCTGGCGATCGGGCTGGGGAAGCACAAGGGGGCTACCGCTTTCCACTCCTGCGGAATTGACGAGTTCGGTCAGCTCCTTCCTCAGCTCGGCAAAGTGGTCATCGACAACGCGCCTGTCCTTTTCGGCGTCGCCATAATCGAAAACGCCTACGACCGTACCGCCCGACTTGAAATCGTCTGGAAAGAAGACCTGATCACGCGGGAAAAGGGCCTTCTGGCCGAAGCCAAGTCCCTGATGCCCAAAATCCTCCTGGACGACCTTCATCTCCTCATCGTGCAGGAGATCGGAAAAGAGATCAGCGGCAGCGGGATGGACCCGAATATCACCGGCCGGTCCTCGTCTCCATTCTTCCGGAAGCCCGACGCGCTCAGGGCGGAAAGGATCGTGGTGTTGAGTTTGACGCCTGCTTCCAAGGGGAACGCCTGCGGGATCGGGGTGGCCGACATCACCACCAGGAAATTCGTGGATTCCATGGACCTGGATTACACCTACGTCAACGCCATCACCTCCGGGATCCTGGCCACGGCCCGAATTCCCGTTAACATGCCCACCGATCGCGAGGCCATCCAGCTCGCCTTGAAGACCTGCTCCCGGGTGCAACATCCGGAGAGCCGGATCGTCTGGATCAAGAACACCCTTTCCCTGGAAAAGATCTTCGCCTCCGAAACTCTGCTGCCGGAGATCCGCAAGAATTCGCAGATTGAAATTCTGGGCGAACCCCGGCCTATGAGTTTCGATGGAGACGGGAATTTGATGATGAAATAACGGGTGG
Source organism: uncultured delta proteobacterium (assembly GCA_963712535.1). Lineage (GTDB taxonomy): Bacteria > Desulfobacterota > SM23-61 > SM23-61 > SM23-61 > CAVQIK01. The sequence goes on along the minus strand of CAVQIK010000021.1, from coordinate 79,849 downwards.
ATTTTTGAAAAGTGGAAGGGGCCCTCGGGCGTTAATCAGACGCCGTGTAGGGGCGGGGTGACCCCGCCCCCTACGAATCGACAGGTTTCTGGAGATCACGCCACCAGCTTCTGGGTCTTTAAGACGTCCCCGCGGGTGCTGATGATGACCTGGCTCATGGGGATCTTCTTGCCGGATACTTCCAGCCCCTTTTTAACGATCACGGGCAGGCCCTGGCAGCAGGGGACTTCCATGGTGACGACCTCGACCGATTTGATCCCGGCCGTGTTGAAGATGTCGGCAAACTTCTGGATGTAGGCCTGCACGTCATCGAATTTGGGGCAGCCGACCATGACCACCTTGCCGTTCAAAAAATCCCGGTGAAAATTGGGATAGGCCATCGGCGTGCAATCGGCCGCGACCAGCAGGTCGGCGCCTTTCAGGAAGGGCGCCGTCGGGGGCACCAGCCGAATCTGCACCGGCCAATGGGTAAGGGCCGATGGAGTGTGCCCTTGCGACACCGGTTGATTGGCCTCCTGGCAGGCCTTGCCCGGCGCGAAGCTCTGGATGTGGGCCGAAGGGCAACCGCAGGGCATGGCAGCCGGCTCTTCCTTGCGGGCCGGGCCGGCTGATTTCAAGATGCTCCTCCACGGCCTTTCGTCGAAATCCTCGGCCTCCCGTCTCGATGACTTTCAAGGCGTCCTGGGGACATTCTCCCAGACAGGCCCCCAGGCCGTCGCAGAATTTTTCGGCGACGAGCTTGGCCTTGCCGTTCACAATCTGAATGGCGCCTTCGGCGCAGGAGGGAACGCAAACCCCGCAGCCGTTGCATTTCTCTTCATCGATCTGGATGATCTTCCGTTTGATTTTCATTTTTTCTCCATGAATCTTTAACCACAGAGGGCACAGAGATCACGCAGAGATAACGGAAAAACGAACAACAATGACAGTGCTCCATGTAGCTTTTTAGCGATTTAATCTTTTTTCTGCGCCGTGATCTCTGCGGCCTCTGTGGTGAATCAAATAAATAGTTCTGCGCGATGCGGCGGCCGCTTTCGGTCAGGAAATCTTTTTCGATCATGGACGCGATCGCCTCCGGGGCGAAACCTGAATCCTTCTGGTTTTCTTCCAGATTCACGATCAGATCGCGCGTCGTAGACGGCTTTGAAATTGATCGTTTCCTCGGGCCGGGGGTGATGGTGATGGCCGACGATATCGCACACCTCCTCGATCAAGTCCGGGATTGGCCCCCAGCTTCGTCAGAATTTCCCGGGCGATCGGAGGGCCTTCGTTCTTCCTGGTACTTCGGTTCCGTGCTCTCGTATTTTGTCTCCGCCTCGTGAATCCCGATATCGTGGAGATAGGCGGCGGAGAGGGCAATGGCCGGGTCTCCTTTCTCCTCCCTGGCGATCTGCTCGGCATACCGGGCGACCTTGGTCGCATGGCCGATCCGCTTGAAATCCTGCTTGAAGATAATGCTTCATTTCGATGGCCACCCGGTCCTTCAGCAGTTCCTTCCTCTGGGCCAACAGCTCCGGCGGAAGTTCGCCCAGGCACTGCTCGGCGTATTTGCAATAGGCGGCGCAGCCGAAATCCATCCTCGGGTTGACCATCTTGTGGCCGCATTTCTTGCAGCGCCGGGTCGACTCGTCCTTGAAAAACTCCAGCGGATTGCCGCATTCCGGGCAGGGGACCTGAAAGATGGCCTCCGGCTTCCAGTAGCGGCTGTCTTGTCCCGGGCATTTCATTTTTTTTCTCCTGACAATTCACCGCAGAGAGCGCAGAGAACGCAGAGAACAGAGTAAATCTTACTCAAAAATACAGCGACTTAAATTTTCAATTCGTTTCCTTGTAACCTGTATTCCCTCTGCGTTCTCAGCGTTCTCTGCGGTGAAATTTTCTACCCCAGGATCGCCTTCAGGTCCGCGTCCGGGGTGGTGATCGGCTTGATGTCGAAAGTCTTCACCAGCGTATCGAGCACCGCGGGGGAAATGAAACGCCGGCAGGCTGGGCCCGAGGCGGATGTTCTTGATTCCCAGGTACAGAAGGGTCAGCAGGATCGCCACCGCCTTCTGCTCGTACCAGGAGAGAATCATCGACAGCGGCAGCTCATTCACCCCCACGTTGAAGGCCTTGGAAAGGGCCACGGCGATCTGGACGGCCGAATAGGCGTCGTTGCACTGGCCCACATCCAGGAGCCGGGGAATGCCGCCGATCGTCCCAAGGTCCTTGTCGAAGAAGCGGAACTTTCCGCAGGCCAGGGTGAGGACCACCGTATCCTTGGGGGTCTTCTCCACGAATTCCGTGTAATAATTCCGTCCCGGCTTGGCCCCGTCGCATCCGGCCACCAGGAAGAAGTGGCGAATGGCCTTTCCTTTCACCGCTTCGATGACCTTGTCCGCGACCCCGAGGACGGCGTTCCTGGCGAAGCCGACCATGACCGAGCGCCCTTCCCGTGTCTGTCGGAAAGCCGGGCAAGGCTAGGGCCCGCTCAATCACCGGCGCAAAATTGCGTGTCGGTGATATGAGGAGGCCCGGCCAACCCACCAGGCCGCAGGTGAAATATGTTCCTCTGGTAAGAGTCCCTCGGCTTCTGGAGGCAGTTGGTGGTCATCAGGATCGCCCCGGGAATTCGGCGAACTCCTTGGCCTGGTTCTGCCAGGCCGTCCCGTAATGGCCGTAAAAATGGGAATATTTTTTCAGCCCCGGATACCCGTGGGCGGGGAGCATCTCGCCGTGGGTGTAGACGTTTATGCCCTTTCCCTCGGTCTGCTTGAGGAGTTCTTCCAGATCCTTCAGATCATGGCCGGAAACCAGGATGGCTTTGCCCTTCTTGGCTCCCAGGGGAACCTTCGTGGGAACGGGATGACCGTAAGTGCCCGTGTTTCCGGCATCCAGAAGCTCCATGGTCCGGAGGTTGATCTCCCCGCATTTCAGAACGTCAGCTTGACCCAGTCGTCCAGAGCTCAGGTCCTTCCTGCAGCATGGCTGCAAGAGCCTCGTGGATAAAAGCATAAACCTTTTCATCCTCCTGCCCCAGGATCTGGGCGTGGTCGGCATAGGCCGCAACTCCCTTAACTCCAAAGAGGACGGTGTGCTGTAGCGAGAGGATGTCGGGGTTTATCGACGGGTCGGATTTCAGCCCGGCCTCTGCGCCCTGGGCGAGCAGGGCATCCAGCTGTTTTTCAGGCTTGAATCTGGCCGGGCCTTCGGAATGATCTGCTTTCCCCCCCGCCTTGCGAACTTTTTCCTTCAGGGCTTCCCGCAGCCGCACGCATTCATCGATCAGCTTTACGAACCGCTCGGGGTCGAAATCCACATTGGTCAGGGTGGAAAAAAGAGCTTGTACGGTGAACGTGTTGACCTTCGGGTCCTGTACCCCTACTTTCCGCCCTTCGGCGGCATAGAGGGAGAATCCCTGGAGGGCGTAAACCAAGAGATCCTGAAGGACGGCCACCTCGGGGTCTTTTCCGCAGACTCCCATTTTCGTACACCCTTCCCCCTTGGCGGTCTGCTCGCACTGATAACAGAACATTGCTTCGTTAGCCATTTGCGTTTTCTCCTTTTCGGTGAGGTTTGGAATTTATTTCTACCTTTAGATTATCAAATCCCCGGGAAGACTCCTTGACTCAAGTCAAGAACTCAGAAATAATTTCGACCGACGGTCGATGGCCGCCTTGTCTGCCTGCGCCGGTTGTCGGGTGGGCTCTTCAGGGGTCAAACGTCGGTAAGTTCATGCCCCCGGCCTTTTCCAAAATCTCCCCCAACCGCTCGCCCCTGCGGCAATGTTTCTGGTAATCGTCAAGGATGCGGTCCACCTTTGAAAGCACCTCTTCCAGGCGGCAGATCCCCGGAATTTCCGAAGCCAGCCGGGGGTGGCGGCCCAGTTTTCCTCCAACGAGAATACGGTACCCGCTCTCCTTTTCCTTGAGGGTGCCCGTGGCGCAGGCGGTAATACATTGGCCGCAGGAGAGACACTTGGAAAAATCCAAAACGGGTTTGCCTTCCGGCAGCGAAATGGCCCCTTCGCGACAGATCTGGACGCACGCTCCGCACCGGTTGCAACTTTCATCTGCAACCACCGGGCTTCGGGCGCCGATCAGACCCAGGTCGACGATTTGAGGCCGGGAGCAGGCGTTGGGACAATCGGATATGGAAACCCGGAATTCATGGTGCATCTTGAGCGGCCCATTCACCTTTTCTTTCAAGAAGGCTTTGAGATTTCTCCGGCCCAGGGACTCATCTATTTTCCGGGGCAAGGAATCATGGCTGACCGCCCGATTCGGGCAGCCGCCCGGGCCAAAGCAGGTCTCCACCTGGTAGCCTTTGACTTCCTCTTCCATGTGATCCAAAAACCGTCTCTGGCAAGTTTTGACATGTTCCAGGATTACCTCGGGCGCGCCGCAGCGGGCCGCCTCTTCCTCGACTCTCTTCCGCACCCGCCTGCGGACGAAAAAAGGAACTTTGGATACGGCTGCTTCGGCATCATCGGTCCATTTCATGGCCAATCTCCTGAAAAAAATCGTAACGTGTGAGTCGCGAGTCGTGACGAGAAAAGAAGCAGGTTCTCCAGAAGAATTCAATATTCAATAATTAGCGGCGATCGTAAAAAATCGAATCACTCCGGAATCCAGGGTTCCCGGTGAAAACCGGGATCCAGCTTCTAAACTGGACCCCGGCTTTCGCCGGGGTGACGACTGAGCGGCCCTTATGAAGATGTTCTTATTATCCCATATTTTGAAGCGTCCAGGGCTTGACTTAAGTCATGAGATGGGGATAATTCGGGTCAGGGAGAGTCCATGGGTTCGATCGAACTGATTGTCAAAATCCCCCTTTTCCAGGGCCTTGCCCGGAAGCAATACGAAGACCTGGCGACGATCGCGGCCGACCAAGCGTTCAAGAAGGGAGAGGAGATCTTTTCGGAAGACGACGAGGGGAAAGGGTTTTACGTGACCGTCTCCGGGCGGGTGAAGATTTTCAAGATTTCATCGGAAGGCAAGGAACAGATCCTCCACATCTTCGGGCCCGGGGAGCCATTCGGGGAAGTGGCTGTTTTCACAGGGAGGCGCTTCCCGGCGTCCGCGGAAGCCCTGGAAGATACCCGCGCGTTTTTCTTCCCCCGGACGGATTTCATCGGACTCATCCGAAAAGATCCATCTCTGGCGCTGAACATGTTGGCGGTGCTCTCCCACCGATTGCACCGTTTCTCGGCTCTCATTGAAAACCTTTCCCTTAAAGAAGTCCCGGGGAGACTGGCGGCGTATCTTCTGATTCTTGGGGGAGGAAAGAAAGCGGGGGACGAACTGGTTCTGGATGTTTCCAAGAACCAGCTGGCCAGCCTGCTCGGGACGATCCCCGAAACCTTGTCTCGCATCCTCGCCAGGATGACCCGGGAGGGATTCATCGAGTTGGCAGGTCAACGAAAGGTTCGAATTCTGGACCGGAAAGGACTGGAGGAGCTGGCCGGAGGAGAGAGACGGCTGCATTAACGCTTGGGAAAAACGGAAGATACAGGCGAAGAAGCAGGAGGAGCCTGGTACTCTATTCAGGTTTTATAAAAGGAGGAGAGGAATGGTACATCCGTTGGTATTGGCAAAATTGGGGGCAGGCACGCATTTTTTCTTGCTTCTCGGGTTGGCATTTTTCGGCTTGCTGATCCTGCTTTCGGCGGACTCCGTCCAGGCTCAGGAGCGTTACCCGGTTCCCTGGGACAAAATTGCGAGTGAAACCCTGGAGCACTTTCAAACCATTCTCCGGATGGACACCACAAACCCCCCGGGGAATGAAACGCAAGTCGCGGAGTATCTGAAGACCATCCTCGAGCGGGAGGGCATTGCCGCCGAACTGCTGGCCCTCGACCCGAAGCGGGCCAACCTCGTGGCCCGGATCCGGGGAAACGGGTCCAAACGGCCGATCCTGGTGATGGGCCATACCGACGTTGTCGGGGTCCAGCGGGAGAAATGGTCCGTCGATCCCTTTGCCGCGGTCTGGAAAAATGGCTACATATGGGGACGGGGGGCGCTCGACGATAAAGACAACGTCACGGGAGGCCTCATGCTGATGCTTCTCCTGAAGAGGCATGGGGTGAAGCTCGACCGGGACGTGATCTTTCTGGCGGAGGCCGGAGAAGAGGGTTATGACAAAGAGGGACTCCGGCACGTGATCGCCAGGCACTGGGATAAAATCGATGCCGAGTTCGCGTTGGCGGAGGGCGGCGGAGGAGTCGTTAAGAACGGGAAGGTTCAATACGTGGCCGTAGCGACCACGGAAAAGTTTCGCTGGAGAGTGCAGCTCATTGCCCGGGGAACAGCCGGGCACGGTTCGATCCCCCGGGCGGACAACGCCATCGTCCGCCTGGCGAATGCGGTTTCCAAGGTCGCCGCGTGGGTGCCGCCCATGAGGCTGAACGAAACCACGCGCACGTATTTCGAACGGCTCGCCCAGATCAGCCCGCCGTCGGCGGCGGCCCGCTACCGAGCCCTCTCCAACCCTAAAGAGCAGGGCGAGGTTGAACGCTACTTTGCGCAACACGAGCCGCGCCACAACTCGATGATCCGGACTTCCATCGCTCCCACGATGCTGAAAGGCGGGTTCCGCGGGAATGTGATTCCGTCGGAAGCCGAGGCCTTCATCGACATTCGAGCCCTGCCGGATGAGGACATGGTGAAGTTCAAGAAACGGCTGGAAGAGCTCATCGGCGATCCGAATGTTGAGATCAAGACCTCCCCGGGACGGGAAGCCGCGCCGGCATCCCGCCTGGACACGGAGATGTTCGCGGCGCTCGAAGCCACTCAGAAAAGCCTGTACCCCGGGAGCATCACCCTCCCGGTGATTTTGACCGGGGCAAGCGACTTGAGCCCTCTTCGCTACAAGGGGGTGCAGGCCTATGGCGTCGGGCCTTTTATAACGGAGGAAGAATCAGCCGCGGGGGGCGGGGCCCACGAAGACAACGAGCGGATCCAGGAAAAGTCGCTCCACGATTTCGTCAAATATCTCTGGCAGGCTGTGCTGGAAGTGGCGGCATCGAAATAATCTAATTGATCCAAAATTTTCGAACAAACCCCCACCAACCCCTCTCTTCGCAGCGGCGAAGAATCTACGGCCCACCCCCACCCTGGCCCTCCCCCGTCGAGGGGGAGGGAAATTTCTCACTATATTTTAATCCATTTACCCTCTCCCCTTGCGGGCATAGGCGCTAACTTAACCCCCCTTTGAAAAAGGGGGGGAGGGGGGATTTTCAGTGGGAGCCGAGCCGTGTTGAAGTACTGTGCAAATCTCAAAGCCAAATCCCGCCAATTGCGAAGTAATTTGACAGAGAGCGAAAGAGCTCTTTGGTCAGGATTGCGGAGTAAACAGGTCCTTGGTGTCCAATTTTATCGTCAGAAACCCATTGGCGAATATATCGTGGATTTCTTCGCGCCACGGGCAAAGTGGGTCATAGAAGTTGATGGATCACAGCACGTGGAAGAAAAACAAGCCAAGAAAGATAAAAATCGCGATGACTATTTGGCCTCTCTTGGGTTCAAAGTCTTGCGATTTACCAGCAGAGAAGTTCTGAAGGAAAGGGAGGCGGTGGCGGAGGTTATCTACCGTACCCTTAAAGAGAACCTATCAGCAGAAATCCCCCCTGGCCCCCCTTTGCAAAGGGGGGAATTGAAGAAAAAAATCCTACGTTAGCGCTTATGCCCCTTGCGGGAGAGGGTAGGGTGAGGGAGTCCCCGGTTCCGGGAGAGAGTCCTGGGGTATGGCTACCAAGTTTCAGTAAGCAGCCTGATAAATGGCGACTGCGTCCTGCGGGGTTATCTTTCTAGGGTTGTTGACTAGAAGACGCGTCACTTTCATCGCCGAGTCGGCCAACCCGGGAATCGCGGACTCGGGGATTCCCACAGCCCGAAGCTTTCTTGGCACCCGAAGATCGTCGGACAGCCGCTCCACGAACCGAACCGCCGCCTCCGCTGCGTCCAGCTCCGACAGCGCTTCCACCCGCTCCCCGAAAGCCCCGGCCATTTGCCGGAATTTCCCGGGGCAACCGATGATGTTGTAGCGCATGAGGTAGGGGAGCATCAGGGTGTTTGCCAGCCCGTGGGCGATATGGAACTCTCCCCCCAGAGGGTAGGCAAAGGCGTGAACCGCGGCGACGCCCGCGTTGGCAAAGGCCATTCCCGCCAGAAGACTGCCTTCCAGCATCTTTGAACGGACCGCGAGATTCTCCCCGTGGGCATAGGCCACCCGCAGATTTCGGGAAATGAGTTCCATGGCGCGAAAGGCGAGCAGGTCGGTCATGTCGGTCGCATTAAGGGAAATATAAGACTCGATCGCATGGGTCAAAGCGTCCATCCCGGTGAAGGCGGTCACGGAAGACGGCAACGCAACGGTGAGCTTCGGGTCAAGAATGGCGACCTCGGGGAAGAGGTATGGGCTCACCACCCCTTTTTTTAACTTCTCCCGGGTGTCCGAGAGGATCGCGATGGGGGTGACTTCGCTTCCCGTTCCGGCCGTCGTGGGAACGAGAATCAGGGGCATCCCCGGGTTGGGAATCAGGTCGATTCCCAGGTAGCTTTCCACCTTACCCGGATTCGTGGCCAGGGCCGAAGTTACCTTCGCGATATCCAGGGAACTTCCCCCTCCGAAGCCGATGATGAGATCGGCTTTCTCCCGCCTGGCCGCCTCGAGGCCTTTTTCCACCACTTCGATCTTCGGGTCGGGCTCTACCCCGTCGAAAACCGCGGCACTGATTCCGGCCGATTGAAGGGGTTTCTCCACCGCCGAAACAAGGCCGCACCGGGTAATTCCGGGATCCGTAACGATCAGCGCCTTCTTGGCCTTAAGAAGCTGGGCCTCCGCGCCGATCTTCTCCGCCGAGCCAATCCCGAAAAGAATCCGCCTGGTCGTCCTGAAAAGACTGATCCGATCCATCGCGCCCTCCTCGTGTAAGCTTTCCAGGTTCTTTCAAATGATGCCAATTTATTGATTTAAAAGGTCCTCCCAGAAATCCCTCCCAACCTCCCTTTTCCAAAGGGAGGAGATCTAGTGTTTCCCCCTTTGAAAAAAGGGGAGTAAGGGGGATTTGTGAGGTTTCATGGCAAATTTTGGAACTCTTCATAGGGGTAAACGCTTCAATTCCGGATTCCCATTAACGGGAATGACTGAACAAGAAACTTTCGCAAGACAGATAATGCGCCTCCTCACCTCCCGACGATCTTCAGGAGCTTCTCGTTTTCCAGGATCTCCCGGGGAGCGCCTTCGAAGATGATCTCTCCCCTTTCCACGATGTAGGATCTTCCCGCGATCTGGGAGGCGATCCGGACGTTGGATTCGCCCAGCAGAATGGCGACGCCTAATTCGCGGATCTGGGAAAGGGCCTCAATGAAGTGCTTGACCACCAGGGGGGCGAGTCCCTCAAAGGCTTCGTCCAGGAGCAGCAGGGATGGGTTCAGGGCCAGGGCCCTGGCGATGGAGGTCATCTTCTTCTCCCCGCCGCTGAGGTGAAGTCCTTTCCGGCTCAGGAATTTTTTGATTCCCGGGAAGATGGTGAAGATCTTTTCGAACGTGAATACCTTGTCGATCCCCGCGCGGTTCCGGATCCAGGTGGAGAGGTTGATGTTCTCTTCCACGGTGAGATCGGAGAAAATCTTGGCGTCTTCCGGCGAGTATGCGATCCCGGCGAGGACTTTCTGGCGCGGGGAATACGAAGTGATATCCTTCCCCTTGAAGAGGATCTTTCCCGACCGGGAAGAGTACAACCCGATGATATTCTTGATCAGGGAGCTTTTCCCGGCGCCATTCCGGCCCAGCAGGCAGACGATTTCATCTTCGTTCACAGTCGAGGAAATGTTCCTCAGGATCCGGGTGGAACCGATGAAAAAATCCAGATTTTCAACCTGTAAGAGCATGGGTTCAGCTCAGAATTCCAAAGACGGCCGCTTTGACGTCTTTATTGGCCATCATCTCCTCCGGCTTGCCTTCCGCCAGGATTTGCCCTTCATGCATGACGATCACGCGGTCCGAATAGCCCGAGACGATATCCATGTCATGCTCGATGATCAGGCTCGAGATCCCCTCTTTTCGTATGGCTGAAACGATGGAGTCCATGACCTTGAACTTGTCGTAGGTGGCCACTCCGCTGGTGGGCTCGTCGAGCAAGAGAAGTTTCGATTTCAGGGCGAAGGCGATAGCCACGTCCAGCACTTTCATATCCCCTTCGGAGAGGGCCTTGGGGGTCAAATCCTTTTTATCCAGCAGGTGAAAGTTTTCCAGGATCGTGGTCGCCTCCCCGGTGACGGAAGCGTAGCGGTCGGCCGGCAGAAAGGCCCTGCGGATCAGGCCGTACCTCGAGAAAAGAGCGACCCGCACGTTATCCAGGACCGTGGCTTTTTCGAAGAGCTGGATGAGCTGAAAGCTTCGGCTCACTCCCAATTGAATTCTCTTGTAGGGTGAGGCAAAGGTGATGTCCTGGCCGGAAAAGAGAATTTGGCCATCGTCCGGCTTCAGAAACCCGCTGATCAAGTTGACCAGGGTGGTCTTCCCGGCCCCGTTCGTCCCGATAATGGAGACGATCTCGCCCTCCCGGATCTCCAGGCTAACCTTGTTCACGGCCTGAAAATAGCCGAAGCTCTTGTTCAACTCTTTGATGGTGAGCAAGAAGCCGCCTCCGCCTCTTTCTTTTTTCGTATTTTGGACCACAAGTCTGCGACGGCCCCGGCAACCCCGCTCGGAAGGAGAAGGACCATCACGATGAGGGTAGCCCCGATCACAAACATCCAGTACTCGGTGTTCCCCATGGCATACAATTTCAAGTACGTGAAGATCATGGCCCCGACGACCGGCCCCACAAGGATTCCGAAGCCCCCCAGCAGGGTCATGTAGACGATCTCGCCGGAGAAAACCCAGTGGGACAGGTCCGCGGTGACATGGCCGTTGACGAAAGACCAGAGTGCGCCGCCCAGCCCCGCGTACATCCCGGAGATGCAGAAGGCGTACAGCCGGTATCGGCGGACCCGGATCCCGATCAGCTCCGCCCGCACCTCATTATCCCGGACGGCCTGGAGAGCCTTCCCGAAAGGAGAATTTACGATCCCCCGCATGACCAGGAAACTGAAAGTAAACATCGCCAGCAGGAAATAGTAATAGGTGCCGGCGAGAAACACCGGCCGCCGGACCCCTTTGAAGCCGATGCCGAACACGGTGGGGATCGCCACCCGGAGGCCGTCGGACCCCCCCGTGAGGTGGTAAAGTTTGAACAGCAGGGCAAAGAAGAGCATGGCGAGAGAGAGCGTCAGGATGGAAAAAAAGATCTTCGTATGCCTCACGCAAAGAAACCCGAAAATGAGGGAGACCAGGAGAGAAAAGAGCAGCGCCGCGGGAATCAGGATCTCCATGGCAAAGGCCCCGGGAAAGTATTTCCCGATCATCGCCACGGTGTAAGCGCCTGCCGCGAAATACGCCCCGTGGCCGAAAGAGAGGAGGCCGGTGTACCCCAGGAGGAGGTTGAAACCGAGGCCCACGATGGCGAAGGTCAACCCGTATTCGAAAAGAAGTAAGTCATGGGTAGGTAGAAGGTAGGGGACAAAGAGCAGGACCAGGAGGATAAATCCATAAGCGACCCACCCTTGGTTTCCCCAATTTGTCTTCGCCGGCATTTACATTATCTCCCGAAGAGTCCCTGCGGCCTCGCCACCAGGATGATCCCGGCGATGAGGAAGAGCAGGGGCATTTCGATCTCCGGAAACACGGCGATCCCAAAAGACCGGGTGAGCCCAACGAGCAGGGCCCCCACCAGGGCGCCCTTAAGGCTTCCCAGTCCTCCGACCACGACCACGATAAACGCGAATATGAGCGGCTCCATCCCGATGCCCAGCAGCGCCGGAGTGGTGGGAATGACCAGGGCTCCCGCCAGCCCGGCCAGCGCCGACCCGAGGACGAAGGCGAGGGTGCTCAGCCGGTTGATGTCGAGCCCCAGCCCGGTGGCCATCTCCCGGTCAAGGGATATGGCCCGGAGCATGATTCCAAGCCGGGTCTTAGTCATGAAAAGCCAGATCAAGAACCCGGCGAGCGCGGTAATCGCGATGACGAAGAGGAAGTAAGCGGGGTACACGCTCCCCATGACGTTGACTTTGCCGAGCAGATCGAAAGGGGCGGAAGCGTACAGGGCCTGCCCGCCCCAGACCATCTTAATCAAATCCTCCAGGAGGAGGAGCGCCCCGAAGGTGAGCAGAAGCTGGTATTCCAGAGTCCGCTTGTACATCGCCCGGATTAAAGTTTTCTCCATGACCCAGCCCACCAGGCCTGCCACGAGGAACCCGCTGAGGAGGGAGATGTAGAGGAAAAAGGGCGGGGCATGGGTGAGCAGCTGAATGAGGGTCCAGGCGGCCATGAACGCGCCGATCGCGTACAGAGACCCGTGGGCCAGGTTGAGAATCCCCATGACCCCCAGGATGATGTTCAAGCCGAGCGAGGTCAGGAAGAGAAGGGCCGCGAAGTACAGGCCGTTGAGCGTGTAGATCACCCACATCGTTTCTTCTCTCGGGGCCTTTCCCTCCCCCGGGCAGGGGAGGGAAAGATTTCGGTTACTTCCAGCCGTTGATCCAGTCGACCGTCCTGATCCCCACCGGCGGGAGCACCTGACTGGCGGTGAAGACTTCCATCCTTTTCGGGTCGAGGATGGGGAAAGGATATTGGGGCGTGAGCTTGGAGAATCCCACGAGTACATCCTCGGTGGCGCTGTGGTCTTCCCGAATGGTGATATTCCCGGAAGGCGTGGGGAAGGTGAGGCCCGTCATCGCCTTGGCGATCTCCTCCTTGGTGGGCCAGCCGCCCGATGATTTGGCGGCCTTCTCGACCGCGTGCTTGTAGAGGTACAGGGCCTGATAGGCGTGGTAGCAGGGGTACGTGGGATACTTCCCGTATCGCTTCCGGTATTCTTCCACGAACCACTTGTTGAGCGGAGACTTGTCGGGCGGGGGGTAGAGGAAGTAGTGGGTTCCCGCACAGCAGATGATCTGTTCTTCCGGAAAATCTTTGCCCAGCTCCTGGGGATAGGGCTCGCCCCGGGACCACGCGGTCTTGATGTTCTTGAAAAAGCCCATGCCCGCGGCCTGCTTGGTGAAGGTGACGGCATCCCCGCCCCACAGCGAAGTGTGAACGATGTCCGGTTTGGCGCCCATGAGGGCGCTGATGTGGGCGGTAAAATCCGTGTTTCCCAGCGGCGGCCACAGGGTCTTCACCACCTTTGCCTGGGGCAAGAGTTTCTTCATCGCGGTTTCAAAGATCAGCCAGCTGTCTCTCCCCCAGGCATAATCCTGGTTTATCGCCGGCGATGGTCTTGACCTGGGGCAGATATTTCTTGATCATCAAGGCCAGCCCGACGTTGTCGATCCCCAGATGGGCCGAGCTCTTGAACCCCAGGTTGAACTTGGGAACTTCATAAGGCGATTTGGGGCCCTCCATCAACTCATGCGTCCCGCAGTCATAGGCCACGATCAGCCCGCCCAGTTCATCGGTTAGAGGGAGCACGGCCAGGCACGAGGCCGAAGAGATGTACCCCAAGTCCACGTCCACTTTGTCTTCCAGGATCAGCTTCCTGGCGAGCTTCACCTGGGCATCGACGCCTCCGGCTTCGTCCTTGCTGAGCAGCTCGATCTTCCGGCCCAGGATTCCGCCCTTCCTTGTTGATCACATCGGTGCACATCTTGAAGGTGTTGTCGGCGGGGATTCCAAAAGGACCCGCCGCCGCGCCGGTCAAAAAGCTCACCGCGGCGATTTTGACGGGGGTGGTGGGAATCGCTTTCTTGGACTGGGCCAGCGCTTGGGCCGCCCCGCCGAGAGGCCCTAGCGTCAGGGCCGTGGTTCCCGCGTATTTCAGAAACTTCCTCCTCGAGATCCTTCTGGACATGATCTGGTCTCCTTTCTGGCTGGGGATGAACAATCATCCGATCTGAGGAAAGGAACGGGGTCTCCTCTTTGTAAACGCCAGGAACGTATCACCCAATTCAATAGCCAAGATGGGGGCGGCCGGAGTCGCCGTCTTGCGTCGCGGTGGTCTCACCTCCTTTCCCGGTCGTTTCTTTCCAGCGAAGCGAAGGATTCAAGCAGTACGGTTCAATGCGGAGAAGGAAACGGAACGAGAGTTCAGGCTTTGAAATTCCCCAGGCATCGTTTTCAAGAAACATCCGCATGACCCGGGAGAAAAACTGTTCTCCCTTGGGGGAGGACTTATGAAAGGCTTTTTGAGACCGGAATCCGAAAGAAAACTTTTGAAGAAAAAACAATCGGGTCGAAATTCAGGGGGATTATATGAAATCGTCAAAAGAGAGTCAATGTTTTTTTGGCTGCCCTGGAATCAGCGGAACGCCGCAGGGGATTCCCTTTGCGAAAAAGCCGCCAGGTCTTTCCACTTACAGATCGCCCGGAAGCCGGGAGGCGTCCCTGGCAGCCCGGATCAGCGGAGGGAAGCTGTAGGTGGGTACGGAACATCCGGGTGCGAGGATAAAATTTCGTGTTTCCCGCCCGGGCCACGGCCGCTTTCACCTGATCCCGGACCGTCCTGGCGGAGAGGTAAGGAAATCGTAACCTCAACATCTGCGTAATATAATGGAGGAGAGAGTAACCATCGAGGAAAGGAGAAAGATATGCCCGCCTTCGGAAGTCCCTTTGCCGGAAACGCCGCCGGGAGGAAGCTTACCCGGGAAGAGGTGATCCGCTCGGTTCGTTTCATGATTGCCGCCGAGTATGAGGCCGTCCAGCTCTACCTCCAGCTGGCGGAATCCACGGACAACGAACTGGTCCAGAAAGTCATGCGCGACGTCGCCGACGAAGAGCTGGTCCACGCGGGGGAATTCCTGCGCCTTCTCTATGAAATCGCGCCCGATGAAAAGAGGCTTTACGCGGAGGGAATGAAAGAGGTCGAGGAGGAATTTATCGAACGAAAAACCATGCCCGGGAGATGAGCCGTCGAAAGAGTCGTTTCGGGGGGATAGCAGCAAAAAGTTCCCCTCATTCCATTTGTCCCTTAGGTCTCCGGGTCCGGTCCCGTTGCCGCCGGGCCAGGTTTGCTTGTTGGAATTCGGGTGGCCTTCCTGCTGCCTTCCAGCCCTCCTTAGGGTTTCCGCCATTACAAGCTGTCTTCTTCATACACGTTTGCGATGCAGCATAGGAACGTGACCTTCTCTTTATCGCTCACGTTTTTCATGCTGTGGACTTCCATGGTGGGGATGAATATGAAGTCGTTCGGGCCGAGAACCTTTTCTTCCATCACCTGGTCTGTTTTCGGGTCATGGCGCATGCACTTTACCCGTCCGCCGAGGATGTACATCGTTTGGTAATAGAGATGATTGTGAATGGGGATTTCCCCGTCCGGTCCCATGGTGAAGAACCGGAGCCCGTACTCCACGGAGTCTTTTGGGCCGGCCTGGGAGAGCCACCGGATCCAGACGTCTTTCACCGGGAAGGGCTTACCCTTGTAAGGAAAGCTGTCGATTTTTTGATCCGGTTTGTCATCCACGTTCATCACGATCATAGCCGACCTCCTTTTCTGCGGGATCGCGTTTCAATTTTATCACGAACGGTCATGAAAGATTTCCTTGAGAGCTCCGGCTCAGCGGGAGCGGGCGGCGGGTCACAGGTCGTCTTGAGGCTTTTCAGGACAAGAATCTCTCCAGCCGACCGATGGCCTCGGACAACTTGTCCAAGGATCGGGTGAAAGCGATTCGCACGTAGCCTTCCCCGTGTTGCCCGTACATGGAGCCCGGGATCATCCAGACATTGGCTTGTTCGAGGGCCTGAAAGCAGAAATCCCGGGAAGAATAATCCCCCGGCACGCCCGCCCAGAGATAAAAAGTTGCCTTCGGAGGGAAGACCTTGAAACCCATCCCACTCAGACCTTTCACCAGCACATCCCTCCGCTCCTGAAAAGTATGATTCCGCCCGGCCATGAAATCAGGGGGGCTGTTCAGGGCCCGGGCGGACGCAATCTGCATGGGATAAAACATGCCCCGGTCCGAATGGGCCTTGATTCTCGCCGCCGCGGCCACCAGGTCCTTGTTCCCCACCAGCATCCCCGAGCGCCACCCGCAGCAGTTGTAGGACTTCGAAAGCGAATGGATCTCCACTCCGACGTCTCTGGCGCCGGGAAACTCGAGGAAACTCACCGGCCGGTGGTCGTCGAAGTACACCTCGGAATAGGCGTTGTCGGAGACGACGACCACATCGTTTGCTTTTGCCCACGAGATGAGCCGCCGGTAAAAATCGGGAGTCGCGGTCGCCCCGGTCGGGTTGTTGGGGTAGTTCACCCAAATCAATTTCGCCGCGCGGAGCGCTTCGGAAGGAATGGAGTCCAGGTCGGGGAGGAATTCGTTTTCCACCGAGAGAGGCACTCTTTCCACCCGCCCGCCAGCCAACCTGACGCAGGCTTCATAGGAAGGATAGCAGGGATCGGGAACGAGGCCGACGTCCCCGGGGTCCAGCAAACAGAGGTGGATTGTGAAGAGCCCGTCGGTGGAGCCCAGGAGCGGGAGCACTTCGGTTTCGGGGTCGAGTTCCACCGCAAAACGGCGCCGGTACCAATCGGCGATGGCATTTTTCAAAGGCTGAGGGGGGTAGGAGCTCGGGTAATGATGATAATCAGGGTTCCCGACGGCTTCCTTCATCTCCTCGCAGGAGAGTGCCCGGGCGGGGTGAAATCCGGGTCCCCGATTCCCAAATTTATGACGTCCCGGCCTTCGGCTTTCATCCTGGCCAGACGCGCGTTCATTTCCATCGTGAGAACCCCCTTCAGGGGCTCCATCCTTTTCGCGATCCGCATCTTCACTCCTGTGTAATCCGATACAGTTCGGCAGAGATCGAAATATCATTTTCAGCATTGCCTGTCAATCCGATTGTCCCCCTTGCCGGTCTTCATTCTGGTTTTCCCGGGGTCACGAAACGTTCGACGCGGGGGACGGGTTTTCAGCCGAATAGCCACGAATGAACTTGTCGGGACAGGCAAAGGTAAAATCAACCGATGGGTGACGGCGGCGGAGCGATTCGAAAAAGAAGATTTCAGGCTATTTTTACCTGGAAATAGAGGCCGCACTTTTATACTCTTGGCTTTCAAGGCAGTTGCTGCACGAATCGACGGATGAAAGGAGTGAAGAGGATGTTCAAAGTGGATCACATCGCCGTTGCCGTCAAAAATCTGCGGGAATCCAGGAAAAGGCTCGAGGACCTCTTTGGGGCCAAGTTCATCGTTGAGTCCGTGAACGAGAAAGGGCAATACAGGGTGGCAATCTTCCGGGTGGGGGAGGATACCTTCACCATGCTGGAGTCTACCCATCCCGAAGGGTTCGTGGCCAAGCACATCGAGCGTTACGGGGAGACCATGCAGCACATGGGGATTGAAGTTGAAAACCTGGAGAAATTTATCGAGCATCTCCACTCCCAAGGCTTGAAAACATCGGGGTACACCGAAGTGGAAGGGGTCCGGAAAGAGGTCCTCGTCGGCCCGAGGAACCCGCTGGGGGTCGTTCTCCAGGTCTTCGAGTGGCTGGGGGAATACAAAAATGCCACTCCCGAGGAACGGATGACCAAGGTGTGGGGCTGAGAAAAGGAGGGCAACGGGCCCGTTCTCCGTGAGAAGAGGTCCGGGGCTGAATCTGCGGGAACCATAAAGATTTACGGGATTCTGACGAAATCACTATATCGGAGGGAATACGGATGCCTGAAGAGGCTCTACATCCGGCGGGACCGCCGGGCGAACAATCCATCCCCCAGCCGGAGGGCGGCCCCGCACCACAACCGGAACCGCCGGAGGTTTCCTACGAGCTCCAGGTTTCCGCAGATCAGCTTCAAGCATACGTCCGGGTTCGGACCGAAGGGTCTCCTGCCATAAGCCTCAAGGAGGTAAAGGACTTTCTTAAGTCGGAAAGGATATCGCACGGGGTTGTGGCTGACGAGATGATAGAGGAGTACATCCGGAAAGAATCGATCCTGAAGGAGCCCTGCCTCGCGGCCCAGGGAACCCTCCCCGTGCCCGGGAAGGATGCCCAGGTTACCTATCATTTCGAACGGGATCCGTTGAAGATCGGGAGCACCCGAACGGGAGGAGCGATCGACTTCAAGAACCGGGGCGACATTCCCCAGGTGAGCGAAGGGGATCTCCTGGGCGAAAAAGTTCCCCTGGTGAGGGAAAAACCGGGAAAGGATGTCTTCGGCAAACCGGTCCCGGTCGAAGCAGCCAAGGATATCCTTTTCTCCTCAGGACCCGGAACCAAGAGGTCAGCCGACGGATTGAAGATCTCCTCCCGCATCCGGGGCCGTCCCGAGCTGCTGGCGGACGGAAAGGTTTGCGTGTTTCCGGAGATCAAGATCAAAGGGGACGTGGGCGTGGTCACCGGCCACATACGCTTCGACGGCTTCGTGGATGTGGAAGGATGCATCCAGGAGGGGTATAAAGTGAAGGCCGGCCGGCTCGCCGCGAAAGAAGTTTTCCGTTCCGAGATCGAAGCGGACGGAGATGTCGTGGTGGACGGCGGCATCGTGGGGGCGAAGGTCGTGGGGAGAGGGAATCTCAAGACCCGGTTTATCCACTCCTCGCAGATCACGGTCCTGGGCGATGTCATCGTCGAGCGGGAAGTGATCGACTCCAGGATCGAAACCAACGGAGCCCTGATCGCCCTTCCGAACGGAAGGGTGTTTACCTCTCAGGTCAGCGCCAAGAAGGGGATTTCGGCGGGCCAGATCGGCTCGCCTACGTCAAAGCACTGCTCTTTGAAAATCGGCGTGGACCTGAACGTGGAAAGTATGATCAAGAAGATGAAGGAGGAGATCGTTCAAAAGGAAACGGAGAAGAAAAGGATTTGCGACTCGCTGGCGAGATTAAACCGGGTCCTGAGGCCGGCCAAGGAAAAAGTCGTTCAATACTCCCAAGTTTTGGAACACCTCAAAGGACAGTTGTCTGCCCGCAAGGAGTCGATCGAGAAGTCCAGCGGCGGAGAGGACCGGAGCCGATTGGACCCGGTCCTGCGGGAATCGAAAATATTGGAAGAGAAGCTGGCCAAAGTCGAAGAGGAGCTTCACAAATCCGTTATGCAACAAAACCCGGTGGTGGAAAAAATCTCCACCTGCGAGCTGCGGATCGAGGAGCTGGACGAGTCCCTTCAGAGCCTCCAACAGGAAATTCAAAAAATCAGGGAAGAGAGCCAGAGCAACATACAACCCCCCCTGAAAGTTCCCGGGCAGATTTTCGCCGGAACGGTCGTGGAGGGTTGCCATTCATCCCAGGTCATAAGAGAAAGCCTGGAGGGCGTCCTCATCAAAGAAGCCCAGGTCCCCCGCACGACGCCTGAAGGAAATGAAGGATCGGCATGGGGCATCCAAGTGTCTCCGCTCTGAAGAAAGTCCGCCTCCCTGCCTCCCGCCCGCAAATTGGATTATTAATCAGGCCACAGTTGTTCAGACACTCCAATAGCTTGTTCTGCCCCCTCACCCTCCCCTCTCCCCCGAAAGCGGGGGAGGGGGGAGGGGGGAGGGGGGAATTCTTGGAGAGAGGTGTCTGTTCAAATATGAACTTGTTAGTATTAGATCAGTTTCACATCGAGAAGGAGCAGCTCCGCCCCTTTTTGCGCCGAAACTTCTATCTTCGATTCGCCGGTGATTTTGCCAGCCCCCAGGCCGGGAACCAGGTGGCCGCTCACCTGCACCGGACCCCCTTCGATGACGTAGAGATATACTCCGCGCCCGGTTTCAATGGACCAATCCACCTCTTTCTTCCCGTCCAGAAAACTCGAGAATACCCGGGCATCCGAGCGAATGGGGAGCGCTCCCGAGTCGGCGCGCGAGACCAGGGGAAAGAACCGGTTGGCCCGATCCTTCCTCTCAACAGCCTTCTGCTCCACCGAAGGCTCTAAACCCTGCCGCTCCGGAAAGAACCACATCTGGATGAAACGCATAGGGGTGTCGGAGCGGTTGTTAATCTCCGAGTGGAACATCCCCCGTCCCACGGTGGTATGCTGAACCCAACCTTTCTTGAGCACTCCTCCCTTCCCATGCTCGTCGGCATGGCGAAATTCGCCATCGGCGCAGTAGGTCACGACTTCAATCTCCCGGTGGGGGTGAAGAGGCCAGACCGCGCCCGGCGAGAGCGTGTCGTCGTTAAAGACCCGCAGGGTGCCAAAATGCCGGTTGTCCGGGTCGTCGTACTCGTCGAAGGAAAAATGCCAACGGCCCTGGAATGTCCCGTTCTCGATCGTCCCCCGGGCCTGGTAAATCGTTTCGGGGTTCCGTACGAAGATCATCTTTTCTCCCCCTTTCGTTCCCTCAGGCTACCTTTTTTGGATGGCCCCATCCCTTTTTTGATTCACCGGAATCGAGCAGGCGAAGATTCTGCGGGAAGGAGGTCGTACAGGGTGACTTCGGGAGGAGTCAAAAAGCGGATCGGCGGACCCCAGGTTCCCGAGCCGCGGCTCACGTAAAGCAAAGCCTCTCCCGGAAGATGGAAGAACCCGCTGTAATACCGGAAGAAGATCCGGGTGAGGATCACGAAAGGAAAGATCTGGCCCCGGTGGGTGTGCCCGGAAATCTGCAGGTCAAAGAGGCCGAGAGAATCCGGGTCGATGACCGGGCGGTGCTTAAGCAGGATCGTGTACCGATCCCGGGGAAAACGGGCAAGCAGTTCCCTTTCGGTCAAGCCTGTTCCGGCGCCCCCCGCGGGATCGTCAACTCCCGCCAGGTTCAGAAACCCTCCGATGGTCAGTCCTTGCCCGCGGAGCATGGTGAATCCAGCCTGCTGCGTGAAATCCAGGGCCTGCGGCAGCCCGGCGTAGAATTCGTGGTTCCCGGTGATCGCGAATTTTCCGTGCCTGGGCTGGATTTCCCGCAGAAGTCGGCTCAGCCCCCGAAGGTGATTGATCTGGCCGTCCACCAGGTCGCCCGTGGAGATGAAAAGATCCGGGCCGGCTTTTTTCACCTCTTCCAGAATCCGGGAAAGTCTCCCTTCTCTCACAATCATCCCGAGATGCACGTCGGTAATCTGGACGATCCTGAACCGTCCGGCTTCCCGTGGGATTTTTGAACTCCGGATGGTGATCTGTTCGGTTCGAATATTCCACGCCTCAAAGTATCCGTACGTCACAGCGAAGAGGGCAAAGAGCAGCGGAAATACGAATTGCAGAAACGGAGCGGGGGAGGGCGGTGCTGTTTTGAGGAAAAGATTCATTCCATAGGCCAAGACCCGGTAGATGTCAATCGTAAGCGAACCGGCAAAAAACAAAAAGGCAAATCCCATCCAGATGTAAGCCACATAGGCTCCCGGGCGGGCAAACGACTCCCACCCTTGTCTTCCCGCCTTATAAACAACCAGGGGAGCAACGGCCATGAGGAGGAGGAAGAAAGCCGCCAGCAGAAGCGGCAGAACCCCTGGATGTAAGCCATACCGGAACTTGCTGAACAGGTAATAGTGCAGCCCGCCGTATAACAGTAAAAAAATCAGCAGAAAAAGACTCATTTCACCCTCTGAAAGAGTTTAAGGAAGGGTTGACTCCGGCGGCGAGAGGTGAGAAAAACCAGGCTGACGGAGCCCAACGCGCCTCCGACTCGCTCTCTCCTCATGGATTCAGGTCATCCTTTCCCTCATAAAAACATAGGTCCCGTAAGCGCTCACGGCGGAAATCGCCAGCGCCATCATGGTTCCAACGGCCAGGCCGAAAGAGATGTAAAAAAAGCGGACCGCCGCGGCGTACGCGACCACATTGATCATCCCGCTGACGAGCAAAGACTTGGTGATTTTCCGGGAGGACTCCACTCCCTTTGATTTGGCCATGATTATTAGAGTCGAGAGGTAAACCGCGGGGAAGGGGGCGAAGATGCCGCCCCAGATCGGGCCTCCCAACTTGCTGAGGAAAACGGCCAGGGCCACGACGGTCCCGCTGAAGACGGCCCGGGCGGCAATCTGGGAAGGGGTATAACGGGTATTCAATTGACCGCTGGAGCTGAGGTTGAGCTTTTTCTCAATGGTGAAAAAACAGAGGCCCAGAAGGAGGATAAACACAAGCAACGAAAAGGGGAAGCTCTGAATATCCAGCAGGAGCACGATAGAAGACAGGATTGCCCAGGCAAGGAAAGCTCCGGCCAGCCCGAACCACGCGCCCCATTTGGCAAGGGCCGCGTACACGACCAAAAAAACGCCGTTGAAACCCATGGTCAAGGGGATCACGTTTGTAGCCTCCGCGGCCGCCCGGGGGGTCTGAACCAGACCGATGAAGAAGAGGCTGATGGCCACCATCGTGGGAAGGCCCCCGATCAGGCCCCCGATTTTACTGCCGGCTTTCTCCGCGGCAACCGTGACCAGGGTGACCATAAAGCCTCCGACGCCGAACGCCAGGAGGTATTTGAAAAGGTCCGACATGGTTTTCCAAAGACCGCGGCTCGCAAAAGAGCGAAAACACTCTCCCCCTGCACCGGCCGCCTCGGTTTTTTTGACGGGGTGCCACCGCAAAGCGCGAAAAGGGTGAGGAGATCAGCTCACGATCCTCAAAATCTCGGGCTGGTTCCGAACCGGCGGGCCGGGAGGGTTCTTGGGGTACCCCAGGATAATCGGCGCCATAATCTTGCAGGTGTCCGGAAGGCCGATCTCTTTCAAAATTCCGGGGTCCCGGATATCCGACCCCTGGTGCACCCAGCAAGTCCCCAGGCCCCTGGCAGCGGCGGATAACATGAAATAGCAGGCAGCCAGGGCGCAATCCACCGCGAGGGAACGGACCTCTTTATTGCCCGCCAGGTAAACGAGGCAGGGGGCGTTATAAAAAACGTTAAAGCTCTTGTTGCGCAAGACAGCCTCATATTTCTTCATGGGGGAATCCGGGTCGTTCTCCAGGAGCGAAACGAGGTTTCGCTTGCTCTCGTCCGACAGCCTGCGGATCCACTCCCGGTTATTCACGATAATGAATTTCCAGGGCTGGCCGTTCCCCGAACTCGGGGCCATGCAGCTGTCGGAGATGATTTCCTTTACCAGCTCGAGGGGAACTTCCTTCTCCTGGTAATCTCGGACCGACCGGCGGGTCTTCAGCAACTCGAAAAAATCAGCCATGTTGTCTCCTTTTCTTTGGATTTAAGAATATTTAACCACAGAGGGCACAGAGAGACGTATTGTTTCGCGGCAACCCCCTGTGGTTGCCCATCTTCCAGGCGGCCACGGGGGGCCGCCCCTACAAATCTTAACTGGTTCGGGCTCTTCCGGGCGAGGCGACAAAATTTCTCTCCGGGTCTCCGTGGTTCGGGTTATTTTATCCGGCAGATCCCGTGAACCGAATCGCAGGTCTGCGTAAACAGCTTTTCCACCCAGTCCTCGCTGCGGCTGCGGCCCAGGAGAGGGGAGCCGCAGGCTTCGCAGATTTTCATCCGGCTCATTTTCCGCAGGAGCCGCTGGGTGGAATTCACGAACGTCGCGTGGCTCCAGGTGAGCGGGGAGACCGCGATCGGCTCGCCGGTGAGAGGCTCGATCTGCTCGGCCAGCACGCCCGAAGGGAGGGCGTGGTCGGAAACCCAGGTCATCATTTCCAGTGCGGAATCCAGCTCCTTTTCGGTCCGCGCGCTTTCGATGAGGTAGTCGGCCAGCCAGAGGGTGCAAACGAACCAGGGATTGCCGGTCACCGAAGGGTTCATCCGCATATAAGGGTCGTTTTCATAGCGGGCCATTCCCCCGGTTTTTGTGTTGACCCAAAGCTTCTCGCGCAGGGCGGAAAAAGTAGAGACGATTTTCGGGTCATCCACGGCGTAGAGGCCGAAGGCAAAGAGCCCCCAAAGGCTGGAATCACAGGTCCCGTCCACCTCCACAGCCCCGTTCCGGGCCCGGCTGATCCTGCGGCAGAACCGGTTCAACTCGGGGCGCCAGAGGTGGGTGGAGGCCGCGTCTCGAATCTCCGCCGCCACGGTGCGGTATTTTTCGGCAATCTCATCCTCCCCCAGGACCGTACAGAACAGGGAGGCTGCGATGAGTCCCCCGAAGACGGCTCCCACGGTAAAGCCGAAGATCCCCCGGCGCTCCTCCCACAGGTCATAACTCGCGTCCGGCAGACCCGTCTCAGCATCCCGGTACCGGCAGAAAAAATCGGCCGCCCTCTTGATGAGGGGCCGGTAGAACGGCCGGAT
Source organism: uncultured delta proteobacterium (assembly GCA_963712535.1). Classification (GTDB taxonomy): domain Bacteria; phylum Desulfobacterota; class SM23-61; order SM23-61; family SM23-61; genus CAVQIK01. Next base: position 55,753 of record CAVQIK010000021.1, on the reverse strand, counting down.
GAATTCGATGTCACGGTAGAGAACGAAGTGGTTCCAGAGGGCCCAGATCACCAGGGCGGTCTCGTCCTCCTGGATGGGAATCTGCGGAGCTCCCTCCTCGAACCAGGGATGCCAGGAGGAAGCCAGGGTTCCGTCGGGGTTGTATTTGTGGAGAAAGTAGCCTTCTTTGCCGATTAGGCCGGCAGCAAATTGGAAAAAATCCCGGGTATGCACCGAGTACCCGGCGAAGTCGAGGGCGCTCGACACCAGGGCGGCGTCCCTCGGCCACACGTAACAGTAGGTGTCGTTCGCGTACCGGATGATGTCCGAGTCGCTGGAGGCGATGATCCCCCCCTGCCAGTCGATGTGGGTCTTCAGGACGAGCAAGCTGCGCCGGTACAACTGGCCGACCGCCTCGGGCAAGACTTCCAGGGGCGGGGTCTCCTTCCGTACCCAGAGCAGGCAGTAATCCTGGGTCCGCTTCATCAGGTGCTCGGGCCCCCTATCCCGGACCAGGGCATCCAGGCGTCGGACCTCATTCCACTCCTGGCCGGCGGCAATCCAGTAGTAAGCTTTTCCGCGCGAGAGCCCTTCGAGGCGCAGGGTGATCCCGACCACGGAATCCACCGACCCCTGGGCGATCGGGTTTCCCGACAGGACTCCATCCTCGGCGTCCCTGAACGTTCCTTCGCGCCCCCCGATCCCCTTCTGGCCGACGGCAAACTGGGAAAGGCCGGGCCCTCCCGCCGGGAAGCCGTTAATTTCAAAGTACCGCGCCCCCTTGTAATGAACGATGGCATTCCTGACCGGGTCAAAGGCGGCCGTGTCCCCCACGCTGTTTCCTGATATGCTGAAATCCTGGCTGAAAAAAAGGCGAATCTCACGGGAGCGGGGGGTCATGTTTTCCACCGCCACCTCCCGGAAGTAAATATTTTCATGGAAGTCCACGGCGTCCCTGCAGGACAGGAGGAGGCCCAACCCCTCGTGGTAGAGGCTCACTTGGGTGATCAAGGTGTCGGGGTAATAACGAAGATCCCGCTTCCAATCGGGACCGACCCAGGAAAATTGGCCATCCGTCCAAACCCCGAACCGGAAGGAGTTCCCGCTCACGTGATTCTCCTGCCCCACGTGGGGGAAATAAAGATCCCGGATCCGGTAATTCTGGTCAAAACAGACGAGGAGCCGGTCATTTCCGACCGGGATGTCGCGCGGCATGCAAATCTCCTGGAGGAATCTCTTTCTCGCGGGGAAAATCTAAAAAGCGGTATGTGACCCTCTGATGATTTCATTTTAGACCAGCCCTTCGGCGAAAGAAATACAAATGAACGCGGCCGCGCAGATGATATGCGGTGGAGCAGATGATATAATAAGTCAGGAAGAGACATCCATCTCTTGGAGAAAGGCAATGAAGAATCTGAAAATTCCTGGGCTCATAATTTGGGTCATTCTTCTGGCCGGCTGCACGGCGGCCATTCCGAAGGAATCCTTGAAGCAGGTGGACCCGGGAGTCTCTTTCGAGGCCGTGGTCAGAAACCCTGAAGAGTACAAGGGGAAAGTGATTCTCTCGGGAGGTCAGATCTTAGGGACAACGGTCCAGGAGGGGCAAACCTGGGTCGAAGTTCTGCAGCATCCCCTCGACTGGAAACAGAGGCCCGAAAATACCGATGTCTCTTCGGGGCGCTTCCTGATCCGGTTTGACGGCTTCGTGGACCCCGCCATCTACACCCCGGGAAAGGGGATCACCGTCGTCGGGGAAGTTGTGGGAAAGAGGGTTTTACCGATTCGAGAGATGCAGTATACCTACCCGGTCTTGAAACCGAGGGACCACTATCTCTGGAAACCCGAGACGTCGTACGGCGGGTTGCCGCCGAACGTCCATATCGGAATCGGAGTTGGGGGGGTCTTCCATTGAAAAGGGTCGCTAAACTGATTGCCGGTTTCCTGGTTGCGGTGCTCCTGGCTTCCTGCGCCCCGGTTTCCAAGGAGATCATGAGCCAGGTCGATGAGACCCTCACTTATCAAGTGGTCCAGCAGGACCCTGACCGCTACAAGGGTAAGACCGTATTGTGGGGCGGGGTAATCGTGCAGACCACGAACCGCCAAAATGAAACGGTCCTAACCGTTACCCAAACGCAACTGGACATAGAAAAAAGACCCAAAGATCTGGACCGCTCGGCTGGGCGATTTATAGTTCGCTACGCAGGATTTCTCGACCCGAATATTTTTAAGGAGGGCCGCGAGATCACCGTGGGGGGGGATATTGCCGGGAAAGAGGTCCTTCCCCTGGGCGGGATCCAATACGCTTTCCCGGTCCTCATCGGCCGGGAGATCCATCTGTGGGAAAAACCGCAGCCCGTCTACCCCTATTCCTACCCGTACTATTACGATCCCTTTTGGGATTACCCCTTCTGGTGGGGGCCTTACAGGTATCCTTATTGGCACCGGCGTTATTGGTGAAGCGGGGGTTTCGTTTGAAATCAGGGAAGAAGGGGCGCCAAGAGCCTTACTTTTTCTTCGTGTCCTTTGATGCGGTACCTTTCCCACTCTGTCCTTCTTTGAATCCTTCCACCAGGCCGTCCATGTGTTCCCCTTTCTGGAGGAGGCGAATGCGGACGAAACCGGCTTCCTCCAGGCCGGAGCGAATCTCTTCAAACGTGTAGGTGTTCCCTCCCTGGGTCCCCATGAGCATGTTCACCGCGAATATGGCTCCGTCCCTGGGCTGGGTCCGGCTGGGTTCCATGACGTGATCCCGGATGACGATTCGGCCGCCCGGGCGGAGAGACCAGAAGATCTTGCCATAAAGTTCTGAGTTCTCCTCAGGGCTGTTCTGGTGGATGATGGCCGAAAGCAGCGCCAGGTCATGCCCGGGAGGAAACTCATTCCGGGAAAAATCTCCTTCCACGAGAGTGACCCGGCGAAGCAGTCCGGCTTCTCGCAGTCGCTGCCTGGCCATTTCAACAACTTCAGGCCGGTCGAAAAGAGTGGCTTTCATCCGCGGAGCGGCGTTGAGAAAAGCAATCGTGTAGGTCCCCGATCCGCCCCCCACGTCCAGCAATGCCCGCGCATCCCCTGGCTGAATCGCGGCAACGATCGCCGGGGCTAATCCGGCGCCGATGGAGTGCATCGCACCGATAAAAGCCCTGAGCTCCTCGTCTTTTTGCGCCGGGGAAGCGTCTTCGCCCGCGGAAAAAGCGGGAGATACAGTGGGGGTCAAGTCCGACCACCTCCGCCAGAGATGGGCCATATGGAGGAGCATGGGAAGGACTGAATCAGGGGAAGTCCTGGAAAGAAGGCGGGAGACGGGTGGCGGGCAGGAATATTTCTCTCCATCCTTCACGAGCAGATTCATGGCCGTCAGCGCGTCGAGGAGGATCATAACGGCTCGAAGGTCCCCTCTGATTCGCGCCATAATTTCCTTCGCCGGGAGGGGGGAAGGGCTGAGAACGGTGAACAGGTCCAGCTCCGCCCCGGTGAGCAGGATGCGGCTTTCCATGAAATTTCGTGCCAGGTTGAGGATTGCTTGAGGTGTGATGTCCATGATGCACCTCCGCATGTTAAGAAAGAAGGCCAGGGTGTAGTTGGTCGCAGCGAGAAGGGATCAGACCAGAAGCTTGACTTCCTTTTCCTCAAACTCCATCTTGGTGCCGAGAGAGGAGGAGCAGTAGGAGCAGAGGTACTCGTACTCATCCCCCTGCGGGAGGATCAGGAGGAGGCGCTTGCGCACCGGAACGGCTCGCCGGCACCGGGCGCAAAAGAGTTCGGTGGCTTCGAACTGATCGTAATCCGACTGAGGGGCGGCGCCCCTGGGATTGGGAGCTTTGTTACGTTTCATCTTGCCGGGATCATCTCCGTATCGGGTCCGGGGAATGACCGGAGAAAACTGTCCTCTCCGGCTTGATCCCCCGCACCAGGCAAGCGCCAATGAGACTCATTTCGCCGCAGAGTCCCCGAGTCTTCGAGGTTCGGAACTCTCTTCAAATTAAATCATAAACGGCCACAAATAACAATCCGTCCTACGCTCCCTTCCTCGCCAGATCCACTCCGAATTTCCTGATGGGAAGAAGAAAAAGGGTTGCCAGCACTCCCGTTCCCAGCCCGGCGGCGAAGGAGTAAGTGAAGGTCCCGGAGAGGTCCGCGATGTAGCCCCCCACGGCGGGGGCCAGGACCAGGGCAAACCCGTAGAAGATGGTCCAGAAGCCGAGGACGGAACCGGTCGCCTGACGGGGAAAAAAATCGCCGGCCGCGGCCGCGTACATGGGCCAAGCGGAGGCGTAGAATACCCCAAACAGCGAAATCGCCAAAAACAAAAAAGGCCAGTGGGCTCCTGCGCAGATGATGAGGAGAATGCTAAGGGTCATGGAGCCGTTGATGACCAGGAGTGTCTTTTTCCGGCCGATGAAATCAGAGACGATGGGGAGGAGGAGCGCTCCGGCGATCCCGCCGAAGGCCATGGCGCTCGCCAGGTGAGCGGCCTGGGCGAAGGGGACCTTCAGCTCCAGGGTCGCGTAGGTCACGATGAAGATATTCACCACGTACGCGGTGAACCCTATGAAGAGATAGGAAATCCCCGCAAACCAGAGGCTGGGGAATTTCAAGATCTCCCGGAAAGAAACACGGGTCGGCACCTCCGCCGGAGGCTGCCCTCCAGGGGGAGTCGGGGCTTCGCCCCAGGGGCGCAGATCTAAATCCCGAGGGCGGTTTCGAAGGAGGAGTCCGTTCACCGGCGCGAGGAGAAGCGCGCAACCGGCCAGGACGAACCAGCAGGTTTGCCATCCGAACGCTGCGACCAGCGGAGGGAGGACCAGCCCCATGACCCCATACCCGATGGCGTAACCCACGGACAGGATCCCCAATGCCATTCCCCGGCGGTTGCCCCCGAACCAGCGCTGCACCAGGGTGACGACCGGAGTCCACATCGCGGAAGCTCCCATCCCCACGATGAAAAAAGAGACGCAGGCCTGCGAGAGGGTTTGAGGCTTTCCCATGAAGAAGGTTCCGATGGCGAGAACACAAGAGAAGACAGCCAGGAGGATGCGAACGTTGAAACGATCCACCAGGAAGCCCATGATCGGCGAAAAGATGCTGTAGGCCAGGTAAAAGGAACTGGCAATCGTCCCCGCCTGCGCTTTGGTGATCCCCAGCGACAGGATCATCTCCGGCATAAGAATCGCGTATCCCAGGCGGATGCTGTAATGGATGAAGATTGTGGCAAAAGAGGCGGAGAGAACGATCCACGCCCAGTGGATTCGCTTGGTCATGGAGTTGAATGCCCGGGGGGGATCTCTTTCCCTCCGGGATTCCGGAAAGTCCTTCCTCTGCTATTCCTGCGGGACCTCCGTTTCCTTTTTCGGCGGTAGAAGGTCTTTTCTTCCAAGGGCAGGGAAAACCGGACGGGTTCCCCTCCCCGGACGCCCATTCCCAACTCGAAGAGTCGGAGCCCGGCCTGGAAAAATGGTTTCCGAGTCAGGCGAAAGGGGATCTTTTGCTGAGGCAGGAAATCCTGAAAGATCTGTTGGGCCCCCAGAAGCTGCGCCACTGTTTCCTTGGCGGCCCGGGTGAAATGAAGAGGGCCCAGTGTTTCCAGCACCCATTCCCGAACGCGGAAGAGCAGGTCCGACCGGCCCTTGCGGTCATCGGAAAATTGCGCGGCCGGGCAGAAGGGGTCGAGCAAGGGGAGGAGGAAGAGCGCGAGGTAAAATCCATCGGGGGGAGGGTCTTCGGACTGCCGAAGGGCGTCAAGAGCGGCGGCGAATTCCAGGAATTCCTTTCTCCTCTCTTCCTGGCCCAGCGGCTCCTGGAAAGAGGGAAAAAGGGCGAAAAGCATTCCCGTTTCGATCATCAGGCCCATGGACTCCCGGGCCGAGCCTTCCCGGAGTTCCCGCAGGAATTCGTCACGGACGCGCGCCGGGGAACAGAGCCGGACTTTTTCCACGTGCGAGAGCAGGGATCGATAGGTGTTCTCTTCGATGGCAAACCCGGTGCGGGCGGCATGCCGGATCACCCGGATCATCCGCACGGGGTCCTGGGGGAATTTTTCTTCCGGGTCTCCGATGCACCGGATCATGCCCCGGCGAAGGTCTTCGAGTCCCCCCACATGGTCCACGAGGGAAAAGTCGGCCAGATTATAGAAAATTCCATTAATGGTAATATCCCGGCGGAAGGCGTCTTCGACGGGCGTGCCGAAAGAGTTTTCGGATTCGGGTTGGTCTCCCCCATTGCCGTTGGAGTCATCAAACGTATCGGAGCGCCTGCGGAAAGTGGAGACCTCGATGTACTTGCCCCCGGGAAAATAGACATGGGCAAGGCGGAAGCGGCGTCCGATCAGGCGGGAGTTGCGGAAGAGCTCCCGAACCTGCCGGGGTTGGGCGTCGGTGGCCACATCAAAATCTTTCGGAGTCTTTCCCAGGAGGAGGTCCCGAACGCATCCCCCCACAAGGTAGGCCGCGAATCCGTGGTGGTGAAGCCGGTAAAGGACCCTCAGGGCATCCGGATCGATACTCTTTCTGGATATGGGGTGCTCCTCACGCGCAAGAATCAGCGGAGGGGCCGAGAGGTAGTTTATGGGCTGAAGTTGTGGTTCCGTCGTCGTGCCAAATTCCCGGCGGTTATTTTTGCCGGGATGCTGAATTCTTCCTTGCCGGGCCAGTGAAATCCCGCATCTTTCTTTTACCGAATACAGGGCCTTTTGTCAAGGAATCTGTTGGTCTCACCCTTTGGGGCACGGCCTGAATTCCTCGTTCTAAGCTGCCGGGGCGTGGTTTGGGGCTTATCGTTTTACAATGACATCCTGGAAGTGAGATTTGACAAATCTTTTCAAGACGTGTAGATTTCACCCATAATCGATAGAATGGTTGTTTTTGGATCACTCCAGGCCCAGCAGTTTGTTTTTTATGCGGGTCCGTACAAGATTCAATGATAAAGAGCCACAAGATTAAGTGGATGATATGGAAGGGATTATCACAGCAATATTTGCCGTATATGCATGGCAGTTGGATGCTATGCTTCGACTTTCGCATTTCCCGGTTTTTGCCTACGATAATTGAAACTCAGTCAACCCAGTCAACAATGTCCCCATAAATTCCAGGAAAAGGAGGGCCGAAATGAAAGGCAAAAGAACTTGGAAATTCATGGTGGTCATTTTGGTCCTCTCGGGAATATTCCTTTTCAGTGCCACGATTTCCGGAGCAGCACCGCAGGGAACATTGAAAGAAGCCATTCACTGGGGATTGTCGGCCGACTGGCTCGACCCCGCGACTTCAACCCACGTCACCTCTGCTTTTTTTATTTTGTACTTCATCCATGATGCTTTGATCAAAGCCATGCCGGGTGAGACGTATGCTCCGAGTCTGGCCGAATCCTGGACGGTCAGTCCGGATTCCAAAATCTTCGAGTTCAAGTTGCGCAAAGGGGTCAAATTCCACAACGGAGATTCGATGACCGCCGAAGATGTGATCTTCAGTTTCAGCCGGTACAAGGCGACCGCGGCGAAAACTTTTCACGACCGGGTCGAAAAGATGGAAGCCGTAAGCCCCCATGGGGTCCGATTTACCTTTAAGACCCCCTTCCCCGATTTTTTGGAGTACCTCCTGCCCGGTGCCTCCACCCTGGGCTGGATCGTGCCGAAAAAATACGTAGAAAAGGTTGGCGACGCAGAGTTCAAGAAGCGGCCGGTCGGATGTGGCCCCTATAAATTTGTCCAATTTGAGGCCGGCAGGGTATTGATCGGTGAAGCCTTTGAAGAGTACTGGAGAAAAGTCCCCAGCATCAAGAGAATGGAATTTTATATCGTCCCTGAACCCGGCACGAGACTCACGATGGTGAAAAGAGGCGAGGCGGATATTGCAACCCTCATGCAAGGCGTCTTTTATGAAAGCGCCAAGAAAGACCCGAGCCTAAGGGTTCTTTCCCCTCTGAGCCCGACGATATGGCTCATGAATTTCGCCGCCCAATGGGACCCGAAATCCCCCTGGTCCGATGTCCGGGTGAGAAAAGCCGCGAGCCTGGCCATCGATCGTCAAACGCTGGCGGACGTGCACATGCCAGGGTGCACCGGCGCCGGATCCATAGGAATTGAAGGGGATCCCTTTCTGGTAAAATTTCCGGCAGACCCCTATGATCCCGAAAAGGCCAAGAAACTCTTAGTTGAAGCCGGACATGCGAACGGGTTCAATGGCGGAAAATTCTATCCCTACGGGGGTTATTGGCCCTATGGGGAACAGGTAGCAACGTATTGGAAGGCGGTCGGGATCACCGTGGAAACAATTCTTCTGGATCGGCCGGCCTTCCTGGCCCAGCGCCGGGCGGGGGCGATGAAGGGGGGTACCTTTATCGAATCGGCGCTCGCCCCGACCATCGGCGGCCGGCTCGATTTTATATTGGGTCCGGGTTCCTATGGAAATTATCCGGATATCCAAAATTTATGGGATCAATACAACAAGACCGTCGAAATGGACAAGCGGAAAAATATCATCGGGCAGATTCAAAAAATGATTTACGACAGGGCCATGGTTCTTCCTTTAACCACCACCAATTCGCCGGCCGCCTTCGGTCCCAGGCCCAAAGGGAATCCATACAAAATTCAGCCTCTCAATTGGTTCACCTCTCCGTTTGAGGATATGGAGTTAAATCAATAGGCCTGGGATTTCAGCGATTTCATCTACCGCAGGGTCGCTCCCCATCCCTGGGCCTGGTCATATTGGGACGGGTCCTCATCGGTCTCATCCTGGAAGCGATGCGCCGGACCGGAGGGTGGGGCCTGTGCCTGGTTGTTCTTTCCTCTCTCATTTATGCCTACGCCGGCCCCCCCCGGCCCCCTGGCACCACCGGGGTATGACCTCGCCCGGACATGGGAAGGATGTACATGACCCTGGAGGGGATCTTCGCCGTTCCGATCGTGGAATCGAACGAATTTTGTCCATTGCCGCTGGGTTTATTCTGGTGTACCCTAATCCGGTCGCGGATGGCCAACCGCTATTCTTCATCCGGATGGACTCATGAAACCCCTAAAGCCCTTTGCCTATTTTGAGCCCCAGCTATTGCCGGAAGCAAGCAACCTTCTCGTCGAGCAGGGGGAGGGAGCCCGCCTTCTGGCGGGAGGAACCGACCTTCTGGTACGCATGAAGAGGGGAGAAATCCGCCCCTCCGCTTTGATAAACCTAAAGCGCATTCGGGGCCTGAACGGGATCGATAAGAAACCGAGTGCCTTATCCATCGGTGCGCTGACTTCCATCTCCGCCCTGGCGCAATCATCTCTCATCCAATCGGAATCTCCGGTGTTGGCCCAGGCCGCCGCACTCCTCGGCTCCCCTTCGATTTGCAACCTGGCCACGCTCGGGGGAAATATCGGCAGGGCTTCCCCTGCTTCGGACATGGCTCCTCCGCTGATGGTCTTGACGGCTCGCGTCTGCGTGGAGGGCCCGGGGGGAAAGAGGGAACTTCCCCTGGAAGCCATTTTTGGCGGCCCGGGAAAGACCACTCTCAAGCCGGGAGAAGTGATCGCTTCTTTCTGGATACCGGAAATGCCCTCCCGCTCCGGGGCAGCATACCTGAAGCTGCGGCGACGGCAAGGGATGGACCTGGCTCTAGTCGGAGTGGCTGTTTTTCTTAAGCTTGATGAGAAGGGGGAAACAGAAGAGGCCCGGATTGCCCTAGCTTCAGTGGCGCCGGTTCCCATCCGGGCCCGGAACGCTGAAGAAGAGCTCCTCTCCGGCCCGATGACCCAAGAACGGATCGGGAAAGCCGCCCTGGCCGCGGTTTCAGACTCCAGCCCCCTCTCCGACGTACGGGCCAGCGCCGATTACCGGAAGGAGATGATCCGGGTCTTGACCTGCCGCGCCGTCGAGGAGGCCCGGCAGAGGGCCGAAGGAGGAATCGTTCCTTGAAAGCCAATGTTAACCTGACCGTTAACGGAGAAGATTACGAGTTGGAGGTGGAGCCCCAAACCACCCTGCTGGAGCTCCTCCGGAATCACCTCCATCTCACCGGCACAAAAGAAGGCTGCGGGGTCGGAGACTGCGGCACCTGCATCGTCCTTCTGGACGGTCAACCGGTGAACTCCTGTCTCATGCTGGCGGTCGATGCCGGCCGGCGAAAGGTGACCACCATCGAGGGGCTGGAGGAAAACGGCCGGGTCCACCCCTTGCAGGAGAAATTTCTGGAAAAAGGAGCCGTGCAGTGCGGCTTTTGTTCGCCGGCCATGATCCTTTCCGCCAAGTCTCTCCTGGACCAAAACCCTAAGCCCAGCGAGGAAGAAATCAAAGAAGCGCTCTCCGGGGTTCTATGCCGCTGCGGGTCCTACAAGAAGATCCTGGAGGCAGTCCGGGCCGCCGGCGGAACAGATCTGGAGGAAGAGCCGGGCAAATGAAAAGCGCGTACGTGGGAAAAAGGGTCCCCCGGATCGAGGGGCTGGAAAAGGTCACCGGACGGGCTGCTTACAGCGTGGATGTGGAGCTTCCCGGAATGCTCTACGGAGCCGTCCTGCGGAGCCCTCTGGCCCACGCCAGGATCCTGAGCATCGACCTGACCGAGGCCCGGAAGGCTCGGGGGGTCAAGGCGATCGTCACCGGGAAGGATTTCCCCTTCCTCTTCGGCGGCATGCTCCGCGACCAGCCCTTCCTGGCCATCGATCGCGTGCGCTACGTGGGAGAACCGGTAGCGGCCGTGGCCGCCACCACGGAAGCCGAGGCCCAGGAGGCAGCGGAAAAAATCAAGGTTCAATACGAGGAACTGCCGGCGGTCTTCGATCCCCGGGAAGCCCTGGGTGAAAGAGCCCCGATTCTCCATGAAAAGCTTGGAGAGTACGCCGTCATCGGCCCCTATAAAAACATCCCGGGAACCAATGTCTGCGTCATCCGCACCTTTTCCAAAGGAGACGCGGAGGCTGGCTTCGGCCAATCCGACGAGATCTTTGAGGATGAACTATACATCCATACGGTCGCCCATACCCCCATGGAAACCCATGCGGCCGTGGCCCAGTACATCTCCGCCGAACAGAAGTACCAAATCTGGTCCTCCACCGATCGACCCTTCCGCCTGGCGAAGGAGCTCGCCGACGCCCTGGAAATCGGCATCAACCAGGTGCGCTTCACCTCCACTTACTCGGGCGGCGGATTCGGGGGAAAGGGGTCGATGGTGGCCGAGGCCATTGCTGTTCCCCTCGCCAGGTACAGCAAGGGGAGGCCGGTGAAGGTGGTCTTTTCCCGGGAAGAAGAATTGACCGCCTCCCAAACCCGGCACGCCGCCTTCCTGAAGCTGAAAACGGGAGTGAAGAAGGACGGGACCCTCATCGCCCGCAGGGCAGAGATCCTGTGGGACAAAGGGGCCTATTCCTCCAAAGGCCCCGACGTGGGCCACCGCGGAGGGCTGACCATCTTCGGTCCCTACCGCATCCCCCACCTGGAGCTGCTCTCCCGCATGGTGTACACCAACAAGCAACCCGCCGGCGCCTACCGGGGATTCGGCACCACCCAGGTGACCTGGGCCTGTGAGGTGCAGATGGACATGATCGCCCGCGGGTTGAAGATGGACCCGTTGGAGTTCCGCCTGAAGAACGGGTACGTGGAGGGAGATGCCTATATCAATGGACAGGTCATGCAGGCCGTCGGATTGAAGGAAACCCTGGAGAAGGCCGGCCGGGAAATCGGCTGGGGCACGGTCAAAGAACAGCCCTCGGGGGGCCGGGCCCGGGGCAGGGGCCTGGCGTCCATGATCAAAGGGACGGCGACCCCCACGGAATCGTCCTGCTTCATCAAAGTGAACCCCGACGGAAGCATCACCCTTCTCACCAGCTCCGTGGAGATCGGCGCCGGGCAGAAGACTGTCCTGGCCCAGATCGCCGCCGAAACCATCGGCGTTTCCATGGAGTCCATCTCCATTCCCAACCCGGATACGGCCATCACCCCCTACGATACGGGAGTCTCCTCCAGCCGCACCACCTATCACATGGGTAACGCGATACGCATGGCCGGCCAGGAAATCCGGAAGAAGATTTTGGAAATCGCCGGGGAAATCCTGAAATCCGACCCCTCCCGCCTGAGCCTCTTGCGGGGCTGGATCTTTGACGAAAAGGGGGGCGAACGGCTGACCCTGAAAGAACTTTTTTCCAGGAAATTCGGAGGAAGGGGTGGAGGCCTGGTGGCCGAGGGCCGATTTTCCCCCGCCGGCTCTCCCCTGCTGGCCGCCGGCGGGAAGGAGGCCATGAGCAGCATCTTCTGGATGTTCGCCACCCATGCCGCCGAGGTGGAGGTCGATCCAGAGACCGGAGTGGTCAGGGTGCTGAAAATCGTGGCCGCTCATGACGTGGGGACGGCCATCAACCCGATCGGCTGCGAACAGCAGATCGAAGGCTCGGTGGTCATGGGCCTTTCCAATACCCTGCTCGAAGAATTCAAGACGGATAAGGGCCGGATCCTGAACGATACCCTGGCCGACTACAAACTGGCCACCATCAAGGATCTTCCCGAGATCGTGCCGATCATCGTGGAGACCTTCCACTCCGAGGGGCCTTTCGGGGCCAAAGGCATCGGGGAGCCGGCGGCCGCCTGCACGGCTCCGGCCATCGCCAACGCCATCTACGATGCCGTCGGGGTGTGGATGACCGATCTTCCCATTACTCCGGAGAAAGTTCTGGCTGCTTTGCGGCAGAAAAGAAACGAAAGGGGAGGCTGAGCAGGCAATCGGCCCCCGCAAACCGCTGCGAGGTGCTGAGCAAATTCTATTTCGAAGAAAAGCTGCTTGCGTAGAGGAGGGAAAAAGCATGAAAGTGATCACTATTGCGGATCTTCCCGGGATCGTGCCGGAAGACCATTATGACCTGCTCAGTTACCGCATCGTGGATGCTGCCATCGGAGCCAAGGCTATGGGGGCCTCCCTGGGCCGTATGGAGCCTAAGGGCCGGACCGGCCCTCACGCGCACGAAAATGCCGAGCAGCTTTTTGTAATCTTGAAGGGGGAGATGTTGATGAAGACCGACCGGGGGGAAGCCAGGCTGAAGACCGGCCAGGCGGCTTTCATCTACCCGGGAGAGGTTCACGAGAACTACAATGTGGCCGACGGGATCACCGAATATCTCGTGATCACGAGCCGGTTTTCGACCTGAGAAAAGACCCCGGAGGGGGGAAGAGACCTTCCCGGAAATTTTTCCCCCCGCTCAAAACCAGGTGCCCCGGGTCGACGCTTGGGAGAATCCATTGCCATCCAACCAAAAAAAATCATCCACGGGAGGGATCCAATGAAAGCAAGGAAAGGTTGGCGATTGCGGGCGATGGTGCTGTTCCTTTGGGGAGTGCTGACCCTTGGATCCATTGCTGCTCAGGCAGCGCCCCCTGCCGGCGTACTGAAGGAAGCCATACACTGGGGTCTTTCCGCCGATTGGCTTGACCCGGCCACCAACAGCGCTCTCGTTCCCTCGCAGATTACCCTCTATCTCTTCCATGACGCCCTTTTGAAGCCCATGCCCGACGGCACCTACTCCCCCTGCCTGGCCGAATCGTGGAGCATCAGCCCGGACTCGAAGGTCTATGAATTCAAGCTCCGCAAAGGGGTGAAGTTCCACAACGGGGACCCAATGACCGCCGAGGACGTGATCTTCAGCTTTCTGGAGATACAAGGCCGGCCAGGCGAAAATCATCCAGGGAAAGACCGAAAAGATGGAAGCCGTGAATCCCCATCTCGTCCGCTTTCACTTTCAAGGAGCCTTTTCCCGACTTCCTGGAATATCTTCTTCCCGGGGCAACGCACCATCGGCTGGGTGGTGCCGAAAAAATACATCGAGAAGGTGGGAGAGGCGGGATTTAAGAAGAACCCTGTAGGCGCGGGGCCCTATAAGTTTGTGGAATTCGTGACCGGCGTCAGGCTGGTGGGGGAGGCCTTTGAAGAATACTGGCGGAAAGTGCCCCATATCAAGAGAATGGAATTTCATATCATCCCCGAGCCGGCGACCCGCCTGGCCATGGCCCGCAGGGGGGAAGTGGACATTGCCACCCTCATGCAGGGTGTTTTTTATGAAGATTTGAAGAAAGATCCGAAGCTCAGAATGCTGCCGCCCCTGAGCCCGACCCGGTGGCTCGTGTACCTCACTTCCCAGTGGGATCCGAAGTCTCCGTGGTCGGACGCGAGGGTGCGAAAGGCCGCGAGCCTGGCCATAGACCGGAAGACCCTGGCCGATGTTCACATGCCCGGTTGCGGCCCGGTCGGCTCGCTCGGCTCTGGAGGGTGACCCCATGGCGGTTGGATTTTCCCCAGACCCTTACGACCCGGAGGGCGCCAAAAAGCTTTTGGCCGAGGCTGGTTATCCGAAGGGCTTCCACGGGGGCAAATTTTACCCGTACCAGGGAGGATACTGGCCCTACGGGGAGCAGATTGCCAACTACTGGAAGGCCATCGGCATTACGGTCGATACCGTTCTCCTGGATCGGCCGGCCTGGTTCGCCAACCGGCAGGGGGGAAAGATGAAAGGCGGCATTTTTATCGACAATTCCCAGGCCCCGACCATCGGGGCGACGCCTGCTCTACCTTTTCGGCTCCACCTCCTACGGGAATTATCCGGACATTCAGGCGTTATGGGATCAATACCAGCAGGAGGTCTCGCCCAACGGACGCAAGGAAACGCTCGGAGCGCATCCAGAAGCTCATCCACGACAAGACCATGTTCATTCCCCTCACCTCGACAAATTCGCCCGCCGCCTTTGGTCCCCGGGTGAAGGGGAATCCTTACCGGATTCAGCCGCTCATATGGTTTACGGCCCCCTTTGAAGACATGGAGCTGGTCCAGTAAGAAAGGCCCCGGCCGCATGAGGGCCGCAACCCCGAAGCAGGGGCGGTTCGCGAACTGCCCCTCGGGAGCCCTGCCCGGAGGCTTGTGCGAGCGAAGGTAAAATAAGGATTCGGACTGGTTAACATCTTCCTTTTTGCCTGGACTTGTACTCACCCTTGCACGATGCAATTCCCTTAAGGAGGCGGAGGATGAAGATCTTTAGGACCCCTGAGTACGTGACAAATGAAAAATCCGAATGCGGGACAAAGATACCGAAGCGAAATTCTGACCGGAGAGCATGAGGCCAAGGATCTCGGCGGGATTTTGGGCATCCTGGCTCCCGGCACCAGTCCCCCTTATCATTACCATAATAAGCGGGAATCGATCATTATCGCCATCAGCGGAGAAGCGGTGGAAATCCTGGAAGGCAAGGAGATTCCCATCAAAGCCGGCGACGTGATCTTCATCCCTCCCGGGGAAAAACACACCACGGTAAACAGATCGAGCCAGGAGTTTCGCTACCTGGAGTTCTTCACCTGCCCGCCGGTGGGGAAAGATTTTGTGGAAGTCAAGTGAACCCATTTCAGATTGCAGATTGATGATGGAGGGACGGTGAAGTTCTTCGATCAAGCCTGGATTTAAAATCTGCAATCTTACTGAGGAATCCATTATTGACGAGACATATTCTCTTGTTCGTCAGCTCATCACCGTTCACCCTGAGCCTGTCGAAGGGTGCTTAGACCAGCCATTCATGCTTCGACAAGCTCAGCACGAACGGCTGGGGGACAGCCTAGGTGTCAATACAATTATGAACTGATTATAGTGAACGTCATAAATAATTTGTCATCGCCAACTCAACTCCAATGACCTGTGGGCTGCAGAAATCCCCCCGCGCCCCCCTTTATTAAAGGGGGGTTGGGGGGATTTCGGGAGATGACTGGGTTGATCCCCGTGGTTCCCTGTTAACGTCGACTTACTTCTGTCGTCTCCTATAGTAAATCTGGAATGAAAGAATATGGCTGAAGAATTTTCGTTCGGTTTCATCGGATTTGGGGAAGCGGGTTTTGAACTGGCCCGGGGGATGCATTCCGCCGGCGCGGCCCGCATTTACGCCTGCGACCAAGCGACCCTAGACCCCGCCAGATCCCTCTGGTTAAGAAATCGCGCCCGGGAAGCCGGGGCTATTTTCCTGGAGTCCATCGGGGAAGTCGTAAAGGAGGCGGAGATCATTCTTTCCGTGGTAACCCCGGAGGCCTCCTTGTCTGCAGCCCGTGAGGCGGCCCCTCACCTTCGCCCGGGTCAACTCTACCTGGACCTGACGTCTTCCTTCCCCGAGGACATGAAAGCGCTCTCAGCCCTTGTCGAACCGACCGGCGCAGATTTCGTGGATGGGGCCATGATGGGGCCGTTGCCCATCTTCGGCCATAAAGTATCCATATACGTGGCGGGCCGCCGCGCGGAAGAAGCAGCCCGGCTCTTGAATGCGTGGGGGATGAATCTCCAGACCGTCGGAGAAGAGCCGGGGCGAGCATCGGCCATTAAGCTGATCCTGAGCATATCAACCAAAGGATTGGAAGCCCTTCTTCTGGAAACCCTTCTGGCCGCCCGCCATTATGAAGTGGAGGTCCCGGTCCTCTCGGCCTTCGGCCAATTCTTCGCCAAAGGACCGGAAGCGGCGGTCGATCGACTGGTCGGGAGCGATGCCGTCCATGCCGGCCGGCGGGTTACCGAAATCGAGTCGTCGGTAAGGCTGCTCAGGAATCTGGGGATTGATCCCATGATGGCTGAAGCCACGGTAAAAAGGCTCAAGTGGTCGGCATCCCTGGGCTTGAAAGAGTATTTCAAAGGCTCCTCACCGGAGGGATACAGGGAAGTGATCCGGGCCTGGGAAGCCATCGGGCTTATCCCGAAAAGGAAAACCTGATTTATTCCCTTACGAATGAAATTGTGCTCGAAATGGTCAAAAATTGTAGGGGCAACCCGCTGGGGTTGCCCATCTTGCGGGCGGCCACACAGGGCCGCCCCTACAATCTTGTTTATGGGTTGCCCCGGATTACGTTATGAGGCGACTCTTTCCGGAAGTTTGCCAGGGATGGATGGAACCGATCGTAAATAGAACAATCCGAAGGCTTTGGAGTGCGCAGGCCATGCTTGCGCCTTAAACCGGCAGCATGGCTGCCGCACTCCAGAGAGCCAAAAGGAGTTTCGCATGGCCATTGGATGGGGTATCGTCAGCACCGGAAGACATCCGGATCAGAAGATCGTGCCGGCCATGAAGTTGGCCGAGGGGAATCGGGTCATCGCCGTATGCAGCCGGGACCGCGGGCGGGCGGAAGCCTTTGCCCGGAAGCACGGAATTCCTTCCGCGTACGATTCCTTGCCGGAGCTCTTGAAGAACCCGGAGGTCCAGGCGGTCTTTATCGCCTCTCCTAACTCCCTTCATGCCGAGCACACCAAAATGGTCGCGAAGGCCCGTAAGCACGTGCTCGTGGAAAAACCGATGGCCGTGAATGTGTAGGAAGCCCTGGAGATGGTGCGCGCCTGCCGGAAGAGCGGGGTAAAGCTGGGCGTCGGGTTCCATCTTCGCCACCATCCGGGTCATCGCCGGGCGCTCCGGTTTATTGAGGAAGGGATTCTGGGGAACATCAACCTGGCCCAGGCCCAATTCTTCTTTCCCGATCCGAGAGGGGTCGAAACCCTGCCCCGGCGCCCCGTCCTTTCCCAGTGGTGGGAGGACCCGGCCATGACCGGCGGAGCTTACAGCATCATGGGCATGGGGGTCCATGCCCTGGATTTGCTCCAGTGTCTTCTGGGGCAGCCCCTTATCGAGGTGGCCGCCCTGACCGACGGCCAAACTCCCCAGAAGCCTTTGGAGGAGATTGCGGTCGCGGCTCTCCGCTTCAGCGGCGGCGCTGTGGGAACCATGTGCTGCGGGCGGCGGGTACCCGACACCCGGAATGACGCCGTCGTTTACGGCACAAGGGGACGGGTTTGGTTGAAAGATACCTTGTATGAACCTTTGCGGGGGAAGCTGGAAGTGACCAGCGATGCGGTAAATATGGAAGAACCTTACACGGGAGATCTCCTATCTTTGTACAAATTGGAGATTGAAGCATTCCAAAGAGCGATCGAGCGGGACGAGGAGCCCGATGCTTCAGGAATGGACGGCTTGCGCGCGGTCCAGGCGGTCTCGGCCATTATCGAATCCGCCTCGGCCGGTCGGGCGGTCAAGATTGAACCCCTGGAAGGAGGAATCCATGGAGAAAAAAGGTAGAAAGTTAACCGTGCTGGCAATCTTTCTTTTTATCTTCGGAACGCTCCCTTTCAGTTCCATCGAGGGAATCGCCGCACCTCCCCAGGGAGTGTTGAAAGAAGCCATCCACTGGAACCTCTCGGCGGACTGGTTTGATCCTGCGACGGCCGGCTCCATCGCCTCCACGGGACACCTTCCGCTGTACCTTTTCCAGGATGCCCTGGTAAGAATGATCGGGGACGGCACCACTCCCACTCCCTGCCTCGCCGAATCGTACACCGTCAGCCCGGACCGGAAGGTATATGAATTCAAGCTGCGAAAAGGAGTGAAGTTTCATAACGGGGAACCCATGACCGCGGAAGATGTGATCTTCAGCTTCTGGCGGTACAAAGCGGCCCAGTCAAAGATGATTCACGAGAGGACCGAAAAAGTCGAGGCGGTCAATCCCCACCAGGTCCGGATCCAATTCAAAGACCCTTTCCCCGATTTCCTGGAATATCTTCTTCCCGGGTCCACGACCATCGGTTGGGTCGTCCCGAAAAAGTACGTGGAGAAGGTGGGAGACGCCGGGTTTAAGAAACACCCCGTCGGGTGCGGTCCGTACAAGTTCGTAGAGTATGTGCCCGGGGTGCGCCTGGTGGCCGAGGCTTTTGAGGACTACTGGAGAAAGGTGCCTTCTATCAAAAGATTCGAATTCCACATGATCATGGAACCGGCGACTCGTCTGGCCATGGTGAAAAGGGGCGAGGTGGACATCGCCACGCTCATGCAGGGAGTTTTTTACGAGGATGTAAAAAAAGACCCCAAGCTGAGGCTGCTCACACCCATGAGCCCGACCCAATGGCTCGTTTACATCACTTCGCAATGGGACGCGAGCTCGCCGTGGTCGAACCCGCGGGTCCGGAAGGCGGCCAGTCTGGCCATAGACCGGAAGACCCTCGCCGATATTCACGCCCCCGGCTGTGAGCCCATCGGGCAGACCGGTCTCAAAGGGGACCCGACCCTCATAGAGTTTCCCCCTGATCCTTATGACCCCGAACGGGCCAAGAAGCTTTTGGCCGAGGCCGGATATCCCAAGGGTTTTCATGGAGGGAAATTCTATCCCTATGAGGGAGGTTACTGGCCCTACGGCGAGCAGGTCGCCACTTACTGGAAGGCGATCGGGATCACCATGGACACGACCCTCCTTGACCGCCCTGCGTGGTTTGCCAACCGCGACGGGGGAAAGATGAAAGGCGGGCTCTTCATCGACCCCTCGCCGGCAGCGACGGTCGCCGGGCGGGTCGCCTATCTGTTTGGAAAAAGCGGATATGGAAATTATCCGGATATTCAGGCCCTATGGGAACAGTACCGGAAGGAGATTTCACCGGAATCCCGGAAGGAAATCCTCGGGCGCATTCAAAAGCTGATTCACGAAAAGGTCATGTGGATCCCCCTGACGACCACCAATTCTCCGGCGGCCCTCGGGCCAAGGGTGAAGGGGAATCCCTGGAAGGTTCAGCCTCTCATATGGTTTACCGCTCCCTTTGAGGACATGGAACTGGAAAAATGATAGACCCGGATTTTTTATTGGGACGCAGATTTCCGCAGATATGCGCAGATAATCGTTAAGTAAAAAAGGATCCTCTCCAATTTAGTTGAAGGAAAATACGGCGGGACTGGTAAATTGTGCTGGGGTTCCAGGGGTCCGGAAGGAAAGGCAAATTCCGCCACAATCATGACGCACCTATCCGTTCATGGTTCTGGCGGGGATGTTCTTCTGTCCTTTGAAGCAGGCCCGTTCAGGCCCCCGCTGCGCATCGCGGAGAGCCATTCGGTCCTTGGTACCGAAGCTTTATCCCGCCAAGGCTTGTGTCGGAATTTGCCTTTCCTTCCGAACCCTTGTTAGGTTTTCAAGAAGAATTCGATCAACTAAATTGGAGATGATCCGTAAAAAATAATGTAGTGGCGGCCCTCCCGCCGAGGCGGGACCGCCCGCAAGATGGGCAACCATCACGCCGTGGGCGTGATGGCCCCTACAATTTAAGAACACATTTATGAGAGGTGTTTGCGGGCCTGCCACGCTGTGGTTTCATTTGCAAACTTTCAAATTTTTTTTCGGAACCGTCTCTAAGAACGACAAATGCCCATTCGGGTGATCTTTTTATATTTTCTCTGCCTGTTATCCTTTTCCTGCCATTCGTCCCAAATCCAAGGAAGCGGCGGGACTACAGGTGGAGAATCGTTTTCCCCTGCCAAGGTTTCCTTGGAGAACGGCAAGAACCTTTTTCTTCGCGGGGAGTGGGAGAAGGCCCTGGAGGCGCTCGACCAGGCCGTTTCCCTGGACCGGCAGTCGGCCGAGGCTTACTACTACAAGGGACGGGTGCGAACCGCAATACGCCAATACGATAAGTCCATCGAAGAGTACAGCCTGGCCATTGCCGCCGACGCGAATTTCGCTCCCGCCTATTATGTCCGGGGGCTTACATACGGCCGGAAGGGCCACTATGACCGGGAGACGGAAGACTACAGCAAGGCGATCGCCTTGGACCCGAATGTCCTTCGCCACGGCTTTCCGGCCGAAATTTCGAACCAAAGACGAACGGACGGGGACATCGCCGAATTCAGCAAGGCCATTTCCCTGGACCCGAATTCTGCCTGGGGGTATTACAGCCGGGGCATCGCCTATCGGATGAAGGGGGAAAATAAGAAAGCGATCCAGGACTTTGATCGGGCTCTGACCCGAGACCCCCACCACGTATGGTCCTATTACCACCGAGCCGCGGCCTGGAGAGCGGAAGGGAAAGCCGGCCGGGCGATGGCCGATTACCGTCAGGCTTTGGCTGTGGACCCGGACCTCCCCTGGGCATATTACAACTGGGGTCTGATCCTGCGCCAGGCCGGCGAATACACCCGTGCCGCCGAGGATTTCAGCCGGGCATTGGCAGCGGATAGCCATTACCGATGGGCTTACTTCGATCGCGGCGTGGCTTACCAGAGGAACGGGCTGTTCGAAAAGGCGATTTACGACCTCCGCCAAGTAGCCGCGACGGACCCCGGGTTTTCCTGCATTTATTATCATCTCGGGCTCTCTTACCTGCGGGCCGGGAAAGAACTGGAGGCGGTTCGGGAGATGAAAAACTCGGCCAGACTCGGCAATAAGCAGGCCCAACGCTGGCTCAAGGAAAATGCCGGTTGAATGAGAGCGGTCGAAGGATAAAGATCGGCAAGGAGGATTCTCGATGGAGTCTTATATGAAAGGAAACTGGTTCACCTATTTTCCCGATAATTACCGGTGGTCCGCCGGGCTGATCCTTGCTCTGGGCACGGCTCCCTGGGGTTCCAGTGACCTGGGGGAGGTGGACCGGGTAGGGAAAAGGCTGAAAGGGAACGTGGGGAACGACGACGCATGGTTTGCTGAATGGACCCGCATGGGGGAAGAGCTGGAAAGGCTCGCCAAGGAAGCTTCGTCCCAAAATCGGTTCATCACCGCGAGCGGGTTCAACTTCCGGGCATGCATGTACTTCCAGACGGGAGAACGCTTCCGCCAGCCGAAGGACGATCGGGCTCTTCAGGCCTACCGGCGGGCAGTCACCTGTTTTCGCGAGGCTGCCAAATACGTAAAGCATCCCTCCATCGAGCACGTGGAGATCCCTTATGAAGGCGGGAAATCCCTTCCGGGTCTCTTCGTCAAGCCTTGGGCCGAGCATAGAGGTCCGTTGCCTACGGTGATTTTCTTCGACGGCTTGGATGTGACCAAGGAGTTCTGTTATTTTTGGGGCGTAAGGGACATGGTCCGCCGGGGATTGGCCTGTTTGATCGTGGATGGGCCTGGGAACGGGGAGAGCATTCGCTTCCGCGGTTTGAAGCTTCGGTATGACATGGAGGTGCCTGCGGGCGCGGCGATCGATTACCTGGAAACCCGTAAGGACGTGGACGCGAAGAGGGTCGGGATCATGGCCCTGAGCCTCGGCGGGTACTACGCACCCCGGGCTGCGGCGTTTGAAAAGAGGCTCAAGGCCTGTGTAGCCTGGGGGCACGCCTGGGACTACCAGGCCCAGTGGAGGCGGCGAATCGAGCTCGCCTATAAGACCGCGCTTTCCGTGCCCCCGGACCACATCCAATGGGTGTTGGGCGCAAACTCAGTGGAAGAAGTTCTGAAGAAGCTGGAGAACTTCAAGCTCAAGGGAGTGGTAGAGAGGATTGAGTGCCCCTTTCTCATGGTGGTGGGAGAAGAAGACGCCCAGGTCCCGGCGGACGACGCCCGGACCTGTTTCAATGCGGTGGGGGCAAAGGACAAGACCCTGCGGATCTTCACGGCTGAGGAAGGCGGTTCGCAGCATTGCCAGAACGACCGTTTGGGGGTCGCCATTCCCTACATGCATGACTGGCTCGCCGAAAAACTGAAGGCGTAGACTGACGGAAGAACCGGGGCCACGAGAATAATTTCATAAACCCCAATGTCCTCGGGGAAAATGCGAATGGAAACCGTACAGCTCATCCTTTATGGTTTCAGCGTGGTTTTTCAACCCGTGAACCTGATCTGCGCCTTTCTGGGGGCGTTGGCGGGCACGCTGGTGGGGGTTCTCCCGGGGCTTGGGCCCGTGGGGGCCATGTCCATGCTTCTTCCCGTCACCTACGGGATGTCTCCCACCGGCGCCATGATCATGCTGGCCGGCATCTACTACGGGGCTCAGTATGGGGGTTCAACCACTTCGATCCTGGTGAACATCCCCGGGGAGTCCGCCTCGGTGGTCACCTGTCTGGACGGCTACCAGATGGCCCGGCAGGGCAATGCCGGCACGGCCCTGGGCATTGCGGCCTTCGGCTCCTTTATCGCCGGAACCATCGGCGTCGTGGCCCTTTCTTTTTTAGCGCCTCCCCTGGTCGATGCCGCCCTCACCTTTGGCGCTCCGGAGTACTTTGCTCTCATGTGCCTCGGGCTGACGGTCTTGACGTTTCTGGCCCAAGGCTCCATGCTCAAAGCATTGATCATGGCCATATTGGGTCTCTTCGTCGGAACCATCGGCATCGACATCACCACGGGAAGGCAGCGCTTCACGCTCGGACTCCAGGATCTCATGGAGGGGGTAGGCCTGGTCCAGATCGCCATGGGGATGTTCGGAATCTCCGAGATCCTCCTGAATATCGAAAAGACGATGAAAGTCACCGTCTTCGAAACCAGCCTTAAAGGGCTCTTCCCCGATCTGAAGGACCTTAAGCAGAGTATGGGCGCCATCCTGCGGGGAACCGGCATCGGTTTTTTTCTGGGCATCCTTCCCGGCGGAGGAGCAATCATCGCCTCCTTTTCCTCCTACGCGATCGAGAAGCGCTTATCCAAGCACCCCGAAAAGTTCGGCACCGGGATCATCGAAGGCGTGGCCGCGCCCGAGTCGGCGAACAACGCCGCGGCCCAGGGGGCTTTTATCCCCCTGATGACCCTCGGCATTCCCTCCAACGTCGTAATGGCCCTGCTTCTGGGAGCGTTGATGCTCCATGGCCTCACCCCCGGCCCTTTGCTCATGGCCCGCAATCCTGACCTTTTCTGGGGCGTCATCACCAGCATGTACATCGGGAATGTCATGCTGTTGATCCTGAATCTGCCTCTCATTCCGGTCTGGGTAAGGTTCTTGAAGATCCCTTATCCTATTCTTTTCCCCTTCATCCTCCTGTTCTGCCTGATCGGGGTTTACACGATCAATAACAATGTGTTCGACATCTATTTGATGATCTTCTTCGGATTCTTCGGTTACCTGGCCAAGAAATTCGAATTCGAACCGGCCCCTTTCATGCTGGCCGTAGTCCTCGGGCCCCTGATGGAGAAGGCCTTTCGACATAGCCTGATCACGTTCCGGGGTGATTTTTCCGTCTTCATCACCCGGCCCATTTCCGGGGTAATTTTCGGCATCGCGTTATTTCTTTTGATCTTCCCGTTGATCAGCCAGGCGGAGCGGACGGGAAAAGATCGGCAGCCTAAAGGCGGAAAATTAGAACGTCTTCGCGGAAAAACACGATTCAGGAGGTCATTCGGGAGGCGCAAGCTTGACGGACGCGCAAAAGTCTGATTGATTGCGGCTTTTATTCCGAATGAGATTGCCGCTCCGCTTCGCAATGACAATCTGAACCGAGTTTTCGCCAAGACGGTTGGACCAGATATTTACGAAATCTTCAATTTTAATCCGATGGTAGAAAATTATGAGAGGAGGAAGAAAAATGGGCAGAAAGATTTTTACTCTTTTTCTATCCCTGGCAGCCGGGCGTTTCTTTTTTCCCGCAAGATGCATTGAGCCTTGATTACCCGACGCGGGAGATCGAATTCATCGTGGGCTTTCCGCCGGGGAGTTCGGTTGACCATGCGGGCCGACTCGTAGGCAAGTTTGTTGAAAAATACCTCGGAAAACCCATGGTGGTCGTGAACAAGCCCGGAGGGGGAGGAACAAGGGGGTTCTCTGCCCTGGCTGCGGCCAAGCCCGATGGGTACACGATCGGACTCGTTTCCCAGTCGGCGATCATCCAGCCCTATCTCATGAAAGGGGTGACTTTCAACTATAAAAAAAGTTTTCGAATGATCTGCGAGATGGCTTATACGGCCGAAGGAATTTATGTCCAGAAGGGCGGGCCCTTCGATATCCCGTTTCCAGAGATCATAAAGATGGCCAAGGAGAAACCCAACACCATCAAAGCCGGCGTGGGGGGCACGTGGACGGGCTCGGATGTCGCCCGGCTCATGCTGGAGGATCAGACCGGGGCGAAATTCATCCGGATTCCCCATCCCGCGGGAGGCCAGGACCTGGTTCCGGGAGTTCTGGGCGGCCATCTGAATTTGGCCATCGGGGAAGGAGCCCAATGGGCGCCCCTTTACAGTGCGGGCAAATTCAATATTTTGGCCATAACCACGGATAAGCGCGACCCACGATTCCCAAATATTCCCACTCTTAAGGAGATGGGATACGACGTGTCCTTTTCCGTGTCCTATTGGGTGGGGGCACCGGCGGGCACGCCCGATCCCATCATCGACTTCCTGGCCGAGGCCTTTCGCAAAGCTGTCGCGGAAGAGGGGTACCGGAAGGCTTCCGACCAGGCGTTTAACACGGCCTCGTGGAAAAACCCGGCGGATACAGTGAAAACGATGGAAAAACTGGATAATACTTTTCAGGCGCTGATCAAAAAGTATGACCTGAAACCGGAATAGACCGGAACATTCATAAAAACGGGACGCAGATTTTCGCAGATATCCGCAGATAAAGAGTCCTTATTGTGCCAACCCTTTGCGAAAAATGTAATCGTAACCCGAGGTGTCATTCCGGCGAAAGCCGGAATCCAGGATTTTAATCCCGCCATGGGCGGTGGAAATCTGCGTTCATCTGCGTCCCATAAGAATTGAAATGAAAAAAGCTGATCATTGGAGCGGTCTTGTTTTGCTGATCTTTTCCGGGCTGATCTGCTGGGGGGCCAGGTTTCTCCCTTATGGCAATATCCACGATCCCGGCCCCGGATTCTACCCTCTCTGGCTCGGAATTATTCTTGGCACAATGTCGATTGCTTTGATGCTGCAGGCCTTCCGACAAAAGGCGGGAGGTAGGACCCTGCGGGACATCCTGGCCGAAAAGGTGCGCTGGGAGAAGGTTCTCTGGGTTCTCATCGCTCTGGTCCTTTACGGCTTTCTAATCGATTACCTCGGCTTTCTGGTCGTAACCTTGCTCCTCATGGGCTTTCTCCTCCGGGTCATTCAGCCGCAGCCCTGGAGGACGGTTTTCCTGGGTGCCCTGACCGGATCGTTTGGCTCCTACGTGGTTTTCGAGATCTGGATGAAGCTCCGTCTCCCCAAAGGCTTTTGGGGAATGTAACGGCTTTGATGGAAAACGGGGGAACGAAAAGCATGGAAGATCGATTCGGGGTGCCCACATCCTTGATGGCACTTCAGGGTGACAGGACCGAAGCCCAGGCGATCAGGTTTGCGGTGAATGCGATCCGGAACGCCGGATTCAAGGCCATCGAGATCTCGCCCGGCCAGTTCAGGAGCGTTGCCGGGAATGCCGCGGAGTTCTTCCTGAAGAGTGCGTTCCCCGAGAAGGACCGCAGGGATTTGAGGGCGCTCTTGGCAGGTCTCCATACCGTCACGGTACACGGCAGTAACATCATCCTCCGCGTCCCGGGCGGAGGAAAAGAGGTAAAAGAAGAAACATGGAACCCCTACCTCGAGCTGATGCGCTTCGCCCGGGACATTGGAGCGCAACTGGTGACGTTTCACAGCTTGCAACCCCCCGAGGGAGGGAGCCTGAACGAAGAAGAAATGGCCCGCCGCCACGTCGAGTTCGGGAAGGTCGCCGCGGAATACGCCGAAAAATGGGACCTCCGGGCCGGGTTCGAATTGGCCACCCATTACCGGTTTTTCCTGAACCATGGAATCATCGAGCGAATCGGGAGCCCGAGGTTCGGCATCCTGTTGGACCTCGGACACCTGGCGCTCCATTTTCCAGATGAGGCGAACATAACAAACCCTGTCTTGCAGGTAGCCGGGGAATGCCTCGATCAAACCTTTGAATTTCATGCCGGTGGCGTCCAGATCACGCCCCAAGGATTGCGGGAACACCGTCCCCTGGACAAGTACAATATTTTAGATCACGCCAGGCTGATGGACCTGGTGAAAAGGAAAAAGTTCCGCGGTCCGATCGTCTTTGAAATCTTTTTCCAAACCGCCAACCCGGAGCAGACCCCGTCATCTTTCGAAGAAAATCTGGACGCCTGCACGGCGGCCAAACGACTGTTATTGAGCGGGTAATTCGAAAGGCCAGTCCTAAAACCTTCGGGGAAGAAGGAATTTGAATCAACCTCGATCCCTTACGGGCGAGGGCAACCCAATTGGGCATGCCCGGAAGGGCATCTCCCCTTTTGCAAAGGGAAGGTGTGAAAAGATTGATTCGTCCCTTCACCCTCCCCTCTCCTGCCAGGGGCATAAGCGCTAAGTTATCCCCCCTTTGAAAAAGGGGGGAAGGGGGGAGAACCGATCAGCAGAAATCCCCCCTGGCCCCCCTTTGCAAAGGGGGGAATTGAAGAAAAAATCCTAGGTTAGCGCTGATACCCGCCAGAGGAGAGGATAAATATTTTGAAATAGAACAAGAGATTGCCCCCCCCACACGGGGGTTGGACAGGTGAGAGTGAAAATGGGATTTTGACACCTTCAAATGAGGCGGGGATTTCGGCAATTGGGGAATAGTAGAAAATTTTTGGCCCAATTCAGAAATACGTTCTCGTCAAGTCTCAATTTTCGGAATACCGCAGGAGGGAAACTTCATGAAACCAGAGAAGACCGGAATGCATGGCGTGTTCGTCCTATTGGTGATTTCCGCAACGTTATTGGGCTCATCGGTCTTTGTCCAGGCCGATGCCCCCTCGGGCGTTCTAAAACAGGCGATCCATTGGGGCCTTTCCGCCGATTGGCTCGATCCGGCGACGAATCCGGGGCTGATCAGTTCTTGTCATTTCTTACCTTTTCCATGACGCCTTGGTGAAACCCATGCCGGAAGGCAACCTGACCCCATCGCTGGCTGAATCATGGACGATGAGCCCCGACGCAAAGACCTGTGAATTCAAGCTGCGGAAGGGAGTGAAGTTTCATAACGGAGACCCCTTTACTGCGGAAGACGTCGTCTTCAGTTTCTGGCGGTATAAGGCGGCCCAGGCCAAAACGATCCAGGGGAAGACCGAAAAGGTGGAAGCGGTCAATCCGCATCTGGTGCGCTTTCATTTTAAAGAGCCCTTCCCGGATTTTCTGGAGTATTTTCTGCCCAGCGGCAGCGGGATCGGCTGGATCGCCCCGAAGAAGTACGTGGAAAAAGTGGGGGACGCGGAGTATAAGAAAAAACCCGTCGGATGCGGCCCGTATAAGTTTGTGGAATTTGTGGCCGGGGTAAGGCTGGTGGCCGAGGCTTTTGAAGATTACTGGAGAAAAGCTCCCCATATCAAAAGAATGGAGTTCCTCATCGTATTCGGAGCCGGCCACCCGCTTGGCCATGGTCAGGAGGGGCGAGGTGGATATTGCTACGCTCATGCAGGGGGTTTTTTATGAAGATGTGAAGAAAGACCCCAAGCTTCGCCTTTTCCATCCGCTGAGCCCCGTGACCTGGATTGTATATATGGGCCCGCAGTTTGATCCCAAATCTCCATGGGCCGACGCCAGGGTCCGCAAGGCGGCCAGCCTGGCCATCGACCGCAAGAGCCTAGCCGATATTTTTATGCCGGGGTGTAAACCGCATGGGATCGATGGCCATGGACGGGGATCCCTTTGGAGTTGCTTTCCCTCCGGACCCCTACGACCCGGAGCAAGCGAAAAAGCTTTTGGCCGAGGCCGGATATCCGAAGGGCTTCGAGGGAGGGAAATTTTACCCCTACGAAGGAGGGTACTGGCCCTACGGAGAGCAGGTGATGACCTATTGGAAAGCGGTCGGCATCAACGTCGATACCGTGCTCCTGGACCGGCCGGCCTGGTTCGCCAATCGTCAGGGCGGAAAAATGAAGGGCGTCCTCTTTATTGACCCGGCAGCCCTGGCGACCATCGGGGCGCGCCTGGGCTACCTTTTCGGCCCGACTTCCTACGGCAATTATCCGGATCTGAAAGCACTTGTGGGATCAATATCAAAAAGAGGTCAACCCGAAGGCTCAGAAAGGATTTGATGGAGCGCATTCAGAAGATCATCCATGAGAGAACCATGTTCATTCCTCTCACCGACACGAATTCGCCGGCCGCATTCGGCCCGAGGGTGAAAGGAAATCCTTATAAGATTCAGCCTCTCATATGGTTCACGGCTCCGTTTGAAGACATGGAATTGGTCAATTAACTGAACCCCAGAGAACACTACGGCGGAGCCGGAATCAAATTGTAGGGGCAATCACGCCATGGCGTGATTGCCCATTTTTCGGGCGGGCACAGGGGGCCGCCCCTACATTTCTCTTAACGGAATTTACAGAACTTGCACGGCTGTAGTACATAGATAAAACTGGATGTAAAGGCTAAAAAAGAAACTGATGTTTTGACTTTTCTGAGTGGTTTGACTCTGCGGTCTCTGCGTCCTCTGCGGTTGGATTCGGTCTTTCCCGTTCTCGTCACGGCTTCAGGACCAGCTTGCCCAGGACCTGGCCGCTCTCGATGAGAGCATGCGCCCGGGCGGCCTCGGAAAGCGGCAGCCGGACCGAGATCATCGGTTTGATTTGCCTCTCGTCCAGGAGTCGAAGCAGCTTCTCCGTGGCCTCGCGCCGCCTCGGGCGATCCCGGTCAAAGATGTGCATGGAGAAAGT
The DNA here is from genome assembly GCA_963712535.1 of uncultured delta proteobacterium. GTDB lineage: Bacteria > Desulfobacterota > SM23-61 > SM23-61 > SM23-61 > CAVQIK01. The sequence goes on along the minus strand of CAVQIK010000021.1, from coordinate 26,495 downwards.
CCGCAGGCCGAGGCTGTCCCCCATCCGCCGGTGCATGACCTCCAGCACGTCGCCCTTTGGAGGGCCGTCGAGCATGCCATAAAAGACCACCAGCCCGAACGGGGCAAGGCGGTCGAAATGGGCGACGAACCCCGGGCCGCCGATCGAGTCAAGGATCAGGTCAACGCCCGCGCCCGCAGTCAATTCACGGACCCGTTCGGTCACCTTCTCGGTCCGCAGGTTGATCGCCTCATCGCCGGAGAGGGAGCGCACGAACGCCGCTTTTTCGTCCGAGTCAACCAGACCAATAATTCTTTTTCCGGCCGCTCTCCCCAGCTGGACGATCGCGCTCCCGATCCCGCCGGCGGCGCCGGTCGCGAGGACCGATCGGTACTCCATGCCGCACGGGCGCGGTGTGGAGCAGATGCCAGGCGACCTGGTAATTGGAAAGCGCGGCGGCTCCTTCGAGATCGGCGTCGGGCGGCAGAGGATAGAGCGCATCCGCGTCCGCGGCCAGGTATTCGGCATAACACCCGCCGCGTACGGGCAGCTCGCGGGCGGAGACGAAGACCGGTTGACCGATTTTCAAGGAGGTCACAGCTTTCCCCACCTTTACGACCCGCCCGCTCATCTCGATCCCGGGAATCGCCGGCAGGGGCGGCATCCAGCCGTACTCGCCCCGTCGAACCAGGATTTCGGGCATGCTCACCCCGATCGTGTGCGCCTCGAACCAGGACCTGCCCGGGCGCCGGCACCGGCGTCGGAACATCGGCGTAGCGCAGAACCTCGGGGGGACCGGGGCGGTCGAGCAGAATGGCCTTCATGACGGGCGGCACGGAACCGTCTTGCTGGGAACTCCTTTTTTTCGACGGCACGACAATCCTCCTTACATCGTCCGCATCATGGGATTCAAGGGGCAGCCCGAATCCGCCGTCCTTTGAGAGCCGATCGCGAGACCCTGCCCGTTAGATGCGCATGAACTTCAGAGGGAACTTCTGGAGGGAGCGGGCGCCTCTGGCCGTGATTTCGACGAGATTGCCCACTTGAAGGCCCCGTTTCCCGTCACGGGTTACGACGTTGGGCTGAATGACGAGGAGCATGCCTTCTTCGACCGTGAACTCATTCAAGGGCCGGCGAATCAGGACGGCGTCGATGTCCACCCGGGGAGGCTCGATCAGGAGACCCCAGCCGTGCAAGGTGGTGTCGAAGGTGGTAAACCCCTCATCCTGAATCACGGAAGCGGCGTTCTTAATCTCCGCCTGGGTCGCTCCGGGCTTGAGCGCGCGCAGCACTCGGGTGTATGCTTCCACGGCCACCTCGAACATCTTTTTATAGATTGGGGTGGGAGAAGCGCCCACGGTAATGGGCCGGTGCGCCTGGCCGGGGTACATTTCGTAGTCCGCGGAGAGCTCGGTGAGAATGATGTCCCCCTTCGCCACTTTCCGGTGAGAAGGGAATTGGCATGGGAAGATGAGGTGGGGCCGGGACATGGAGGTGGACCCGATAAAGATGAGCTTGGGCCCCCCGCCCCGGGGCATATAGCTGCCGGCGATGATGCCCGCGAGCTGGAAATCGGTCATCCCCGCCTTTGCCTTTTTCTCCAGGCCCTCGAAAGCCATATCGGTCAAAGCGGCTCCTTTGCGGAACCAGGTGATCTCTTCCTTGCTCTTGATCCGTCTCGCCTCGGCCAGCACGTCGGTGGCATCCACGAAGGAGGCGCCGGAAAAGGTTTTATGCCAATAATCCAGCGGACCGAAGGGCAAGGACCCATAAAGGATTCCCCGCAGACCTACGAGTCCGATGGTGCCTTTCTCCAGGCCGAGCTCGCGGATGCGGCTCTCCACGGCTCCCCCCGGATTGTAGTCCACGGCGTCCGTGAGAGGAAGAATGCTCATCAGCTTGGCGTGGGGGAGATAAAGGCGGTTCGAAATATGCAGGCTGGGTTCCCCCTTCCGGGGGAAGACCACATAGCCGCTGACGGGATCCTGGTAATTCGATACGTACTTGATGTTGGCATTGTTACTGTTGTTGCTGCCCGAATCCCCGTAAAGAATCAGGACGTCGATCCCTTTGTCCTGCATGCGCCGGCGTATCTCCCGAAAACGCCGGTCATATTCCTCTCTGGAGAAGCGGGGGTAGTCTTTGGCCAGAGCCATGGGCGATCCTTCCATTCATTGACCAGCCGGTAATCAAATATACGTGATGGCGGGAGAGGAGTGTAACAGAAAGGGAATCGCATATCAAGGCGGGAAAATTTCATTGCCCACCTTCACTTTGCGCCAATTATAGTGAACGGCTTAAGTAAGTCGACATCCAGTTGCCTCTTATTGACTTATGTCTCGCCGTAAAATCCCCCCTGCCCCCCTTTGATAAAGGGGGGTTTGGGGGGATTTACCAGGGATTGCCCATGCAATGTCCACTTTCTTTGGTCGGGCACTATAAGTGAAATATTCGTGAAAAGTCAATCTTTACCCCGGCCCGGGCACAAGGGCAACGGGCGCAAAAACCACAAGGCACGAATGCTTTCATCGGTTCTGCGGCCAATCCTTTCGCATAGGTACCCTCCGATCTCCTCCCCTGTAGAGGCGACCGGCCCGTTCCCATCCGGGCCGCCCATCCTGCGGAATGTAGGGGCGGGGTGACCCCGCCCCAAAGATGGAACAGCATCTCCCGCGGATGCTTTTTGCGCCCGTTGCCCTTGTACCCGGTCCTCAAGGTCACCGGTCGTATGGATTAGGGAAATATGAAAAGGGAAGGTGGGCGAGGGGAAAATTTCGCCTTGACACGATCACAGGCATGGCTCTAGAATTCGTAGCACGTCCAGCCGCCTTTCGTGAGAGCCATGAATTTTACGGCGTTCCCTATTCACCCTTCAACTCGCATCCAAACTCATAAAGCCTCGAGTCGAGACAGGAATACGCATGAAGGAGACCCAAGATGAACCAAGCGCCTGAAGTCAAAATGCGGACCGAAGTAAGGGACGGGATGCGGATCATGTGGCATGCGCCCATCAAGATGGATGACGGCCTGGTCCTCCGCGCGGATGTCTACCGCCCTGTCGGAGATGGACGTTATCCGGTGATCCTGACGTACGGGGTGTACGCGAAGGGTCTTGCCTTCCAGGATGGCTACCCCATGCAATGGGAGAAGATGGTCACCGATCATCCCGAAATCCTCCAGGGCTCGACCAACAAGTACCAGAACTGGGAGGTCACCGATCCCGAACGGTGGGTCCCCCATGGGTACGCGGTGGTGCGGGTGGATTCCCGTGGGGCTGGCTGGTCCCCGGGCTTTATGGACTGCAACTCCCCTCGGGAAATCGAAGACCTGTACCAATGCATCGAATGGGCGGGCACCCAACCCTGGAGCAGCGGCAAAGTGGGGATGCTGGGGATCTCCTATTACGCGAGCAACCAGTGGCGCGTTGCCGGGAAGCACCCGCCGCATTTGACGGCCATACTCCCCTGGGAGGGGCAGAACGATCGGTACCGCGACTCCGGCTACCACGGCGGCATCCTGAGCGAGTTCCAAAAGCTCTGGGCCAAGCACCAGGTGGTGAATATCCAGTACGGGCGCGGGGAGCGGGCCAGGAAGAACCCGAACACGGGCGAATCGGTAGCGGGGCCGGTGACGCTCTCCGATGAGGAGCTGGCCAAGAACTGCGTCAACGTCTTCGAGGACCTGAAGAAACATCCCCTCGACGACGAGTGGCACCGCTTGCGCTCGGCCGATCTCTCCAAGGTGACGCTTCCGCTCCTGACCTGTGCCAACTGGGGGGGCCAGGGCATCCATCCGCGGGGTAACTTCAATGGCTTTACCGAGACTTCCTCCAAACAGAAATGGCTCGAGGCCCACGGCGATTCGCACTGGTCGCTTTTTTACAGCGGCTACGGACTCAACCTGCAGAAGCGCTTCTTTGATTATTTCCTGAAAGGGATCCAGAACGGCTGGGACAAGCAGCCGCCCGTGCAGCTCAACATCCGCTATCCCGGCGAGAAATTTTCCCTGCGCATGGAGCAGGAGTGGCCCCTTGCCCGCACCCGGTGGACGAAGTTCTACCTGGACCCGGCCGGCATGGCCCTCAGCCCCAAGCCCGTCGGTAAGGGAGGGAAGGTTGAGTATGAGGCCCTGGGGAGCGGGGTCACTTTCTCGATGGCTCCGCTGGAGAAGGAGACCGAGATCACCGGTCCCCTCGCGGCGAAGCTCTTCGTGTCTTCTTCGACCAGGGACGCCGACTTGTTCCTCATTGTTCGCGTCTTCGACCCCAAAGGGAAGGAGCTGACCTTCATGGGATCGACCGACCCCAACACGCCCATCGCCAATGGCTGGCTCCGCGTATCCCATCGGCGGCTCGACCCCGAGCGCAGCAAGCCCTACCGGCCTTACCACCCGCACGACCGGGCGGAGCCGCTGACCCCCGGAGAGGTTTACGAGTGCGACGTCGAGATCCTGCCTACCTGTATCGTCCTGCCGGCCGGCTGGAGAGTGGCGCTTACGGTGCGAGGCAAGGATTATGAATACGAAGGAGAACTGAGCGAGTTTGGAAAGAAATTCCACTACGGAACGAGGGGAACGGGGGGCATGACCCACAACGACCCCGATAACCGCCCGAAAGACGTCTTCGGCGGAAAGGTCACCCTGTACGCGGGCGGGGGGCGGGAGTCGTACCTGCTCGTTCCCGTCATCCCGAACTGAGTTCGTCGCGCGGCGGATCTGTTCCGTGCCGGCGTCGCTATCGTTTGAATTCAAGAGGGCGGGAGAATAGGGGAGGAATAGAATTTGGGCGATTATCTCAATCGATTTAGCCTGGCGGATAAGGTGGCCGTCGTAACCGGAGCCAGCGAGGGAATCGGCAAAGGGCTAGCCCTGGGATTGGCTGGAGCGGGAGCGGATATCGTTGTCTGCAGCAGGCGTGAAGAAAAGCTGAAAGTAGTGAAAGGCGAGATTGAAAAAATCGGCCGCAAGTCGGAGATCTACGTCCTGGACGTCGGGAAGGTAAGGGAGATCGAAAATCTCAGGGCTTTCATTCTCGAAAAATTCGGCAGGGTGGATATCCTGGTAAATAATGCCGCTTTCACCGTTACGAAACCAGCCTGGGAGGTTACGGAAGGCGAATGGGATTTGATGATCGACACCGGATTTAAAGGCTTGTTTTTCTGTTGCCAGATCATCGGCTCGATCATGCGGCAGCAAAAATACGGAAAAATCATCAATCTCAGCTCGACTTTCAGCCGGAGCATCATTAAAGGCCGGGCCGTGTACGGGGGGATCAAAGCCGGGGTGTCTCATCTCACGGAAGCGCTTGCTTTCGAGTGGGCGGCAGACGGGATAAGGGTGAACGCCCTGGCGCCGACGGCCGTTCTGACCCCGAGCCGGAAAGAAACTCTAAAAGGGGAAGTTTTGGAAAGGATTCTCAGTCGCATCCCCCTGGGCCGGCTGGCCACCCCCGAAGACCTCGCCAGTGCGGCCATTTATCTCTCCAGCCCGGCATCGGACTTTGTCACCGGGCATACCCTGTTTGTAGACGGGGGCTGGGTGGCGGGCAGCTGAGATGCCCGCTCCTTCAACCGAAAGAAATGGAGGCCGGTCATGACCCGCTTAACGCTTCAGGCAGCTTCTCTCATAGCCGACCAGTCGCTGGCCAAGGGGCGCGAGTTAAGCCTGGCTCCGCTCACCGTGGCTGTCCTCGACGATGGGGGGCAGATAAAAGTTCTCAAGCGCGAGGACGGGTGCAGCCTCCTTCGTCCCGAGATTGCCGTGGGAAAGGCGTGGGGTGTTTTGGGAATGGGATTTGGCGGACGGGAGCTGGCCCGCCGGGCGGCCAAAAATCAGGCCTTTTTCGGGGCCCTGTCCGACTTGTCCGGGGGTAAGATGGTGCCCGTCCCGGGAGGGGTATTGATCAGGTCTGATTCCGGAGTGATTCTGGGATCGGTGGGGATCAGCGGCGATGCTTCCGAAAAAGATGAACTCTGCGCCGTTCACGGGATCAAGTCCGCCGGTCTTAAACCGGACACCGGCGATCCCGAATAAAAGTGCCCTGACTGTTTCGCCAAGAAACCTCAGAAATCCCCCTTAATCCCCCTTTTTCAAAGGGGGAAACCATTTCTCCTCCCTTTGGAAAAGGGAGGCCGGGAGGGATTTCTGGGACCTCTTTTGAATTCGCTAAATTCATTCAAAATGCCTGACCGGGCGAGTAGAGAGATCTGCGGCTTTCCTATCCGCCTGAGTGAAGCCTTCCCATCCTATTCTGCCAACCCGGGTCGACCCAGGCCAAAACTTCTCTGATTATTCCTCCAACACCTTCTCCACGTTGACGACCTCCCCCGTTCGGGCTGCCTGGATGGAGGCCAAGATCACGGCCAGCGCTCGCATGCCTTCCGGCCCGCTTGTTTCCGGGACTTTTTGGTTCCGGATGCAATGCGGCGAATTCCTTCACTTCCTCGGTTAGGATCTCTCCGGGCTGCAGGTCAATCCTCGACTTTCTGATCCTCTCCTTTCCGCTTCAGGTAAAGGGCCGAGTTCCGGTCCGCATAATTCCAGTGATCTCCGTATTGCCCGGGGGTTTCATCGGGTTTTCGCGCCGGAAGCTCCACGGTGAAATAGAGATTGGCCTCCGTCCCGTAAACATTGCAGTAATTCACCCAGGGGGTGATGAAGTTGGAGCCCAGATACCCCAGGGCCCCCGATTCGAATCGCAGAATGGCCGCTCCCGCGTCGATGATCTCGGTCTGAAGGCAGAGGCGGTTGAAGAAAGCCGAAACGGATTGGACCGGGCCCAGAAGATACTGGAGGGTATCGGCCGGATGAACCCCCAGGGTCATCATGGGGCCTCCGGGGCACTCCTTCTCGTACCAGCGCCACATCTGGGGGGTTAACCGGAACCCGCCGTTATGGGAAAAGTTCGTTTCCACCATGACGATCTTTCCCAGGCTTCCCGTCCTGGATCATCGCTTTGATCTTCCGGTAGCCGGCCAGCCTTCTCTGGTTGTGGGCCACCGAAAGGACCACTCCGTTTTTCCGGCAGGCCTCGATCATTCGCCTGGCGTCGGAAACCCGGTTGGCGATCGGTTTTTCCACCAGCACATGCTTCCCATGCTCGGCGGCCAGCACGGTCATATCCGCATGGGCGGAATTGGGGGTCGTGAGCAGAATCGCTTCCACGTCTTGCCGCTTCAGGACGTCTTCGTAGGAACTTTCCTGGTCGCAGTGGAAAGCCGCGGCGAACTCGTCCCGCTTGGCTTGGGTGCGGGTGTAACAGGTGACGATCTGGAAGGCTCCGCTCTTTTGGATGACCGTGGCCAGGGCCTTGCACCACATCCCGATGCCCACGATCGCTATGCCCACGGGTTTTTCAACCATGACTCATTCCTCCAGGCCTCCCCTCCTTTCCCCTGCCCTGGAAGGATAGTATCAAGAAATCCCCTCAGCCCCCTTTGGGAAAAGGAGGGAGGATGGGGGATTGTCCAAGCCTATTCCCTCATTTCGGGTACGGATCTTTCCTTCCCGTGGTTTTATCCAGGGGATGAACATCCTTCAGCAGCCGCTCATCGAAGCTCAGCGTGGTGAAGATGTCGGGCTCCTTTTTGCCCACGAACACCTGATTCTCCAGCCGGAAACCGCCGATGCCCGGTTTGCCCGCATAGGGCTCGATGCTGAAGAGCATCCCCTCCTGCAGGGGCATGATGGCATCGGGCGAAAGATTGGCCACCCACGGGGGCTCCCAGGGGTTTACCCCGGCCCCGTGGCCGCCCGACAGCCCGTCGGAATTGGGGTTTCCCTTCGGGGAATTCAGGTGTTTGCCGATGTCCCCGTTGGTCTTCCCCACCACCGCCTCGGAGCAGGCATTGAAGAGGGTGTTGTACGATTCCTGATGAAGGTCGATCTGCTCCTTGGTGGGCCGGACATTGCCGCAGACATAGGTCCGGGTGAAATCCCCCCAGTATCCGTTGAAGCAGGCGCCGATGTCCACGATCACCATGTCCCCTTCCCGGATGACCCGGTCGGAGGTGAATCTCCGGTAGGGAGCGGTGTACGGGCCGGAGCAGACGATGTTGGCGCACTGGCTCCATTCGCTTCCCAGCTCGGTGAATTTCTGCCAGGCCATGGACAGAAGCTCACATTCCTTCACCCCCGGCTTCAGATTGTCCAGAAGCGCCTGGAACCCGGCCTCGGTGATCATGTTGGCGATCTTCTGGCATTCGATCTCGTCCTGGGTCTTGATCATCTTGGCCTGGTTGAGGACCTCCCTCCCGTCCACGAACTGGGCTTTGGGGAAAGCACTTGGGCAGCCACTGGGAAAGGCCGAAGGTCAAGATGTCCACGCCGATCTTCCCCTCGGCCAGTTTTCCGATCTTTGCCTTTCATCTCCTCCGCCCACTTCTTCGTGCCCCCTTCCGTGCGGATGAAGGGCCGATCCAGGACGTTCTCCGGCTGGATCCAGGGCATGCGCGCCCGGGCAATGGACGATGTCATGGGTGCAGAGGATCGGATCCCCTCCCCGGGGCAGGACCGCTGCCGCCATGCCCGAGGATGGTCACCGGGCCGAGGTGAGAGCGGAACCCGGTGAGGTACCGCACATCCTCCAGGGCGAAGATAAACAGAAGCATCGACCCCTGCCTTCTCCATGGCCTCCTTGGCCTTCTGCAGCCGCTCCCGCCGCATCCGGTCAAAGTCGACCCGCTCTTCCCAGTCAACTCCCATGAATCCAAATTCCGACATTTCTGCCTCCTTTTCGTTTTCGGCGTCAGGACGGATTGCTGAGGATTCGGGTCGCAACACCCGATTCCGGCATCGGTCCTCATGACTCATCGCGATTATTTTGCCGCCCATGACCTGGGAATAAATCTTCTTGAACTCTTCTTCGCTGACCAACCGCTTGTTGTCCTCCGAGATCTTCTTGATCTGATTCAACATGGCGGAAGCCTGCTCCTCCGAGGGCATGGGAATGCCCAGCTCCTAGGCCTTGAGCATGATCGAGTACCGACCGCTCTTTTTCCCCAGCACCACGTCGATGGCCTTTCCCCCCACAACTTCGTAATTCAGGGGTTCGGCGCGCCCGTATCCATGCTCCGTGCGCCGGTCCCACATCTGCCGGGTGGCGATTCCCACCTCCACCTGGGAGGTCAGAGGTCCCGACAAAGGGCTTGTACCACTCGGCGCGGGAGAAGTCTTTCACCATCGCGGAGAGCTGGCGGAAGCCTTCGGTCTTGACTCCGGTATCCACCTTCAGGAAAGCTTCGAGGCCCATGATGATCTCATCCAGGGGGGCATTGCCGCCCATGCCGTTGACGCAGGTATGGACCACTTCCGCGCCGGCGGTTACGCCCGCCAGGGTGGTGGCGGTGGCAAATCCCCAGTTGTTGTGGCAGTGGATTTCGATGGGCACCTTCACCCATTTCTTCACCTCGGTCACCAGCCAGGCGAAGGCGGGAGGATAGGCCGAGCCCCGGGTATCCACCAGGGCGATGTGATCGGGCTTTCCCTCTTCGGCCACGGGGATGATGATGTCCCGCAGCAGATCGATGCTGGCCCGGCTGCTTTCCATGAGGAAGTAGGTGACTTTCAGGCCGTTCTCCTTGCCGAATTTCACCAGTTTGATGATCTCTTCGGCGGCCTTGCCCCGGCTGCCCCAGATGCTTCTTGATGATCGGGTCCTGGGCCGTGATCTCCATGACCGCCCGCTTCACCCCGCTCTTGACCGCCAGCTCCATATCATCCCGGCGGGCCCGGGAGAAGCAGGCAACTTCCGAGTTCTTGATTTCTTTGGCCATGGCCGCGATGGCGTCGAAATCCTCCTGGGAGGTGGCGATCATCCCCCCCTCGATGCGGTGGATGCCCGCCTCCTCGAGGGCATGGGCGATCTTCAATTTTTCTTCTTTCCGGAAGACGACGCCCGGCGTCTGTTCCCCGTCCCTCAGAGTCACATCGTGGACGGTGACCTTCGGGGGGATCTTCCAGTTGGCCCGTACCTCCGGTTCGAAGACGTAGGGGCATACCGACCATTTCCCCGGCACCTTCCAGGGAGTCTCACTCGTTCCTTGGCTCATCTTTTTTCTCCTCTCTTCTTATTCCTGTAATCCGCCTCTCCTACCTCACCGTATAATCGGCTCCTGAATTTCCTCACATCACCTCCCCGAAAAAATGCCTAAAATTGAAAAACTTCCCCCCACGGATACGAATCCTGAGACTGACACTTCATATTATTGGATCATCTTCCATTAATACAAACGTATTTTGTTCGGTGACAATTTTGTAGAGCCTGATCCCTGATCAGCCTTCAAACGGTGCGTTCGGGGAACGCACCCTACATTTTATGTAAATATATTTATTTCGTTTGTATTATAGTGCCCGACCAAAGAAAGTGGACATTGCATGGGCAATCCCTGGTAAATCCCCCCAAATCCCCCTTTATCAAAGGGGGGCAGGGGGGATTTACGGCGAGACATAAGTCAATAAGAGGCAACTGGATGTCGACTTACTTAAGCCGTTCACTATAGTTGATCGGATATTTGGTGAAAGCCTGACAAGGGTCCGGAAGAAAAGGCAGATTCCGCCGCAAGCATTGGCGGGATCCATGATCCGGTCAAAGGACCTGCTGGCTTTCCGTAAAGCGCAGCGGGGGCATGAAAAGCTTGGTTCATAGGATAAGAGAACACCCGCGCCTAACCGACAACTGATGCGTGCCTCATGGTTGTGGCGCAATCTGCCTTTCCTTCCGGACCCCGGAATCACAGCACAATGTACCTATACAGCCCTATTTTCCATCAAACAAATGGGACATGATCCTATTTACTTAATGCGTCGATTTTTCTGCTCCTTCACCTCCGGGTTGACCAGCACCGGAGGCCACTCCCCCCGCAGGGCCAGGATCACGGCCTCGGCGGCTTTCTGCTGGAGTTCGGGCATCGAGGTTTCCGAAAAAAAAGCCGAATGCCCGGTGAACAGGACCTGTTCCAGTCTGGAAGAGGGGATTCTCCGGGCAGGGGGGGTTCGGGTTCGCATACATCCAGACCGGCGCCGGCGATCACCCCCTCCACCAAGGCCTGATGGAGGGCCTGTCTCGTCCATGAGGCCCCCCGGGCCGTATTGATGATGACGGCCGTGGGTTTCATTTTCCTGAATTCCTTCAGCCCGAACATCTTCTCGGGTTTCCGGCGTAAGGGGAGCATGGATGGATATGTAATCCGATTCCCTGAGAAGGCGATCGAAATCCACCTTTTCCGCTCCCCCTCTGTTGAAGCTCCTGGGCGGACAGGTACGGGTCGTACCCCAGGACCCGCATTCCGAAAGCCCGGGCCTTTGGGAGCCATCCGGCTCCCAATCCTTCCCACGCCCACCAGGCCCAGGGTCTGCTCATTCAGCCGGAACATCTTCCCCCGCACTTTGATGATCTCCGTGCTTCCGGTCTTCCAGATCCCCCTCCGGACGGCCTGGACCAGGGGAAAGAGTCTTCGGGAAAAGGCCAGGACGAAGGCCATGGCATGGTCGGAAACTTCGTGGACGCTGGCATCCAAAACCACCGCCACCGGGATCCCCTGCCGGGTGGCCTCTTTCACATCGATGTTGTTGTACCCGATTCCCATCCGGCTTATGATCTTGCACTTGGTCAAGCGTCTGAATCACCCTCGCGGTGTACGGTTCCGTGGCGCCCACGATCACCGCATCGGCATCGGCCGCGTGTTTCACGATGTCCTCCTCCGACCACAGGGGAACCGGGACCAGCTGAGCTCCGGCTGTGGTCAGCATTTTCTCGGCCACGGTTGAAATCCAGGCCGTCTCGGGCCACTACTTTGCCAGACATATCCTCCTCCGTTTCAAAATAATGGGCTCGTCCTCGAATCTACGCTTTGCTGCTAGACGGCGTGATCGGTGAACCTCCGCCCTATAAAATGCAGAATCCAACAGATGTCTTCAAATCGCGAATGGGTCAAAATTTCTTATGCCCGCCTCGATCGAGGTGGCAGGCGACCCAATGATTTTTCCCTACGGCAATCAAAGAAGGTTCCTGTTCCTGGCAAATGGATTTTTTCCCGGGACACCGGGGGTGAAAACGGCAGCCCGGGGGGACGTTCAACGGGCTGGCGATTTCTCCGGATATCACCTCCCGCTCCTGTTTCAGCCGGGGATGATCGGGCAGCGAAGCCGCAATCAGCGCCTGGGTGTAAGGATGCGTCGTGTTTCTCAACAGTTCCTTCGTCTCCCCGAACTCCACGATCTTTCCCAGGTACATCACGGCGATGTCCGTGGACATATAGGCCACCATGGCCAGGTCGTGCCCGATCAGCAAGTAGCTGAGTTCCAGATTCTTCTGCAGATCCATCAGGAGGTGAACGATCTGCAGGCGGACGGAGACGTCCAGCGCCGAAGTCGGTTCGTCCAGGATGATGATTTTCGACTCGGTGGAGATGGCCCGCGCGATGGCCACGCGCTGTCGCTGGCCTCCGCTCAGTTCGTGAGGGTAGACTCTCCGCAGTCCCGTGTCCAGCCCCACCATGTGCAGCGCTTCCACCACTTTGCTTTCCAGCTCTTTCTTGCTCAGGGTGCTGGAAACCTCCAGGGGCTCGGTGATGATCTCCTGCACCCTCAGACGCGGGCTCAGAGAGGCAAAGGGATCCTGAAAGACCGCCTGAAGGGTGCGGCGGTAGGCTTTCAGCTCCGAATCATCCAGGGAATGTATGTCCTTCCCCCGGAAGAGCACCTCCCCCTGCGTAGGCTTCTCCAGAAGGAGCAGGACTTTGGCCAGGGTGGTCTTCCCGCTTCCGGACTCTCCCACCAGTCCCACCACTTGCCTCGGCTTGATGGTCAGGTCGATGCCGTCCAGGGCTTTGACCCATCCGATCACGTGATCGAAGATGATCCCGGCCTTGACCGGAAAATGCATCTTCAGATTCCGGATCTGCAGCAAGTAATCAAACTCTTTCGTGTATTCCATTGCGCTACTGATGTTCAACTCCGAAGTCTCAAGGAATTCCTCCTCGCGGCTCACCCCTTCACCGGATACCAGCATTTGGCGCTCCGGGCGGGCCCCAGGGTCACCTCCGGCGGTTCTTCCTTTCGGCAACGATCATCGGCATACGTGCAACGCGGGTTGAAGCTGCATCCCGGGGGCAAGTTGGCCAGATTCGGCGGCTCACCGGGAATGGGCTTTCGCTTCCTCAGATCCTGCAGCCCAAAGGCCGCATCCAGAAGAGCCTTCGTATAGGGATGGGCGGGGGAATCAAAAATATCCATCACCGGGGCGCGCTCCACGATCTTGCCCGCATACATGACGATCACATATTCGCACAGCTCCGCCACAATCCCGAGATTGTGGGTGATGAAAACCAAGGTTACCCCGGTATTTTTCTGCAGATCTTTGAGCAGGTTCAAATATTGCAGTTGGATGGTGACGTCCAGATTCGTCGTCGCCTCGTCGCAAATGAGCAGTTTCGGCTCACAGCTGATGGCGATGGATCCGACGATTCTCTGGCGCATCCCGCCGCTCATCTCATGCGGCCACTGCTTGAATCCTCCGCTCCGGCTCCGGGATCCGCACCGCCAGCAGGAGTTCCTTGATCCGCTGGATCAGGGAGTCTCCGCGCAGGCTGGTGTGCCGCTGCAAGGTTTCCCCGATCTGCTCCCCGATCGTAAATACCGGGTCCAGGGACATCATGGGGTCTTGCAGGATCATGGCGATCTTCTTGCCCCGGACCTGGGTCATCTCCTTGTTGCTCTTCTGTAAGAGGTCTTCTCCTTCAAAGAAGACTTTCCCGCTCACCGTTTCGCCGGAAGGGGGTAGAACCCGCAGAATGGAGGCGGCCACGGTGCTCTTCCCGCAACCCGACTCGCCGATCAAAGCCAGGCGATCCCCCGGATTGACCTCGAAAGATACATTGTCAACCGCTTTTACAATCCGGGTGCGGGCAAAGGAGAAGAAATAAGTGGTCAACCCGACGACTTGTAACAGGGGCTTCTTTTCCATGGTTCTCACTCGATGTTTCGATAAAAAGGATCCAGGTAACGGCGGAGCCAATCCCCGATCACATTAAAAGACGTGACCAGCAGGGCGATGGCCACCCCGGGGAAAATGACCAGCCACCAATAACCGGCCAGCAATCCTCCTCTCCCCTCCGAGAGCATCAGTCCCCAGGCGGGCTTGGGCGGAGGAACCCCCACTCCGAGGAAGGTGAGAGAGGCTTCCACGACGATGACGATTCCGATCTGCAGGGAAGAGAGCGTAATCACGCTGTTGAACACATTGGGGAGGATATGCTTCCAGATGATGCGGGCTTTCCCGCATCCGGCAATTCTGGCCAGCTGGACGAAATCCCGGGTCTTCATGCTCAGGGTCTCTCCCCGGACCACCCGGGCATATCTCGACCAAAAGGTGCCCCCCAGGATGATGACGATATTCCAAACCCCGGGGCCTAAGATGACCGCCATGAGGACCCCGAACATGACCGTAGGAATACTCAGCCAGGCATCGGTAAAGCGCATGATGACCTGATCCACCCAGCCCCCAAAGAATCCGGCCATCAGTCCCAGGAAGGTTCCGATGCAGCCGGCAATAATCACCGCGGAAAAAGCCACCAGCAGGGAAACCCTGGACCCGTAAATCAGCCGGCTGAGCACATCCCGTCCCATCGTATCCGTCCCCAGGGGATAGGTCCATTTCCCCCCGCTTTCCCAGGCGGGCGGCAACAGCCGCTGCCGGGGGTCTCCGATCTCCGGGTCATGCAGCGCCAGAAAGTCGGCGCAGATTCCGGTCACGATGAGCAGGAGGAGAATGATCACCGCCGCTTTGGGAACCCTTCTCCAGATATCCTTCATCCATTTCCAAATTTCTGATCCATAGCTTCTTCTCAATTTAATCGGCGCAGATTCGCAATAACAGCCGATTAAGAAATTTATAACTTGCTCCAATCTAGCGTGCTTCTAATCCTGAAATCGCGTTCATCTGCGCCCAATCAGCTTTTTCAATCATACCGGATGCGCGGATCCAGATAGGCGTAGAGAATATCCACCACCAGGTTCATAAACACCATCATGGCCGAGATAAACAGGATGACCGCCTGCACCACGTTAAAATCGCGGTAGATGGCTCCATGGTACATGAGGAGTCCCAGCCCCGGCCAGGCAAAGACCATCTCGATGGCGACGGCGCCCGAAATCATGAGCACGATATTCATCCCGGCCAGGGTAACCACGGGAATCAGCGCATTTTTCAGGGCGTGCTTGCCCACGACCGAAAATTCGGTAAGTCCCTTCACCCGGCAGAGTTTGATGTACTCGCTGTTCAAAACCTGCAGCAGAGACGACTCCGTTATGCGGGTATAACCGGCGCTGAAATACCAGCCCAGGGAAAAGGCCGGCATCAGAAGATGCCAGAAGGTTCCGTACCCTCCGGTGGGCAGAATCTTTAATTTCACCGAAAAAATAAGAATGAACAGCATGGCAATCCAAAAGTTGGGCATGGACAAACCCAGAAAGGAAAACCATCGCAGAAAATTATTGGTCCAATCTGCCGCGCCTCCTGGCCGCCAATACACCGGCCAAGATTCCAAAAGCCAAAGATATGAATTTGGCGGTCCCCACGAGCATCAACGAAGCCGGCAGCCGTTGCCACACGATCTCGGAAACGGGCAGACCGTAATAGATCGACTCCCCGAAGTCGGCCTGCAGCGCCTTCTTGATGAAAATAAAATATTGGACCGGCAGCGGCTCATTCAAACCAAAGCGGTCCCGGATCGAATTGAGCTCTGCTTCGTCCGCCCCGGGAGAGGCGATCATGAGCGCAGGATCGGGTCCGATCCGGGTGGCCAAAAAAATCATCACCGATACGATCCATACAACGATGATCCCGAAAATGAAAACGTCGAATGATGTATCGCTTCATTTCCCTTGACTCCGCCAGGCCTTCTCGAATGGTATGAATTTAGCGGTTTGCAAAGAGATCCCAGAAATCCCTCCCAACCTCGCTTTTCCAACCGGATGAGATAGGCTTTCCCCATTTGAAAAAGGCAAGGGGTGAAAAAATCGGTTCAGGTCTTCTTACCGTCATTCCGGCGAATGCCGGAATCCAGTGTTTTTAAGTTTTTTAAAAACATCCTGGACCCCGGTTTTCACCGGGGTGACGATTCACTGCAATTTTTTCACACCCTCATGTGAGCTAGGGGGATTTCCGACGCTTCCGGACGAATTGAAAAACTTTGTCGTAACTCTGAACAGTTGCCTCGAATTCAATTCACCAGCTCGATGTCTTCAAAAGGGGCCGTGAACCATATGAGCGGCTGAATCTTGTACGGATTCCCCTTTACCCGGGGGCCGAAGGCCGCCGGCGAGTTCGTTGACGTAAGGGGGATCCACATGGTTCTTTCGTAGATCAGCTTCTGGATGTGGCCGATCAAGTCCTTGCGCCCTTGCGGGGACGGTCTCCTTCCGGTACTGATCCCACAGGGCCTGGATGTCCGGATAGTTCCCGTAGGAACCGCCGCTGAAGAGAGTGGACAGGCGTCCCCCGATCGTCGGTGAAGTTGGGATTGTCGATGAATATGCCCCCTTTCATCTTCCCGCCCTGCCGCATGGCCAGCAAGGCCGGCTTATCCAGGAGAACGGTCTCCACGCTAATCCCCACCGCTTTCCAGTAAGTGGCGATCTGCTCCCCGTAGGGCCAATACCCGCCCTCGTAGGGGTAGAATTTGCCCGCCCTGGAAACCGTTCGGGTATCCGGCTTCGGCCAGCAGCTTCTTGGCCTTCTCCGGATCATAGGGATAGGGCGGGAAATCGACGGCCATGGGGTCGCCTTCCAGGCCGATGGTGCTCGACCGGCCCGCAGCCGGGCATGTGAACGTCCGCCAGGGTCTGGCGGTCGATGGCCAGGCTGGCCGCCAGCCGCACCCGTGGGTCCGCCCAAGGCGACTTGGGGATCCCACTGGGCCGTGAGGTAGGCGACCCACCTCACCGGGCTCAGGGGAGCCAGCATCCGGAGATTCTGGGTCTTTTTTCAGATCTTCGTAAAAGACCCCCTGCATGAGGGTGGCGATGTCGGCTTCGCCCCGCTTGACCATGGCCAGACGGGTGGCGGGCTCGGGGATGTTATAAAACTCCATTCTCTTGACGTGGGGAACTTTCCTCCAGTATTCCTCAAAGGCCTCCCCCACCAGCTTGACCCCGGGTACGAGTTCCACAAACTTGTACGGGCCCGCGCCGATGGGATGCTTCTTAAACCCCGCATCCCCCACCTTTTCCACGTATTTCTTGGGCACAATCCAGCCGATCGTGGTGGCGCCGGGAAGGAGATATTCCAGAAACTCGGGGAAAGGCTCCTTGAAGCGAATGCGGACGGAGTAGGGATTCACCGCTTCCACCTTCTCCATCTTCCCGTGAATAGTTTTGGCCAGGGAGCCCTTGTATCGCAAGAAGCTGAAGACCACATCCTCGGCCGTCAGGGGATCTCCGTTGTGAAACTTCACCCCCTTCCTCAGCTTGAATTCGTAGACTTTGGCATCGGGGCTGATCGGTCCAGGATTCCGCCAGGCTCGGGGTGTAAAGTCCTTCGGGCATGGGTTTCAACAGGGCGTCGTGGAAAAGATACATCGGGATGGTAAGCAGGGATGGGAAAACCGCCGGTGGCCGGGTCCAGCCAGTCGGACGAAAAACTCCAGTGAATGGCCTGTTTCAATACCCCCGCGGGGGCAGCTCCCGGACGCTTCCCCGGCACCGAAACAAAAAATGGCCAGAAGGATGAAAAACGTGACCTTCCCCAATTTTGTCCGTATTCTGGCTTTCATCGATCCTCTCCTTCCCTGATTTTGCCTTTAGCAGGTTACTGAAAAACCCTTTTCCATGCTTCGACAAGCTCAGCATGAACGGAAAATCACCAGTCATTTCGGCGTGTGTTCCGTTCGCCCTGAGCTTGTCGAAGGGTGAACGGTAGGTTTTTCCGCAAGCGGTTAGGGAGAAAGTCTCCGAGTCTCTCGAGGACCTCCGGGTTGCTTCCTACCGCGCACAGCAGGGCCCGTCGCAGCTGCCCTTGCCAAGCATTTTCTGGCAGTAGGGAGTCCGGTTCAACACCTCATTTCCCTTCTCGGTGATGAGAATATTGTTCTCGAGTCTGACCCCCCCGCCGCCGGGCACCCCGGGAACGGTAATCGTGGGCTCCAGGGAAAAGATCATCCCCGGCTGGAGCTCGAATACCTTCTCCCCGGTGGCGGCCAGTTCGCCGATGATGGGATAGGTGAGCCCCGACGTTCCGATGCTGTGCCCCAGCAGACCATGGAATCCAAATTTTTCAAACCCGTGCTTTTGGATGACCCCCCGGGCCGAACGGTTGACAAATTCATTGGTCACCCCGGGTTTCATGGTTTCCACGATGTTCATCATGGTCTCATAAACGGCGGTGTAGATTTTCTTCTGCTCCTCGCTGGGCCGGCCCAGGCAGACCGTCCGGGTAAAGTCGGAGAAATACCCGTTGAAACAACCGCCCAAGTCGAGGAAAACCAGATCCCCCCGGAGGATGAGTTTGTCCGAGGCGAAACGGTGGAGGGGAGCGGTGTTCTCCCCTGAAGCCACGATCAGGCTGCATTGGGGCACTTCCATCCCGAAGGAATAAAGGGTTTCCATGGCCGTGGCCAGAACTTCGCATTCCCGCACCCCGCTGTCAATCCGGTGGAAAGCCCTCTCCATGGCGACATCGGCCACCTGGACGGACACGCGAATGCACTTGATCTCCTCCGCGTGTTTCACCGCCGCCGTCTCTTTCACGCATTGGTCTGCATCCACCCAATCCGCCTTGGGCAGGGCGTTCCTCAATTCCTGGAAGATCAGGGACGTCGCCGCATCGATTCCGATCCGCCCTTCGGCCACGCCCATTTTTTTCAAGGTGGGGACGAACTCCTGGTGGACCATGGTTTTTACGATCCCCGGGTCTTCCATGGTTGCGCAGGGCCGGATATTTTCCTCGGGAAGCCACTTCATGGTCTGCCGGCAGCGGGCCGCGTCGCCGCTGGTCACGTACAGCACCGGCGAGCCGGTTTGGGCCATGAGGGCGGCGTTCCGGGTGATGAAGGAAATGGGCCACCAGAGGGGCCGCATCCCGGTCATGTAACGGATGTGTTCCGCTCGGAAGCAGATCATGGCATCCAGGCTTATGCTCCTTCATTTTTTTCTGCAAATTTTCCGGGACGGAACTGCTGGATGGCCGCAAAATCGATCCGGTCTACCCAGTCCACTGCAAAATACATTTCTCTTCCCTCCTTCGATAATATTCAAACTCTTTACTTTTGGTTAAGAACCATGCGGAACGAAACCAGATAACTTGCCGTTTTTAACTTTAGCCACTCTAGCTATAGGAGACGACAGAAGTAAGTCGACATTAACAGAGAACCACGGGGATCAACCCAGTCATCTCCCGAAATCCCCCCAACCCCCCTTTAATAAAGGGGGGCGCGGGGGGATTTCTGCAGCCCACAGGTCATTGGAGTTGAGTTGGCGATGACAAATTATTTATGACGTTCACTATAGTGTAGTGTTTCAGCGAAAGGGTTACATCTCGTCATTCCGGGCTTGACCCGGAATCCAGAAATGCCTTTAAATATCCTGGATCCCCGCTTTCGCAGGAATGACAGCTTTCGGATCATTGTAAAGGTATCTCAGGAACACCACACTAGGCCTTTTTGATTACGGCTCGACCGCCCGGTCAAATTTTCCGGGCAGGCCCGTTCGGAAAGAGCCCGGAATCCCTTCGTTCCCGAGACCTTCGATTCTTGCCCCTGATTCTCAAAGCCTCCCGGAAGGCGGTTTCTTCTTTCTCCAAATGGTCGTCCATGGCCTTTAGAGACTCCCCCAAATCCCTTCGACCCAGAGCCCGACATATCCTTCTGTGATCTTCCAGGGATTCCTGAGGGGAATGGAACCTGCGAAAACTGGGGCTGGACCGACGGCGATACAAGTCACTCTGCAGAATGAGGTCCCACACATGATTCCAGAGCATGATCAAGATTTCATTCTCCGTGGCCTCCGCGATCTCCCGGTGGAATTGAACCCCCGTCGGAATGAAGGCCTCCCGGTTCTCCAAATTCTTCTCCATCTCCCGAACGCACTCTTCCATTTTTCCCAGGTGCCGGGGGGTCATGCGCGGGCAGGCCAATCCCACATTCCCCGCCTCCAGGATCTTCCGCACCTCCCAGAGTTTCAGGATATCTTCTTCCTGACTTTTCAGGCGGGAACTGATGAGCGCGATCAACGATTCAATGTAGGGAAGGAGGGTCACATCCCGAACGTAGGTTCCGCTGCCCACCCGGATCTCGATGAGCCCCATGGCTCCGAGGATCCGCAGGGCCTCGCGCACCGAAGGCCTCC
Organism: uncultured delta proteobacterium; assembly: GCA_963712535.1. GTDB lineage: Bacteria > Desulfobacterota > SM23-61 > SM23-61 > SM23-61 > CAVQIK01. The sequence continues at coordinate 6,179 of CAVQIK010000021.1, read as the reverse complement.
CGATGGAGAGCTGCTCCGCCAGGTACCGCTCCGACGGCAGGCGATCTCCGGGCTTGTAATTGTCGGCCAGGATCAGGGACCGGATCTGATCCACGGCGCTTTCGTACAGGCGGGATTTTTTGATGGGCTTCAGCTGCATGGCCTTCTTCCTTCTAAGGGCCTCCCATCATCGGGAAATGCCGGAATTCCGGTCACGGCTATTGGTAAGGTTGTATGGTGGTAAGACCAATCCAGGGAACAGTTCGCCTATCTCATATTTTGATCCCCGTTGTCAAGGAGAAAATGGCCGGTGTGAAAATGGCCGTTTGATGGGTGCCTCTCTTCCCTTTAGGGACTCTATTTCCCGGCTAAAAGCAAGCTTGTGGCCGGAAGCAAGAGCGTTTCGCGGAAAAAGCATTGACGAGAAAAGAAATCCATTCAGAGGTCTCCCCTGGCCTCCGCAGAATGGGCGGGGTCGAAAAGGGAGGACCGGAATTCCTTCTCAAGGCCGCAGAACGACCCGCCCCAGGATCTCATTTCGTTTCAGTCGGGAATGCACCTCGTTGACCTGCTCCAGGGGAAAGGTTTCGCTCACCAGGGGCTTGATCTTTTTGGCCGCTACCAGATCGATCACCTCTTTCATATCCCGGAGCCGGCAGGCCCTCGAGCCGATAATCCTGAATTCGCCCCGCATGATGACCGCCGGGAAAATGGAAAAGGGCTGGTCGAAACTGTACCCCACCAAGACCAGCGTTCCCCCTTTTTTCAAAAGGGCCAGCGAAGAATGAAGGGTTTCATTTTTGCCCACCAGGTCCAGCACCGTGTCCACCCCCCGCCCCTGGGTGTAAGACAGAATCGAATCCTCCCATTTTTCCCCGGCAGCGCGGAAGGTTTCTTCCGCCCCCATGGCCTTGGCCAGGGATAATCTCTTTTCCTCCAGGTCCACCGAAAGAACGCGGGCCCCCAGAAGCTTTCCGATCTGCACCGCCTGCAATCCCAGCCCTCCCGCCCCGATGATGGCCAGGGTTTCCCCGGCCTTCAGCTGGGCCTGTTCCCGCAGGGCGTGCAGCGGCGTGGCCACCGCATCCGCCAGGATCGCAGCTTCCTCAAAGGAAACGCCGGGGGGAATGGGGAAAGCATGCGTGGCCGGAACTTTGGTGTACTCGGCATATCCCCCGTCCCACTGAAACCCGATCCGGCCGCGAAGGTTCACGCACAGGTTTTCCTTCTGCTGCAGGCAGTAGTCGCACTTCCCGCAGTGCAGGTAAAAATAAAGACTCACCCGGTCGCCCTCGCGGAAATTCTTCACCTCGTTGCCCAGGGCCGCCACTTCTCCGGCCACCTCATGCCCCAGGATTCGCGGGAGGGGGATGTCCGGGGTCAGCCCCGAGGCGATTTTGACATCGGTATAACAAACGCCGCAGCCTTTTACTTTGATTAACAGCTCCCCCGGGCCGATGGAAGGCCGGTCCACTTCAGACAGCAAAAAAGGCTGGTTAAATTCCCTTAACACCATCGCTTTCATGTTTCCCTCCCCGTATATCGCCGCATAGTCGTTTAACCGTATAGGCGTGCAGCATTGGAGTTGCTTGTTCGTTTGCTTCTATTCCTCACACTGAAAAAGTGCCTGGAGAGCCAAAAATTAAGGCTTGTTCGAGTTTATCGCAATCGAAGAGGATTGCAAATACCATGTTGGGTTTATCCTAAAAAACGGCAAAAGGCCTTACTTGGGCAAGTCCGGACGTCATTTAGGGGAAATTGTCCATGCCTGGAACGGCAGAAAGAGTGCCGAGTATTCGAGGGGCATTGCTCCCGGATCATGTTTATATGTGTATCACGATTCCCCCGAAACACCCGGTCGCTTCGATGGTTGGTTTTCTTAAAGGGAAGAAAAGAATCCCCTCCGCCCGGGACGGGGGAGGGTGAGGGTGGAGGTGGTAGAAGATTCACCACCATACTCGCATTGCGAGAAATTAAGAATCGTAAGAAAAGTCTCGATCTGCTATATTGGTGCTCACATGAAGCGAATCCTCCCGATCGTCCTTACTGCCTTGTTTCTCTTCGGCTGCGCGGCGGAAAGACCCGGCCTGATCGTACAGTCTTACCCCTTGGACCTTGCGGGAAAGGTTATCCTCATCCGGCACTTTGAATTTGACCCGGAGACCGCAACCGGGGTCCGCAAGGAGGCCGTCCGGCATTTCGGAGAGTCGATCGCCCTAGACCTCCAGCGGTTCCTCAAGGGAGCAGGTTTCCGGCAAACCCTGGTGGTTGCCCCGGGGGAGGCCGCCCAGGGAGAGATCCTGATCAGAGGAACCATCCTGAGAGTAAACGGCGGCGATGCCGTGCAAAGAAGATCCCTGGAGTTGTTCGGTTTTGGAGCGACCGAGGTCAAGGCGACCGGGGAACTCCTGGATTTGGCCTCCTCCAGTTCGGTCCTGGGTTTTTCGTTCACCAAGAATTCCCACTACACCTTGCTCGACAACGAGTCGGCCGTTCGTGAAAACTTACGGGAGATTGCCCGGGAAATCGCCGCGGCCGTGACGAGCGCAGCCGGAATTCGGCAGAACAGGTAATGAAACCCTTTCGCCGAGAGTCCGCCGCCTGCCGCCGGAAATGATTACTTCTTCTCCGTTCCCTTGATCACCCCCATGGAAATGGTGGAATGGGCGAAAGCCCCGCCGGCCCTGAGTGCGGCCGCAACAAAGATGGATTCGGCGATCTCCTGATCCGTGGCTCCTTCTTTTTTCGCCGCCTTCACATGACCCTCGATACAATAGGGGCATTGGGTCGTGTGCGCCACGGCGACGGCGATCAGCTCCTTGACCTTTCTTGGGAGGCTGCTTGGCTTTTCAAAAACTTCGTTGTTGAATTGGATGAAGGCCTGGAACATGTCTTTCTGGGCTTCCATCAAATCCTTGTAATGCTTGCGGCCGTCGAGGGGGTAAAAATATTCGCTCATAAATTTCTCCTTTCCGTGGGTAATTCAAGCCTTTTCCCCGGGGGAAGCGGGCAGGAGAAATATATCGCAAAAGGCCCGGGCCAACAACTTCTTTCAGGCAGGTTCGCACCCCACTCCCCCTGACTCCCGGACCAGAACAGGGTGAGTGCCCGAACAAAACTGGAGGTGTAGACAAGGCTAATATTGAAATAGCCCGCTGTTGATGATAAAGATGAATGAACAAGAGAAAGGGCAAAGGAGGGATTGCCGTGAAAGACAAAAGGGTTTCAATGGGAGACGCAGCGGGTATGGTCGGTGAGGGATCTCTCCTGGGATTCACCACACCCTTAATGGATAGCGCCCCCATGGCTTTTCTCCGGGAGCTGGTGCGGAGGAAGAAAAAGAACCTGAGGGTCGCCACCCTGACGGGAGGCGGCCTCAACGTCGATTTTCTCATCGGAGCCGGGGCCGTGGCGGAATATGAAACCTGCCACTGTTCCCTCGGAGAACTCGGCCCGGCCCCGAATTTCCAAAGGGCCCTGCGCGGGCAGGCCTTCAAAATGAAAGACAACACCTGAGGGGTCATGTATTCCATGATCCAGGCTGGATCTATGGGTCTCCCCTTCATCGCGGTTCGCGGTCTACTGGGAAGCGACCTCCTGAAGCACCGTCCGGAGTTCAAGGTGCAGGGCAACCCTTATCAGACCGACGAGGAGGTAGTTGTAACCCCGCCGCTTCGGCCGGATGTGGCGGTCTTCCACGCGCTGAAAGCGGATTTGTGGGGCAATGCCGTGGCCGCGGGCCGGCGCGATGATTTGATGCTCGCCCGGGCGGCCCGCCGGGTGGTGGTGACCGCCGAGGAGATCGTGGAACGCGAGCTGACCCTCGATCAGGACGGCGCGGGCAACACTTTTCTCCCGGCCATGGATGTGGATGCCGTCATCCATGCTCCTTTTGGGGCCCATCCCCTGAGATGCGGCTCTCTTTACCCGTTTGACAGGGAACATATGAAGGAGTATCTGTCCGCGTCCAAAGGCGAAGACTCCTTCCGCGCTTACCTGGAGAAATACGTGTTTTCGGTAGCGGATCAGCAGGAATACCTGGAGCGAGCGGGTAAGGGCAAAAGCAATTGAAACGGAGGCGGCGATGTCCGTGAAATCTTCAGATTACTCTCCGGAAGAACTGATGGCGGTGGTGATCTCCCGGGAAGTCCGCGATTTCGAAACCATCGGAGTGGGGGCAAGCTCTCCCATTCCGGCGGCGGGCTGCATCCTGGCCCTGCAGCTCCACGCCCCTCATTCAAACCTGATCATCCTCGGGAGCAAGGAGTATTACCCTTTCACGCGGGGAGCAGCGAGCTTCACTTCCTGGCCCAGCGGGGGGACCTCGATCTGTTCTTCCTCAGCGGGATCCAGATCGACGCCAGCGGCAATATCAACCTCCATGCCATCGGCGACTACCACTCTCCCGAGGTGAGACTCCCGGGCGCATACGGATCGGGCATGCTCTACTACATGGCCCACCGGGTGATCCTGTTCCGAACGGAACACACCCGCCGCACCTTTGTGGAGAAGGTGGATTTTGTGACCGCCCCCGGGTCCACCCCGGAGAACGTGCACCGCGAAGGCGGCCCATCGATGGTGGTGACCCCCAAGGCCGTCCTGGGCTGGAATCGGGCCGGTAAGAGGTGGCTGCTTGAGGCCGTTCATCCGGGCTCTTCGGTCGAGGAGGTGAAGGAGAATACGGGCTTTCCCCTGGAGATCTCCCCCGCCTTCAAAATGACTCCCCCTCCATCGGGGCAGGAACTCTCCGTTCTACGGACAACGGTGCGGGAAAAGGTAAGGCGGATCTACCCGGATTTTGCCGCTAAAAAAATCGGAGACAAAGATTAACCGCAGAAGGGAACGCTGCAAACATTTTTTATCGGACGCAGATTAACGCGGATGAAGGCAGATAAAATTCATCACAGAATTCTTACAGGAGCTACGGCGTTCAGTTGTTCGTAGTAACTCCCAAACCGGACTATCCCTTTGAATAAAGTTATCCCTTCCCGCCGGGGAAGAATGGATAAGGATCCATTTTTACCACCTTGTGACCTTCCCGTATAAAGTTGTTTCTTTCCCTAAACGATGCAAAAATTCCCCCCTTTGGAAAAGGGGGGAAAGGGGGGATTTTCTTGGAAAGCCCGGTCAGAAATCCCCCCCGCCCCCCCTTTAATAAAGGGGGGCCAAAAGTCACCAGCGGTGAATTCCTGCAACAATGTCTGAAACGCTTTTTCACCTAATGAAAACGGGGCTGCGGAAGCACTTGTAGGGAATATTTTTGCACTTGTTGAGTTTCATTTGACGATAACGATAAAGATTGTATCCGGAGTGGAGCGAAGCGGAATTCCGGATACAATCTTTATCGTTGGGCCAGGAATGAGTCTTGACAAATTTACTCTAAATGTCTCACAATGTAAACATGAAAACGAGTACCCTCACAATCAGGCTTGACAAAGACCTTGATGACCTTTTGACCAAGGCGAGTCGTCGGTCAGGAAGAAACCGGAGTGAAATTGCGCGAGAGGCCCTCCGCCGTCAGCTTCGTATCAGCCAGTTTGAAGCTTTGCGGCAGAGGATGATGCCTTTTGCAGAAGCTCGGGGTTACCTGACGGATGAAGACGTATTCGCCGAGGTGTCATGAAGGTCTTTCTTGACACGAATGTTCTCGCCAGTGCTGCAGCAACCCGCGGACTTTGCGCGGACGTTCTGCGTGAGGTTTTTGCTTCCCACGAGCTTTTCATCTCAGACCAGGTGCTAGCCGAACTCAGACGTGTTTTGAGGTTGAAATTCGGCGTGGGTCAGGATTTGATTGATGACTTCATCTGGCTTTTGGAGCAGGATAGTATCCCCGCCCAACCTGCCCAGCTTCCGAGAATCGAACTAAAAGACAGGGACGATCTGGCCATCGTGGGAGCAGCCATCACCGCCGGGGCAGAGGTACTCGTAACGGGCGACAAAGAGCTTCTTGACTTAAGCCGCATTGCAAATCTGGAGATTCTCTCTCCCAGGCAGTTCTGGGAAAGGCTCAAGGCCCAACAACAGCGTGGAGCCGGACGCAGAGAACCGCGCCGCTCACGCTGAGCGTTAGGCGCTGAAACGGGCAAGGCGATGAAACGAAAGATTAGAATGGATGACTTAATAGATCGGAAGTCCGAACCGTTCGCTACCTTTCATGATGCAACATTGCAACAAATTACAATCGACTGCGATCAAAAGAT
>CAVQIK010000020.1:0-153763 GCA_963712535.1 uncultured delta proteobacterium | reverse complement strand
CTCGGGGAGGCGAGTGCCCAGGAACGCCAGCGGGCGCGATACAAGGAATCCCCTTCCGATCTGAACGCGTTCCTTCGCATCGGCGCGGACGGCCGGGTCACGTGTTTTACGGGAAAGGTGGAACTGGGCCAGGGGATCATCACCTCCCTGGCCCAGATGCTCGCCGACGAACTCGACGTCCCCGTCGATTCCGTTGACATGGTGATGGGGGATACGGACCTTTGCCCGTGGGACATGGGAACGTTCGGATCGCGGACGACCCGATACTTCGGCCCGCCTTTGCGAGAAGCCGCGGCCCAGGCGAGAGCCATCCTGGTCGAGCTGGCGGCCGAACATCTCAACGTCAAGAAAGCCGGCCTCGTAGTCAGCGAGGGGGTTGTCGCCGAAAAGAACAAACCGGAGAGGCGTGTCTCCTACGCCGAGCTGACCCAAGGGAAATCCATTACCCGGCGACCTGGAGCGGAAGCCCTCTTTGAAAAAGCCGCCTGAACTGACGAAGGTCGGGAAAGGGGCGTTGCGGAAGGATGCGGTTGCGAAGGTGACCGGGAAGGCGCAGTACGCCGGAGATATCCGCCTGCCCGGGATGCTATACGCCAGGATTTCGAGGCCTCCGGCGCACGGGGCCGTGCTGAGAAAAGTCGATCTTTCAAAGGCCAGACAGGTCAAGGACGCCGTGGTCGTGCAGGATCGCGATCTGATTGCCGTCCTTCATCCCGACCCGGACGTTGCCGACAAAGCTCTCTCCAGGATTCAGGCCGATTTCCAGACACCGCAGGCGAACGTCGACCCCCGGACCATCTTTCAGCACCTGTTAAAAGCAGCCCCCGATGGGGAAGTCCTGGACCGGAAAGGGGACGTTCGAGAAGGGGAGAAAATCGCCCGGCAATCGCTTGAGGCAACATATTTCAACCAGTACGTCGCCCACGCGCCCATGGAGACCCACACGGCAACCGCAAAGATCGAGAAGGACCGCGTCACGGTCTGGGCTTCGACCCAGACGCCGTTTCCGGCTAAGGACCAAGTCGTCGCAAGCCCTGGGGATTCCTTCCTCCAAGGTTCGCGTCATCGCCCCGTTCGTGGGCGGCGGCTTCGGGGGCAAAAGCCAGAACCGCCAGATTGTGGAGGCCGCCCGCCTCGCCAAACTGACGGGGAAACCCGTGCAGGTCGCCTGGACCCGCGAAGAAGAGTTCTTCTACGATACCTTTCGGCCGGCTGCGGTGGTAAAGGTGAAATCCGGGATGAACGAGAAAGGTGAGATCGTTCTCTGGGATTACGAAAATTATTTCGGAGGGTCGAGGGGGGGCGAGCAGTATTACCATATTCCCCACCATCGGGAAATTTTTCACGGCCAACCTTACGGAGGGTCCGGCGCCCACCCCTTCGCCACCGGCCCGTGGCGAGCGCCGGGGAACAACACGAATACCTTTGCCCGGGAATCGCACATCGACGGAACGGCTGCCAAGGCGGGCATGGACCCGCTGCAGTTCCGGCTCAAGAATCTAAAGGACGAGAGAATGATCGGTGTGCTCAGGGCGGCCGCCGACAAATTCGGCTGGACCTCCGCACCTGCTCCGAGCAGACGAGGGTTCGGAATGGCCTGCGGAAAAGACTCGGACGCCTACGTGGCGGCGATGGCCGAGGTGGGAGTGGATCGGGAGAGCGGAAATATCCGGGTGAAGAGGGTCGTCTGCGCTCAGGACATGGGGCTGGTTATCAATCCCGATGGAGCCAAGATGCAGATCGAAGGCTGCGTGACCATGGGTCTCGGCTACGCCCTGACCGAAGAGATCCGATTTAAAGGAGGAGAAATCCTGGACCGCAACTTTGACACCTACGAGATCCCGCGTTTTTCCTGGGTCCCGAAGATCGACACCGTCCTGGTGGAAAATCCTGAAATCCCTCCGGCCGGCGGCGGCGAGCCCGCCATCATCTGCATGGGCGCGGTTCTCGCGAATGCCGTTTTCGATGCAACGGGAGCGAGGCTCTTCGAACTCCCCATGACGCCGGAGCGGGTGAAAAAAGCCCTCAAGGACAACAGCAAAGGATGAGAATTCAACTTCGACCTTCTTACCGCGGGGGGACAAGATTGTCCTCGCATTGGGAGCAGCTCTCTCAGTTTGGTTAGTTCCTCCTTTGATCCCTCTTCATTTATGATATGCTAAAAGGAAGTGATCGCTGGATAAAATAGACTTGTAATCCCATGCCCGGGAAGGAACTCTATCGTCACGCATCGGACCAGGGAGGTGAATATGGCAAAGCAAGCACGTTTTCCGGGTTCAGACAAATCGGATCATCTTTCCCCAAAAAACGTGTACCGGGAACGGTGGACACTCTCGTTGGGCGCGCCCATTCAGCCGATTCCTATCAAAAATAGGCTGGAGCTGCGCGGCGACCTGGTGGCCGTGCGCCATCGCTTCAGCGGCGGTATGGTGTACGAGGTGGGAGGGAAGAAATTCCTTTTGGCCGAGCAAGTCTTCGCCGGGTATCCTTTTCTGCTGAATTTCTCTCTCCAGCCGCGGAGGGACACGGATTTCCTCAAACCCGAGCTTATGGGTTTGCCGGACGAGGTGATGGCACCTGTTCGGAAGGAATGCGAGCGCGTAGCCGCGACTGTCAAGCTCCCCGAAAACCTTCACAATGTTGAGGTCGACGTAACCGAACATCTGTCGAAAAAACTTACCCTGCCGCAGGGATGGGGACTTGCCAAGGCGATCATGAAAGTGGCCATCAGGGGACGCCTGCCCGGGCTAACCTGCGATTGCGACGTGGATGGTCCTTGTGGTTACTGCTGCGACGTTTGCGATTGTAACTCCTGCTACCTTTGCTGCTGAAAGAAACCCGTCATGCTCACCGCCCGAATACCGAACAAGACCACTTTGATTATCACTCATCTTTGCAACCAGAGTTGTGAGTTTTGTTTCGATGCTTCGAATATCCTGGAAAGCTCCGGTGCTTCGGTCATGTCGCTGGCGGCCTTCGACCGGATTCTCGGCTCCATGAAGGAATCGATCAAAGATATTTCCGGCTTTAATGTAACCCTATCAGGGGGAGAACCAACACTGCACCCGAATTTTTTAGAAATGGTCCGGCGCATCTCGGATGCGGGTTTTTCCGTGACCGTCCTCAGCAACGGACAGCGGTTTTCCGACAAAAGATTCATGGAGGAAACGCTGAAATTCAACGTCTGGAATTTTCAGTTTTCGATCGAAGGCGCCTCGGCGGAGGTTCATGACCGGCGTGTCGGCCTGAATGGCGCCTGGGAGAGAGTGGTAGCAGCCATACAGAACGCAAAGGATCTGGGGGCCCGGTTTATTACGAACAGTACCATGACACGACCGTTCGTCGGAGAGATGTTCAGGATCATCGATCTGCTTGACGACCTCGGGGTTCCCAAGATGAATATCGGAAACACATTGCCGGAGTGTGCGGGCCGAAACCGCTCCATGATCATGCAATACCCGGAGGTCGTGGAGATCGCCGAAGAGCTGACGTTGTACGCCTTGACCAAACGCATTGCCTTTTCCTTCATTACGCCCCTTCCCTTGTGTCTCAAAGACGGGAAGGTGATCAGCAACCCGTCGGTTTGTTCCGCAGGGCACTACTCGACGGTCATCGATACGGACGGTACGTGCCGCCCCTGCTCGGTATGCAATCCGGCGGAGTGGTCTTTTCCGAAGCTGCACGAACTGGAGTCTTTCCAAGAAGCCGGCAGCTGTTTGGAGAAAGCAGTGAGAGAGTACGTCTGCGGAAGCGTACCGGAAGAGTGCAAGGTTTGCCCGCGAATGCCGGAATGCAAGGCGGCCTGCCCTTTGTACTGGAAAGTACCCGGAGTGGGTTCGCCTAAGTCATGGCGACTATCCTAAAACTCCCGATATCCCTGTCGATCATTGGTTTCCTTAAACATTCTTCCATAGTTTTCCGTTACCTGAAAAATCCCCCGTGCTGCCCGAACGTCTTCCTTCGATGGCCACATTGTGGTACCGTATTTCCTTGACCCTGGCGCTCTTCTTCAGTAACATCACCTCACCTTAATGGACACCGCCGGGAAGAGTCCTTGGAAAACCACTCGGGGCCCTGGGTACCTGAGTAAGCGCTGTAAGGAATGATGAGCCATGAAAACCCGGTCAACTCACTTTCAAGAAAAGTTTCCTTGGGGGAGCGCCTGGTCGCGGCACCTGTTTTTGCTCTCCTTCGTTCTGGTAATCCTCCTGCCCGCGTATAACGCTGCCTTTGTCTACCCATCGTTAACCAAATTGTTCAAAGGAACCACAACCGAAGATGCATCCCGTATCGCCAGGCACTTTATTTCCATGTTTGGAGATCGAACCGATGAATTGACGAAAAGTTCATTGGATTCTCACATCCTGAAGCAGATAGAAATCCTGAGAGAAGACTTCGAATTGGCGAAATTGAAAATATTTTCCCCAACAGGGGAAATATTGTTTTCCACTGATTCCCAGGACATCGGGAAAATGAATAAGGAACGATATTTTCGGGAAATCGTGGCTCAGGGAAAGGTTCACTCTGAGATCATCCGGAAGGATTCTGATTCCCTGGAGCGTCAAAGAATGTCCGTCGACGTCGTGGAAACCTATGTTCCCATGATGAAAGACGGCCGTTTTCTAGGAGCTTTGGAGATCTATTACGACATCACCCAGACGCAAAAAAGCGTCCAAAGGTTGTTGCGGATTTCTTTCCTCATCGTGATCGTCCTGGCTTTGTCGGTTTTGTTCCTCGCGATCGTGGGTATTTTCAAGGAAAAGAGAAGATTGATGGATCGCCGGAGGGCGGAGAATGAGCGGGAGCAACTGATCGAGGAATTGCAGGATGCGCTCTCCCGGGTCCGAACCCTCAGCGGCCTTCTCCCGATTTGCGCCTCATGCAAGAAGATCCGCGATGACCGCGGGTATTGGAATCAGATTGAAGCCTATATTTCGGACCATTCAGAGGCGGAGTTCACCCACGGCATCTGCCCTGAGTGCATGAAGAACCTCTACGGCATCTCCATGGAGGACACGGATTCAAAAAGGTGATAGCCCCAGTTGCTTCCTCCCGCCTCTCCTCCACGTGCTGGGTTCGCTCAATTTTCCCCCCCGATCATAGGGAATTCTCGATGGGATCAGGCCTGGGGCGCTCAATTCCGTCGGGCCTCGGATCGCGATGATTCTTGGAAATGAGAGGTCGAAGTGATAACCTGAATGGAGGCGTAAAAATCTGCGGGCAGGAGGACGGAATGAAACGCAAAGCTTCAGCGGTGTGGCGCGGCGGACTCAAAGACGGCAAGGGGACGATCTCAACGGACAGCGGCGTATTATCGGACGCTCAATACTCTTTTGGAACCCGTTTCGAGAACGGCATTGGCACCAATCCCGAAGAACTGATCGGCGCGGCCCACGCGGGGTGTTTTTCCATGGCCCTTTCAGGACAACTCGGGAGTGCGAACCTCGTTCCGGAAAGCATAAAGACAACCGCGACCGTGACCATGGAGAAAACCGAAGCCGGGTTCACCGTAACCCAGGTTCACCTGGACGTGAAAGCCAAAATCCCAGGGGCTACCCAGCAGGCGTTTGAAACCGCCGCCAATAACGCGAAAGCAGGCTGTCCCATTTCTCGGTTGTTGAAAGCAAATATCACCATGCAGGCGACCCTGGAAACATAGCGCAATAGCAGAATCTATGCCGGCGGATATTTCTACCATCGATGTTCAGGTCAGCGAGCCGGCAAGACTGGGGTTGGCTTGCTTTTTTGTCAATCAAAAAGATGGCATGAGACCCAATGCTCTTCTGCGACCTGGCAGAGCTTTGGGTCGGCTTCAGTACAGGTTTCCGTGACTCGAATGCACCTAGGATGGAATCGGCACCCTGCGGGGGGGCGGATCGCGCTGGGAGCCTCTCCCTTCATGGGAATTCTTTGCCGCCTCAAGGACGGGTTAGGGACTGGCACTGAGCTCAGGAGAGCTTGGGTGTAAGGGTGTTGGGGGGCTCTGAAAATCCTGCTTACCGGAGCCATTTCAACGATCTTGCCCAGATACATGATGGCTACGTTGTCACTGATGAATTTAAGGGTGCTCAAATCATGAGAGATATAGAGCAGGACAAGATTAAACCGTTTCTTCATGTGTTTCAGCAGATTCAAAATTTGCGCCCTTATCGACACATCCAGAGACGAGACCGGCTCGTCGGCAACGATAAATTTCGGCTGGAGCGCCAGGGCGCGGGCGATAGAGATCCTGGCTCTCTGCCCCCCGCTGAATTCGTGGGGAAAGCGGTTGACCACCGCAGCCTCAAGGCCCACGGCCTCCAGAAGTTCGGCAACCTTTTGGGCTTTGCTCCCATCGCCCGGGACCCCAAAGAAGGTGAAAGGCTCACCGATGATTTCCCCAACCTTCATTCTGGGGTCAAGGGAGGAATAGGGGTCCTGGAAAATGAGCTGCATATCTTTACGGAAGGTCCTCAACTGCCGTTTGTCGAGCCGGGTGATATCCGACCCGTCAAAAAAGATTGTGCCCGAGGAGGGCTCGATTAATCGCAATAGGCACCGTCCAAGGGTTGTCTTGCCGCATCCCGATTCTCCCGCCAGGCCCAGAGTTGTCCCTCGCTTGATCTGCAAGTCAACCCCGTCAACGGCGTGAACCCTTTCCTTTCGATGGGTGTTGAAAATCGAAGTCCCAGCTTCGAAATATTTTCTGAGCCCCCTGACTTCAACTAAGTTTTCGCCGTTCATAATTCGCCCCTTTGGGCGAGAAAGCAGGCCGCCTTTGTCCCCGGACGAACGTCGATCAGTGCGGGAATGCCGCTCCGGCAGATATCCTTGGCGTGTCGGCACCTCGGCTGAAAAATGCAGAACTCCGCGACGCGTAAAGGATCAGGGACCCTGCCCGGAATGGATTCCAATTCCTCCGCATCCACATCCAAACGGGGAATAGAGCTGATCAGGCCTTGGGTGTAAGGATGCTGGGGGTGGTCAAAAATTGAATGAACGTCAGCAGTCTCGACGATGCTTCCGGCGTACATGACCGCGACGCGATCGCACAACTCCGCCACCAGCCCCATGTCATGGGTTATGAGTAGAACCGCCACGCCAAGATCCGTCTTGAGAGAGCGGAGGAGGTCGATAATCTGGGCCTGAATGGTCACGTCCAGGGAGGTGGTCGGCTCATCGGCGATGATGAGGGCGGGATTGTTCGCCAGGGCCATGGCCGACATGGCACGCTGTTTCATGCCTCCGCTGAACTGATGGGGGTACTGGCTTTTTCTGATCGCCGGCTCGGGGATGCCCACATTGGCGAGGAGTTCGGTGACTCGCCTTTCCACAACCGGACGGTCCATTTTCTGGTGAATGGTTATCGCCTCTTTGATTTGGTCGGCGATGGTGAAGACCGGGTCAAAGCTGGCTTGAGGGTCCTGAAAGACGAGACTTATCTCCTTCCCCCTCAAGCTCCTGATCTCCCTATCGCTCAACTTGAGAAGGTCCCGTCCGTTGAAGAAGATGTTTCCTGAAACCACCCGGCCCGCAGGGGGAAGGAGTCTCATGATTGCCAAAGCGGTAACGGACTTCCCGCTCCCGGACTCGCCGACGATCCCAAAGGCCTCCCGGGAGTTTATCTCGAAAGAAATATTATTCACCGCACGCAACAGACCGAAGCGAGTGTTGAAGCGGACTTGGAGCCCCTGCACAGATAAAAGTACGTCCGGCATGCTACTGGACTCCCCCTCTGAGCCTGGGGTCAAGGTGATCCCGCAATCCATCCCCGAGTAAATTGAATCCCAAAACCAGCAGCATGATGAAAACCCCGGCAGAGGTGGAAAACCAGGGCAGGGTCCTGATGACATAACGGCCCTCGTCCACCATCTTGCCCCAGGTCGGGGTGGGCGGGGCGATCCCCAATCCCAGAAAGCTCAAGCCGGCCTCGATGAGCACCGCGGTTCCAAGAGAGAGAGTGCAGTAGACGACCACTGGAGTCAGGGAATGAGGAAGGATATGGCGGGCGATAATGCGCCATTCGGATATGCCGAAGCTTTTGGCCGCCTCGACAAACTGATTTTCTTTCACATATAACGCCACACCCCTGACGAGACGGGCCAACTGAGGAGAGATGGAGACCCCGATAGCCAAAGTCATGTTGACAAGACCGCGACCCATGGTGGCCATGATGACAATCGCCAGGACAAAAGATGGGAAGGCCAGCATGATGTCGATGACCCGCCCGAGGATCATGTCAACCCTGCCCCCGAAATAGCCTGCACTCACCCCCAGGAGAAAGCCGATGGCCATCCCGACGGCCACGGAGCCGAGCGCAGTATAAAGACTGATCCTCGTGCCCCATATGAGCCGGCTGAGGATATCCCGTCCGTTTACATCCGTGCCCAGCAAATGGTCTACGGAGGGCGGCTTGTACTTGTTTCTGAGGTTCATTTTCAGGGGATCCTGTGGCGAGATCAACGGCGCGAAGAGAGCCGTGAGGATGAAGAGGAGGATAACGGCTGAACCAATCAGCATGCGCGGGTTGGACCCGATCGCGGAAAAGAACTCTTTCACCCGGGGAATTGCGCCGTTCAAGCGCCCGCCGGGGACAACATACGATTCGGCATTCTTCATACGTTTATCGATATTTTATCCGGGGGTCCAAGTAAGCATACAGCACGTCAACCGCCAGGTTGGCGAAAATGTAAATAACTCCTATAAGCAGAATAATTCCCTGCACCAGCGGGAAGTCTTTCCCCAACACGGCGTCCACCAGCAGTTTACCTATGCCCGGCCGGGCAAAGACCGTTTCGGTTAGCACGGCCCCGGCGATGAGGATCCCCGTGTTCAGCCCGATGACCGTTACAATGGGGATCATGGCGTTTTTCAAGGCGTGTTTGTAAACGATGAGGGCCTTCCGAAGCCCCCTTGGCGCGAACCGCCGTGATGAAGTCCGAATGGAGCACCTCGGCCATGCTTGATCGGGTAATACGGGCGACGAGAGCCATAAACAAAGAACCCAGAGTGAACGCGGGTAGGATCAAAGCATGGATTTGGGCGGCGACAGATTCCTTGGCGGTCACTCCGGCAACGGGAAAAATGCCCAGGTGATAAGAAAATGCCAGAAGCAGCAGGAGACCATACCAGAACAAAGGCATGGAGACTCCCAGTGTGGCGAGGGCCATTACCAGGTAATCGGTGAACCGGTTGATTCGCAAAGCCGCGATAATTCCCGCGGTAATTCCCAGGACGGAGGAGATCACCAGGGCTGCGAGGGCCAAAATGAGGGTGTTGGGGAGGACATACCCGATCTCGGCTGCGACGGACCTGCCGGTCAAGAAGGATTTCCCCAGGTCGCCCGTAAAAACCCCGGTCAGGGTGTCGAGGTACTGGAAAAGAAGCGGTTTGTCCAGACCAAACCTGGCTTTCGTAGCCGCAATGGAGGCGGCGTCGGCCGCCTCGCCCAGATATGCGGCAACGGGATCTCCCGGCATGAGCCGCAGCAGGATGAAGGCAACCGTAAGCACCCCGAAAAGCGTGATGGGTACTTGAGACAGCCGCTTAATCAAATACTTCAGCAAGTCTTAATCACCCTTTGACATCTTTGGTTACTCCCTCCCCCTTCGACGGGGGAGGGCGGGGGGGGCGATATGCACCGCCGACAATTCAGGAGAACTTTGCAGCGTATTTACCGCTTTCGAATCTCTTCAACCCAGTACCAGGGCCAATAAGGGGAGGTGAGCTGATTTCCTTTCGCTCCTCGCCCCAAATCGACATCCTTCCGGGTAATCAAGGTGTTGGTTTCATAGATCAGCGGAATCAGCACGCAGTCTTCGGCCACTTTCTTCTGAATCTGGTGATAGATCTTTTTTCTCTCTTCCGGATCGATCGTCACCAAAGCTTTGTCCAGGAGGTCATCCACGCCGCTGTAGTTCATGCCGTTCAGCCCCGGCTTGGACGAACGGGAATGAAGAAGCGAATAAAGGTAGACACTGGGTTCGGGCGGGCGCGTACCCATGCCCAACTCGAAAACCCTGTCCTCGCCTTTGTACAGCTTGGCAAACCAATCCTTGATGGGAACCGCCTCAATCTCCATGTCGACGCCGACTTCCTTCCAATACGATTGAGCGATCGGCCCCACTTCCTTCCAGGGTTTCAGGTTAATATCAACAAATTTCACCTTTAAACCTTTGGCATGCCCCGCCTCGGCCAAGAGCTCTTTGGCTTTCTTCGGATTATACGGATAAAGGTCCAGGTCTTTGCAGCCTAAGGCGCCAAAATATGCCCCCGGAGTCAGGATGCCGCAGGCCCTGCTCCCCAGACGTCCGAGGACGTTTTCGGCGAGCAAATCCTTGTCAATGGCATAGGCCAACGCCCTGCGAACTCGAACATCCTTGAACACCGGGTCCTGGACGTTGAAGGCGATACTGCAAATCATCGACCCGCTGGGGCAGTTGTATACTTTCAGATTCTTGTCGGCCTCTACAATCGGGAGGTTCTCCGGCACCCTGATGTAGCAGACGTCCAACTCGCCCTTCTGGAGGGCTAATACGGCCGTGGTTTCATCGGTGATCACCGGCATCTCCACCGTTTGCAGCCAGGGTTTCTTGCCGTGGTAGCCTTCAAATCTCTTGAAGACCGCCTTTTCTTTCGGGACCCAGGAGACCAGCTCGAAGGGCCCGCAACCAACGGTCGCTTCAGCCGATTTGCCGTACTCTTCTCCGAATTTCTTCACCGCCTTCATGCTGAGAATTGCTCCCGGACGCCAGGGGGCAAGCTTGGCCAGGAATGCCGGGTCCGGCTTTTTCAATCGAAACCGGATCGTGTAAGGATCGGGAGTCTCGATGCGGTCGATGACTTCACTAAAGGTGGTCTTAAAGGGAGATTTCGTGTTGGGGTCCATCACCCTTTCCACCGAAAATTTTACGTCCTCGGCGGTGACCTCCCCGTATCCCTTCTGCCATTTGACTCCTTTCTTCAGATGAAAAGTACAAATCTTGCCGTCCTTGGAAACTTCGTATTTTTCCGCAACCTCAGGCTTGAGATCGGGCCACTCGCCGGGGAAATAATCCACCAAAGTATCGTACACCAGACGCAAAACGGCCGAAGTCGCATGGCTGGTGAATCTGGCCGGATCAAAGATTTCAATATCCTGGTCCAACCGCATCTTCAAATTCGTGTCCGCGGCGGCCATCGCCTCCCCTGCGGGAATGGCCAGGAGGAAAGAGGTCATTAGAATGGAGATTATTCTTCTGACGGGAAACATGAAGCACCTCCTTTGAATTAAGATCAGAACGCTCAAGAAGTGCCAACCTGTTCCAGATTGGCTGAGATCCCCTCTTCCCGGGTTGATGTGCAAGAAATGGACGCCAACTAAGGCTCTGGGGAGCGTATCAGAAAGCGAGAATGGGAGCAAGGGCCCCCTGAACAGGAATAAGCTGGAATGCCGGGAAAAATAATTTGCTCACTTGGAGATTCCGCCGGCGAACATGGACCCGAGATAAAGATTTTTGGGGCTGATCCGGTCCGCAATGGCGGAGAAGACGACGAGAGAGACCGCATACGCGATTTGAAACCCGCTGGCAATGGCCCCCGCCTCGGCCGCTGACATCTCCCATTCGCGCCGGAGCACGAAGAGCGCCCGCATAGGTGATGAAGATCAGCCCGTTCTTCCCTATCTCTCGAGAAGAACTTTTTGCCGCCCCCGACTTTCGGAAGGGGGATTCACCGTCAGCTCCACCTTCTGAAAAGGAAGAGGCGCAAGAAGAAGGGCCTGGTTGACAGGCTCCATAAAAAAAGTGTAAATTTTCTACACAACTCAATTGCGGCAAACTGAAACCTGAGGACATTTTAGGGTCCCCAAGGGTGCCTTCGAAAATTTAAAGCGATTCTGACCATATTTCAAATCCCTTCTGGAAAGGAAAAACTGATGACCGGAGCGGATGTACTCATTCGAGAACTGACGGACCGGGGGGTGGAGAATATCTTTACCCTTTGCGGAAATGGCCTTGATCCCATCCTGAGTGCTGCTCAAAAATCCGGGTTGCGGGTCATCGACACTCGAAACGAACAGGCTGCGGGCTATATGGCGGACGCGGTGGGACGTCTCACCCGCGGGGTGGGAGTCGCCGCCGCGAGCGCTGGTGTTGCTCATATCAATGCCCTTACCGGGGTATGCAACGCTTTTTTTGACGGGTCCCCCATGCTCCTCATTACCGGGGCGACCGACTCGGCGACCGTCGGGCGGGGCCATTTTCAAGACATGGACACTGTGGGGATCAGCCGCCCCCTCTGCAAATTTGCCCAGTGGGTGGACCGGCCGGATCGGGTCGCGCTGGCCGTGCAGGAATCTTTCAGCGCTGCCTTGAGCGGACGGCCGGGACCGGTGCATCTGACCATCCCCCTGGATGTGCTGAGAGGGGAGGTCGCCGGCCTCTCCGGTACGAGGCCGAAATATGAACCGATGGTTTACCGGTCCCGCGCCGCAGCTGAACCTCTGGCTTTAAAGGAGGCAGCGGAGCTCGTGAAAAAATCCCAAAGGCCCGTCATCATCGCCGGCAGCGGAGCTTTTTATGCGGATGGGTCCAAGGCCCTGGCGCGCCTGGCCCGGATGATGCGTGCCCCGGTAACGGTTCCCATCTGGGATCGGGGGGCCGTCGAAAAACCCATCCCGGAATATGTGGGGGTCATCGGGGCCGCAAGCGGGGAGCCGAAAATTCTGCCCGAAGCTGATTTGGTTCTTCTGGTCGGCGCGCGCGTTGATTACCGGATCGGCTATCTTGAGCCGCCGGCTGTCTCCCCCGGGGTTCCCATCATCCGTTTGGAAATCGACCCCCGTGAGATGGGCCTGGGCATTCAGCCTGACGTACCGCTCCTTTGCGACCCCCGGACCGGCCTCAGCCAGCTTGCGGAAGCACTGGCAGCCGAGAGGCACAGTGGGGATGCGAGATGGTTGAAAGAGGCCGGGCGGCGACACCGGGAGTTCCACCGGCCATGGGTGGAGGCTATGGCCCCAGCCGCCCCGCCGATCACCGGCCGGCACATCATCGATGCGGTTCGTTCGGTGCTCACGGAGAATACTTTTTTACTCGTGGACGGCGGCAACATCGGGCAATGGTTCCATATGGCCCTGTGCGACCGCTACCCGGCGCGTTGGATGACCTGCGGGGCGAGCGGCGTCGTGGGTTGGGGCATTCCTTCCGCAATGGCTGTCCGGTCGCTATACCCTGAGGATCCGATATTGCTTCTGTCGGGGGATGGCTCGGCCGCATTCACCATCGCCGAGATGGAAGCCGCGACCCGTCAAAAATTGCCCTTTGTGTGCGTCGTTGCCGATGACAGCGCCTGGGGAATTGTGATCAGTATGTCCCGCAGACGACGCGCGGTCCCTGTAGGAGCAACACTGGGCAGAGTCCGCTTTGATCAAGTAGCCGAGGGTCTCGGGGCCCGCGGGGTTCGCATCGAAGACATCCGGAAACTGGGCCCCGCTATTCAAGAGGGGTTCAAGGCCGACCGCCCAACGTTAATTCATGTTCCCATCGCCCATGGCGGTCCAACAGATTAGGCCAATAAATGTGGGTTTCCGCCTTTCCTTCCGGTTCGTCCCTAGGTTTTCATGAGTCGTCGGATCAAATTTAGTGATGATCCGAGTTTTTTGAATCGAATTCCCAAGAGGAGGCCGAAATGAAGAGAAGCAGAGAAGGTTGGAGTCGGAGGGATTTTCTCAAAATTGCCGGGGCTTCAGGCTTGGCGATTACTTTTCCTAACACGGTTCCGGAAATCTTTGCCCAGGGAGTTCAACCTTGGTCTTATGCCCCCAAGGCGGCGAAGCCGAAGAAATTGGTCTTCCACTCCTGGAAATGGGGGGAACGGTACGAAAAGATTCTTCCGCGCTTTGAGAGAGACTGGGGAATTCCGCTTCAATCCGAATTGACCCCTGCCGGGCCGACGCAATTTGACAAGGCCTACCAGCTTTTCGGGGCGGGTGAACAGTTGGACGTCCTGACTTCTCTCATCACGGACCGGGCCGGAATGCTCAAGGCCGGCATGCTCAAGCCAATCAACGACATGCCGGGAGTGGAAGAATACGTGAAGGACTTCCATGAATTTGCCAGGGACAGCCTGGTGGTAGACGGAAAAATCTGGGGACTCCCCTATTTTGTCGAAACCTGGGTTCCCATTTACTATATCGATAAACTCCGTCAAGCCGGGTTTGAAAAACCGTTTTCGACCTGGGAAGAATTGGTGGACCAGAGTCTCAAGGCTAAGAAAGACAAGGTTTGTGAATTCCCTCTCCTCTGGCCGGCCGGCGTGGGGACGGAGCAGCTCCCGGGTTGCTGGTTTGGGATCACCTGGTCTATGGGTGGAGTCATTTTTGAAAAGGACGGCCGTCCCGTACTGGGCCCGGGTTCCATGGCCCGTAAAGCCCTCCAGTGGTTCCAGGATTCCTTCCTGAAGTGGAAGATCACCGACCCTCGATCGCTCGGGGTGCGGTTCATACCCGCGGTGAAGGCATTCAACATGGGCCAGCACATGTACCTGATGATCCAGAGGGACTACTATCTCTCCTTCACCAATGATCCGGCGCAATCTCCCATTGCGGGGAAGACCGCGGTCTGCGGCCTTCCCGGAAATCGCATCATCGGGGCCGGACATGAATATGCCATGTGCAGCGCGACCGCTTCCCCGGAGTGGGCCTGGAAGCTTCTTCAGTTGGTCGGGGGAAAGACCCAGGACGGGGTTTACACATTCCCCAACACCCAGCTGGAGCTGATCATGCTCGGCAGCGGATACAAGTCGGTCATGACTCCGGAGAATTTCATCGCCAAGGCTGGGAAGTGGCTGGTTAAGGGGAATGCCGAGGCTTACCTGGCAACATACAAAAACGCCTCGAGCGTTTTGAAAATTGTCCCGGTCATGCTCCAGACCTGGTACAGGATTTGGGTGGATGTGGTGAATAAGGAAGTCCAGAGCTGCCTGCGGGGAGAAATCAGCGTAGACCAATGCTGCGATACACTGATGAAAGCTGTGGACGAAAGCAAAAAGAAAGCTTAAAAAATTCACCTCCACCCACACGCTTCCCCGCGGAAGACTGTGTCGTAAGGTAATGAGAGGGCCGTCATTCCGGCGAAGGCCGGAATCCAGTTTTTGATTTTATTCATTCATTTGCATCCTGGATCCCGGCCTTCGCCGGGATGACGAATTGCGACACAGCCTCTCGAGGGGAGCGCGGGGAGGGGAAAATAAACCTCCTTCTGAAAATTTTCCGGGAAGAACTCTCCGAAAACCGGCTTGCCATCCTCATGAATGTGCCAGCCATCCTGATGATCACCGGCATCATCGCTTACCCGCTCGCTTATGCCCTCTTTCTCTCCTTCCATAAGGTTGGCATCGGCGAATTGCGGACCGGAGTTATGCCCTTTTACGGATGGAATAATTTTATCCATCTCCTCCAGGACGGGCTTTTCTGGCATTCCGTAAAGAATACGCTGCATTTTTCAGCGGTCGTGGTTGTAGGCGAGGTCCTTCTGGGGGTGGGGATCGCTTTCATCATCGAAAAATCCAAGGGTGCTCTTTCCACTTTCACCCGGGTCATCATGCTTCTTCCCTGGGCCGTGCCGCCCATCGTCAACGCCCTGCTCTGGTCTTTTATCTTCAGCGCCGAATACGGGTACCTCAATGCGATTCTTATGGGACTGGGATTTATCGATACTTTTGTCATGTGGCTGGGGAATCCCCAATCAGCCATTTACGCCGTGGCCTTCGCCTATATCTGGCGGACGACTCCTTTCTCCATTCTCCTGATCCATGCCGCGATGCAGGGAATCCCCCGGGAGCTGTACGAAGCCGGCAATGTGGATGGGACCAGCGCCTGGCAGTCCTTCCGTTATATTATGCTTCCTCTCATCACCCCTACGATCCTTATCGTCATGATCCTTCGAACCACTTGGGCCTTCCAGGTTTTCGACGAAATTTTCGGCATGACCGGAGGAGGGCCGGGAAATTCCACCTGGGTTGCCTCTTATTACTCTTATCGTTATGCTTTCCGCCCTCCGCTGGATATCGGCTTGGGCGCTGCTTCCGCCTTCGTACTGGCCCTGATGATCGGCATTCTGGCCTTCCTGTACATAAAATTCCTGAGGCGGGCGGAAGTGGAGTGGGCATAATCATGGGAGCCGGGAAGAACAAATTTTGGAAAGCGGTCATCGCAATATCCAATGTTCTGGCCATCCTATTCCTCCTTCTGCCTATCCTGGCCATCTTCTTCGGGGCCGTGCAGACGGAGAAAGAACTGCTTCAAAATGTGAGGAATCCTCT
Source organism: uncultured delta proteobacterium (assembly GCA_963712535.1). Classification (GTDB taxonomy): domain Bacteria; phylum Desulfobacterota; class SM23-61; order SM23-61; family SM23-61; genus CAVQIK01. The sequence continues at coordinate 137,482 of CAVQIK010000020.1, read as the reverse complement.
ACCCAAGGGGTTCACCCTCAAGAACTTTCAAGCGGTTCTGACCGGCGGAGGAGTCGAGGGAGGAATTTCCCATTACCTTCCGCCCAATGTTGGAGTTTTACCCAAAGCCTTCTTCAACAGCACCGTTGTTTCCTTGAGCGTCACCTTTCTGGCTCTGACCTTCGGTTCCATGTCGGCCTATTCCATCAGTCGATTGAAAACACGGTGGACCCGCGGCTTTTTGTATATGAGCCTGGCGACCAGGCTCGTTCCGCTCATGACGCTTATGGTCCCCCTTTACGTCAGTCTCCGCGGCTTCCATCTCTTGAATTCCTTAACCGGGATTATTGTTACGGAAGTGGGTTTCCTCCTTCCGTATGCCATTTGGATCTTAACCGGTTTTTTTACCACTCTTCCCCGGGAGCTGGAAGAGGCGGCGCGCATCGACGGCTGCAGCAGAACCCAGGCCTTTTTACGGATCATCCTTCCTCTTTCAGCTCCCGGCATCGCCTCCTGCGGGGTGATTATGTTCATCCTCTCCTGGAATGAATTGGTAATTCCCTTGATTATCTCCACCAAACCGGAAGTCATGACCATCCCGGTATTACTGGCAAGCCTGTGCGGCGACGTATTTTTATTCTTTACTCTCATGATGGCGATCTGCCTGATTGCCTTAACCCCCAGCGTGATCCTGGCCTTATTACTCCGGAAATATGTAGTCCAGGGGTTGACCTCGGGGGCGTTAAAAGGATGATCCACAGGTGAACTCGACGATAAGAATAGGCCTCATTGGGGCGGGAAGGATCGCCAGGGTCCACGCCAGATCGATCAGCAGGATCGACGGGGCATGCCTGGCAGCCGTTTATGACCTGGATTTTGGAAAGGCCAGCCGAGGTCGCCAGGGAGTTTGGGGGGAAAGCTTTTGCCAGCCCGGACGACGTTCTTTCGAGTTCGGCAGAAGCGGTCATCATCTGCGTCCCCACGTTCCTGCATAGAAGATTCGCCATGGGGGCAATCCGGGCCGGGAAACATGTTCTTTGTGAGAAGCCTATCGCTCCCAGTTTAGAGGAAGCGGGGGAGATGATTGCCCGCGCCGGAAGCGCCGGAGTCAAATTCCTGGTTGGCCACGTCCTCCGGTTCCATCCGGCCTTTAAGAAGCTCCAGAAATTACTATCGGAAGGCAACTTGGGGACGGTCCGGCATATCCATGCATCCAGGCTGAGCGGCGGCGCCGGAGGGTCTTGGGAAAAATGGCTCCTGGAAAAACCGGAGGGTCTTGGGGTCTTTGATCTGAACATCCATGATCTCGATTTTATTCACTGGGTCCTGGGAAGACCTTCGTCCGTGGCGGCTAACGGGATCGCAAATTCTCAGGGCAATTTTCTCCATGTGGATACCCTTTTAAAATTCCCTTTGGGAGCCAGGGCGTCGGTTGAGGGGAGTTTCCTGATTCCCCGGAGCCATCCATTTCAGTACGAACTCCGAATGTTGGGCGAAAAGGGCTGCCTCTCTTTTTCTTATCGGGGAACATCCTATGATGACCCGGGGGCAAAGCAGGAAATCGTTTTCTTTGCTGATGAGAGGGTTGAGAGGATTGAAATCCCGGCCCAAGACCCCTATGAAGAAGAGATGCGCTATTTTTTGAGGTGCGTGACCGATAACCTGAAAGTCGAAATCGGAACGGGGGAAGACGCCAGGGCAGCATTACAGATGGTCCTGGCAGTTCGGAAATCGGCCGAAACCGGTCTTCCCCTGGAAATCTAGGGCCCACCGCCCTCCTCTCCCTAGCCTCTCCACGAAAGCGGGGGAGAGCTAGGTGGAGGGGGAATTTTCGGAAAATTTGTCTATTCACTCATGGATTCCTTAATATTCACTGCCGGGTTCCGGCATTAGGGGAGGAATTATGGGGCGATTGGAAGGAAAGGTGGCCCTGATTACTGGAGGCGGAAGCGGAATGGGAAAAGCCGCAGCAATCATGTTCGCCCTCGAGGGGGCTCGGCTGGCCGTTGTGGATTGGGATGAAAAGGGAGGGAATGAAACCATTCTTGAAATTAAGAAAACCGGAGGGGAAGCTTTCTTCTGGAAGGCCGACATCTCCGAAGAAAAAGAAGTGCAGCGAATGTTTGGGGAAGTGAAAGAACGCTTCGGGCAGCTGCAAATCCTGTACAACAATGCGGGCGTAGGAGCTTCTTTCGGACATATGGGAGCCATTCGCGACTCGAGCGTTGAAGATTGGGATTTGGTTATCCGGATCAATTTACGATCTATTTTTCTCTGCTGTAAGCACGGAATCCCGCTCCTCCTGGAAAGTGGAGGAGGGTCCATCATCAACACAGCATCCATCTCCGCTCTGGTAGCCACTCCCGGAGCCGATGCCTACACGGCCGCCAAAGGAGGGGTCGTTTCTCTGACCCGGGTTCTGGCTCGGGATTACGGGCTGCAGAACATCCGGGTGAATTGTATCTGCCCTGGACCCATTGAAACCGCCATGATCGGTTCGCGGATCAAAGAACCTCAATTTCAAGAACGTTACCGGCAAGCCCCTGCTTTGGGGCGAATCGGGAAGCCGGTCGAAGTGGCCTACCTTGCGCTTTTCTTAGCGTCCGATGAATCCTCTTACATCACCGGAGCCACGATTCCTGTAGATGGCGGGTGGACGATCGGCTGGGCGCCGAGATGAGATGAATTGGTTACTTCTTGGATGAAACCTCTTAAAAAACCGCGATTTTCCCGTGTACTTGAATAGAGAATCAAGCTCATGTCCACGCCGGCAAAGAGAAGAGAGAAGAAATCCCGATAGGCTTCTTCCGGGTAAACACCCGTAACCGCCGGATGGCGTTCGATCAGCCAGCCCATCAGATACTGCAGGGTGGCGATGCCGATTACAGCCAAAAAATTACCCAGGGCCAGCGCCGTTCCCATGACCTGCCGGGGAATAGCTCCCTCACTGGGCAATGATTAGAACTCCTGCCGAAACAGGAATGCCCGTTGCGAAATAGCGCGGGAAAGGAGGGCCGCTCTTAAGCATCTCTCTCTTCATGAAAATCCTCTCCAGGACACTAGGCCCGAGGCATTTACGAACCTTAAGTTTCCCTTTTTCATCTAATTATAGTGCCCGACCAAAGAAAGTGGACATTGCATGGGCAATCCCTGGTAAATCCCCCCCAAACCCCCCCCTTTATCAAAGGGGGGGAGGGGGGATTTTACGGCGAGACATAAGTCAATAAGAGGCAACTGGATGTCGACTTACTTAAGCCGTTCACTATATATTGATAATTAACGCTTGATGAACTACTAGAGGGGTTGCGGCTATGAATTGAGATCTTCAACGTGGCCGAGGAAAGCACTTGGTCTCGCGAAATCAAAAATGCCAGGCGATTGAATATTTCTGCGGTGGAGGAGGATCTTATGGGAGCGAAAAGTGAGGTGCTCGTTAATCAGATCGAGTCGAAGGTCCAGGAAGCTATCACCACTTTAGAAAAGCTCAACGAAGCGGACTGGGCAAAGGTGACCGAGGCTGAGAAATGGTCGGTGGGGGTGACGGCGCACCACCTCGCCGGCGCCTTTGAAGCGGTCTCCGACGCGGTCAAAAAGATTGTGGCCGGGCAGCCGCTGGGCTTCACGATGGATATGATCCACGAGATGAACGCCAGGCATGCGAGGGAATACGCGAAGTGCACAAAGGCGGAAACACTCGAGATGCTCAGGAAAGGCGGGAAGGTGGCCGCCGCGGCTATTCGTGGGCTGACCGACGATCAGATGATGAAGAGCGGGACATTCGGTCCAGGAGGACCTGTATTGACCGCTGAACAGCTCATCCACATGGGTCTCATCGGCCACGCGACCGAGCACCTGGCCAGCATCCGAAAAACGGTCGGCAAGTGATGACTGACGCTCGACGGGCGGAAATGACTCCCATTATGCTCTAGAAGAAAGCAAGCGTAACTGCCATGCTCCTGTTTCTTGAACGGTCGATCCAAATCTTTTGTGCTGAGAGGGATTATCGCGGTCTCCGATGAACTTATTGAGGTAACTGGACGAGATTTAATGCACAGTGCGAAAGATCAACACTTCTTGACGAACCGAGTTATTTTTACCTGCTCATCAGGCTTAATGGCGACTAGCTGGAATTGAGTACACCTACCTTATCTGCAATCCGAAAGATTATCGAAACGCAATGATTACGACTTGAAATATGGATAATAAAAAAGGCAGGACCATTTCTGACCCTGCCTTGCTCTTTCAAAATTGAATTTATTCACCTTCCGAATTTTTTCCTGAACCCAATAAGCCCAACCAATCCAGAACCGAGAAGGATCATGGTTGTTGGTTCGGGAACTCCGTTCGGAGGGGGAGCTCCGGTACCTCCGAAAGTGAGATCATCGATCGTGAACCCAGCCGTGCCCCCGACTATGGAGACAAACTTAATGTCGGCGCTCGGGCGCTGGACCCCAACGAAATTCCCCGCATTCCCGGTGAAACTCTCCAATGATCCCCCGCTGCTGTCGAAGGCGGTGAAGGTGACATTTCCAAGTGACGGGTTGAGCCAGACGCCCACGCGGTTCTGCAGGGTACTGATAAAGACGATCTCCACAAAGTTATCGATGTCTAGGTTCGTCGTGTTGATCTCCAGGCTCCCGACGACCGTGGACGGAGAACGGGCATCTGTGGCGGTCGGGACCGTGAGCAGGGCTGTCGGGGTGCCGGGATTGCCGGTTGGGTTATTGAAGCTCCCGCCCCCGCTGTGGAATAACAGCCCAGTTATATCCAGGCTCAACTGGGCACTTAAGGGGACATTCAGGCTGCTGTTTAGGGCATTCGCATAGTTGGTATTGATACCGCTGAGGGGAGTTTTCCCAGAGAGGTTCTCGAAATTCTGGACCGTGGCATTGGTCGCGAATATATCATAGGCCGCATTGCTGTTCGTGTTGACGGGTGTGCCAATGGCGGCGGGAGCCGTTGCCGCGAGGATGACTGCCGCACCGACGGACGTTTGAAACAGAAGTGAAACAAGCCTCTTTACGCTACCCCGCTTGGTCAGTGTTCTCATGCCGATCCTCCTTTCCTGAGTGGGAATATTGTCAAAACTATTCCTTTGTTTCAGCCCTCATCTCAAATGGAATCGACGTCATATCAACTACTTGAGTGCTTTGAGAGATCCGTTACTTTCTGTCCCTTCTCACGGAGGGTTTAGCTTTATCGGGTGGATGACTTATTTGAATAGATAATCAGTTTACTTAAGATTATTTGGGTAGCAAATACATTGAAGACTGTATTTTGTGTTATAAAGGACTGTATTTTGCGCCAACAAGTGGTAGGAATCAGAAGGTCGGGTGGGCTTACTCGGCTTTATAAAAGGGTCTGACGACTTTGTTCTGAAATGTTGTATATGTTGCCGAAATTTAGAATTAAGGAGTTCAGGAAGAAGCTCTTGTTTTGCCAGAGGATCTTTTTCCTCCTGGCGACCTTAACGCTAGCACCTACGAGTCTTCACCCTGTGATAACTCCTGAGACTAGCGATTACCAATAGCAATGCTCAAAAAAAGAGAGCAGGGCGATTTCTGACCCTGCCTTTACTTTTCTCCAATTAAGTATGGTTCTACTTCCTAAACTTCCTCCTGAATCCAATAAGACCAACCAGACCAGAACCAAGAAGGAGGATAACGGAGGGCTCGGGGACGGGGGTGGCCAGGAAGCCGTGAGCCCCAGTGGCGTCCGCGTATGTCCCGACAATGGTGCCCCGATCGTTAATGCCATTGACATAGGTAGCTTCAGCGCCGGGATAATCCACGGGAGTAAAGGTCGTGCCGCTCAGAAAAAAGCCGTGATCCCCAGTGGCGTCCAGGTATGTCCCGACAATGGTGCCGCTATCATTAATGCCATTGACATAGGTAGCTTCAGCGCCGGGATAATCCACAGGAGTAAAGGTCGTACCGCTCAGAGAAAAGCCGTGATACTCGGTGGCGTCCGTGTATATGGAGTATGTCCCGACAATGGTGCCCCGATCATTAATGCCCCTCGCAGAGGTAGATTCATCGCCGGGATAATCCCCTCGGGGAGTAAAGGTTGTACCGCTCAAAGTAAAGACGTGACCTCCAGTGACGTCCGAGTATGTCCCGACAATGGTGCCCCGATCATTAATGCCATCGACGTAGGTAGATGCGAATTGCAGGGGATCCTTATCGAACAGGCCAGTATAATCTACCGTCGTATAGGCTCCACCGCTCAATAAGAAGCCATGAGGCCTATTTCCGAAGTACGTGCCGACAATGGTGCCCCGATCATTAATGCCATTGACGTTGAATCCAGCGCCGGGATAATCTACGGGAGTAAAGGTCGTCCCGGTCAGAGAAAAGCCGTGAAACCCGCTGCCCTCGCTCCAGGAATCCCCGACAATGGTGCCCCGATCATTAATGCCCCGGGCATTGGTAATAAAAGCGCCGGGATAATCCACGGGACCAGTATAAGTATAGCTGGCGCCGTGGACGGTATTCCCTGCGCCCAGGACAAGAATTAAACCCATCATTACCTCCGAAACCCTTTTCATCGCAGGCCTCCTATATGAATCATTTGTATCCGGTAGCCCCGCTGTCTGACTGATGAAGGATCGCGCTGAGTCACATGAGACCCTTGGCTTTCCGTCCGATCCTCAGGCTGTTTTGGTCTTTTCGGGAATCAAAATACTAAACCTCCAAAGGCAACCAGAGATTACCTTCGGAGGCTTCATATCGGCACCTTCGGGAAAAACCTTTTCATAAGGCACTCCAGAAGGTTAGGGTTTTGGGGAAAAAGGTCAACTGGTCAGATGGTAAGGTACGCCTTTAAGATAGTCTCAAGAAAAATGATGTCAAGAGAAAATTACCTGTGGAAATATCCCCCGGTTTTCAAGCCCAAATGATGAGTTGTGTTTGAAATGTTGTATCCTCGGCCATAATCCCAAAAGGAAGAGTACAGGAAGTACTTTTCTCTTTTCCGGCCTGGGCAAGGTTCAACATACTAACGCGCGTAGACCGGACGCATTGGGTGTTTCTGGAAAAATTCCCACATCGCCCGGGAGGCGTTGATGTGCCGGGTCGTCTCTCCTTCTAAACCGATGATATAGGGAGCCAGCAAGGAAATATCCATGCCTCCCGGCCAGCTATGCCCCCCGCCAGAGATAGTGCATAGCTCAACAGTGGCGCCCTCCTTGCATTTCCTGTAAGTTTCGCACCTTACATTTCCCTTCTCATAAATCGTTTCCATTTCCCGTGAACATCCGTTCCGAATCGACCAGCGAACAATGGTGCGAGGGACGCTTTCATAGATACCGCCATCGTACCAGACGAGAAGGTCGGAGGTGCCGTTGAAGGAAATGACCGGCACCGGACGGGAGGGAAGACAGTCATCCGTGACCGTAACTCCAGCAACAGGCCCGATTGCGGCAATTCGGTCCGCCAGTTCGCAGGCCAGACGATAGCTCATGAAGGCTCCGTTGGACATCCCTGTGGCATAGATCCGGAGGGGGTCCACACAATATTCAGCGCTGATCTGGTCAATCATATCGGAGGTAAAGCCCACATCATCCACGTTTTCCAGGACCGCCTCCCCACAGCATTCACCGGAATTCCAGCCGAGGACTTCTTCTCTTCCCGATCCTTTGGGGGTAGCCAGAATGAATCCGGCCTCCTCAGCCAGCCTGGACATACCCGATAGCCACTCCTGGCTTTCTGGATTGGCGGTGAATCCGTGGAAATTAAAGACCAGGGGCGCAGGTTTGCCGGGAGTATAGCCGGAAGGGACCAAAAGATCGTACTGCCGGTCGAGGCCCCCGGAGAAGATGCTCTTCCGGCCAAAAGTTCCGCCCCTCATCCCGCGCTTGGGATTACAACCTGTCCGGCGTAACCGAAAAATTTATGAGTTTTGCTTCCAAAAGGTATTGGGTCGGCTTCCATCGCCTCATGCGTTTGCGGCCTATGGAGCTTCCCATTCCCCAATCAATGTCATCCGACAGAACAAGCCGAATTTTTGCGCCAGCCGGATAGTTGGCGTCATATTTCCCGGGAAGATGAGCTATCGGGACCGCCCCCTTCATCTGGACTGTCCCTTCAGTATCCCCCATAGCAGTCCCCAGGCAGATCAGGCCCTCTGCCGGCCAGGGGTCGGGGAAATAAATAAGCGTATAGGTAACTCGCGGCCGCAGGCGGTATGCGTTGAAAACAAATTTAAACGCGGGTCCTTCCCGAGCGTAACTCATCTTTCCCCAAGCCCCGCCGGGAACAATGGACCCATCCGACGGGTTCTTCTCATACAGGTAAAGCTCTTTCTCGAGATTGGCTTCGGGGCCCCCTGGACTGACTACAAAAGCAGGAGCGGCTTCCGCTGGAATAACCCATAGGAAAACAGCCGAAAATACGAGGACAATAAATCTCATTACGTATATCATCTGCCTTTCGTGGGGGTCGCGGTACCGAAACCCGTTACCCGTTGTCTCTCGACATGGCCCTAGGTGCAGATTATTTACTTTTCTTCCTGAGATTTGCTTTCTTCAGGTAGATTAAATCGGCCTTATCCTGTTCCCTAGTCCCTATTCCTTTGTTTTTGATTAGATCATTGAGGGAAATATAAGCCACATTGACTTTCCCGTACTTACCCATTGTCCTTTTTTCCCAGGCAACCTTGAAACTTTCAAGGCCCGGAATAGCGCTCATCAAGTCAATCCGAACCGGTGCAACTCCCAATTGCACGATGAAATCGGCATTGCACAGATCGTCAATTGTGATCCCGAGGTCGGCGCCGCCAAAGAATTCTCGAATGGCTTTCAGGATTCGAAGTGCCGATTGCTCGCTTGGCTCATGAAGGATGTCGAGATCCTTCGTTGCCCTTGGTCGGGCATAAAAGGCCACCGCATGAGCGCCGATGATCAAGTACTTAACGCCATTTGCGTTTAATGATTCGAGAAACTCTTCGTAATCTCGCTGCGCCATCTGCTTCCCTCGTCTTCAGACATCCGAGCAGACATGAATCAACGGCGTCAACTCGTTCTCCCGGAGAAAGGCCCTCAAACCAGAACCGAAAGTCTTCTTCTTCGGACTGGGCCACAGGAACAACCCTTGCTTTCCACGTTCTGCCATATCTGTCTTTCGCGCTTCCTCGTTCCATGATAAACAGGCCCTCACGTAGACTATAGTTCTTAACCTGACCGTGTTAAATGATCTTTTCTCGGCCCATGATGATGGGAGGAGGAAAGTCCTTTTTTTGAGTACTATTCTTCTGATTCTATCCTTTTTAGCCATTGACGGCGGAATAAATAAGCGGCCTGTCTAAGGATTTCGAGCGTTCCCATTCGGAGCCGAGAAGGTCGGGGGATCTATCTACTTTGAGAACCCATACAACGCCGCCGGATTGTCCGCCAGGACCCGTTTCCTGAGAGATTCATCCGGTGCCCACTCGGCTAGCAAATCGAACAGGATGGCGTCATTGGGCTTGTGTTCCCTTTCCGTAGGGTGGGGCCAGTCGCTCCCCCATACCATTCGCTCTGGGGCAAACTTGAGATATGCCTTCGCGACTTCCGACGCGTCCGCATACGTCGGGGGGCCGACCTTCGTGTCCTGGTAGACGCCTGATAGCTTGACCCAGGTCCGGCCTTTGTCGATCAGCCCGCAGATGACCTGAACGCGGGGTGTTTGATTCCATCCGGTTGTGGGATGCGCCCCATATGATCAAAGACGATGGGCGCCACAATGCGCTTGAGCAGGTCTTCGCGTTCGACAATCTGATCCCCGCGGAAATGGAGCTGCACGTGCCAGCCGAGGTCGTTCGCCCTTTTCGCCAGCGGCTCGATCATTTCAAAGCCGGTCACCGCGGTTTTCGGGTCAAAGAGGGTGAAGCGAATCCCCCGGATTCCCCCGTCGGCCATCTTTTTCAGCTCGGCATCGGTGACCTCCGGACGGACAACAGCGATTCCCCGCGCGTTCCCCAGGCCGAGCTGGGAGATGGCATCCAGGGTGACGGCATTAGCCGTAGCGTAGGCGCTGGGCGTGACGATCACAGCCCTTGTTGTTCCGATCCGATTCTGGAGAAGCCGGTACTGTTCCACCCCCGCATTGGTAACGAGCCGCGCCGAGGGCCCGGGCGGAGGAAACCGCGGATCATAGATATGGAGGTGACAGTCGCACGCGTTCGCCGGCGCCTTGAGCTTCGGTGCTTCGGTGCCGGACGAATGGGGCACCTTGTGTTCCGCGGAAGGGGCGGCGGCAACGCTTGCAGGCATGCGGACTGCCCCGGCTGCAATTGCGGCCGCCGCCGCAGCCCCTTTGATGAAATCACGACGGGTGAACTGCCCTTTACACATAACCACCTCCTTATTCAATTTAGAGATGAGTATCCATCAGCCAAGAAACGGTCATCCCGGCCATGCAAAAATTTTTCCATTTGGAAACTCTCTCTCGCAGAACGCCTACGCGTTACATTTAACTAACGCCACTGAGTAATAGTTACTGGTGAAGGTTTATCCTTTCGGGAAGGGCGGAAGTGATATTACTATAGAAATATGACCAATAAAACTACAGATTTTCTCACCTCCCCAAGGGCTAGGACCTTTCACAAAGACTCCGAGGTTACCCCGAACTGCCGGCAGATATCTTCTAAAGCATGCAGCCGTTTGTTCATGTCCTTGGTCCGCTGGCACTAAAGTTGTGCGCAAATTGGCAGCGAATTTCAGAAATCCCCCCCGGCCCCCCTTTGACAAAGGGGGGATGGGGGGATTTCTGGAAAGCTTTTCACATGGCGGACAGGCGTGCTTGGTTCCACGCCAGGTTAAGATATCTATAGCATGAAAAAGAGTGGGATTCAAAACGGCCAGACCCTCTCCCCTCATTTCCAGGTCTTCTTCCGAAGACAACAATGCCCGTGCCGCTTGCCTGTGAAAATGGGCCAGGAGACCACTCTTTATTGACAGAGAATGGAAAATATAGTACGGTCCTCTAACTCCCAACATCTTGACGTGAACCTGGGAAATCCATGAGCAAAGGAGGAGCTGCCATGAAGAGAAACAGGAGTTTCTCTGGGATTTGGTGCGTTTGGATGATCGTGGCGATCCTGGTCTTTTCCAGCGGCGGAATTGGAGCCGCTGAATTAGAGAAACCCCAAACGGGGGGGACCCTCATTTACTCCGTGGGAGCGGAGCCGCCCTCCTTCGACGGCCACCGGGAATCCACCTATGCGCTGATCCATCCGGTATCACCGCATTACAGCCTGCTCCTCAAATTCGACCAGAACGACTATCCCAAGATTATAGGGGACCTGGCGGAGAGCTGGACCGTATCGCCGGACCATAAGACCTACACCTTTAAAATTCACAAGGGAGTAAAGTTCCACGACGGCAGCATCCTTACCTCGAAAGATGTCAAAGCAAGCTACGACAAGATCATCTTTCCTCCCCAGGGGGTCATCAGCATCCGGAAGGCCTTTTACACCGTGGTCGAGAAGGTCGAGGCTCCGGATGACCACACGGTTGTCTTCCGCCTGAACAGAGCCCTCCGCTTCGTTTCTGGGCAGCTTAGCCTCGCCGTGGAATTACATTTACAAAGCGGACATCCTCGCCAAAGACCCCAAGTGGTATGAAAAAAACATAATGGGAACAGGCCCCTTTAAGTTCGTGGAGTACGTCACCGGATCCCATTGGGTGGGGAAAAGACACGAGGGTTATTTTCGCAAAGGCAGACCCTATCTGGATGGGTACCGCGCCCTCTTTATCCGCGATGTAAGCGCCCGCCTTTCAGCCATTCGCGGAGGCCGGGCCCATGCCGAGTTTCGCTTCTTTTCACCCGCTAACCGGGACGATGCCGTTCGTTCCATGGGGAACAAAGTCCGAGTGCAGGAGTTGCTCGGGGGCTCCACCAACACGGTGATCTTCAATTGCGAGCAGGCCCCGTTCAATGATCCCCGGGTCCGCCGCGCCATGACCCTGGCCCTCGACAGATGGGAAGGATCGAAGGCCCTGTCGCGGATTTACACCACAGCGCCGATCCCGTGCGGCCTGCTTCGTCCCGGCGAAGGTCTCGCGATGACCGAAGAGGAACTCACAGGGCTTGCCGGGTTTTCCAAGAACATCGAAGAATCGCGCAAAGAGGCCCGCCGCCTGCTTCGGGAGGCCGGGGTGGCCGAAGGTACCACTTTTGAGTTTCTAAGCCGGCCCGAATATGAGCCGCAGGCGATCTGGCTCATCGATCAGTGGCGGCAGATCGGGCTGAATGTCAACCAGAAGATTTTGGAAGTGGGTGCGTACTACAAGCTCATGCGCGGAGGGGACTTCAAGCTGGGTATGCACTACATCTCTGAATACATGTCGGACCCGGACCTGCTGTTCCTGATATTTCTTTCCTCCGACAAGAGCCCATCCAACTTTGGGCGATATACGGACAGAGTCCTGGACGATCTGTATCTGAAGCAGAGCATGGCCATGGACCCGGCTGAGCGGAGGAAGCTTTCCCATCAATTCCAGAAGCGCGTGATGTCCGACATGGCCTACTCCTTTCCGGTATCGGGGTGGACGCAACGCATCGTCCTGCATTCCGCCAAGCTGAAGGGTTGGAACGCCCTTCCCCACCATTTTCTTAATTTGGACCTCGCGGATGCATGGCTGGAGAAGTAGGAGGCTTGAAGAACGGCAGAAAGGATCATCGCGCGTTTCCTTCACCGGGAAGAGATATGTGCCCCATGCTTTGTAGGGGCGATTCATGAATCGCCCCTACATTCCTTCCGGGCATTTGGAGTGAGGGTGAAATTTCATTTCTGACCTGATGTCCTTCAAGAAAATGGGAGATGATCCGCAGAAAAAAGGGGGGATTCATGTCTTCTGCACAAGCAGACTTCCTGCAGTTCGTGCGCCGGTCGAAGCTTTTTGTGCCCGTCAACAGGGAGAAATTTGTGGCCAAGGCCTGGGCCCGCGGGGCGGACTGCATCACTCTTGACCTGGAGGACTCCATTCCCCCGGGGGAAAAAGACTCTGCCCGGAAGCTGGTCAAGGATGTACTGCCCATGGTCCGGCGGGGAGGAGCGGAAGTCCAGGTGAGGATCAATCGGGAATTCGAAGCCGAGGACCTGGACGCAGTCATCATTCCGGGCCTGACCGGGGTGATGATCCCCAAGTGCGAGTCCGCCGAAGAGATTCAGCGCCTCGACGGAATGGTGACCCGGCTGGAACGGGAACGGGGATTCCAGGAGGGGCAGATCGACTTTGACCTCATCGTCGAAACGGCCAGGGGAATCGTTCACCTGGAAAGCATTGCTGCATCGAGCCCCCGGGTGGTGCAGATCAGCGTAGGCTCGGTTGATTTGACCCTGGATATGGGCTATACCCGTTCAGCCGAGTTGACCTTCTCTCAGTTTTTCTACCCCGCAAGCAGACTGCTCTTCGCTGCCCGGGCGGCGAAGGTGCAGGCCTGCGGCCTCCTCCCCCAGAATAACGTGGACTTCACCAACATTTCGGCCGGGCGGGAAGTCATGTTCCAGGCCTGCCGAAATTCCTTTATGACGGGGTACCTGGGCACATCTACCATTCATCCGGCCTGGTGCGAACCGATCAACGAGGGATTCAAGGCCAGTGCGGAGGAAGTGGAAAAAGCTCGCAGAGTGAAGGAAGCGTTGGAGGAAGCCTACCGCAAGGGCCTGGGTTCCATAGCCGTCGACGGCCGAATGGTCGATGTGGCCAATTTGAAGCAGGTGAACAACGTGCTCAAGCGGGCCGAGGTGACCGCCCGGCGGGAAAGAGAAAAGGCGGCGGCCTTGGCGGCCGCTGGAGGAATCCCGAAAGAGGCTCGATGATCCGAAGCTATCGGTAATCCATAAAGGAATGGGATTTCCTCGGGGAAAAGAGGGCGCGGTTAAGTTTTTCGGATCATCTCCAATCTAGTTGAAGGAAAATACGGCGGGACTGGTAAATTGTGCTGGGATTCCAGGGGTTCGGAAGGGAAGACCCATTCCGCCACAATCATGAGGCACCTATCCGTTCTTGGCTCTGGCGGGGGTGTTCTTCTGTCCTTTGAAGCAGGCCCGTTCAGGCCCCCGCTGCGCATTGCGGAGAGCCATTAGGTCCTTGTAACCCAAGCTTTATCCCGCCAAAGCTTGTGGCGGAATGGGTCTTCCCTTCCGAACCCTTGTTAGGTTTTTAGAAGAATTCGATCAACTAAATTGGAGATGATCCAGTTTTTCAGGGATGAATCGCCAGGGAGTGTTTCACCATGAAAGGGTTGGAAGGGATCCGATGCGTGGAAGTCGGGGGTATGGCCGCTATGCCTCTGGCCGGAATGTTAATGAGCACCTGGGGGGCGGAGATTATCCATGTGGAACCGCCGGGCCGGGGAGATTTCCAGAGAAGCCTTCTCGGAGTGAAAGCGTTCGGTCAGGACCCGGGGTCTAATATCAACTATCTGTGGGAGCACGTAAACCGCAACAAAAAAAGCATCGCCATCCATCTTGGGACTCCAGAAGGGCAGAGGGTTCTTCACAGGCTCATCGCCTCCGCTGATGTCTTTCTGAACAATCTCCGTCCGTACGAGCTGGAGAAGTTCAAGTTGACCCACGGGGATGTTTCTAAAATCAACCCGAGGATCATCAGCGCAAACCTCACCGGTTACGGGGGAAAGGGGCCGGAAAGGAACACCGGCGGTTATGATTCCGTGGCTTTCTGGGCCCGGAGCGGCGCTATGGACCTGGTGCATGACCCGGACAGCCCTCCCCAAGTGTCCCGCCCGGCCTACGGGGACAGCTCCACTTCGTTGAGTCTTTTAGCGGGAATTTTGGCAGCTCTCTTCATCCGGGAGAGAACGGGATCAGGCCAAGAAGTTACCGTTTCCCTCTATAATACTGCCGCCTACATCATGGGGTTCGATATCTCCGGTTGTCTGGCCACGGGCCAAAACGCGGTTCGAACCGATCGCCGCAGGGTGCCCAACCCCATCCGGAATCATTACCCCACGAAAGACGGGCGGTGGATCATGCTGGGGATGACGAATGGCCAGCTGTACTGGCCCAGCTTCTGCAGGGCTTTCGGGCGGCCCGACCTGGAGAAGGACCCCAAATTCGCCACTGCCGAAGCCCGGGCGAAGAACAGTGAAGAGCTGATCGCAATGATAGACGGAATGTTCCGGAGCAAAACTTACGAGGAATGGACCCGTTTCCTGGGGGCTACCGATCTCATCTGGGCCCCCGTGATGACTCCCCTGGAGGTAACCCGGGACGAACAAGCTATGGCAAATGACTTTTTTGTTGAATTCAGCCATCCCCGGCATGGCCCGTTCAGGATGGTGCAAAACCCGATTAAGCTTTCCGGGACTCCTCCGGAAATGAAAATGGCAGGCCCGAATCTAGGCGAGCACACCGATGGAATCCTGAGGGAACTCGGCTTTTCAGAGGAGGAGATTCTGCGGCTGAGAAAGGCCGGAACGGTCGGGTGACGCTAAGAAGGATTTACTGAACTGTAATCAACGGCAAAAGAAAGGTCATTTTTTGGGTCGTTATCTAATCAAACGAGTTCTGCTGATGATTCCCACTCTCCTGGGAGTGGGCATTCTCATATTCTTTTTGATGCGAGTGGTTCCGGGCGACATAGCCGAAATAAGACACGCCGGGGAAGGAAGCAGGGTCTCCCAGGAAGTCTTGCAGCAAGAGCGGGAACTCCTCGGGCTGGACAAGCCCCTGTGGCATCAATTCGGGGCCTGGATTTGGGATGTCCTTCGAGGCAATTTCGGAGTTTCCATGTGGACCGGCCGGCCGGTCCTGTATGAAATCTCCATTCGTTTCCAGTTGAGTCTGCAAGTCGCAATCATGGCCACCTTTCTGGCCGTCCTGCTGGCCATCCCCTTGGGTACCCTGGCGGCGTTGAAGCAGGATACATGGGTGGATTACGTGATCCGGGTTTTTTCCATCGCAGGCCTGGCCACTCCTTCTTTCTGGCTGGGGATCATCATGATCCTGGGGCTCCTGGTGATCTTCGGGTGGCTTCCTCCCATGGAGTATTCTCCCTTTTGGGAAAACCCCTGGGCGAATTTCACGCAGCTCATCTGGCCCATATTAGCCGTCGGGTACCGGTACTCTGCGATGATCATGCGGATGACGCGCTCCTCGGTCCTCGAAGTTCTCCGGGAAGATTACATCCGGACGGCTCACGCCAAAGGTTTGAAGGAGAAGTTGATCCTCTTCCGCCATGCCCTGAAAAACGCCATGCTCCCGGTGATCAGCGTCATCTCTTTGGAGCTGGCTTTCCTCATCGGCGGGCTTGTGGTTACCGAGCAGGTTTTCAATCTGAACGGGCTTGGCCGTCTCCTGGTCCAGGCGATCGAGCAGCGTGATTACACAATGACCCAAAGCCTGGTGCTCTTAACTGCGGTTTTCTTCGTCCTTATGAATTTCATCGCGGACATTCTTTTCGCGTGGCTTGATCCAAGGGTCCGGTACAAATAGGGGGCGCAGGAAGAGATGGAGGCTTATGAATACTTGCCGTCAGGAACAGCGGAGCCAGCAGCGGCGTCCCGAACCCGCTTGCTGCAGAGGGT
Organism: uncultured delta proteobacterium; assembly: GCA_963712535.1. Lineage (GTDB taxonomy): Bacteria > Desulfobacterota > SM23-61 > SM23-61 > SM23-61 > CAVQIK01. Next base: position 120,971 of record CAVQIK010000020.1, on the reverse strand, counting down.
GCTCCGTTTCTGCCGGCAGCGTCCTCTTGGGGCTTTTGGCGGTTTGGTGTTCGTCATTATGGCGATGACTGCATTGCTGGCTGATTTCATCTCCCCCTACAATCCCCTGTTGACCGATTACGGCGCCATGCTCCGTCCCCCCAGTCTGGAGCACTGGATGGGAACGGATGCTTTCGGCCGGGATATCTTGAGCCGGATCATCTACGGGGCCCGAACCGCGTTGTTGGTGGGCTTCTCCGCTTCTTTTTTCGGGGCCACCCTTGGAGCCTTGATCGGGGTTATCTGCGCCTACTTTGGCGGCAAGACGGACGTCATTATTCAACGCTTCATGGAGATGCTTCTTTCCTTCCCCATGATTGTCCTGGCTCTGGCGATGATGGCCGTTCTTGGCACCGGCGTTTTGAACGTCATCGTTGCCATCGTGATCCCCCTGGTGCCGCGGAGCGCGCAGGTCATCAGGTCCTCTGCGCTCTCCATACGCAATTTGCCGTATGTGGATGCCGCCCGGGCGTGCGGGTTCGGCCATCTCCGGATCATGTTCCGCCACATCCTTCCCAATGTGGCGGCTCCTTACCTGATTCTGCTCACGGCTTACCTGGGAGGAGCCATTCTCACGGAGGCCTCTCTTAGCTTTCTGGGAGTAGGGGTGGCAGAACCCACGCCCGCCTGGGGCCTTATGTTAAGAGGGGCTGCCGTAACCTTTGCCGAGAGCGCGCCCTGGATGGCGATCTTCCCCGGCCTGGCGATCAGCGCGGCGGTGTTTGCTTTCAATATTTTCGGGGACTCCCTCCGTGACGAGTTAGATCCCAAGCTGCGAACCTTGTGAAAAGTTCGAAAATCTACTATTCCGTATAGGATTGGCTGAGGATATATGTCATCCATGATTCTTGAGGTACAGGACCTCAAGACCCATTTCTTCACCCCCGGCGGAGTGGTGAAAGCTGTCGACGGCGTTTCCTTCGATGTAAAGGAAGGGGAAACGGTGGCCCTGGTGGGGGAGAGCGGATGCGGCAAATCCGTGAGTGCGCTATCGATCATGCGGCTCATTCCAACCCCCCCCGGCAAAATCCTCAACGGCCGGATTGTTTTCAATGGCCGGGAGCTTCGCCAGCTGGACGCGGAGGGGATGAGGAAGATACGGGGGGGAGAGATCGCCATGATCTTTCAGGAACCGATGACCTGCCTGAACCCCGTGTTGACGATCGGCCGGCAGCTTACGGAAACCCTGGAGGAGCATTTGCGCCTGAGTATGACCGAGGCGGAGAGCCGCTCCGTTGAATTTCTCAGAATGGTAGGTATCCCGGACCCGGAAAAAAGATTAAGCCAATATCCTCACCAGTTCAGCGGAGGGATGCGCCAGCGAGTCATGATTGCCATGGCCCTGAGCTGTGAGCCCAAGCTGATCCTTGCAGATGAACCGACAACGGCCTTGGATGTCACCATTCAGGCGCAGATCCTCGAATTGTTGAAAAAAAGCACTCAGCGGCTGAAAGTGGCCATGATTATCATTACCCATAATCTGGGAGTGGTGGCTCGCTATGCCGACCGGGTGAATGTGATGTACGCGGGAAAGGTGGTCGAGAGCGGGATCTCGAGAGAGGTTTACCATAACCCCAAGCATCCTTATACCCTGGGGCTGCTCCACTCCGTGCCGAGACTGGACCAACCGCGGAAAGCCAAGCTGGACCCCATTGGAGGGCAGCCGCCGGACCTTGCGAATCTTCCCGCGGGATGCAGTTTCACGCCCCGGTGCAAATTTGCCCAGGAGATGTGTTTCAAGCAGAGTCCTCAGCTCCGGGATACGGCGTCAGGGCATCTCAGCGCATGTTTGAGGCAGGATATTTGAAAGGCAAGGTAGCCGGATATCGAGCCGGATGTAAACAAGTCGACCGGGGAACGGCGCCCAGGCGAGGTCATACTGGAGGTCCGTAACCTGAAGAAATATTTTCCCCTCACATCGGCGATGATCCTGCGGAAAGTCATCGGGGAAATCAAAGCCGTAGATGGGGTCACATTTTCCATTCGCCGGGGAGAGACTCTGGGACTGGTGGGGGAATCGGGTTGCGGAAAGACCACCACCGGACGATGCATTCTTCAGCTGGAGCGGCCCACTTCGGGCGAGGTGATCTTCGAAGGAAAAGACCTGACCCGAATGGAGGGGCCTGCACTGCGGGCCATCCGCCCCAGGCTGCAGATTATTTTCCAGGATCCATTCAGCTCCCTGAACCCGAGAATGACCATCGGTCAGATTATCGGAGAGGCGCCGAAAGTTTTCAAGCTGGTGGCCACCCGCAAAGAGTTGAGAGACCGGGTGGCTTACCTTCTTTCCACGGTGGGGCTGAATCCTTCCGTGTCCTCTCGTTATCCCCATGAGCTGAGCGGCGGTCAGCGCCAGCGGGTGGGGATCGCCCGGGCGCTGGCCATGGAAGCGAGTCTGATCGTCTGCGACGAGCCGGTGAGCGCCCTGGATGTTTCCATCCAGGCCCAGATTATAAATCTCTTGGAAGAATTGCAGGAGAAATTCAGCCTGACCTACCTGTTCATCGCCCATGACCTATCCGTGGTCCGGCACATCAGCGACTGGGTGGCGGTCATGTACTTCGGGAAGATCGTGGAGATTACGGGTAGAAATGAGTTGTACGAGAAACCTCTGCACCCTTACACCCGCGCTTTGCTGTCCGCTGTGCCTATCCCCGACCCGGTGGTCGAAGCCGCCCGGGCACCCATCATCCTCAAAGGAGAGGTGCCGAGCCCGCTGAATCCCCCTTCCGGCTGCGTGTTTCACCCCAGGTGCAATGATGCCGTGGCGGAGTGCAGCAGGGAGGTCCCGGAGCTTAAAGCCGTGGAGCCCAACCATTTCGTGAGCTGCTTTCGGGTCTGAAGGGGCTCCTGTCTGAATGTTCCTTCCATAAAGGTAGCACATAGGCAGCAATAAAAGAAAAGCGGTTACCCGATTAACGGATAACCGCCATGATTCTATTGGTGGGCCATGTAGGGATCGAACCGACGACCTACTGATTAAGAGTTTTTCCAGGCCGACATGAAAGGGGTTTACCGGCTGCTGATCCCCCTAGTTGCTATCTTCTTCTTAACGGGGGGTTGCAGTGCCAGTGGCCCTCGCTTCTTTCTGGCTCGGCGGGGGTTAAGGATGAAAAAATTAGAGCGGAATTTTCGCTGGTTGGTTTCCTCGTTCCGGTCCCGATGAGGGATACAGTGTAGCCGTTTCTTCACTCCATCGAAGGGCTAGTCGGGGATGGGGCTTTCCTGGATATAAAAAAGGTCTCGTTCTTTTTCGACTTTCACCTTCTGTCCGATCCTCAAATTTTCCGCGTGGGCCCGGGCCAGAATCATGCGCCCATCCTGGGTTCGCACGAACCCTAAGTTAAGCGGTGAAGGCATACCTTCAGGGGTGCTGTATAAGGTTGTGAAGGTTTCCAGGGTTCCGGAGTCGACGGATACGGGGTCCCCGGGAACCTCCTTGAGATCTATGTTTCCCGGGTCATAAAGAGCCTTCCAGTATACCGGGATGACGCGATGCCGATCGGTTCTTTCCAAAATGGATACCAGATTATTGTTGGCCAGCCCTCCAATATTCTGCGTGAGGCCGATTCTGGCCCCCTGAATTTGCCGCTGGGGGTCCATTTCTCCGCGGAGTTGCAGGATCACCTCGGCAATTTGGGCCAAACCCGAGGCGCCCACCGGATGACCCCGCGCCTTGAGGCCGCCCGAAGGGTTGATGGGCAGCTTGCCCTTGATTGAGGTCACGCCCGCTTCCACTGCCTTCCATCCTTCTTTAGGAGGAAAGAAGCCCAGGTCTTCGGTGCCGATGATTTCAAAGGTGGTAAAAGCGTCGTGAACTTCGGCAAAAGAAACGTCGCGGGGATTTACCCTGGCCATATTATAGGCCTGCCGGGCGGCCAGCCGGGTGGATCTGAAAGAGGTGAAGGAGTCGCGGTGGCGCACCGCCAGGGTATCCGTGGCGTGCCCCAGCCCGGAGACCCGAATCTGTTTTTTCTCCGCGGTCAAGACCACCCCCACGGCCCCATCGGTGATGGGGGCGCAATCATAGGTCCGCAGGGGGGTAGAGACCCATTTCGAACGGGAATAGTCCTTTTCGGTGATGACCTTCCTGAATTGAGCGTAGGGGTTGAGGGAGCCGTTGTAATGATTTTTTATGGCCACCTTGGACAGGACCGACTGTATCCGCTCGTCCGAAAGCCGGGCGTCATGCTGGTATCTCCGGGTGATCATAGCAGCCAGAGCGGGCATGGAGGCCCCACACTTCCTTTCGGTACCGTCGATGACTTCGGCCAGGATTTTGGTCGTCTGGGCCGTGGGAAGATGGGTCATCTTTTCGCCCGCAAGGATCAAAACATTTCTGTGGTACCCGGAGGCCACAGCATAAAAGGCGGATTCGAAGACCGCCGAACCGGTGGAAGAGGCGGTTTCCACCCGGGACGAAGGGATCCCGGATAACCCCAGGCGGTCTGCGATCACGGCGGCAATATTGCTTTCCCCGGTGAACTCTTCCACGCCCATGACCCCGATGTAAATGTAATCGATGGCCCGAACCCGGGCATCGGTCAAGGCCCGGGAAGCAGCCTCGACCATAAGCTGGGGTAAAGACCTTTCACTTCTGCCGAATTTGGTCATTCCTACACCGGCGACGTAAACCTCGTTGGCCATAGCCCTCCCGGACCTGACCTCGAATTAGACCGATTATACAGAATTATAGCGCCCTTGTCGAGCCAGGCAAACCGCCCTTCCAGTTTTGAAGAATCACTTTTTCGCAATCTGGTATAATGAAATCTTCTCACGAAATCGCTCCGGGCCTCCCGCAATGGATCTTGATCATTTTTTCCAGATGGCGCGGGTAAAATTCTTGAGCCCCTCAATCTCTGAAAAGGTGGATTTTCGCGGTCTAACAGGGATCGAGGCCTTTCTCCCCGGCTAACATAAGGTCCCCTTTTTTGCTTGACAGGCAGGGAGACCTTGATAATTCCTTGCTAAGGTTCGGGGCATAACTTAAAAAGAGAGGGGGAAGATATGTCAGCTATGGATTTGTCGAAAATTGACAGAGATACGTGGTTGCGGGAGGTCTTTCCCGAATGGGGGACTTATTTGAACGAAGAGATTGAAGAAACCCGGGTGCCTGAGGGGAAGGTATGCATGTGGTGGTTGGCTTGTACAGGCGTATGGATCAAGACCCCGGGGGATGCCGACATCACGGTGGATTTTTGGACGCAGAGGGGTGCGGCGACAAAGAAGGCGAAGTCTTACGAAGAGGAAAAAGATCGACAATTAGTCCGAATGACGGGCTCGAGAAGACATCCCCCCTTCATTCGGGTGGCCCCCCATGTCATCGACCCCTTTGCGGTGAAGAAACTTGATGCCGTCTTGTCCACGCACATCCACAGCGATCATATTTGCAAGTTCGTGGCTGCGAATGCCCTTCGGAACACCCAATCCCTTTTCCTCGGTCCCAAATTGTGCGGAGACTTATGGGCCAGCTGGGGGGTTCCGGAAGAACGCATCGTCCGCCTGAAACCAGGAGATTCGTATAAGATTAAGGATACGGAAATTTTTGCCCTGGAATCATTCGACCGGACCGCGCTCATTACCCCTCCCCCCACCGGGAATCTGCGAGGAAAGATGCCCCCGGATATGGATGAGCGGGCTGTTAATTACGTTATCAAAACCCCCGGGGGAAACATTTACCACAGCGGCGATTCCCACTTTGCCAACGGATATTTGCGACATGGGCGGCAGCATGACATCGATGTCTGTTTCGTCTCCTACGGCGAGAACGGCCCGGGAATAACTGACAAGGTAACCGCGTCCGATACCTTGCGCATCGCCTGGAGCCTGAAGGCCAAGGTGCTGATCCCCATCCACTACGATATGTGGGCAACCCAGCACGCGGACCCTAACGAACTGGTCCTTTTGCACGAATTCAACAAGCATTTGATGAAATTCAAGCTGTTCATCTGGAAGGTGGGGGGAAAATTCATTTATCCCGATGACCGGGACAAAGGAAAGTACCAATATCCGAAGGGGGATGAGGAGTTCTTCGCTGAAGAACCGAATATCCCCTTCCCCTCATTTCTGTAAATCTTTTTGAAGCTAAGAGATGAATTTTAAACGACGAAACGAATTGAAAATGCGGGCTGTCAGGAAGAACAGCCAAATCGAAGGGAGGTTCTCATGACGATTGAAGACCTGGCGGAAAAGTTAGGTCGAGGGCGCATCGTTGACCTTTCCAAGAAGGTTTCACCGGGAAAAGCGGAAGGTCCGCTGGATACGGGAAAGCGCAAATATGAAATCAAAGAGTTCACCTTTCCGCCGGGGGAGCTTATGCATTACATCGATATGGAGAGCCATATCTCCACCCATATAGAGGCCCCTTCTCACTTTGTCCCCGTGCGGCACCCGGGGAAGAAAGGAGAAGACATCAGCGAGCTAGCCCTGACGAAGTTCTTCGGCATGGCAGTTTTGGTCGACTGCCAGAACCTGCCCGCCAGAACTCCCATTGGAAAAGAAGTCCTGGAGAAATTTGGGATTAAAGAAAATGATATTGTTCTGATCGGAAGATGCCCCTATCAGGGGGAGGATCGTTGTTATATGGTGAAAGAGGGGGCGGAATATCTCCTGCAAAAGAAGATCAAGATGGTCGGAGTCGACGATTCCGTTTTTCCTGAAAACCCGCTCATCAACCGTCCGCGGGATTTGAACAAGTATTTCACCCATGATCTGATGCTCTCTAACGGCATTCCCATCATTGAAGGGTTGGCCAATCTAGGAGAGCTGAAGAAATCAAGATTCCTGTTTTTCGGGATCCCGGCGAGAATGGGTGGTCTCGAAAGCTTTCCCATTCGTGCGATGGCCATCGAAGATTAGAAATTAGGAATCCGGAATCAGGTTACCTCTTCGGAAAGGGTCCCGTCTGGGACGGACCGGGCCCCCTGGTTTGAAAGTATGCGTAAGGAGGATTATTTTGTTTCGGCAAGATCGGAAAGTGAAAGGCTGGACCCGGATGACGCTTATTACCTATATTTTCATTCGGGAGAGATTGACAAGAATAATGGGTCCAGATATTCTAACAAGGAACTCGACGCGCTGAGTGCCCCTGTATCGAAAGGTAGTTGAGATCATTAAGGAAGACCTGCCCATTTTGTACCTGACCAAATCCGTGATCCCCATCGCCTACCGGGATTATGTCAAAGGCCACGAGGCTGGTGCCGGCACCTGGTTCGGCTATTATGGGGGTGGTTTCTCGAGAGTTTGGCTGGATAAGTAAGGGCCGCTTCCAATCGAAGCCCTCAAGGTCCTGGTGTTCCGGGCTTGGATTCCGGAATTGGCGGTATGTGGGGATTATTCAACAAAAGTAACTGGGAACCTCCTCCAAACCTTTTGGCCAATGGGAGAAGGGAGGAGTGATGCCCCCAAGGTGGCGAGCCAGCCGTGGAGACTTCGCCACGGAAGGGAGAGGATGAAAAATGAAGAGAGGAAAAAGAAATAGCCAAGGGTCTCACGCGGAGGGAATTCTTCTACCTGAGCGGAGCGGGCGCTGCGGCGGGGATCGTTCTGGCCGGCATTCCGGGACTGGGTCTCGGGTCCGAAAAAGCCCAAATACGGGGGAAGATTGCGCGTTGGAGAGCGTTATGGCTCCACCGGACTGGACGCGCATAGAAATCAGTTTTTCATGGATTTCCAGAATTATGTTCTGATGTACAACGCCCTCACGGAGATGGGTGAGTTGCCGCAGGTGAGGATGTATCCCAGTCTGGCCAAATCCTGGGAAATCTCGCCGGATGGGAGAGAGTACATCTTCCCGTTGCAGGAAGGGGTGAAATTCCATCACGGAAAGGAGCTGGACAGCGGGGATGTAAAATACTCGATCGAGCGGGTGATGAATCCGGCCACCCGATCGCCCCGGGCGTTTGCCTACCGCTGGATCGATTCCGTGCAGATCATCGACAAATATCATCTGAAAATCAGGCTGAAAGAATCTTTCGGCCCCTTTTTGAGCACCCTGACCATTCAGAATTGTCCGATTATTCCGGCCGGCTGGGAGCCGACGGGGATGAAGCCGGCGCCGGGGACGGGGCCTTTCGTCTTCAAGTCCTTCGTTCCCAACGAGACCACGGAATTGACCCGATTCGACCAATACTGGGAAATGGATGAGAAGACAGGCGACCGCCTTCCCTATCTGGACAGTATTTACATAAAGAAAATCGTCGACGAAACGGTCCGGTGGACAGCGCTGCGGGCGGGCGATCTCGATTACATCAATTGCCCGCCGCGCAACGTCGTCCTGGACGAATTGAAGAAACGAACCGCGGGTACGATCACGGTCATGCCCCAACCCGTCGCTTATGTGGCTATCATTTTCAATGTCAGCAAGCCCCCCTTTGACAACAAGAAAGTAAGGCAGGCGATTGCCTTTGGGATTGATAAGAAAGAATTCATCCAGGCGGCCTACTGGGGTCTGGGAGAAGCCGTCAACAATCAAGCGTTTTCCAACCGCTCCCGGATGTATGCTCCCATAAAAGACCGGGAGTATCGACCTGGCTAAAGCCAAACAGCTTCTGGCCGAGGCTGGCTATCCCAACGGGTTCAAGACGGAATTTCTGACCTTCTCGGACACGACGTATGTCGATGGGTGTAATGCGGCTGTGGGCCAACTGAAACAATATCGGAATTGAGGCCACCATCAAGGTGATCGATCGGGCGCCTTTCTTCGAGTATATGCGCAAGGGGGAATATTCCATCGGGTTCAGGGGAGACAGCGAGCGGCTCGACCCGGATGATGCCTACTATCTGTGGCTTCATTCGGGTGAAATCGAGAAGAATAACTGGTCCCGGTACAGCAACAAGGAGCTCGATGATTTATTGGAAAGGGGAGGACGACCTGGAAATGGGAAGAACGCATGCCCATTTACCAGAAGGCGATGGAAATCGTAAAAGAGGATCTTCCCATTCTATACCTCGCTAAGTCCATCATTCCGGTCGCCTACCGGGATTACGTGAAAGGGTTCGGGGCAGGGATGGCAACGTGGTTCGGTTATCACGGCGGCGGTTTTGTGAAAACCTGGATGGATAAATAGGCGCGAATTCGCGCTGCCGGTTCCAGGTTTCGAGTCAAGCGGGCCTGGAACCCGCAGCCCGCAAAATATGTGCCCTAAAGAACAGAAAGGAGAATTTCGATGCTGGTCAACAAGGAAAGAATGCTGCAGAAGATGGAAGAGTTCAACCTGGATGTTCTCATTGCTTCCCACCCGGAGAACGTGAGCTACCTGGCTGATTTTCAGAGCCACCTTCCTTATATGTATCGGTTTTTAAATGTGGAAAGCTTTGCCCTCTTTCCCCGGAGAGCGGACATCGCTCCCGCCCTGATCATCGGCAAGGGGGATGTCGCCTGGGCAGCCAGATACCCCTCCTGGATGAAAGAGGTTTACACCTTCGGCAACGATGTTTATTTCGTTTATCCGGAGGGAACCTTGAGCGAAGGAGAAAAGAAATTCAAGGAGATCCTGGAGGACCAGGACAAGCACGCCCCGACTGCCGGAGAGGCCATCGTCAAGGCGTTGAAGCAGAAGGGGCTGGACAAGGGAAGGATCGGCCTGGATGAAAAAAATGTCTACCCGGAAACCCGGGATCACCTCGTTCAGGGATTGCCTCAGGCCACGATCCTGGATGCCTTTGAGCTCTTCCGGGTCATTCGGATGGTCAAAACGCCGGAGGAACTGGAGCGGATCAAGAGGTGGGCCTCTTGAACGAGAGGGCCGCGCAATCGGTCCTCAATCGTCTGGCCGAAGGGGTGAGCGAAGAAGATCTTGCCCAGCATTTCCTGGAGTGTACCGCCAAGGAAGGGGCTGTCTTTGAATTCTGGAATACGGCCTCGGGAACCCAATCCTCGATGACCATCATGTCCTACGGACATCATCACTCCCCGGGCGGAGTATCGCCTGAAGAAAGGAGATATGTTCCGGTACGACGGGGGAAGCATTTACAACAGATATCATTCCGATGCAGGGGGCTGTGCCGTTTTAGGGACTCCCAATGCGCGGCATGAAGACCTGTTACCGGGCGATCGAAGCCGGCATGGAAAAAGCCCTGGAGCTTCTCCGGCCGGGAGCGATCCCCTCCAAGTTGTTCGCCGAGGTCGCTGCGACCGTGGAAAAGGCCGGGATTAAAGATTATACGAAGTATGCCCATTTCTGCGGCCACGGGATCGGCATCGAAGCCAGGGATTATCCGATTTTTACGAAGCCGATGAAGGCCAGGAGTCCTTTTCTTCCGGGAACCTATGATCTTCCCATTGAGGAGGGGATGGTCATCAGCATTGAGGTGCCGTACGGAGAATTGGGTCTGGGGGGGTTCCAGGTGGAGTACACGCTGCTGGTCAAGAAAGACGGATGTGAAAAGCTCTATCCCCACCATCGGGAGTTGGTCGTCCGGTAAGACCCGCCTCCATGGATGGAGCTTCTTGTTTCCCGGCGAACCGGGAACAAAATGGAATTGAAAATCAGAAAAATTCATTCGGGAGGTTAAAGTGGTTAAGGTCAGAGATTTAAGTTATACGATGAAGAACTACAGCATGGAACCCAATGAGGTGAAGATCACCCACATGAGCCACGCCGAAAGCCAGAGAAGGCAGGCCAAAAGGGTCGGCCTGCGCACCGATCAAGTGGCTCCCTTCGGAGCCAACGATCATGTGATTACCCTCAGCCACGCAGGAACCCACGTGGATGCTCCCTGGCATTTCGGCCCGACCTCGGAAGGCAAGCCGTCGAAAAAAATCGATCAGGTCCCCCTGGAATGGTGCTTCGGGAACGGAGTCCTTTTGGACTTCAGTCAAACCAAAAAACCGGGGGAAGCAATCTCCACCGGAGGATCTCAAAAAAGAACTCCAGCGGATCGGGTACACCCTGAAGCCGATGGACATCGTCATGATCCGCACCGGGGCAGAAGATTACGAAGATGATCCCCGAAGTTTGCAGAAATGGCTTCCGGGCTGGTCAAGGAATCGCTTTACTGGCTTCTGGACCAGGGCATCAAGCTGATCGGGACCGATGCCTACACCCTGGATATTCCCATCCCCCGAATGGTGGAAGAATTGAAGAAAGGGAACAAGAGTGCTTTCTTCCCCGTTCACTATGCCGGGCGGGACCGGGAATACATTCATGCCGAAAAACTTTCCAATTTGAAGAGCCTTGCCCCGGCCCTACGGTTTCAAGGTGGCCATGTTCCCCATAAAAATCGAAGAGGGAGCAGGGGGATGGACCCGGGCGGTGGCCATCGAGGGGGAAGGGGAAGTCCTCCGAGAAGCCGGAGATCCTGGATCTCAGTGTTCCGATCATGTCCCAGGCCATGGAGCGGTACGAGATCACCGTAGATCATATCACCCATGAGGAGGGAGCGAGGAGACTGGCCAAGAGGTATGGAATCGGTCTGAAGCTCTTACCCACTGCCGATCTTTATGCCAATGATGAGGTTTCCTGCTCCAGCCATGCCGGCACCCATGTGGATGCTCCCTGGCATTTCGGGTCCGTCGTGGAAGGGAAACCGGCCAAGACCATCGACCAGGTTCCTCTGGAGTGGTGCTACGGGGACGGGGTGCTTTTGGATTTCTCCCGCAAGAAGGCCTGTGACCCGATTACGGCCATCGATCTTATGAAGGAACTGGAGCGAATCGGTTATCAGCTTAAACCCAGGGATATCGTGCTGATTCGGACGGGAGCCGAGGATCACTTTTTCGATGACCCCAATTTCAGCGAAGTGGCTACGGGCCTGAGCGGCGATGCCCTCATGTGGCTGTATGATCGAGGCGTCATCATGACGGGAACCGATTCCTTCACCATGGATATTTCCATTGATATCATGTGCCAGAAACTGAAAGGCGGGGATACGGCCGCTTACTTTCCCGTGCACAAGGGGAGTATTGTCAAAGACAGTTGCCATGCGGAGAAACTCTATAACCTGAAGAAACTTCCCCGGCCTTTTGGGTTTAAGGTGGCCATGTTCCCCATTAAACTGGAAAATTGCGCCGGGGCGTTGGACCCGGGCCGTGGCCATCCTTTAGCCAGTAGCCGTCATGCGCATTGCCCGCGGCGCTTGAACGCTAAATCACAGCCATTTGGGAAATGCGCGCGTTCTATTTTCCCATTGAAAGGAGAAAGATCAACTTGCGAGCATTATTTGTCCTTACCCCTGCGGAATCTAAAAGGCTTATCGCCAAGGCCGTCGCGGAGATGGAAGAGGTAAAACGAGCCAAAGAAAACGGGAAAATCCTCATCGGCCATGGTTCCACGAATGTCTTTGTAGCGGAAGAGATCCTGGGGAAAGGAAACGGTATCCGAAATGTGGAAGCGGGAAGCGTACCTCTCCGGGGTTATTCTGAGAGGTACCCTTTGCACCACGCTGGGAGCGGAAAAACCGCCCATCCTGGTGCTGAACCGGGGAGTCGTCGAACCCCCTGCCCCCACCATGGATGTGCTCCTCCGCGACTTCGGACGCGACTCAATTTTCATCAAAGGGGCCAATTGCATAGACCCGGAGGGGAATGCGGCAGTTTTTATGGCCCATCCGGAAGGAGGAACCATCGGATGGGCGATGGGAACCATACTGGCCCGCGGGATTCGGCTCATTGTACCGGTGGGTCTGGAGAAGATGGTCCCTTCCGTTCCCAAGGCCGTGACCCTTTGCGGCCAGCAGACCTTTGAATATTGCCAGGGGCTGAGAGTGGGACTGATCCCCCTTTCGGGAGGAAAGGTGGTAACCGAGATTACTGCCTTGAAGATCCTGGCCGGTGTGGATGCCCTTCATGTGGCCTCAGGAGGTTGCAGTGGCTCGGAGGGGGCGGTAACGCTGGTTGCGGAAGGAGAAAAGGAGGCGGTCCAAGAGGCCATCCAGCGTATCGAATCCATTAAGGGAGAGCTTCCGATCCTGCCGCGGAAAGGGATTTGCCAGGCCTGCGTTCCCTCCTCTCCGGCTCAACCGAAGGATTACCAATTTGATGAACATCTTCTGCGCTGCTGCTATCAGGGCAAACCGGAAGAGGAGATTCCCCCTTACCTGAGAAAGCGGTGACGCCGCTTGGCCCCCTGGAAAACCGTGGAGGGAATTTTCTTTGCTTAAAAAGACGATCGTCTTTAACCGAACGGATAAATCGATTTTAGAAATTTTTCCCCTCCCCTCATGGAATCCCCAGACTTGACAGAAATAGTAGGCTATCTTAAGATAATTTTTGCCTCTGTCTGTTCGGAAAAGGGAAGCCCGAGGGGAGAGCAGTCACGGGTGGAGAAGAAGGTACAAGCCGCTCGCTTGGGGCCCCGAACTTTTTCCTGCCCGATCAGGCTCCTTTCTTTGAATGTCTCTCGTAGCACCTCAACCTTTGATAGCATAACTTATTATTTGAGCCCCAAAGCCCACGTGATGGGCAATCCCTGCGGGGAATTCCGGGGATAAATTGTACCGACCGGGTTCTTTGACCGACCCATCAAAAAGGAGGCAGAAGAAATGGCAGAAGAAATGAAGGATAAGAAGAAGGATGAAGACCAGGATTTTTCCGGACTAACAAGGAGAGAATTCCTTTATTTGAGCGGAGCCGGAATGGCCGGGATGGCCTTGGCCGGAATTCCCGGAGCTGGGCCATGCGCCAGGAAAAAAAGCCCAAGTACGGAGGCAGGCTGCGAGTGGGCGAGCGGTTCGGTTCCCCGGGGCTGGATGCCCATAAAAATCAGGAGTTCATGGATTACCAGAATTATTACCTCATGTACAATGCCCTGACCGATGTGGGGCAGTTGCCGCAGGTCAACATTTATCCCGACCTGGCCAAATCCTGGGAGATCTCCAAAGATGGAAGGGAATACATCTTCCCCTTGCGGGAAGGGGTGAAATTCCACCACGGGAAGGAAATGGATGCGAACGACGTGAAGTACTCCATGGAGCGGGTCATGAATCCGGCCACCCGTTCGCCCGGGCTTTTGGCTTCCGCATGGTCGATTCCATCAGTGTCATCGACAAGTACCATGTCAAGATCAGGCTCAAGGAACCCTTCGGCCCCTTTTTGAGCTCCCTGACCATCCGCAACTGCCCGATCATTCCGAAGGATTCGGAGCCGACACCCAACCAAGCCGGCGCCGGGAACGGGGCCTTTTGTCTTCAAGTCTTTGACTTCCAATGAGACCACCGAATTTACCCGGTTTGATAAGTACTGGGAGATTGATGAGAAGACGGGGGACCGCCTTCCTTATCTGGATGGCATCTATGTGAAAAAGATCCCCGAGGATATCGTGCGCTGGACCGCTCTGCGGGCGGGCGATTTCGATTACATCCAGAACCCACCCCGCAAGATCGCGGTGGAGGAGCAGAAGAACCCGACCCCGGGGGTCGTGGTGGTCATTACCCAGCCGGTGGGCGTGGCCTGGTTCTTTTTCAACGTGACCCAGCCTCCTTTTGACAACAAGAAGGTGAGGCAGGCGATCGCCTACGCCGTGGACAAACAGGCCTTGATCAAGGCGGCCTACTGGGGACTGGGAGAGCCCTGCAACAATCAACCCTTCCTGAACCGCTCCCGGTTTTATATCCCGGTAAAGGACCGGGAGCCGGACATTGGCCAAAGCCAAACAGCTTCTGGCCGAAGCGGGATACCCCAACGGGTTTAAGACCGTCATTCATTGCTCGACGGAGAGCGTCATGGTCGACGGGGCCAATGCCGTGGTCGGGCAATTGAAAAATGTCGGCATTGAAGCGACCATCGCTTCCCGCGATTGGGTTCCCCTCATCGTCGAGTCTGAGAAAAGGAGAATACGCCATCGCTTACCAGGGTGACAGCGAAAGGCTGGACCCGGATGATGCCTACTACATGCGCTTCCACTCCAGTGAGATCGGCCAGAACAACTGGTCCCGGTACAGCAACAAGGAAATGGATCGGCTGCTGGAGCAAGGGCGGGCTCTCTGGAAATGGGAAGAGCGGAAGCCGGTTTACAAGAAGGTGGTGGAATTGAACATGGAAGATTTGCCGATCCTGTACACGGCCAAATCGATCATCCCCATCGCCTACCGGGATTATGTCAAAGGGCATGAAGCCGGGATGTCTACCTGGTTCTGCTATTACCACGGGGGCATGAAAAAGGTCTGGATGGACAAGTAAGGCGAGCCGAAGAAACCCTGCGGCCGGGAAACTTCCGGCTGCAGGATCCCCCGTGGCATTTTTTCGGGCATTACGGAGAGGACGGAAAAAAGGATTTCCATTTTCATTCTCCCGCGGAAAGGAGGGATCCCATGAAATACAAGATCCTGAGTCTTTTGATCATTGTCGCCCTGATCTCTCTGGGTGCCTGCCAAAAGAAAAAAGAGCCGGAGAAGAAAGAAGCCGCCAAAAAAATCCGGTCTATGTAATTAATTTTAAACCCAATGACAGCCTGGACCTGGTGCCGGCGAAGACCATCATCCTTCAACCGGCGCGTGGGGCGGAGGAGAATAATTTCTGCCTGGATGTGGTGGCCAAAGCCATCGACCAGGTCTCCCAGGTATCTTTTGATTTGAACTTTGACCCCGCCTTCGTGAATTACCAAAGCTTCCAGGCCGGGGGGACTGTTCGAAGAGAAAGGAAAAGCCCGCATATAAGATTGGACCCAAGGGAGACCAGAAGGGAAAATTGGAGGCCCAGATTACCTTTGAATCGGGCGGACCGGCAAGCGGAAACGGAAAGCTGGTCACGATGTGTTTTAAAGGCCTGCAGCCGGGAAGAGGCGACATCCTGTTTGAAAACGGCGAGCTCATGGGGGCGGAGAAGAAGAAGGTGGCGGAAGTTAACTGGGTAGGGGGGCTGTTATGGATTTTGGAAACCGGTTGAACCCCAAACGGGGTGGAACATGTGAACTATCGGCATGGCAATAATCCCTTCCAGGATGGGCGATCCCCTTGCCTGCCCAAGAGATCGCGAGCTCTCTTTTGACTTTCCCCCATACTCGTTTTGTCTACCCGGTCTGCCGCGTTTTAGACTCCAAACCGGATATGACCCGAGTTTCCCGCGAGATTTTCGGCGTCGCTGACCTGCGATGGAAGCAGAGGAATTCTACCCAAAAAAGAATTGGAGGTTAGGCATGGCTACGATTGACAGAGAGACCCTGTTGAAGATTTATCGCAACATGGTGCGGTTGCGCTGTTTTGACGATAAAGTCAACCTGCTGGTCGAAAGTGGAATCCGCATCACCCAGCATTCCACCCGGGGGCAAGAAGCCACCACGATTGCCGCTTGCACCGCCCTGCAGCCGAACGATTACGTGATGCCCTATCACCGGGGTTGGGGGTGGGCGATTGGCAAGGGGATGGACCCGAAAGTCCTGCTGGCCGAATTGATGGGCAAGAGGACGGGGTGCTGTGTGGGCAAAGGGGGTGTGCATATTGCCGACTGCTCCCTGCGGATCATGGGGCGGCCGGGGATCCAGGCCGCCCATGTGCCCATCGGGGCCGGGGTCGGCTTGTCGATCAAATTCCGAAAAACCAATGAGGTCGTCATGGTTTTCTTCGGGGATGGGGCTTCCAATGAAGGGAATATCCATGAGGGGATGAATCTGGCATCGGTTTGGAAGGCCCCGGTGGTTTTTTTCGTGCGAGAACAATCTGTACGCCCTATTTACTCCCAACATCGAAACCACTTCCGTGCGGAATATCGCCGACCGGGCACAGGGTTACGGAATTCCCGGGAGTTGTGGTGGACGGTAACGATGCCATTGGAGTCTATGAGGTGGCGTGGGAGGCCATTCAGCGGGCTCGTTCAGGCCAGGGACCCACGTTCATCGAGGCGAAAACCTACCGGATGCACGGTCATACGGCGATGGATCGTTTTCATCTGGGGACCTATCGGCAAAAGGACGAAGTGGAGGAGTGGGAGAAGAAGGACCCGGTGAGGCGACTGCGGGCACGGCTGATCGAGATCCGGATGGCTACGGTGGCGGATTTGGACAAGATTGACGAGGAAGCCCGGGTGGAGATTGAGGAGGCAGAGAAGTTTGCCAAAGAGAGCCCATACCCCACCCGAGAAGAAATTCTTAAAGATGTGTACGCTGACTGAATAGGAGGAGAAAATCCATGGCATCCAGAGAAATGACGTATGCAGAAGCGATTCGCGAGGGCCTGCGGGAAGAGATGAAGCGGGACGATAAAATCATCCTCCTCGGGGAGGATATCAAGATTAATGTCTGGACGGTGACCCGGGGTCTTTATGAGGAGTTCGGAGACCGGGTGATCAACACGCCGCTTTCGGAGTCGGGTTTTAGCGGGGCGGCCGTGGGGGCGGCCCTGACCGGGATGCGGCCCGTGGTGGAAATCATGTACCCCGATTTTACCCTGTATGCAGCGGATTCGATTGCCAATCAAGCGGCGAAGTACCGGTATATGTGCGGCGGGGGAGATTTTCGGGTGCCGGTGGTATTCCGGATCGGCGGAAGCGGAAGCTCCGGCGGGTCGGGATGTCACCATGGCCAGTCTTTGGAAGCGACCTTTATCCATTTCCCCGGCCTGAAGGTCGTCTTCTCGTCCTCTCCCTATGACGCCAAGGGGCTGATCAAGTCGGCGATTCGGGATAACAACCCGGTTCTGTTCTATGAGCACAAGCTGTTGTACGGGGTGAAAGGAATGGTTCCGGAGGAAGAGTATTTCGTGCCCATCGGAAAGGCCGAGGTGAAACGGGAAGGGAAGGATGTGACCATCGTTTCCTATGCCTGGACGTTGCACAAGGTCTTGAAGGCAGCGGAAGAGTTGGCCAAGGAGGGAATTGAGGCCGAAGTGATCGACCTGCGCAGTCTGCGCCCGATGGATAAAGAGTGTATTCTGAACTCGGTGAAGAAGACTTCCAAGTTGGTGACGGCCGAGGAAGGAACGAAGATGGGGGGCGTTGGAGCGGAGATTGCGGCGATGGTAGCGGAAGAAGGGCTGCAGTACCTGGATGCGCCGGTGAAGCGGATTGCCGGGGCGGAGTCGATCATTCCCAGTTCAGCGTATGCGGACCAGATGGTCATACCGCAGATTCCCGACATCGTTCGGGAGGTAAAGGAATTATTCTGAGAGCGAAAAGGTCATCGAATGGAGATTGAAAATGGCTGCTGAAGTCAAGCTTTCGAGTCTAGGGGTTTCCATCACCGAAGGAACGATTGTGCGCTGGCTGAAGAAAGAGGGGGAGCCGGTCGGAAAAGGGGAGATTCTGGCCGAGGTAGAGACGGAAAAGGTAAATTTTGAGATTGTGGCGCCGGAATCGGGAATCCTCCTCAAGATTCTTTATGGGGAAAAGACCATGGCCAAGGTCGATTCCACGGTAGCCCTGATCGGAGCAGCGGGGGAAGATATTTCGGCTTATTTGGCGAAGGCTGCGGAAAAGAAGGAAGAGGTCAAAGAGAGGGTCACTCCCGCGGAGACGAGAGGAAGGGGCGTCCGGCGGAGGTGAAAGCTTTTCCGGCGGCAAAAATGCTGGCCAAGCAGCAGGGGGTTGATTTAGCCGAAGTGGCCGGGACGGGCCCGGAAGGGCAGATTACCAGAGAAGATGTAGAAGCCCATATCGCCCGGAGACAACCCCCGCCGGAGGGGAGAATCCCGGAACTGGAAGAGATCCTTCCCCTGGTGGGGATCCGCAAGAGCGATTGCCGACGGAATGTCCAACAGCGTGCGGACGGCGGCCCATGTCACCACCATCGCGGAAGTGGATATGACCGACCTGATACAGCTCCGGTCGGAGGTCGCTCCTCGGATGGAAGGAAGAGGGGATCAACCTGACCTATGTTCCCTTCGTGATCCGCGCCGCGGTAAACAGCATCCGGGAGTTTCCCATTGTCAACTCCCAGCTCTTCAAGGACACCATCATTGTCAAGAAATACGTCAATTTTGGAGTGGTCGTGGCCATAAAAGAGGGGCTGATTACCCCGGTCATCAAGACGGGTGGATACGATGGATCTCAAGCAGATTGCCAAGGGCCTGGATGAAGTATCCATCCGGGCCAGGGAGCGTAAGCTTACTTTGGAGGATATGCGGGGCGGAACCATCACCCTTTCGAATCCGGGTGTCTTCGGTGCGGTGATTGCCACGCCGATTATCTACCAGCCGCAGAATGCCATTTTGTGGATGGGGCGGATCGCCAAGATGCCGGTGGTGCGAGAGGATAAAATCGTCATCCGTTCGATGATGTATCTTTGCGTTTCTTATGACCACCGGGCCGTCGATGGGTCCATCGCCGCCCAGTTTCTGCAACACATCAGAAGACAATTGGAAGA
Source organism: uncultured delta proteobacterium (assembly GCA_963712535.1). GTDB lineage: Bacteria > Desulfobacterota > SM23-61 > SM23-61 > SM23-61 > CAVQIK01. Next base: position 101,700 of record CAVQIK010000020.1, on the reverse strand, counting down.
TCCGCGGCAACTGCTGGGCGGTTCATGATCCTCATTCAGGTCCGGAAAATGTTTTCCTTTGAGACGGAAAGGAGACAATTCAATGCCGAGCCCGGGAATTCCCTCATTTGATCCATCCAACCTCTGCCAGATAGCGATCGTCGTCAAAAGCATCGATGAGACCGTAAAGTTTTACACGGAAATATTTGGCATCGGCCCTTTTGAAATCCGGGAGGTCGATTTTCCCGATGCCACCTATTACGGTCGAAAAGCGGGTTATCGCGGCAAACGGGCCTTCGCCAAATTGGGGCCTGTTACTCTGGAGCTCATCGAGCTCATCGAAGGGAAGACCGTTCATGAGGATTTTCTCAAGGAGAAAGGGGAGGGGCTTCATCATATCGGCTTCTTCGTTACGGATTTAAAGAAATGCGAGACGGAAGCCGAAAAGCGCGGCCTGAAAGTAGTCCAAGGGATCAAAAGAGAAGACGGCAGCGGTTTTGCCTACCTGGATTCGGACCGGATCGGAGGGGCCATGTTTGAACTGATCCAGCGGCCGGTTCAGAAGCCTTAATCGCCAGAAAGCAAGTCAGTTTCCCGGTCCATCCTCATGATTTCTGGCTGGAACCACGGCAAAGGGCGGGAATCCGCTCTTCGGCCGAAGGCCTATGGGTTTGACCGGTGAAGCGAGGAGATCCATCCGGTCCGGAGAAATACCGGTGGCCGGCCACAGCCGGAATGACCTTGACTCTCAATTTCGCGGAGGGACCGAGATGAAGAAAAAAAACGAGGAGGCGAACGCGTTGACCCGGAGGGAATTCCTGTACCTGACGGGGGCAGGAATGGCCGGAATAGCCCTAGATGGCTTACCCTCGCCGGCTTACGGTGCCGAGAAGAAGCCCAAATACGGAGGCCGGCTCCAGGCTCGCTGAACGTTATGGGCCCGTTGGGCTGGATGCGCACAAGAATCAGTTTTTCATCGATTATCCAGAATTATGTACTGATGTACAACGGCCTAACCATCATGGGGCCCCTGCCGCAGGTAAGAATTTATCCCGATCTGGCCAAGTCATGGGAAATCTCCCCGGATGGGAGAGAATACATCTTTCCCCTGCGGGAGGGGGTGAAATTCCATCACGGGAAGGAGCTGGACAGCGGGGATGTAAAGTATTCCATCGAACGGGTGATGAATCCGGCCACCCGATCGCCCCGGGCCTTTGCCTTCCGGTGGATTGATTCCGTCCATGTCATGGACAAGTATCATCTCAAAATCCGGCTCAAAGAGCCCTTCGGTCCCTTTTTGACCACCCTGACGATCCAGAATTGCCCGATCATTCCGGCGGGCTGGGAGCCGACAGCGACGAAGCCGGCGCCGGGCACGGGACCTTTTGTTTTCAAATCCTTCGTTCCCAATGAAACGACGGAATTGACGCGATTTGATCAATACTGGGAGGTCGATGAAAAGACGGGGGATCGCCTTCCCTATCTGGATAGCATTTACGTGAAAAAAATCGTTGATGACACGCGTCCGCTGGACGGCGCTCCGGGCGGGAGATCTGGATTACATTCAGGACCCCCCCAAGAAGGCGACCTGGCGAAGCCATGAAGAACCCTGTACCGGGGGTGGTCGTGGTGATGCCCCAGCCGGTTGGGAATCAATGGATCTATTTCAATGTCAGCAAACCCCCCTTTGATAATAAAAAAGTGCGGCAGGCCGTTGCCTATGCCATTGACAAAAATGAAATCATCAAAGGCGCCTACTGGGGGTTGGGGGAACCGGTCAACAATCAGCCCTTCCTGAACCGCTCCCGCATGTACATTCCCGTGAAGGATCGGGAGGTGGACCTGGCCAAAGCCAAACAGCTTCTGGCCGAGGCGGGATATCCGAATGGGTTCAAAACCGAATTCTCTCAGTTTTCCGGCACCACCTATGACCTGGATGCCTGTCAGGTCATCGTGGGGCAATTGAAAAAGATCGGAATCGAGGCGACGATGAAGGTGGTCGACCGGGCCCCTTATTTTGACGAGCATGAGAAAGGGGAATTATCAGATTTCCGTGAGAGGGGACAGCGAAAGGCTGGACCCGGACGATGCCTATTATCTGTACCTTCATTCCGGGGAGATCGATAAGAATAACTGGTCCCGGTACAGCAACAAGGAGATGGATGCCCTGCTGGAAAAGGGCCGAACGACCTGGAAGTGGGAAGACCGGGTGCCGATTTATAAGCAGGTGGTTGAAATCATACAGGGAAGACCTTCCCATTCTCTACCTTTGCCAAATCGATCATTTCCATCGCCTACCGGGATTATGTGAAGGGGCATGAAGCGGGCGCCTCCACCTGGTTCGGCTACTACGGCGGGCGGGTTGAAGAAGGTTTGGCTGGACAAATAGAGCCTGAGAAGGAACTTTTACGGACGCCATGACCTGCGGGAAGGGTGCGTTCCTTGTTGAGCGAATGCTCTGCTTTTCCCTTAGCCCTCTTTCCTTCGGCAGGGAGTTTCGACGCTTTTTCTGAATTCCGGCGGATATCGCTCATTGACAGCTGAATACCACATTGGGTATTGTAAGCGCAAAGTGAGGGAGTTTCTCGAATGTACCTCGGGAATCCTCTAAGAATCTATCCAGAGGAGGGAGAGGACGATGAAGGATCAAAAGAGGGATTTTGGCGGACTGACGCGGAGAGAGTTTCTTTCCCTGAGCGGAGCGGCCGTGGCGGGCGTGGCTCTGAGCGGAGTTGAATCGAGCTACGGAGCAGAAAAGAAGCCGAAGTATGGCGGTAGGCTGCGGATTGGCGAGCGCTTTAACGCCGCGGGGCTGGACGCCCATAAAAACCAGCTGTTCATGGATTTTCAGAATTACCTCCTCATGTACAATGGCCTGACCGATTTGGGTCAATTACCCCAAATTAACATATATCCCGACGTGGCTAAAAGCTGGGAGATTTCCAAGGACGGAAGAGATTACATATTCCTCCTCCGGCAGGGAGTGAAATTTCACCACGGGAAAGAACTCGACAGTAATGACGTGAAGTATTCTATGGAACGGGTCATGAACCCGGCCACCCGTTCGCCCATGGCTTTTAGCTTCCGGATGATCGAGTCGATCACGGCGGTGGACAAGTATACGGTCAAAATCCACCTGAAGACGCCCTTTGGCCCCCTTTTGAGCGCCCTGACGATTCGCAACTGTCCCATCATCCCCGCAGGCTGGGAGCCCACGCCCATGAAGCCGGCACCGGGAACCGGGCCTTTTGTTTTCAAGTCCATCGATCCCCTCCAAACCACCGAATATACTCGTTTTGATCAATACTGGGAGATTGATGAAAATACGGGAATGCGTCTTCCGTACCTGGACGGTATATGGATAAAAGGAGTTGCAGAGGATATTGTCCGTTGGACGGGCCTGCGCGCGGGCGATTTCGATTACATAAATATCGTCCCCCGCAAGATGGCGGTAGAGGAGCAAAAGAACCCCACCCCGGGGATCGTTGCGATGATTACCCAACCCGTGGGGGTGGCCTGGATCTACATGAATATGTCTAAGCCCCCTTTTGACAACAAGAAAGTGCGCCAGGCCATCGGCTACTGCATTGACAAGGAAGAGATCCTCAAGGGTGCCTATTACGGTTTGGGAGAGGTCTGCAACAACCAGCCCTTCCTGAATCGTTCCCGGCTGTTTTCTCCCGTACAAGATCGAAAAATGGACCGGGAGAAGGCCAGACAGTTGCTGACCGAAGCAGGATATCCCAAGGGGTTTAAGTGCGAAATTCCATGTTCTACCGAGAGTTATAGTGTCGATTCGGCCAATGTCTTTGTCGGACAGTTGAAGACGATTGGGATCGAAGCTACGGTACAGGCCATAGAGTGGGTCCAACTGATGGTAAAATTGAGAAAGGGAGATTTCACCATCTCTTTCCAGGGGGACAGCGAGAGGCTGGATCCGGATGATGCCTTTTATATGCGCCTCCATTCCAGCGAAATCGGCCAAAACAACAACTCCTTTTATAACAATAAAGAAATGGACAAGCTCCTGGAGCAAGGGCGGTCCCTGTGGAAGTGGGAGGACCGAAAGCCGGTCTATCAAAAGGTTGTAGAAATAATTAAGGAGGACTTGCCCATCCTGTATGTCGCCAAAGCCATCAATCCCATCGGCTGGCGGGATTATGTCAAAGGGCATGAAGGTGGGTTGTCGACCTGGTTCGGCTATTACCACGGGGGGATGAAGAAGGTCTGGCTCGACAAATAAGGTCTGTTTGGGGGTTATTGAGCCTCGCAGAATGAATGGAACATCAAGCAGCCTACCTTGCCCCAAAAAATTCAGGTTCGCTTTCCGATATTCCTTCGGAGAAACGGGGAGTCCTTAGAATTTTATTGACCAACACGGGAAGAGATGAGGCGCAAATTCAAACCTGTTAGAAGGAGGAATTAAATGCTGGCGAATAAGGAAAGAATGTTGCAGAAGATGGACCAATTCAAGCTGGATGCCGTCATCGCGGCCTACCCCGAGAATGTGAGCTACTTGTCGGATTTCCAGAGTCATATCCCTTACATGTACCGTCATCTCTTCATGGAAAGTTTCGCCCTGTTTCCCCGGCGGACGGATATCTCCCCGGCCATGATCATCATGACCGTTGATGCCTCCTGGGCGGCTCGCTTTCCCACCTGGATCAAAGAAGTCTATACCTTCGGGAATCCCTATTACGACCTCGACCCCGAAGTGAAGCCAATGGAGGGGGAAGTCAAATTCATGAAAATGATGGATGACCGCCAGAAGTGGGCCCCCTCAGCGGCGGAAGCGATCATCAAAGCCCTCAAGGACAAGGGGCTGGACAAGGGAACGATCGGGTTTGACGAGAAGGGTTTTTATCCCTGGACCCGGGAGGCGGTGATCAAAGGCCTACCCAACGCCAAAATCGTCGATGCCTTCGAGCTCATTCGCCTGGTCCGGATGGTCAAGACACCCGAAGAGCTTGAACGGATTACCAACGTCGGGGTCCGGAACGAGAGAGCGGTGCAATCCGTCCTGAATAAACTCGCGCCGGGCGTTTCGGAAGAAGAACTGACCCAGCACTTCTTGGAATGTTTGGCCAAAGAGGGAGCCGTTTTTGAATTCTGGAATACCGCCTCGGGAAGCCAATGCTCCATGCACATCATGGCCTACGGACACTATCATCCCCCTTCAGGTTCCGGGTACCGGCTGAAGAAAGGGGACATGTTCCGTTATGACGGAGGGTCCATTATTGCCCGGTACCATTCGGATGCGGGTGGCTGTGCCGTTCTCGGAACCCCCACCCAAAAGCATAAGATGTATTATCGGGCGATTGAGACGGGCATGGAAAGGGCCATGGAGCTCCTCCGTCCGGGAGCCCTTCCCTCGAAGATCTTTGAGGAGACCTGCAAGGCCGTGGAGAAGGCCGGGATCAAGGACTACTCCAAGTATGCAACCTTCTGCGGCCACGGAATGGGGATTGAAGCCCGAGATTACCCGATCTTTACCAAACCCGTGAAGGCCACGAGTCCCTATCTCCCGGGGAGCTATGACGTTCCGATTGAAGAGGGGATGCTCATCAGCATCGAGGTCCCTCACAGCGTAATGGGAATAGGAGGATTCCAGGTCGAGTATACCTTGCTGGTAAAGAAGGATGGGTGTGAAAAACTTTATCCCCATACCCGAGAATTAGTTGTCCGCTGAACTGATGGAGGTAGATGGGGAGGAGTCAATAAAGGAGGAAAATAAGCTATGGCGCGATTGGTCGACCTGAGCGTGGCGCTGAAGAACAACACCATGGACCCCAATGACGTGAAGATCACCCACCTGACCCACACCGCGAGTTCAAGAAGAATGGCCAAGGGGGCCGGCGTTCTGGCAGAAGTGATCGGGCCCAATTTTTGCGCGAATGACAACGTGGAGGCCCTGGTTCATGCTGGAACTCATGTGGATGCCCCCTACCATTTTGGGCCGATGGTGGAGGGGAAGCCGGCCAAGAAGATCGACGAAGTTCCTGTGGAATGGTGCTATGGAAACGGGGTTCTCTTGGATTTCAGCGCCACCAAAAAATCAGGGGAAGCGATCACGGTCCATGATTTGGAGCAAGAGCTGAAAAGGATCAATTATACCCTAAAGCCGATGGACATCGTCCTCATCCGGACCGGGGCCGAAGAGGAGTTCGACAAGAATCCCCGTTTCTGGGAATACGGCTCCGGGTTGGTTCGCGAATCGGTCATGTGGATTCTCGACCAAGGGGTCAAGGTGGTTGGAACCGATGCCTTCACCTTGGATATCCCCATCCCTTTGATGGTGGAAGAGCTGAGAAAAGGAAACCAGGGGGCTTTCTTCCCCGTGCATTATGCCGGAAGAGACAAAGAGTATCTCCACATCGAGAAACTCTCTAACCTGAAGAGCCTATCCAAACCCCACGGGTTTAAAGTAGCGGCGTTTCCCATTAAAGTGGAGGGGGGAACGGGGGGGTGGACCCGGGCGGTGGCCATTGAAGGGGAAGGGACTCTGAGTCAGAAGCCCGACCTCCTCGACCTCAGTGTTCCTCTCATGCCGGAGGCCATGGAGGGGCTGTATTATCAGAACCAGGTACACCATCTGACCCACGAGGAGGAAGCAAGAAAGTTCGCCAAGATGTTCGGGCTTCACCTGGGATCGTTCCCCTCCCTCCAGTTCTTTGCCAACGACCTGGTCAATTGCCCGAGCCATGCGGGCACTCATTTGGACGCCCCTTACCATTTTGGCCCTATCGTGGAAGGGAAGCCGGCCAAGACGATCGATGAGGTCCCCCTGGAGTGGTGCTATGGGGATGGGGTTCTCCTGGATTTCTCCCATAAGAAGCCGAATGATCCCATCACGGTTGTCGAGTTGACGAAGGAGTTGGAACGGATCGGGTATACGCTGAAACCAAAGGATATTGTTTTGTTCCGAACCGGAGCAGAGGAACATTACTTTAACGATCCAAATTTCACGGAGGTGGCCTCGGGGCTGAGCGGCGATGCCTTCATGTGGCTGCTGAGTCAAGGGATCATCACCATGGGTACCGATTCCTTCACCCTGGATATATCGATTCAAATTATGTCGGAGAAACTGAAAGCCGGCGACCGCGCGGCTTACTTCCCCGTCCATTGCGGGGGAGTCGTAAAAGAAACCATGCATGCGGAAAAATTGTATAACCTGAAGAAGCTCCCCCGACCCTTTGGTTTCAAAGTGGCCATGTTTCCCATTAAACTGGAAAATTGCAGTGCGGGGTGGACCCGGGCTGTTGCCTTACTTTAAAACCAGTAAAAAAATAAGGAGAGTATTTCAAACGGGGGATTGCCAGAAAGAGATAGGGTTATATGAATGTTCTCCTCTACATGTTGAAGAGGACCATTTACAACATTCCGGTGGTTCTCTTACTGACCATTTTCGTTTTCGCCATGGTCCGTTTTCTCCCCGGAGATCCGGCGGATATCCTCCTCTCCGGGGAAGGGGGGGCGGAAGACCCCGTCGTCAGGGCCACCCTGATGAAGGAATTGGGACTGGATAAGCCCATCCCCGTTCAGTACGGCCTGTGGCTGTGGAGGGCCGTGCACGGCAATTTCGGAAAATCTGTCTATTCGCAGGAAGAGGTATTCACCCTGATCATGGACCGGTTTCCGGCCACCCTGATTTTGGCCCTCTCCAGTATGATCGTTTCCATCATGGTGGCCCTGCCGGCGGGTATCATCTCCGCGGTTAAGCGGCAGAAGCCGGCGGATTACGGGGCCATGATGTTTGCCCTGCTGGGAATCTCCATCCCGGAATTCTGGTTCGGGATCATGCTGATCCTGACCTTCTCCCTTTGGATTCCCGTGCTTCCCTCCATGGGGTATATGAGTCCCTTCCAGGATTTTTTTGGGGCCCTGAAATTCCTGGTTTTGCCCGCCATCGCTTTGGGATTGCGCATGGCCGGCGTGGTCACCCGCATGACCCGGTCGAGCATGCTGGATGAACTGGGGCAGGATTATGTACGGACCGCCCGGGCCAAGGGATTATCGGAAAGATCCGTCATCTTCATCCACACCCTGAAGAACGCCCTGATTCCGACGGTGACGATTGTGGGCCTGCAATTCGGCACGATTCTGGGTGGTAGCGTGGTCATCGAGATGGTTTTTAGCTGGCCCGGCGTGGGTCAGCTGATCATTAACTCCATTTTAACAAGAGATTACCTGGTGGTTCAGGCCGCGGTTCTTTTACTGGCGGTCTTTTTCCTCTTCGTCAATCTGGTGGTGGACTTTGTGTACACCCTCCTGAACCCGAGGGTGGAACTTGTTTAGAGGCCTCGGGGTTTCTCCCGGGCTTTTCCAAGGATAGTAAGATGTCCAGTAAAGATATTCCCATCATTCCCGAAATTGTCGAAGCTCCCGGATTTAGCTGGGATAGATTCGTGGAGCGTTTCCGGGACCGATTTGAGGATTTTCGAAAAAACCGATTGGCGCTCGTCGGGCATCATCATCGTCATGCGGCGTCATTGTGGTTGCCATCCTGGCCCCCCTCATCCAGATGTATGATCCCCTGCAGCAGAATATTTCCCATCGCCTGCAATGGCCCAGCTGGGAACATTTTTTTGGTACGGATCATCTGGGCCGGGACGTATGGTCCCGGATTGTCCACGGGTCCAGGGTGGCTTTGCTGGTCGGGATGATTGCCGTGGGTATCGGGGTGGTATTTGGAACGCCCGATTGGGGCGATCTCCGGGTATTATCGGGGCAAGGTGGATGAAGTGATCATGCGGTTCATGGATGCCGTGCTCGCCTTTCCGCCGCTTCTGATGGCCCTGGTGGTTGTCACCATTTTGGGCCCCTCGCTTTTCAACACGATGATCGCCATCGGCATAGATTATATTCCCCGGTTCGCCCGGGTCATTCGCGGATCGGTTCTGAGCGAAAGGGAAAAAGAATATGTGGAGGCTGGAAAAATGGTCGGAGAAGCCAATTTTTCCATTCTATTCCGCCAGATCCTGCCCAACAGTTTATCCCCCCTGATCGTTCAGGCCACCGTATTCATCGCCTATGCCATGCTGACCGAAGCGGCTTTGAGTTTTCTGGGCCTGGGCATCCAACCCCCGAACCCGAGTTGGGGTTCGATGCTGAATGAGGCCAAACTATTTATCGAAAGCGATCCATATCTGGCCATTATTCCCGGGTCTGGCCATTTCCATTACGGTCCTGGGTTTCAATCTCTTCGGGGACGGGCTGAGGGATATTCTGGACCCCCGACTGGCCAAGCGCTGATCCCGGGGAGGGAAGAAGGGACCGATGAATAATATTTTGCTTCAGGTCCGGGACCTGTCAACGCGAATTTGGTCTTGAAAAAGGGGATCTTGACCGCGGTGAGCCATGTTTCTTTCAATCTGAAAAAGGGGGAAACCTTTGGACTGGTGGGAGAATCGGGTTCCGGCAAGAGCGTGACGGCTCTCTCGATCATGCGGCTGAACCCGTCGCCTCCGGCCCAAACCACGGGGGAAATTCTCTTTGAAGGCGAGGACCTTTTGTTGAAATCCCTGGCAGGAGATGAGAGATATCCGCGGAGGGAAGATTTCCATGATCTTCCAGGAACCCATGACCTCCTTGAATCCGGCGCTGACCATCGAAAGGCAGATCACCGAAACCATCATGCTGCACCAGAAGCTGGATAAAAAAGAGGCCCGGGAAAAAGCGATCGAAATGCTGAACCTGGTGAGTATTCCCTCCCCGAAAGAGCGGCTGAAGAGTTATCCCCATGAGTTCAGCGGCGGCATGCGCCAGAGGGTCATGATCGCCATTGCCCTTTCCTGCAACCCGGCCCTGCTCATTGCCGACGAGCCGACCACGGCCCTGGATGTGACGATTCAGGCCCAATTCCTGGATTTGCTCACCGACATCATGAATAAGTTTGAGGCTGTCCATGCTTTATATCACCCATGACCTCTTTGTCATCGGGCAGATCTGTAAAGAAGTGGCGGTCATGTATGCCTCGAACATCGTCGAACATACCAGCACCACCGAGCTCTTCCAGAAGCCTTTGCATCCCTATACCCAGGGGTTGATGAAATCGATTCCCAAGCGGAAGGAGAGAAAAGAAGTTTTTGGACCCGATCAAAGGGATCGTCTGCAGCCTGCTGGACCCGCCCCCCGGCTGCAAATTCCACCCCCGGTGTGATGAAGTCATGGAGATCTGCAGCCGGGAAGAACCGGGTTTGAAAGAGGTCGAACCCGGGCACTGGGTCTCGTGTCATTTATTTTCTTGAAAATGTCACCGGGCGGTCAGAGGTCAAGAGAATGGCGATGGAAACGAATGATTCTTTCATAAGAGATTGATGACATCGGGAAATATTTTGACATGACCAAGAGCTTTTACGCCCGATGGGCTTTTGGGGCCAGGACACTGAAGGCCGTGGATCATGTGAGCTTCCAGATTAAAAAGGGCGAGACCCTGGGCCTTGTCGGCGAAAGCGGGTGCGGAAAATCGACGGTCGCCCGCCTCATCACCCGACTGATCGAACCCAGCTTCGGGAAGGTTTTCTACCGGGGAGTGGACCTTTTCACCTTAAGCCAGAGAGAAATGCGCAAGATGAGAAGGTATATCCAGATGGTTTTTCAGGATCCTTTTACTTCCCTGAATCCCAGGAAGAAAATCGAAACGATCATCGGCATGCCCCTGGAAATCCATTTCCAGATTCATGGCCGGGAAAAACGCCGCAGAGTCATGGAGCTTCTGCAAATGGTTGGGATGGGGGTCGATCATATCGATCGCTATCCCCATGAATTCAGCGGCGGGCAGCGCCAACGACTGGCCGTTGCCCGGGCCTTGGCCCTCAATCCCGAACTGGTCATTTGCGATGAGCCGGTCTCAGCCCTCGACGTATCCATTCAGGCCCAGATCCTCAACCTGTTCCGCAAACTCCAGGAGGACCTCGGGTTAACCTATCTGTTTATCTCTCACGATCTCAGCGTGGTGGAGCACATCAGCGACGACGTGGCGGTGATGTATGCGGGGAACATCGTGGAATTCGCCCCGACCGAAGAAATCTTCGGCTCCCCCCTCCATCCTTATACGAAGGCCCTGATCAGCTCCCGGTTTGAAGACCGGAAAGAACGGGAAAAATATGCTATGAGGGGCGAAATCATGAGCCCGATTAATCCTCCCGAGGGATGTCGTCTGCAGAAACGATGCCCCCAGCAGGGGGCCCCCTGTTCAAAATTTCAGCCCCAGCTGAAAGACATGGGAAACCATCACTACGTGGCCTGCCTCCACATTTAAGCCGGTCCAGTTTCGGCGCCCTGCTCTCCTTCCTGCGCGGCCAGATCCCTTCACCCTGCCGGATGAGATAACCAAGAGCCTCCGACAGAACCCATGAGAGTCTTTTCCGGGAGACGGAAGCGATAAGGAACAACCTTGGTCACCTACCCGGGAAAGAAATGGAGGGGATCGCTTTTCGTTAACGGCGAGCAAAAACGGGTGGCCTGGCAGAGGCTCGACAATAAAGGAAGGATGCGGTTTCCCACTCCTGGGCTCGTTTCGCCAAGCTCAGGTGCAGCACAACGTCTATTCGGGAATTTCCAGATCGATCGCAGCCCCGGGGAAGGTTTTGTCGGATATGGCCGGGTAATGGCAGGGCCAAAGATGCTTCGGAGTTTTCAGCAGCCCCCAATACAATCTTCTCACGAATAGGAAGAAGGAGTTTGCGCCGACCACCCGAAAAGGTAACCCGATTCCGGAGCCCCGCCTCTCCCCGTTCCTGATACGCCTTTACCCAACGATAAACTACATCTTTGCTGACTCCCAACTCCTTGCTCAACAAGGAGGCCGGGAATCCTTCTTCCAATCTCCACTTCACACAACGAAGTCTAACCTCAAAGCCATATCGGTTCCCATACCGACTCTCTTTCCTCTTACCTCTCTTTTTAACCTCTTCTATGTCTTCCATGGATACACTCCTCTCTCTCAAGGCGTGGCGGAATGTGTCAATGAAAATGAGACACAGGTTAAGAGAATTTAGTGTTGAGAATTCTCTGTCTCCATAGCCGGTTTAGGTGGATTGATCCAGACCGCCTGCGGAAGCGTGAGAGGCGCTGGAAGCTTTTCTGACAAACCTCTCCGGATGAGCTTCATAGGCGGCCAATAAAACTTTTCCCCGCGCCCTGAAAACATCTTGGGCCAACCCATAGTGAACCACCTGGGGAGTCATCAACCCGATTCCCGAATGGTGATGCTCGAGGTTATACCAGGTGAAGAAGTCCTGGCAAAAGACCCGGGCATCCTCGCAGACTGCCGAACCGTTCCGGAAAATCCGGACGGTATTTGAGGGTTTTAAACTGAGCTTCCGAATAGGGATTGTCATCGCTGGTATGGGGCCGGCTGTGCGTCTTGGTCACTCCCAGATCCGAAAGCAGGAGCGCCACCAATTCCCGCATAAAAACCCCCGGATTAAGCAGCTCGGACTAAATCAAGCCACATTCGGTCTCCTTGTCCGCCCCTTCTAAATTCCTCGGCTCGCGGAACCCTATTTAGGCACATCACGTCCTTTGCCGTGGCGGTCGGAATCGAATCGACACGTCCCCAGGGGACACGGGATTTTGAGTGCGAAAACGGTCTTTTTTCTAACCCCTTGATGTCGGTCCGGTTTCCCCCTAACCTGTATCAAAGCCAGAGCAATTTGATTATACCTTTTCCAGTCTATTCTGGCTTTGGGTTGATTTCTTCGTGGCCTTGATCGGATCAATCGCGAAATACTGCTTGAACGCCGTGTTAATGCCAATCATCACGCTGTGAATCCCAGGATATGGCCTCGCCAGTCTTTTTTTTCACACGGGGTAGCTTGTCAGTGGCCTTGAGCGTGAAATCTTCGTATTTCATGTTTCTAGGCTTTCCTTAAGTGTGATCGAAATTACACATATTTTTCAAAGGATGAATATCAAAAGCCTTCTTCACGATCCTATCAAGGCAGCTGAAACATGGAATTGCAAGTTGCTGGGGAAAATGCTATAAAAACATCTCCGAAGTAGCAAATGTTTGCGGTAGGTTCAACGGGTAAAGTTTTGATGTAAGAAAAGTATTGATGAATCGACCATTTGTTGAATGGTCCATTTAACTCTTGTAGAAAATGGATGAAATTGCTTATTTAGCTCTCTTCATCCATGCGGGAGAAATCCGGTTGTTCCACCCTCTTTTATGAATGCCTTAAACCTTCAAAATGAAACCGACATCGGTCAAGGCCTTCCACATGGCAGATCCGTTCAAATCGTAAAAGCCGAGGACCGCCGGAGTCGCAATACCTTTATCCGCCTGCCCATGTCCTTGTATGAAGATGATCCAGCGTGGGTGCCGCCGCTGTTCTTTGAGCGGCGAATGCATCTGTCTCCCGGCAATCCCTATTTTGAGCATGCACTCTGCTCCTTCTGGATCGCCCGCCGGGAAGGCGTGCCCGTGGGACGGATCAGCGCGCAGATCGATCGGCTTCACCTGGAACGCCATCGAGACGACACCGGTTTTTGGGGAATGCTGGAGGCCGAAGATAACGTGGAAACCTTTCGTGCACTGCTGGGTACGGCGGAAAACTGGTTGCGCAGCCAGGGCATGAAAAGGTCCCGGGGGCCGTTTAATCTATCGATCAATCAGGAATGCGGCATGCTGGTCACAGGGTTTGACACGCCTCCGTCCGTGATGATGGGGCATGCCCGTCCTTACTACGGCCGGCATGTTGAGCAATGCGGGTATGTCAAGGAAAAAGATCTGCTGGCGTACAACGTCGACGCGGCCTTTGAAGCCTCGGCGACCATGCGAACCGTGGTCAACCGCACCAAGGGCCGCATCCGAATCAGAACGCTTCGAAAAAAACATTTACAGGAAGATTTGAGTACCATTCAGAGCATTTTCAACGACGCCTGGTCCAACAATTGGGGGTTTGTGCCTTTTACCCGGGAAGAATTTCAAGATTTCGGCAAATATCTGAAGTTTCTGGTGAATGAGAATTTTGTCGGGATCGCCGAGCTGGATGGCGTTCCTGCGGCATTCCTGGTGGGGCTCCCCAACCTGAATGAGGCCATCATGGCGTGTAAGGGTCGGTTATGGCCGTTGGGTTGGCTCAAACTGCTGTGGCACATCAAGGTAAGACATGTTGAGAGCGCAAGAGTCCCCCTAATGGGAGTTCGCCGAATTTATCAAAATACCATGCTGGGTGCGGGGCTCGCCTACCGGCTCATCAGCGAACTGCGGCAATCGGGCGTCGATTACGGCATCAAGCATATCGAGCTTTCCTGGATCCTGGAAGACAACACCGGAATGCGGGCCATCATCGAGGACATCGGCGGAAGGGTGAACAAAACGTACCGCATTTACAGCAAGGATTTGTGATATGTCGGATACGAATACCCCGGGGCCACGTTTCACGGCCATTGTGCTGGCCGGAGACCGGGGACCGGTCAATGCGGTGGCCGAAGCAGCGGGCGTTCGCTCTAAATCTCTCGCGCCCGTTCAAGGCGTGCCGATGGTCATCCGGGTTCTTGAAGCCCTGCGCTCCTCCACCTGTTCTGGAGAGCGGATCCTGTCCGGCCCGTCCGGAACCGTGATGGCCGAGGAGCCTGAACTTAGAGATTATGTTGCTTCCAGTGGGGTCCGGTGGTTCGAAAATCAGGCCACACCCAGCTCAAGCGCCTACCATGTCATGCAGCAGCTTCCGGAAAAGACCCCTGTGCTCTTGACGACCAGCGATCACGCGCTTCTGAGCCCCCGGATCGTCGATTCCTTCTGTTCGCAGGCCCTCGCCTCGGGATGCGACGTGGTTGCCGCAGTCGCCCGGCACGAAGAGGTGGCCGCGGCTTTCCCGGAAACGCGCAGAACCTCCTATCGCTTTAAAGACGGGGCGTATTGCTCCTGCAACCTTTTTGCCTTTCTGACCCCCCGGGCGCGCGCCGCAGCCTTGTTCTGGCGCCAGGTGGAAAATCAGCGCAAAAGCCCCTTGCGGATCGTCCGGGTATTCGGCTGGGTTGCGGTGATGCGGTATTTGTCGGGGAGCATCACTCTCGCGGGGGCGGCGGATCGCGTATCGCGCCGCCTGGGCTTCAAGGCGGGGGTGGTGATCCTGCCCTTTCCGGAAGCGGCCATTGACGTGGATTCCGTGAAGGATTGGCAAGACGCCAGGCGCATCGCCGGTGAGAAGGACATTGACCGGTCGCACCGTTGATTCCTCGCGAGGAAATCAAAGGATTCCCTTTTTATTTCTCCCATCTCCTCACCTCCGCCTGACCCGAAAGAAGACTTTGCCGACTTTCGAGAAATGCCTGGAAGCAGGGACAGGGAGTATTTTGCCTGTGGACTTCCCGGGTCTTCCAGAGGTTTCAATCCAGTTGTGCGTCCCTCAGTTCAAAAACCAGTTCCCCCCACTTGAGATTTCTCCCGCTGATCCTGATCGGAAGACGCATTGCGGCATCCACGTGGATGCGGATGTCTTTTTGCAGTCCGAGCAGAGAGAACACCTCCGGTTTTCTGTTTGGGGGCGCCAGGGACCCTGCCTCGATGGAGTAAACGAGAGGTTTCATCGTGCTGTTGAACGCCGTCACGCCCGATGAGGAGCGGGTCTTGAATGAGACTTTCACAGGCACGATCGTCTCGGGACGGCAGGTGAGGCGGTGAAACCCTTCTTTGCCGAACACAGGAATTTCAAAGGGGGAGTCGAGCTTGTGGGGCTCCCGGGTGGACAAAAGGTGGAGTAAAAGTATGGGGTCGGATACGACCCCAGACATCAGGTCTTGGGGGAAAGGGGTAAAAGGATTCAGTGCTTTTGGTCCATTTTACCGGGTCCTGTTCGGTTTCCGTATTGCCGGCAGGTTGGATCTTCGTTCGGAGGACGCCCTTCTCAGTCCAGGAGTAAATCTTCACCCAGGGGTCCTTTTCTTTTCGCCACCGTATACGCCGGTATCCCCGGCCGTCCGCGGTGTTGAACCAGATCTTCTCCGTGTATTGCTCTTCGAAAAAAGATAGTCCCTCGGCTCTTAGGTCGACGACCATGAGCCTCATTTCGTTGACCGTCTCCGAAGACCCCGAGAAGCCTGCCCCCGCTTTCATTAATAGGGCATCGGTCGCCGGCGCGGGGGAATGAATTTGAACATGGACAGTCGCCTTCGCCACCATCCTGGAGTAGGAGAAAGTCAGGGCCGTCCAGCCAGGCTTTTTCCCGGATGGGGCCGCCCCGGGAGCCCCGGGATCGGCGGCGATAACGGTGGCGGCCTGGCCCATGCCCACCAGGAGCAAAAAGGATAAAGAAATCCTCCCCCATTTTTTCAGATCCATGGTGTTTTCCCGGCCGGAAGAATCGCCCGCCCGCGGGTGAACTTGGGGGCCTACCGGAAACCCCCGCGCCGGTACAGGCGCCAGAAGATCACCCAAACTCCGCTTAACGGATGCTTTCGAAGGGCGGAATCCTCCGGGATCGCCACACCGGAGTGGCGCTCGATTTTCCACAGGATGTAATCCAGCCCTCCCTGGAAGGTGAAAAGGGCTTTGCCAAGCCGCAGGAATGACAGGCACTTCCCCTGCAGGCGGCGAACTTCCCAGGCCAGCCGATTGAGAAAACGACTGCCCGCGGAAACCTTCGACCGGTAGGCCGCCGAATCGCCCGTGTGGACAGCCTCGACTCGCAGGGGAACCGCGGCCAGGGCGGTTGCGGTGACCAGGTGGTAATACTCCGGCGCCCCCTCGAATAGTCGCGTCGGCTGGTCCTTTTTTTCCGCCCTCAATTCCGAGCGGTAGGTGAGAGTAAACCCCCTGCACCATAATTCCCGGGGGCTGAAGCGGGAGGGCAGTTGAGGGAGGACGCGAGTGAGAAAAGTGACCACCGCCCGGGCCAGCGCGGCATGGATTTCCCGGGCCGTTTTTTCCGACCGTGCGTACACCAGGCGGACAGGCTGTGCAAAGCGGGCCCAGAGGTAGGAATGAAACCAGGCGGTCGAAGTTCCCCGCTGGAGATCCGCCAGGCTGAGCACGGCATACTTCGCGCGTATGACTCCCCCGCGGTCAGGGACTTCCAGGTAGAACACATTCGGCGGCAGCAGCCCGTTCAACACGGCAAGAACGGCGTTCCCGTAGGCGGACCGGTAGGTATCCACAATTACATACAGATCAACGATCCCTTCTCTTTCCTGCCCAGCCCGCAAACATGACCCGTAAAAGAGGATGGCCTGGACGGTTCCACCGAAGCGTGCCAGGATGCCCTCCACCAGAAGATTCAACCCTGCCGGGCTGGGTTTGGAGGACTCCCGTCGAATCAGGTCAATGAGCTTGTCCGGAAGTGGGGCACTCATACTCTCAGGAATTCCGCTTCGCCACCTTTTGTGAGCCACAGGGCGCCCAGTCGGGGATCGCTTTGGTACAGTTGACCGTCCAGGGTAAAACCGCTTTTCATGCAGAGTCGAACCTCGCGAAGGTTGTGGCTCAGGTACCCATGCCGGGGGTTTCCCCATCGGCTCCTTCGACCCCTGATCAGGGAGGGGGCCGCCCGCAGGACATGGGCTGCATCGGAGCGGACTGCCGTAAAGTGCAGGGGGCCTTCTTCAGCTCCCCAGTAAGGACGCATTCCAAGAAACAGACGCGAGAGAGTGGTGACAAAGAGGACCAGGAGATCCATCTCCTGCATCGCCGTCCCCTCCAGGCCCACGCGAATGGGAGGCCGGAGGGACGTTTCGCCTGTCGCCCCTTACCGCGGCCAGCAAAAATCGCAGCAGGGTCAAACCAGCGGCAAGTTCCCCTCCCACCCCCTTGGTGTAAACCCGGGTCGTGACAGAATTTAATGCCCTCATAGATCGCGCCGGCGCCGAAAAACATGCCGTACATGGGCTCGCCGCCCTTCTCCCATTCCAGACGCAAGACCGGCCGTTTGACAAGAGACGCCGCGCCACGCCCGGCGTACGCCCAACCCAGAAGACGCGACAAGCCCTGCAGCCGTGAACCCGGCAGCCCCACATCCCTGGCGATCATGCTGGTTCCGCCTGCCCGAAGCAGCGCCAGAAAGGGCCTTCCATCCGGCCATTCGACGGTAAAAAGCGCCGTCAGCACCGCATGAATGGTGCCGTCGCCCCCGTTTACCGCCACAAGATTAACCCCGCCGGCGGCAAAATCACGAATCGCCGCTTTCACCTCTTGGGGATCAACGGCCTGGCGGTGCAACGGGCGCCGGGGGCCTGCGAGCATCCTTTCCACAGGCCCCAGACGGTTCCGGTTTCCAGCGCTTAAAGGATTGCTGATCAGGCCGATCCTGAGCCTCGTCGGGTCGGGAGGCCTTGCGGGACATTCTGCGGCCCGATGAGGTGCAGGTGCGCAGTTGTTGTCCTCATGGATGGGGCTGGTCTCTTCCGTCATGGCAGGCGTTCGCGGCCTTGTAAAGATCCGAACGGTGAGGCTTTTACCCCCGAGCCCTTCCCCGGTTCGACGAACCAGGACTGCAGTGGACCCCGCGATTTGGAAATATAGGCAGCCATTCCCAGCCGAACCAGCAGAAAGAGACTGGTCCCTGCCGTCCAGAAAGCCACGGCCGCAAGCCCGAGATCAGGACGCCCCAGAAGAGTACCGGCCGTGAGCAGGATCAGGTTGGGATTTCGCCTGCCGGTAATCAGCCTGAAGTATGAATCAATCGGCCGCCAGCAAAAGATCCCGAATGTTCCCAGCTTCGTCTTGAATACCCCTTCGGTCAGGCGGCCCACCACATAGCCGATGAGAATGCACCAGATCGCCAGTGAAACCCACCTTCCGCTCTCCGGATAGGATATTGTTAGGCCAATACCCCAGAGAATATACCAGAGGGGCGGGTGGAGAAGGTCAATCACGTGATCAAAATAGTGGCCGAACCGGCTGGAGGTCACCGTCACCCGCGCCAGTTTTCCATCCACGGTGTCCAGGAAAGTCATAATCCAACCGGCCAAGAGGCCCCAGCCGTACTGCCCGCGGGCGAACAACACCCCGGCAACGACGACCAGCGCGAAACCGAGGAGAGTGACATGATTGGGCCGGATCCCGAAGCGTACGCACTGCCGAACGACCCAGAGGGCCGGCACCGGCCAGGCATACTTGGTGACCAGATCGGTGACCCCCTTGTAGGACCAGTCGTAAAGGCGGCGCTCCAGGGCTCTGGCTTTCTTAGCCGAAATCGGCAGCAAAAAGGGGGGTTCAGACTTGCGGAGGCTGCTTTGAAAAGAGATGGGCAGGGTTTCCAGGGTTTGCGCTTTCACCCCGGGCAACGATTCCGCCCCCGAGTTCTTTTCAATCGCCTTTAGGGCCTCACGGGCGACGCCGGCACTGACATGGGCGGCAACCGCAACCCTTTTCCCTTCGGCTTCACGCTGCAGGATGAAATTCGGGGTTGCGGCAACATAGCGGATCAAGCGGTCGTCAAAGAGGTACCCGCCGTCGAAAATCAGGAGCGAATCATTCTCCTGGAGAGCGCTGAGGTCCCTGATCAGGGTATATTTCCCCGAGGTTTTCAATACGCGCTCAATGCGCTGCCCCGAGCTGATTCCCCAAATTTTAACCGGGCGTTCTCCGTGAATGTAAGTATGAAGAGCCATGGTCAAACCCTCTTTTGGATCGGGTGTACTTAGGCAGTGGAAAATAACCGGTGTTTCTCTGATCACCCGGTTTTCATCCCTCGACTCGTGGACGGGCCTTTGGTATACTTCACCTGGGCGCCGTCCGCTTTTGAGTGTCCTGATTCCAAAAGTATTTATACTTTACCCAAAATCGAAGCCATTTGCAACGTTTCACCTGTGCACAGCCGATTTCATGCACCCGATGGCTCCGCGCGCGGTCGCGCCTTTGATCTCATCCCACGCATGAGGCGCCGCTGGAAGCGCTCCACCCATTGGTGGGTACGATTCGGCCGTTCATGGGGGAGAAATATTACCGAGCACATCGAGAAAAAAGCGCGCAGAAGGACGCCCCGGTTGATACGCACCCATCCTATGATTTCATGTCATGGCCAAAAGCCCCACAGTCGGAGAAGCCGCCCCCAAGCGAATGATGGCGGAGGAAACCATTTCGTTCTGGCCCACCTTTCCGACCCGCATATTGCCTGCCTAAGCGAGGTGAAAAAACGCGATCTCCTTAACAAACGGCTTGTGGGCTATGTGCGCTGGCGGCTGTCCCGGAACAGAAAGCACGAGGACAAAATCCTCTCTAAGCTCGTGGACGACCTCCAGAGCAGAAATCCGGATCATATCCTGGTAACCGGCGATCTGACCCACCTGGGCCTGCCGGCCGAATTCAAAAAGGCCCAGGCTTGGCTGCGATCCCTCGGTTCGCCGGCTCGGGTCTCCGTGGTTCCCGGAAACCACGACACCTACGTCCGTTCGGACTGGAATGAGACTTTTGCCTCGTGGCTGGATTACATGGCCTCGGACCGAACCGACAGGCATGGGATGCCAAGAGACAGTCTTGACGACCTGTTCCCGACGCTGCGGGTACGGGGACAGATCGCGATCATCGGGGTATCGTCCGCGCGCCCGTGCGCGCCGCATCTGGCCGTCGGAACCGTCGGCGATGCCCAGTTGAAGAGGATGGAGACTTTACTTCAACAGACCGCCGCCCAAGGCCTATTCCGTATTGTGGCCATCCATCATCTACCCCTCCCAAGCCTTGACAATTGGCGCAGACGCCTGACGGATGCGCACTCCCTCAGCGCGCTCATCGCACGCTGCGGGGCTGAGCTCATCCTGCATGGACATGTGCATAAGGCTCTCTACCACACGCTCGACACCCGGTCGGGGCGAATTGGGGTGGTTGGGGCGACGTCGGCTTCCTCGTCGAGCTTGACGCTTGAACGGCGCGCCTGTTACTACATCTATTCCCTCGGGGCGTTGGAAAACGTTTGGGAGGTCCGCATTGCCCAGCGTGTCTATTGCCCGGAGTCCCGGTGCTTTATCCCCGGAGCAGAACAGCATTACCGGTTACAACTCCCTTCATGGAAAAGAGAACCCCGCAGGAAACGGCAAGGTGAACCGGCAACAGAAGGTTTGCCGGGCCGGCCCGCTCGAGTGAGTGACACCGGACCTGCTAGAGAACGCGGAGCCGCCAAAAAGCAATGCCGGATATGAACACGGCCGGGATCATGGCCGTGATGAGCGGATTCACGCTGAAAAGCAATCCCGTGTGCATGGTCATCTGATCGGCAAAGTAGAGGGCGAATCCGATGAAACAGGCCATGGTGATACGGAGTCCGGCGCTGATTCTCCGGTGGAAACCGAACACGAAGGTGAGCGAAAAGAGGACCATCGCCCCCGTGGTCAGGGGCACGGTGAGTTTTCGCCAGAGGGCCAGCCAGTATTTGTCCGCATTCTGACCGCTCTCCTGCAGGGCTTTGATGTAATCGATCAAATCGGGCGTGGACAGGGTGTACGGGGAAAGTTCCAGCACGGTGACCTGGTCCAGGCTCAAAAACGATGGCAGGGTCCATGTGGGCGCTTTTTTCAACGCTATGCCGCGGTCGCTGAATTCTCGCTGCACAATGCCGTTCAAGGTCCATCGTTTGTCCTCGTGAATGTGGGCGCTCAGCGCCTGGGTGAAGCGCAATAAACGTCCCTGCGTGTCGAACTCGAAAACATCCACATGGCCCGCGAGCCCCTGGCCGAACATTTTATGCACGTGAATGTATGAATTCTGCCTCCGGGCCCAGAATCCGTGCCGGGTTAAGTTGACGCTCCTCCCGTACAGGGCCTCCGCTCGGGATCTGCGGGCCGCCTGTTCCATGTACGGCATGACCGTCTCGGCCATGATCCCAAGGCAAACGACGATCACCATCACCCCGCCAAAAACCGCCATGCAGATCCTGGGGACCGAGACCCCCGCCGCCTGCATGGCGATCAGTTCCCCATGATCGGAAAGCAGTCCCAGGGCGATGACGCCGCCCAGCATGGCCCCCACGGGCGACAGATCGATAAGGCATTTGGGCAGGGTAAAGACCACAAACAACAACGCATCGCCAATCCTGTACTTGCCTCTCCCGACGTCGTCGAGTTCGGACAAAAATCCAATGAGGCTGAAAAACACGGCGAGGATGACGATGACGAGCAAGAAACATTTCAAGAACCGGCTCGCGATGTAGACATCCAGCAATTTCAATTTTCTTATGCGGATCATCGGCGATGGCACTCACGGAGAATGCGGGGGAAGACTCCCAAGATTCCCGGGGAGAAGGGGAATTTCGGCGCAGGCGCGGGAGGGACATGGCTTCCATGAACAGGCCGAATCCAATCCGGGATGTCGCCGCGTGGCGCATCCGGGCATCATGGGTTCCGCCGGCGGAAGAAAGGCGGTTGCCAGAGGAGCGCGAGGAGCAGGCAAAACAAAAGTGCCTGCGTCCACCAGATTCCCGGGATGCTCCCCATAACCCCCTGCGCCACCCATTTCTTAGTCATGGCGCTCAGGTTGTAATACACGGCAAAAACCAGGATCCCCAACGGCACTTTGGCGTACTTTCCGTGTCGAGGAGAGGTCCGGCTCAGCGGCACGCCCAAGAGGGCGAGCAGGATGGTGGAAAAGGGGGCCGTCAGCCTCCACTGCAGTTCAGCGATCTCGTCCCGCTTGCCCGACTGCATCAGCTGGTCGGATGGAAGGGCCTTCACCTTTTGTTCCACCGGGATCCCCTCTTTGGACACCAGGGACATTTCCAAAGTCCCGAACTGCATGACGTTCCCTTTCTTTTCGGAATCGGAAAACTCATAAAAGTGCCCGTTTTGAAGCTCGATGAGAGGGTCTGCGGCCCCATCCTGCGGGAGCTGGCGGGCTCTCTCCGCGTAAATAATCTGCATCTTCCCGTTGCGAAGCAGTTGCATAAAGACATTCTGGGCCTGATTGGCGCCGTTGTCGACCGTATCGGCGAAAATCACCGTCTTTCCGTCCTGGATTTCGTAAAAATTCCCGCCTTTCATTCGGGTCATATCAAAATTGGCCGCTGCCCGGGCCTTCAACTCAAAGAACTGATTCCACGCCCAGGGTCGAATGTACAGAGAAAAGCTGGCCACCATCAAACCAGCCGCAACGGCGACAAAGAAAACGGGCCTCAGCACACGCGTCAGGCTTATGCCGGAGGCAAACATGCCGGTCATCTCCGAGTCCCTGTAAAGGCGGCCAAAGGCAATCATGACCGACAAATACAGGGTCGTCGGCAACAGGACTTCCAGGGCAATCGTGATTCTGAGCAGGATCAGAAGGATGACCATGGAACCCGGCACCTGGCCCTGGACCGAATCCTCCAGGTATCGCGCGGCCATATAGCACCCGAAAATAACCATGAGCGCGGTGCATATCGCCGCCGCAGGCCTGGATATTTCACGCACGATGTAACGATCAAGAATCACGTTGCAGCCTTCGAAAAATCGCCGGCATCCGGGGTTCCGGCCGAAACCAGGGCGGATCCTCTCGTACGATCCGTCAGCCCTTCCGCTGGGACGGAGGGAGCGCCTCCCTACCGGGTACCCGCGGAAAAGATCCTCTCCGCCTTTTGGAGATCCGCGGGGAAATCCACTTCGCACCACTTCAGCCCGGGAATGGAGCAAGTCCACACCGGCATCGCCCGGGCCATCGTGTCGATCACCGACAGGTACCATTTCCTGCCGGACGCCGGGTCCTCGAGGGCCTTTTTCAGAGCGGCGCGGAACAGGGCGGGGCCCTCGCCCCGGAACAGGATCATGCCGATGGACTCCCCTCCGGCCCGTTCCGGGGGGATGTCCTTCCCGACCCTGACCAGGCGGCCATCCTCGACGGCCACCTTCATGTCATCGGCGTCATACGTCTCTTTGTGATCCACGACAATCGTCACCGGGCGGGCGGGCGACTCCAGGAGGCGCCTGAGTACGGAAGGTTCAAACAGAGTGTCCCCGTTGAGGAGAATGAAATCCTCGTTCATTTCATGGCTCACCTTCCAGCAGCTCACCAGGTTGTCAGTCGTGGCATAGGCCGGGTTGTAAAGGGTTTTTACCCGCCCGGGTCCATACGTTGACTGAAGGACTTCATCGACTTTCTCCGAACGGTATCCGGTGACCACGGTGATGTCTTCGACTCCGCATTCATGGAGCGCATCGATCTGCCGTTCGATCACTTTCCTGCCGCGGACCGGCAGGAGGCATTTCGGGATCTCCGCCGTAAGGGGCAGCAATCGTTTTCCCTGGCCGGCGCTTAAAATAATCGCTTTCATAAAGCCTCCCATACGTGCGTTACTTGGGGGAAGAGGAAAAACTTCCCGCTTTCAGGGAAAGGAAATCCGCGACCACCCGGGCGCCTCTTTCGGCCGCCGTGGTGTCACGCTCATGATAAAAAGTGTACGCAAAGGCCTCGCGCTGCATTTCCAGGTACTGGGGATGGGTCGTAAAGGCCTGCTTCAGCAGCAGGTGGTCGAAAACGTAGAGCCTGTGGGGCGGGTCATATCCGCTTCCCCCTGACTACTAAAATGGGCACTTCGGATGCTCTTTGTCAATGAGCTGAAGCTTGTCTGGTACGGGAGAAAGCCGGATGGTTCCGGTTCATTCCCGTTACCGCCGACCGATCCGGGGAAGCCCCGATCCTCAGGCCGGGTCCGGTTTTCTCTTCCTCCTCCATCCCACAAGAAACCGAATCCCCTTTTTTGGGTCTCCCGCCCTTTCCGGGTTTGAGTGGGAATGGATTTCGCGAATGCCCAACCGATTTCCTCTTCAACCGGAAATGACCAACGGGCTTCCCTGCCCGGGACGGGTGGCCACAAGTTCGACCCTCCCGTCGTTGACTCGGAACACCGAGTCCGCCGCATCGAACAGGGCCTTTTGATGGGTAATCGCCACGATCGTAAGTTTTCCTTTCAACTCGTGCAGGGTTCTGCAGATCTCCGCTTCACTGACCGGATCCAAAGCGCTGGTCGCCTCATCCAGGATCAAGAGTCGCGGTTTGTGCACCAATGCCCGGGCGATGGTGATCCGCTGCCGCTGCCCGCCTGACAGACGCAACCCCCTTTCGCCCACCACACTCTGGATTCCTTCGGGCATTTCCGCGACAAAGTCCCAGGCTCCGGCATCCCGAAGGGCCCGCTCCGCCTCCTGTTCCGTGAATTCAGGAGCGCCCAGGGTTACGTTCACCAGCACCGTGTCATGCAAAAGCAGTACTTCCTGGGGCACATACCCGATCATTTTGCGCCAGGCGCGCAGGTCAATTTGGTTCAAGGGGAGGTCATCCATCCAGACCGTACCTTCTTTCGGGGCCAAAAAACCGGTGATCAAGTCCACAACCGTTGTCTTTCCTGCCCCTGAGACGCCCGTGATCACGGAGAAGGTTCCCTTGGGGAACCACAAGGACGCGTCTTTCAGAACGAAATGATCCCGGTAGGAAAACCAGATGTTTTCAAGGCGAATCGAATGGGAGAAGGAGGGCGGAATCGTTCCCCCGGAGGATTCTTTCGCCCCCTGCGCCTCCTCAATCTTGGACCAGAGGGACCAGTAGGCGCTTTCCTCAATCACCAGTTTCTGGTATTCTTTTTGCGCTTTTTGAAGGGTCTTGAGCACCTTGACCAGCATAAAGGTTAGGAGTAAGACCTTGGCGAGCGGCAGGTGCCACCGCACGAGGGCCACGTAGATCCCAAAGGCGAAAAAGACCGTAATGAGGGGCTCCTGCAATGCCTGCAACGCCTCCTTGCTGAACACCTGCTTCTGCAAGACCCTGTTGAGACTGGTCGTTTTGGTTTGCAGCAGGGCGTAGGCCGTGTTTTCCCGGGCCATGGCCTTGAGCGGCTTGATGGACTGAAGGGTATCGGTTAAAAGGGAAAGCAGGTATTTGAGCAGCTTGGTTTGTCGTTTGCCTGCCTTCTTTGCCGTGGTGACCAGCCCTCGGAGAACAAACAGGATGACGATCCCGGCGGCCAGGGTGACGACGGTCGCCTTCCAGTCCAGCATCAGGGCCACAACCCCATAGACCACCGCATGCATCAAAAAGCTCATGACCAGGATTCCCTGGAGATACGCGTGGCCTGAACGGCTGGCCTCCGTAGCGATCGCATTGGTGAATCGACCGATCGGCTGGCGCACATAATACTCCCATCGAGTCGCAAACAGGGCTCGCATCAGGGCCAGGCGCAGATCGGTCGTCAGCCGGGCAACCATGTACCCGACCCGTTTATTCGCGAGGAGCACCAGCGCCGCCTTCAAGACGACGCTGAACGCAAAGACCATCAGTAAGAGATGGATCGTGGGGGCGACCCCGAGGGCTGCCAGAAACCCGGTGAGGACCCGTTCAAGTGAGGATTTGGAATGGGGGGACGTTCCGCCCGTAACGCCCGGAAGGTCCATGGCGATGCCCAGCAAGGGCAGCAGCATCGATAGCCCAAAGCCTTCGGCGATGCCGGCAAAAAGCATCGCCAGCAGCGTGATGACGGTCTGGACGGGATAACGGCGGATAAAAGTGATGATTAAACGCATCTACCAGTTCGGATATTTTGCCTTGAGGGAAGCAAACGCGTCGCCGATTTTTTCAACCTGCTCCCGGGTGTGCAGGGAACTCAGGCTGCAGCGAAGCAATGCCCTCCCATCCGGCGTGGCAGGCGGCAGGACCATATTCACATAGATCCCGTGATCCAAAAGCCCCTTCCAGATTTCAGCGGTCTTCCGCGGGTCTTCGCAGCGGACCGCAATGATGGGGCTGGGAGCGGGCCCGAGCTTGAAACCCAGACCCTTCAGCCTCTCATACAGCAGGTTGGCATGACGCCAAAGCCGGTGTCTCAGCTCCGGCTGGGAGCGCAGGATTTTCAACGCCGCGCGGGTGGAGGCAATGATCGAAGGGGAGGATGAAGCCGTAAAAATATAGGAACGGGCGGCATAACGAACGAGATCAAATTCGGGGTGACTGCTGGTGCAAAAGCCCCCCGTTGCCCCAAGGCTCTTGCTGAAGGTCCCCACGATAAAATCAACGCTGTCTTCCACCCCCGCTTCCTCGGCCAGGCCCCGACCCGTTTCTCCCAGAACGCCCAGAGAGTGGGCTTCATCGACGAGCAGATACGCCCCATAACGGCTCTTCAGAGCGGCGATCTCGGCCAAAGGCGACCGGTCCCCCATCATGCTGTAAAGGCCTTCCGCGGCGATGAGCACATTCGTCTTCCGTTTCTCCAGCCTTTGGAGACGCTTTTCCAGGTCCTGGACATCATTGTGCCGAAAACGAATCACCTCAGCCCCGCCCATCCGGCACCCGTCATAGATGCTGGCGTGGCAATCCGCATCCAGGAGAATCACTTCCCCATTCCCGGCCAGGGTGGACAACATCGCCATGCAGGCAATGTAACCGGTCGAAAAAATAATCGTTTTTCTGCGGCCGAAAAACTCGGACAATTCCTGTTCCAAAGCGACGTGACCCGAATAGGTCCCATTGGCCACCCGCGAACCGGTCGTGCCGGTGCCATCTTTCCGGATTGCATTGCAGGCCGCGAGGATACATTCGGGATGAAACGTCAGGCCTAAATAATTATTCCCCCCGAAAAGCAGCACGCTCCGGCCGTTGATGATGACTTCGGTGGGGGAAACGATGCCCTCAATCACCACGTTGAAAAATTCGCCGCCGCTCTTTTCCAGCGCCTTGCGGGTTTCGGCCAATTTCTGAAACTTGTCAAAAATGCCCATCATTCAGCCTCGGCCAACAATCTATGGAGTTGCAGGACCACATCCCCGACGGTCCGGATATCGGGAAGGATATTGATGGGGACCGAGATATCGAATCGATCCTCTATCTCCTCGAGCACTTCCATGATCTTTAAGGAATCGAGGGACAAATCCGCCGCCAGGTCGGTATCCCCCGTAATCTCCAGCCCATCTTCCGCCAACGGCCTCAGGATGGAAACGATTTGTTCCAACAATTCCCCATCGGAGCGCATCGGTTCACCCCGGTCTTTCCTATCCGGCGACCTCCCCGGCAGGCTGTCGGGGCGGTTTGCCGCAAGGTTTGTTTCAAGCCTTCGTCCAGTGTGACCCGGGGGAGCCAACCGGTGTCCCTGGTCAATTCTGTATTATCCCCCACCCAGTCACGATGGGTCAATTCTCTAACTTTCCCGGGGGTCAACATGGGCATGCGACTGCACACCCCTGCAGCCGCCATATTGATGGTTGCAGCCAGTCTTACAAAGGCCACAGGAACCTTCATCCGATAAATGGGCCTTCCGTTCATCCGGGCAACGGCGTGGATGATGTCTTCCCACGAATAGCCTCCCGCATGCCCGTCATGGAGTTCATAGGAGCGCCCCCAGGACGTCCCGCACTGGAGGTAACGGAGAACCGCTTCGGCCATATCCTCCACGTACAGGAGGGAGAAACGCCTCGCGGCGGACCCGAAGACCGGTGCGATCCCTCTGCACATCCATCGAAAAAGCGGAAGGATTTCGCGGTCGCCGGGGCCGTAAACCGCCGGCGGCCTGAAAATGACCCAGGGCATTCGGCCGGCGTTGGAGACCAGCGCCGTTTCCCCCTTTCGTTTGCTGGCAGCATAATCGGAAAGGTGCGGTTCTCGCGCGGCCAATGAGGAGATCAAAAAAAACCGCGGCTCGGGGCGTTGGGATTGCGCGGCCAAGGCTAACCGGGCCACTCCATCGACGTTTACCCGTTCAAAATTCGCCGGGGTCCTCCCCCGCACGGTTCCGGCGCAGTGCACAACCGCATCGACTCCGGCAACCAGGCGCCGGAGACTGGCCGTATCTTCAAGCTCGCCCGTAACCCACTCGGGGCCTGCCGGACTCGGCCGCTTATGCATGGAACGGGGCCGAACCAAGGCCCGGACCTTCCAACCCATCGAGGCCAGCCGTTTCAACAGCACGCCTCCCATGAATCCCGTGGCTCCCGTGACGGCAATGGAACGACTCATGGAGTTTTCAGCCCCGATTTGCTGCCTGCCGCATCTGCGCAATCCATCGGAACCGGAAAGGGCAAACAGGATCCGGGAAAATTCGGACACACCGCCGGCGAACAGACCGATCGCCTTTTCGAGTTCATTTTCAGGTTTTTCCGGGATGCGGGTTCTTTGAAGCGGTTGAGGATGCGGATGGGCTCAGTAAGAGGCCGCGACAACGCCAGGGTGCACCTCTTTTTCTCGGTTCGCGGATCCATCCAGCACCGTCCGCCTGAGATATTCCTTTCGCGCGCTGCTGCGAGATGGTTTTCCGGACGTGGTATGGGGCAGGTTGCCTTGCGGCACCAGTACAACCTTACAAAGAATGCCCAATTCATCACGGACCAATCGCTGTATACGTTCTTCGAGTTCGACGTTCTTTTGCCGGTCCGATACACAACACTGGACCATCACAATTGCCTGCTCGTCGCCGCCGGGACCCGGAACCGAGAACGCCAAGGCATCCCGTGTCCCGATCTCGGGCTGCAATTCGGCCAGGTACTCGATGTCCTGAGGCCAGATGTTACGTCCATGGATGATGATCATGTCCTTTTCGCGTCCGGTGATGACCAGGCTCGAGCCGATTTGATAAGCCAAGTCACCGGTATTCAACCAACCGTCCTCGGAAAGGACTGCCCTCGAACTCTCGGGATTTCCCCAATAGCCGGACATGACGCTGGGACCTCGAAGATACAGGGTGCCGCAGTGCCGTTCCGGGAGCACCCGCCCCGCTGAGTTCCGGATCTCCACCTCGTATCCGGAAACCGGTAGGCCGCATCGGACAAAGGTGTTGAATCTCCCGTTGCCATTGCCTGCCTGGGGATCCACCGGTACGGCGATCTGCTCTTCGGAGAGCAAATGGGCGTCCACATGATCTATTTCCAGGGATTGACTTTGCGGTCCGAAGCACACCGCCAGGGAACATTCCGCCATTCCGTAGCAGGGCAGGAAGGCGCGGTCATCGAAACCGGCCGGTCGAAGCCTCTCGGCAAAATGCCTGAGGAATTCAGGGCGAATCATCTCCGCGCCCACGCCGGCGACCCGCCATGAGCGCAGGTCATACTTATGCACATCATCGTCGCGAAGGCGCCGTGCGGTCAGCTCATAACCAAAGGGCGGGCTGAAGCTGATGGTTGCCTTATTTTCGGACATGAGCTTCAACCAAAGGCGGGGACGCATGGCGAAGGCCCGGGTACTTAAGTAATCCACAGATATCTGACTGGCCATCGGGCACAGCAGCAGGCCGACCAATCCCATGTCATGAAAAAAGGGAAGCCAGGATACACCCCGGTCTCCTTCTCGAACCTTGACCCCTTCTTGAATGATCGCCAGAAGATTGCTCAGAACCGCTTTCTGGCTGATCATCACGCCACGCGGGAAGAGGGTGCTGCCCGAAGTGTACTGCAGGTAAGCCAGTTCTGTTGGCCCCAGGGGATCTAAAGGGTGTATCGGCTTCAGCGAGGACGTCATAGGTCTTTGGAGTGCCCAGAAAACGGACATGCGACCCTTCGGCCGCGTCGGTTAAAAAGGGCAGGAATTCATCGGGCGCCATGGCCAGCTCCGCCTGGCAATCGGAGAGCAATCGTTTCAGATGACCGACGTACGCCTTCCGGCCGCCGAACGGGACCTGGGCGGGCAACGGAACAGGGATTAACCCTGCATACTGGCATGCGAAGAAAAAACGCACGAAATCCGGATTCATGTCCGCCACAAGGGCCACCCGCGAGCCGCGGGCGACTCCCATATGAGTCATTTTTTTGGCGAGGGATTGCGCTTCTTCCCGCAGGGTCGAATAAGAAAGCACGGCAGACAATTCACCCGCGCCGGAATAAAAATTGTACCCGGTTTGGCCCTGGCTGGCGTAATCTAAAGCTTGGGTGAGTGTGGAGAAAGAAAATTTCTGAAGTAAAACGGGGTTGTTTAACGTAGGCGTCGCCCTCATATCTCTGTTTTCCTCACTTATTCTGCCTCCTCCGTTGCGTGGATTCCGCCACGATCGACCTGTGTTTGAAACTCTTCGAGGGGACGCTCTCGCCAGACGTAAGGAGCCGTAAAATTTGCATGCCTCGATGATCTTTCCGACGGCGCGCTCATCAAGGCGGCCGGCGTGAAAATCAGGCCGCCCACCTGAAACGCGTCCGAATCCGAATGGGCCCAAACCTCCCTGTTTAAAAAACCTTTATCTAACGTTCATCTGTGACGAACGTTCGGTTCTCTTGTCATGCGCAAGTTGCGAATTCTGTGCCTCTAGACGAAAAACGATTTACTTTGATAATAACAATCTATAATGACGCGTATTCTTGCACATAACGGAGAGTATTCCTGGTGGACTCCCTTTCAGTATCTGTCGATATTCCGGCAAAATGCCTTAATATTAGCCTGAGACCCGTGGGGCCGATCGGCTTTTGCGGGAGTCGGGAGACTTGTTTTTTTGCTACCCGGCGATTCGCCCACTTCACTTTTCTCGCATCGATGCAAGGCTTCAAAGCTTCGGATCAGCGAACGCGTCCGGCTTGGGACGCTCCGAGGCCGTATAATAACAGACAGATTCAATATGTCAAGTTTTATCAAACGGCCATTCTTCCGGAGGGATTGGATAGGCTCGCCGCTCTTCCTCCCTTTACGTTCACCCCAAATTCCCCCCGGGGGCAGCCATGCAACTCTTCCTGGCCCCGTGCGGCCTCCGGAGAAGGAACCAAAGCCCGCTTCCCACAGTCGCATCGGTTGGCAAAAGGTGGAAATCATCCATGCAATTTCACCGCCAATAGATGATCAGAGGTGCGCAGGAGATATTCCCTTGACAAGGTTTGCATATTCTATTCACAATAAAACCTCTGAAAAGCCTGAGATTGGGAAAGCCCGTCTCTCGAAAAACCCGGTGCAAGAGCTGGATTACAATTCTCTTCCCCTCACTGGCCCGAATCGAGAAGCTGAGGCGGAAATTCAACAATATAGAGTTTAGCTGAGGCGGAAATTCAACAATATAGAGTTTAAGTGGGCCGACAAGGGTGTGAAGGTCCGGGAGGGCGGCCCAGGCTTAACCCGTGGCCGGAACGATCCTGCGGTCGTCGAAGACAAGAAAGGGAGGGAGAAGTGGCGACGAAAGCGATCTGCGTTCTTTTGTTGTCCTTTTCCGTGTTTGCATTCAGTGAGTTCTCTGTCCAATACCGGGTCATCGGAGGGGCTGCATACCCCATGGCGCAGGTTGTAGGCATTCCTTCTTTGTGGGCGGCCGCTTGGGACGCCCCCTTGGCGGAAGGCGAGCAGACCATAAAAGTTCGGGCTTCGACCGGCACGGGGGCAAACTCCGTTACGAGATCCGTAAAACAGCAGGAACAACCCCGGGTTCATGCCAGCGAAATGATAGCCGGTAAGTATCAAATCACAAAAAACCACGGGGTCAGGGGTACAACATTCGTCCCCGCGCACGATTTTAAACAGGGGAAACCAGTGGTATTCCGGGTAAAGGTAGCGGATGCAAACAGCGGATTGCCGGTAGCCAACGCCACGGCGGAGATTTTCATTTCCGGCGGCCAATCGACTCTGGTCGTAAGCGGGCCGAGTAACATAGAAGGGATAGCCGAAGCAAAGTGGAAGGCCTCTGCCTCGAATAAACGAAAGTGGAAGATCTTTAAAGGCAGTGAAACACAAACTGGTCCCTATAAGGGGACCCTGAAAAACATTTCTGCGTTAGGATACCTATGGGATGGAGAATCAAGATTTGTAAACTTCACTGTTTTGCCGAAGTGAATTCCAAGTTACCACTCTTCGATTCACTTTAACATGAACTTGCAGTTCTATCGGTCTGTTGCATTTGCGGGGAAAATCCCCTCACGAAAATTGTTTTCAATTGTAAACCCGAGACCCTCGGAGCCTTTCGAGGTTTGACTCGTCTGCCGTTTAAACCGATCCTGCAAGGTCGGCTGTTATCTTCTTCAACCCGATGGATGCAGTCTCGAATGCGGCTTAGAGAAAGATGGCGGCGTTGAAGAGCCTGCCTTGATATTTTATGCTTCCTCAGATAAATTATGAATAGTTCAGACTAAGGCTTGGATGCAAGAAAGCAACTGCGCAGGAGATTGAGACCATGAAAAAGTTGATGGCTTTTCTGACAGGCATTCTCTTGGTAACGGCATTCGTCATGCCGGCAGACGCAATGCGCGGCGGCGGGAAAGAGCTCGGATACGGCTTCTGCGGAGGCAACGACCTTGCACGCGTCGAGGGCCTGAATCTGACGGCCGAGCAGAAGACGAAGATCACGGAAATCCGGGCGAACCATCTGAGGGACGTGAAACCCTTCCAGGACAAGCTTCGCAGCAAGAGGGCAGACCTGAAGCTCCTCTGGTTGGAAAAGAAGCCTGACGAGGCGAAGATCCGAGCCGCGGAGAAGGAAGTTCGAGCCTTGGGCAATCAGATCGATGACCGGAATACCGATTATCGTTGGACAGTATACAAGGTACTCACCCCGAAGCAGCAGGAACTGGTGAAACAGAACAAGACGACGGGCCGCTGTTTCGGCCCCGGGCCGGGCGCAGGCAATGAAATGGGCCCCGGGATGGACGGAAATATTAAGTAACCCATGCGCCAGACCTTCTAGCACAATCAGCAAGATGTGATGACCAGACTCCCCAATGCCGCCCAACAACAGCATGCACCTGACGGCGCTTCGCACCGCAGCTGATGCTGGCCGTTATTTCAATCACTATCGGCTCCCAAATCGACTCCCTTTTCCCTCCTTCTTCTTCCTTATAACTTCCTTTACACTCTCCATCTTGACACTCCCTTCTCCTCCCAAGGGAGGTTCACCCATTCCCTCCTTTTCCCTTATCTCACGATCTGGTAGTTAGCCCAGTAGAGCAGGTCGAAGACTGGGTAGACCAACCGGCCGCTTGGATGACACCAAAGGCCTTCGAAATCGGCGTTTCCATGGGCGTCTAGCATCACGATTTCCCCATCCAGGACGGCTGAAAAGGGTATTTGGGCCAACTCAGAAGCGATCTGGGCGAAACGTTCATTCAGGGAATGACCGTTCCTGGAGAGCAGGCGGACCTTTCCGCCCCGGATATTATATTGGCAATAGTCCTGAACCCATCCCATTTCACCTCATAGATCCACCCTTCCCGGTCAAAGGGCTTGTCAATGAGGGTGAGGAGCGGGCTGGAATGGGGCGCAGCAAAATTGCCAGTCCAAGTTGATACGTTTGTTAGAGCAACTTGGTTTGCCTGAGTTATTTATAACGATATCCTGATCGCATCCTCGGGGGCTTTAAGCCTGTAATTTAAGATCCTTCCCATGGATGGTGTTTGATTGTGAAAGATCGGAACATTACATTTCCATTTATTATGCCATGGCACGTCCGGCTCGAAACATCGCGATCAATCATTTTAATGTTATTCCCGAAATCCCTTGGTAAATTATTCCTTCTCTTTTAAAATTAAACGAATGCTCACTGCATCTGGGCGGGGAAATCTTACTTCCCGCCATTCCAGAGAACCGGCCGCAGGGGGAGCGGCCATGTGTTCCCCAGGGGGGGAATGGAACTGAACTTGAATATCCGACTGGATGCCCAGAGCCCTTTCGAATATGCTGTTCAGCGCTCCCAGCGGGTCGGTCAGGATCAAACCGGCATGATCATACCATCTCAGCCGGGCTTTGGCTTTGATATTCTCCCGAATGGGTTCAAAGACAAATTTCCCGATGAGGGTGCCTCCCACCGGGGTGAAAATCAGATCCTGGATGGAGGGTTGTTCAAAAAAACACTCGATTCCGAATTCATAGAGTGACGAAAGCGTCGCCGAGTACCAGAAGGAACCGAATTCGCCGAAGCCCCGCTCGCGCCCCCGAATATAATAGGTGGCGCCCCAATAGGGGTGGGCGATGTAGTTGAGCCAAAGGTCATCGGTATCCCAGTGTGGCTTTTTAACATTTTTCGCCCATTTATTCACGGTTGCTTTTTTATCCTCTTCCGTCCAACCCGTCATACTTTCCGGCATAAGATACAGGATGACCGAAATAACCGCCTAGTAGCCTACAAAAAAGGCCGTATCTATTCCGATGCCTCTCCAATCCCGCTGACGTTCGCTGTGGTCCTTTTGGCTTGTATCGGATAAATTTTTCTCTCCTTCCTTCAGGAAAGTGTACCTGCCTTCCGACCCCATTCCCTGCCAGGACTCTCGGGAGAAAAAGGAATTTATTTTCGGGTCCGCGGTTGTCCTCATCTCCTTGATCTGCCAGCAAGAACTGCCCGGTTCATTCCACTCGAGATAGACATTCCAGGAGCGATGATTGGCCCGGGCCGTATTTGCGATTGGATCTGCCTCCCTCCAACAAGGTCCGTCCTCCTTCGTCCTCTCCATGTCTCCTTCGGAAGCCATGGCTGTGCCAAAGCCATCTAAATCCATCCACAATATTGCCAATGAGAAAAAGAGGAGAAAAGCGCAAGCTCTCATAAACATGCCGTGTGCCGTCGTGGTGAAATCAACACTGAGAAAGGAGGAATTCTAACACGGGACGGCCCAAAAAAAGAAGTAGATGTCCCACATAAGTCCCACATAACCAACAAAAAAGGGGCTACAGATATGGGACAAACTCTGTAACCCCTTGAAATCTTGGTGGGCCATGTAGGGATCGAACCTACGACCTACTGATTAAGAGTCAGTTGCTCTACCAATTGAGCTAATGGCCCACGTACCGAATGCGGAATTTCAGAATGCGGAATGAAGACCTGTGAAATTGAAAATGGCCGCCGCTCCCCGAAAGCGGCGGCAAACTCTCTTCTTTTAGGATTACTTTTTTCCCTGATATTGTCAAGGCGTCAAGGTAATAGCGGGAGACAAGCGGGGCGAACGTTCCGCTCTCATCTCCCAACTCACGTCGTCAAAGCGACCACTCTACTTCGGCGCGCAGTTTCTCTTCGAATTTCTGGAGGCAGTCGTTGCAGAAGAGGATCACTCCCGGATTGCCGTAATACTGGAGGGCCAGGTCGCCCCCGAAAGGGCGCATCTTTCCGCACACGATGCAGTAGAAGTCGGATTTGGGAGTGAATGAAGAGGCGATAATCTGCTGCCGGATGTTCCGGGCATAGACCACGGTGTTGAGCAACTGGCGCTTATCAACTTTCTTGACCGACCGCCTGTTTCCTGAATCTGCCAATTTCAGGTTTCCTCCGGTTCTTCTTCCTCTTCCTCTTCTTCTCCCTCCAGCGCGATGTTGCCGATGACTTCCTGGAACTCAAGCCACTCATCGCGGGTGAAGAGAAGCGTGATCCCCCGGTCAGCCATGCTCAGGGTGATGTTGTCCTTTTCCGTGTCAATCCAGATTTCAAACTTCTCGTCGCTGTACAGTAACGTTACGCTTGGATTTTCCACTTCGCCGCCCTCCGGCAACACATGAAGAGACTTTCGACAGAATTAAGAATACTCACTTTCCTCATTTCCGTCAAATCATTTTAGGGGTCTTCGCATGGGCGGGATGAGGGCGACCGGCTAGGTCGCCCCTACAGGTATTGGATTCAAGGGGGCCCGGAAAATGGGCCGGGCGTTCATGACCTTACATTGGGTCTCCCGAGCCCCGCCGGGTGGTTCCGCCTTTCTGCGCGTTTGTCACGGCAGCCCGGCTGCCGCACTCCTATAGTTTTTTGGCGGCGGAGATCGTTTTCCGCCGGGACTTTGAGAGCCGGCGGGACGGTCCTTTCTTTTCCGGGGCGATCGCCCGATCCGGGGACCTGTCCTCGCCCGCGGATCCCTTCGCGGCAAAATACTCGGCCATTTCCATTTTTTCCGCAAAATCCCAGACGGGCAATACCTTTGCTCCTTTCTTTTCGGCAAAGCCGGCGATCTCCCGGTCGGACGTCACCAGGAGGATGCCATCCCTCTTTTCCGCGGCGAGCCGCTTGAGCACATCGTCGGCTTTTTCCCCTGGCCTGGAGAATACCACCTGGATTCCCCTGGAGCTTCCTCCTTTTTCCGCCGCCCTCCCCTGCTGCCCGCCGTCAAAGACCACGAGAATCGAGTGGCCTTTCACCCTCTTGTACCGTGCCAGGTCTTCGATTAAACCCTCTCGGGCCTTCTGCAGCTCGATCTGCTCGAGCTTCCTCAGCTCCGGGGATTGTTTGATGAAGTTGTATCCGTCGATGGCGATTAACATGAGGAGTGCCTAAAGTGCTCTAAAATGAACTAAAGTGCACTAAAATGCCTGAAGTGAAAATGTCTCAGAGAAGGATTAAGCAAGTTAGATCGGCGCTTCCCACGAATGTAATA
This sequence comes from uncultured delta proteobacterium, assembly GCA_963712535.1. Classification (GTDB taxonomy): domain Bacteria; phylum Desulfobacterota; class SM23-61; order SM23-61; family SM23-61; genus CAVQIK01. Next base: position 64,599 of record CAVQIK010000020.1, on the reverse strand, counting down.
AGGAGAGATACTGAAAGGTAGCGGGGAAGCCTTTTGTTGTCAATAAGAATTGGATGGAGATCGCCTCCCACTATCGCCGCGGCGCAGGTGTAAAGGAAATTGCGTTTCGCCCCCACCCTTCCCCTTTCCGTCAAGGGGGAGGGAATTTTTTTCGTTTCCGAAGGGGCAGTATGCAGCACAATTTCTACTTGCGTCCATCTTTTTATTCCGCAATTCGCATTCGTCTTCCACCCATTCGAAATAGGCGATTGTGCGGACCGGGGGCATTTGGTATACTCTTTTCTTTGTAAATATTGGAAATTTCCGATTAATTTGAAATCCCATTCCTCTCAACGGAGCCTGACAAAATGAGCCCATCCAAAAAGCCGCCCTCACCCGCCCGGAGCGCCATGGGAGGGATCCTGTTCATTGCCGCTCTCCTCGTCCTCATGCTGCTCTGGCGCGGAGTCGAGGTCGTCGCCGACTGGTTCTGGTTTCAGGAGGTGGGTTATCGAAACCATTTTTTCGGTCACCCTCCTGAACCAGTTGAAAGTGGGGGCCTTCTTCGGGGTCGCCTTCTTTATCATTTTTTACCTGAACCTTTACCTGGCCACCCGGTTTTCCTCCCAGGGCTACTGGGTCGACCGGGATGACCTGATCCACATCCCCCCGTGGGAATCGGGCACCCAGCCGATTGGAACGCTGGTCCTTCTGGCTTCTCTTCTGTTCAGCCTCTTCGCCGCCCTTCGCGGGTCCGCCCAGTGGGAAAACTACCTGCGATTTCTCTACGGCACGCCTTTCGGCACCGCCGATCCCCTCTTCAACCGGGATATCGGTTTCTATGTTTTCCAGCTGCCCTTTCTCAAGCATCTCTACGGCTGGCTGATGACCGTCCTGATCATAACGATCCTGGGAACCGGCGTGGTCTATTTCATCCGGCGCTCCTTCCAGTTCATTCCCCCCCAAACCCTGCGGATCGCCCCCGCCCCCCGGAAGCACCTGATCGTTTTGGCGGCCTGCCTTTTCTTTGTGGGCACCTGGGGGGCCTGGATCGCGCTGTATGAGATGCTCTACTCGAAGCGGGGGGTGGTCTTCGGGCCCGGGTACACGGACGTAAACACCCAGCTCCTCATGCTGAAAATCCTGATCGTCGTCACCGCTTTCTGCGGCCTGACGATCCTCTCCGTGCTTTTTCGGCGGGACTGGAGGGTTCCGGCCGTCGGAGTGGGCGCCTTCCTCGCCGTCCTGATCATCGGGACCGGGAATCTACCCGTCCCTCGTCCAGAGATTCAAAGTAACCCCGGACGAGATCGTCCTGGAGAAGCCTTACCTGGAAAAGAACATCCAGTACACCCGTATGGCCTACGGGTTGAACTCCATCAAGGACCGGGAATTCCCCGCCGAGGACACCCTGACCCGGGAAGACCTGCGCCGCAACGAGCTGACCATCAAGAACATCCGCCTGTGGGACCATGCTCCGCTCCTCGCCACCTACAGCCAGCTCCAGGAAATCCGCACCTACTACAAGTTCATCGACGTGGACAACGACCGGTACACCATCAACGGCGAACTCCGGCAGGTCATGCTCTCCGCCCGGGAACTCTCCTACCGGGCCCTGCCCTCCCGCACCTGGGTCAACGAACACCTGACGTACACCCACGGGTATGGCGCCGTCCTCGGCCCCGTCAACCGGATTTCGCCGGAGGGGCTTCCCGAATTCTTCATCAAGGACATTCCTCCCGTCTCTTCGGGAGAAATCAAGATCACCCGGCCGGAGATTTACTACGGGGAGACTTCCAACGAGTACGTCTTCGTCCGCGGCGAAACGGCCGGAGTTCGATTACCCTGTGGGCGAAAAAAATGTTTACTCCCAGTACCAGGGAAAAGGCGGCGTGCCTCTTTCCTTCCTGAGAAAAGTGCTCTTCGCCATCCGGTTCGGGGCCTTCAACATCCTGCTCTCCGACGAGCTCACCGGCGACAGCCGGATCATGTACTACCGGAAGATCCAGGACCGCGTCTCCCGGGCAGCCCCTTTCATCCACCTCGACCCCGATTCTTACCTGGTGATCTCCACCGAAGGCCGCCTGCTCTGGATCCTGGACGGGTACACGACGACCGACCGCTTCCCCTACTCGGAGCCCATCGGGAACCTGGGAAACTACATCCGCAATTCGGTCAAGGCGGTGGTGGATGCCTATGACGGAACGCTGAGCCTCTACATCGCCGACCCCAAAGACCCGATCATCCAGACGTATGCCAAGATGTTCCCCGGCGTGCTCAAGCCCCTGGAGCAGATGCCCGCCGAATTGCGAAAGCACATCCGCTATCCCCAGGCCCTCCTCTCCATCCAGGCCCGAATGTACTGCACCTATCACATGCAGGACGCCCAGGTCTTCTACAACAAGGAAGACCTCTGGAACATCCCCCGGAAGGCCGCGGCGGGCCAGACCGCGGAGCAGGAAAAGCAGCCTTATTACACGATCATGCGGCTGCCGGACGAGAAGAAGGAGGAGTTTGTGGTCCTCCTTCCCTTCACCCCCAGCAAGAAAGACAACATGTCCGCCTGGATGGCGGCCCGCTGCGACGCCCCCCATTACGGCGAGGTGATCGTCTATATCTTTCCCAAGCAGAAGATGGTCTACGGTCCCCGGCAGATCGAGGCCCGGATCGATCAGGAGGCGGAGATCTCCAAGCAGCTCTCCCTCTGGAACCAGCGCGGCTCTCAGGTCATCCGGGGAGACCTGCTGGCCATCCCCATCGAAAAATCGATCCTTTACGTGGAGCCCCTTTACCTCTCGGCGGACAAGAGCCAGCTGCCGGAGCTGAAGCGGGTGATCGTGGCCTTCGGAAATTCCCTGGCCATGGAAGAGAACCTGGAGCTCGCCCTACAGAAGGTCTTCGGGGGCGAGGTGATGAAGGAAAAGGCCGCAGTCGCGAAGGCGTCCGCAGCCGCCCCCGCGGAAAAGGGAAGGACCGGCCCGGATGTCGCCGGGGAAGCCTTAGGCCATTACCGCAAGGCCCAGGAATTTCTGCGCCAGGGGAACTGGGCCGGCTTCGGGGATGAACTGAGGAAAGTGGAAGAAGCGCTGAGGAAGATGGAAGAGAGAAAGTGATTTATTCAGCCACAGAGGCCACAGAGTTCACAGAAAAAAAGCATCCAAACCGCCGAATCGTTGCGAGTGAGTATCTTACAGGTGCATAAGAAGTCAAAGAGTACCATCCGCGTCATTCCGGCGAAGGCCGGAATCCAGTTTATTTAGATGCATTCTGGACCCCGGCTTTCGCCGGGGTGACGGCCTGGAGGGATGCTCTGTAGTACTAATTTGTGGACTCTCAAATTTTTGTTAAGAAATTCCGAATTGGGAAACCCGCCTCAGAAATCCCCCCAACCCCCCTTTGCAAAGGGGGGCAGGGGGGATTTCTGGGAAGGCATCACAGGTCGGATTTTTTGGTTGCGGCTCTGCCGCGCTGTGAACTCTGTGGCCTCTGTGGCGAGGAAGATTTCATGAAACGGGTCGTCTTAGGAACTGCAGGCCATATCGACCACGGGAAGACCTCTCTTATTAAAGCTCTTACCGGGGTGGACACCGACCGCCTGAAAGAAGAGAAGGAGCGGGGGATCACCATCGAGCTGGGGTTTACCTTTCTCACACTCCCCAGCGGCCTGAAGATCAGCATCGTGGACGTCCCGGGACATGAGAAATTCGTCCGCCACATGGTGGCCGGGGCGACCGGCATCGACCTGGTGGCCCTGATCATCGCCGCGGACGAAGGGGTGATGCCCCAGACCCGGGAGCACCTGGATATCTGCAAACTGCTGCGGGTGAAAAAAGGCCTCATCGCGCTCACAAAAACCGACCTGGTGGAAAAAGACTGGCTGGACCTGGTGAAGGAAGAGATCGGCGATTTTGTCAAAGGGACTTTCCTGGAAGGAGCGCGCCATCGTCCCGGTCTCGTCCGTGACCCGGGAAGGGATCCCCGAACTGGTCGCTGAAATCGACCGCCTGGCTGGCGAGGTGGAAGAGCGGCCCCCCGAAGGTCTTTTCCGGCTGCCCATCGACCGGGTCTTCACCATGAAGGGTTTCGGGACGGTCATCACCGGCACGATCATCGCCGGGAAAGTTTCGGTGGGCGACGCTCTTGAAGTCCTGCCCAGGGGTTTTGAAGCCAAAGTCCGCGGGATCCAGGCCCATGGGGAGCCCGTCGAATCGGCGACGGCCGGCCTGCGGGTGGGGGTGAACCTGCAGGGTCTGGAGAAGGCGGTGATCGACCGGGGTAACGTTCTGGCTTCCGCCCAGGCCCTGAAGCCCACCGCGGTCCTCGACGCCGTTTTCCAGTTGCTCCCCGGCGCCTCCAAGCCGTTGAAGAATCGGACCCGGGTGCGTTTCCACGTAGCCACCTCCGAGTCGCTGGGGCGGGTCGTCCTCCTGGACAGGGAGGAGATCAAGCCCGGTGAAGAGGCTTTTTTGCAGCTCCGCCTGGAGGAGCCCGTCGTGGCCCTCCCCGGGGATCGGTTTGTCATTCGAAGCTACTCGCCCGTTCTCACCATCGGCGGGGGCGAGGTCCTGGACGCCTTCTCCCGCCGGCACAAGCGCCTCTCCGAGCAGGTCAAGGAGGAAATGTCCATACTGGAGAAGGGGTCAGACGGCGAGAAGATTCAGCTGCGGCTTCTAAAGGCCGGCCCGGCCGGCCTCTCCTGGCAGGAGATGGTCATGCGCACCAACCTTCTCCCCTCGAAGCTGAAGCTCCTTGTGGAAGACCTGGTGGGCAAGGGCGGAATCCTTCGTTTCAACGGCGACCGCCTCCGCTATCTTCACCCGCGGATCCTGACCGACCTGACGCGGTTCTCCCTGGAATACCTGGAGGATTTTCACCGGAAAAACCCGCTCCAGACGGGCGCCTTCAAAGAGGAACTGAAAAGCAAGCTTCCCCCCCAGGTGGACGCCCGTCTCTTCAACCACCTCCTCTCCACCCTCATCCAGGAGAAAAAGATCCTGGCCGAGAAAGACACCCTCCGCCTCTTTTCCCATACGATCTCCCTCAAGCGGGAGGAGAAGGATCTTCATAAGAAAATCGTCCTCCTCTTCGCCCGCGCCAAGCTCCAGCCGCCCACGGTGAAAGAAGTGATCTCCGAACTCGGAGCTCCGGAAAGCGAGCTGAAGCCGGTGCTCCAGCTTCTCACCAAGGAAGGAGCCCTGGTGAAGGTGAAGGAGGACCTGTACTTCCACCGCCAGGCGCTCGAGGAGCTCGAGGGCAGGACGGTGACCTTTCTGCGGGAAAATAAAGAGCTGACCCCCGCCCATTTCAAGGAGATTTCCCAGGTCTCCCGAAAATTCGCGATTCCCCTGCTGGAATATTTCGACGGCAAAAAAGTGACCATGCGCGTCGGGGACAAACGGGTGCTGAGAAAATAGATAATGTTGTAGGGGCACGCAGCAGCGTGCCCCTACGAGTTCGGAATGCGGATTTTATAACTGCGGAAAGAAAATTGCGGATGAGGGGAGAAGAAATCAAAGGGCAAAAGGCAAAGATCAAAAGGCAAAAATAGGGCACAACCAACTATATTTTTGATTTTTGCCCTTTGCGCTTTGGCTTTTGATTTTGGGAATTTCAACGTGGAACGCAAAATACGGATTTTAGTTGCCGAAAACGATCCCGCCTTCGCCGGAATGCTGGAAGAATCCCTGAGGGAATCCGCCAGCCAGTATCATGTTGAGAGGGTCGGCTCGGGAGAGGAATGCCTGCGAAGCCTGCGGGATAAAAAATTTGATATTCTCCTCCTGGACCATGCCCTTCCGGACGGGCCGGGCCTGGAATGGCTGAGGCGGTTTAACGAAGGGGGCTTCGGTATTCCGACCATATTTGTCACCGCCAAAGGGGACGCCCGCCTGGCTCTGGAAGCCATGAAAGAAGGGGTGTTCGACTATATCAACCGCTCGGCGGAATGCGCCAAAGCTTTCCCCTTTGTGGTTCACCGGGCAGTCGAGGGCCACAGCCTCATGGTGGAGAAAGTGCGCCTTCAGCGAGAGCTCATAGAGACCAAAAATTTTCTCGAATCCGTGGTGGAAAAAGCCGGCGATGCTATATCGGTTTTGGACCTGGAAGGGAAGATCCTCTACTGGAACGAGGGGGCCGAGCGGATCTACGGCTACCCGAGAGAAGAGGTCCTGGGCAAGAAGGTTAGCGAGTTTCTGTGCCCGGGGGGCTCGAAATCGAAAGAAGAAGAAGAGGCTTTCCTGCGGTCCCTCATTGCCAGGGTCCGGGATGGGGAGGTCATCCCTAACGTGGAGGTAAAGAGGAAAGCCAGGGACGGCCGGGAGATGACGATCAGCATGACCATCTCCCCCCTCAAAGGAGCGGAGGGCAAAATCATCGGCGCCTGCCGGATCTGCCGGGACATTACCCAGCTCAAAAAAGCGGAGGAGCGGCTGGTCCAGGCCGAAAGGCTGTCTTCCCTGGGAGAGCTTTCCGCCGGGGTGGCTCACGAGCTTCGGAACCCATTGGCGGGAATCAAGATCAACACCCAGATTCTGTCCCGGAAGAAAGACCTCTCGGACGTGGAGAGGCGGGTCGTGGAAAGCACTCAGGAGGGGATCGAAAAAATTCAGAAGATCGTGGACGACATGCTGAACTTCGCTCGCCCGAAGGCGGCCCACTTCGAAGAGGAGGACGTCGGCGAAATCGTGGAAAAGAGCCTGGCCATCCTTCAGTCGAAATTAAAAAAAGGCAACATCGTTTTTCAATTCCAGCGGGAAGAGGGGCTTCCCCGGGTCCGGATCGACGTACACCAGGTCCAGCAGGTTCTCATTAATATCCTGCTGAACGCCATCCAGGCCATGCCGGCCGGCGGGAGCCTGACCGTTTGTTCCTTCCGCGAAAACGGGCAGGGTGTCGGAGTGCAAATTGCGGATACCGGCGTGGGAATTCCCGCGGCTCACCTGAAGAAGATCTTTGACCCTTTCTTTACCACCAAGTCCGAGGGGACCGGCCTCGGACTCTCCATCACCATGAAGATCCTGGAAAACCACGGGGCCTCCCTTGACGTAAGCAGCCGGGAGGGAGAGGGCTCGACTTTCACGATCCATTTCCCCGGGGAAAAAACAAGTTAACCGCAGAGGACGCAGAGGTCGCTGAGAAGAATAAACATTCAACTCAACAGAAGCACCCATTCACCCGGAGCATCACAATTGCAGGGAAACTTCAGAAAATGCCCTTTAATCCCCTTCTGGAGGAGACCTATGTCCCCTCTTATAAAGGAAGCTGAAACCGATTGCGTGAATCCCTTTTCAGCTTAAATCAAATATTTTGTTTCCTCTGCGATCTCTGTGTCCTCTGCGGTGAAAAAACAGAAATAAATGAATGAAGAATTCTGATCATCGACGACGAGCCCATCATCCGGGAATCGCTCCAGGTCGCCCTGGGCAGCTCGGGACTGGACGTCCTTACGGCCAGGACGGGGGAAGAGGGGTTGGAGCTCTTCGGCCGCGACAGCCCAGATCTGGTCCTCCTGGACCACTGGCTGCCGGGGATCAACGGGGATGAAGTCCTGCGCCGGATGAAGGAAGCCAGCCCGGATATTCCCGTAGTCATCATGACCGCCCAGGGTTCGATCGACCTCGCCGTGAACCTGATGAAGCTGGGCGCCTTTGACTTTCTCGTCAAGCCATTCGAGCTGGAACAGCTGGAGAGCCTCGTCCAAAAAGGACTCGAACGGAACCGGCTGAAGAGAGAGGTGGAATGGCTCCGGGCCAATTACCAGGAAAAATTCCGCTCCGGGCGAATGATCGGGGCCAGCGCGAAGATGAATGAAGTGATGTCCCTGGCCGAAAAAGTCGCCCGGAGCGCCGACACAACGGTGCTGATCGAAGGAGAGACCGGGACCGGGAAAGAGCTCCTGGCCGAGTACATCCATTTTTTGAGCCCCCGCTCCGCTTTCCCCTTCATCCCTCTCAACTGCGGCGCGATCCCCAAGGACCTCTTCGAAACGGAACTCTTCGGCTATGAAAAAGGAGCCTTCACCGGCGCCTCGGAAAAAGGGAAGATCGGAAAAGTGGAGGCCGCCGAGAGAGGGACTCTATTTCTAGACGAGGTGGGAGAACTGCCCCCCCCCGCCCAGGCCAAGATTCTGCGCGTCCTCGAAGCCAGGGAGTACTTCAAGGTCGGCGGGGTCGAAAAGAAAAAAGCGGATGTGCGCGTGATCGCCGCGACAAACAAGGACCTGCCTTCGGAAGTGGGCAAGGGAACTTTCCGGGACGACTTGTACTTTCGGTTGAACGTCGTACGCCTCCACATCCCGGCCCTGCGGGAGCGCCCGGAGGATATCCTCCCCCTGTTTCAATTCTTTGTGGACCAATTCAACCATCAATTCAAGAAGGAGTTCAGCAAGATTTCCGCCAATGCGGAGGAGCGAATCCTGAATCATTCCTGGCCGGGCAATATTCGGGAGCTGCGGAACGCGGTCGAAAGAATCGTCCTCCTGGAAAAAGGGGATACCGTGCTCCCGAAACACCTGTCTTTCCTCGACGGTTGCGAGGCGTCTCCTCCACTGGCGGCACCGGGCAAGCCGGGCATCCCCGCCGGGGGGATCGTCCTCGAAGAGGTGGAGAAGGCCTATATTGAAGAAGCCTTGAGGATGAAGAAGGGGAACAAGATCCAGGCGGCCAAACTTCTGGGGATCTCCCGGTCTGCGTTGCTTTACCGGATGGAGAAATATGGGATTAGTTCGGAGTAACGTAGGGGCACGCAGTCACGCGAAACGCGTGATGCCCGACGAGTTCGGAGCCGTAGGGGGACCCGCCGGGTCGCCCCTATCAAGGGCACACGCAGAGAAGTTCGCAATGGTTTGGCAAGAGCGGAGGCGGCTGAAACTCCGAACTCCCAACTCCGAACTAAATTACTTTTTTCTTCTGTCTATTATCAGACAAACTATACGATTTCAGACAAATGAAGATTTGACTTAGATAATCCGCAGCTTATCTCTGCATCCCCCATCCCCGCTGTCTGACCTCAAACATTTTCCTTTCTTTCCATTCCGCCCTTTTTGAGCCCGGCAACGCTGGAAGCGAACGGGGTTCCATTTTCATCAGCCCGAAAAACCTTTGTTTACCGGGGAATTTGAGCGCCGCGATTTTCGTGCGCGGAAAGAGTCTCTATCATCGTCCGATGGCATGAAGGTTGCCTTTCTGGTTACGTCCCATGAAAATTCTCATCATCGAGCAGGAAAAAACTTTCCTCCAATCCCTTCGAAATTTTTTGGAGTACCAGGAGAACGTCGAGGTATTCTGGGCCAACTCCGGACGCGAGGGGTTGTCTCTCTGGCACAAGGGTGGGTTTGATTTGATCCTTTGCGCCGAACGGCTGCCGGACGGGAGCGGCCTGCAAACCCTTAAAGATATGATCCGGGAATGTCCTGGAATCAAGTCCGTCTTGATGACTGCCCGCCACGATGAGCACCTTCGGAAGGAAGCTTTGAAAGCGGGAATCCGGATATACCTGGAGAAACCTTTTGAATTGCAGCAACTGGAAGAGGCCATGGGTGTGCTCCACCCATGATTTGTCTCGGAAACAAAGAAAAGGAGAAAAAAATGAAGAAGAGAATGTTGTTTGGTTTCGTCGTAGCGCTGTTCGCCCTCTCCCTGGTCAGGTGCGGCAATGGCCCAGGAAAAGGCGGCTGCCCCGGCAGGACCCCCGCCAGTGGTCAAAGAGATGGTGGCCAAGGCAAAAGGGACCATTCAGAAGGTCTCGGCCGCGGATGTGAAGGCGGCCATCGACAAGAAGGATAAGGCGATCCTCCTCGACGTTAGAGATCCGGGCGAATTCGCGGCCGGCCACCTTCCCGGGGCCATGAATATTTCCCGTGGAACCCTCGAATTCAACGTGTTCAACAAAATTTCGGATCAAAACGCGAAGATCATCGTCTACTGCAAGACCGCCGGACGTTCGGCCCTGGCCACCAAGACCCTGAACGACCTGGGCTACAAGAACGCGGTGCTGATGGATGCCCAGTTTGAAGACTGGATCAAGGCCGGATATCCGGTCGTGCGGTAGTATTCAATTTATCGGGACGCGGATTTCGCAGCCAGGCGAAGCCGAACAAAATAGATCGACTTTACCTCCGATTGCATCCCTTCCAGAAATCCCCCCCTGCCCCCCTTTGCAAAAGGGGGGTTGGGGGATTTCTGACGCGGGTTTCCCAATTTTGAATTCTTAAACTTTAGAGAGTCCAGAGGTTGGTTGGCAAAAGATGGGTCAGGAAAGAGAAGTTACAACTCACCACTCACCACTCACCACTAACGGTCTCCAGGTAACCCGCCGGGGTTTCTTGAAAGGGGCCGCCCTCGGGGCTGGGGCTCTTTCTTTGAGCCCGGACCTCCTCGATTTCAAAAGCTGGGCGAAAGCCAGCCAGGATGCGCCGGTCACCCGGGTTCCCACTTTCTGCAACGGCTGCGGCAACCGGTGCGGCATCTTCGCCTTACGTGAAAAACGGCCGCCTGTGGAAGATCGAAGGAAACCCGGAGGCAAACGGAAACCTGGGCCTGGTCTGCCCGCGGGGCCACGGGTACATTCACGATCTGTACAGCCCTGAGCGAATCAAAGGTCCTCTGAAAAGAGTGGGAGACCGTTTTGAGCCCATATCGTGGGAACAGGCCTACCAGGAGATTTCCCAGAAGATCAACCTCATCCTCATGGACAATGGCCCCCAATCGGTCTTCTGGGTCAATTACCCCCAGTCGAACAACGCCTATGCCCTGCGGCTGATGCACTCCCTGGGAAGCCCCCACTACTTCACCCACGGCTCCACCTGCTACACCGCCCGGAACGCCGGCTGGAATTTCACCGTGGGGTCGCTTCCGTCCAACGACCTTTCCAATGCCAAGTACATCATGATCATCGGCCGAAACCCGGCGGGGGGCATCGACCTGGCCCAGGTGAAGAAGATTGTCGAGGCCAAAGAGAAAGGGGCCAAACTGGTCGTGGTCGACCCCCGCCACAGCGAAACGGCGATCCTGGCCGATGAGTGGCTGGCCATCAAGCCCGGGCACCGACCTGGCCCTGCTCCTGGCGATGATCAACGTCATGGTAAAAGAAGAGCTGTACGACCGAGAATTCGTCGAGAAGAAGACCATCGGATTCGAGCAACTGGACGATGAAATCATCAACTACCCTCCGGAGTGGGCGCGAGAAGGTCTGCGAAATTCCGGCCGCGACCATCCTTCGCATCACCCGGGACATGGCCCAGCTCAAGCCGAAAGCTGCTCATCCATCGCGGCTATCACGGGGCCTTCGGGTCCCAGTATCTGAACAGCTTTCAGACCGTGAGGGCCCTGGCCATCGCCAACGCCCTTCTGGGGAACATCAACCGGGAAGGGGGAATCTACTTTCCCCAAAGCGGCGAACCTCGGAGAGCTGCAGCCCAAACACCCGGCTCCCGAAGGGCCCAAGGTCCCCAAGTCCGACGGGACCGGGATCCCGGGAAGATACCCCCTGGGGAGTTACGGCGACGGGATCGCCCATGCCATACCCGGAGCTGGCCCTGCGGGGAGAATTGAAGGCCGGTTTCGTCTATCACAACAACCCCCTTGCGCACCAACCCCAACCCCAAACGGGTGATCGCCGGGTATAAAAAGCTCGACCTCCTCGTGGTCATCGATACCGTTCTCTCCGAAACGGCCTCCATCGCTCATTATGTTCTGCCCGAATCTTTTTACCTGGAGCGCGATGAAGCCGTGGACACCAAGCACAGCGGAAAGATGGCCCAGGTCAGCATCCAGCAGCAGGCGGTGAAGCCCCTGTTCGACACCCGCCCGGGAACGCAGATCATCATCGAACTGGCCAAACACCTGGGCGTGGGAAAATATTTTGAATTCGACCTGGAGGAAGCCAACCGTCTGCGGCTGAAGCCGCTGGGAGTGACCCTGGAGGATTTGAAGAAAAATGGGGTCCTCCCGGTTGGCGAAAAGTGGAAGGAAGGCTTCGAAAAACTCGACACCCCCTCCGGGAAAGTGGAAATCTACTCCTCAGACCCTGGAGAAGCTGGGCTATCCCGCCGATCCCCCGGTGGGAAGAGCCCCTGGTTTCTCCCGACCCCAAAGATCCCCATTCCTTCCGTCTGCTCCACGGGAAGCAGGCCATTCACAGCCATGCCATGACCGCCAACCAGCCCTACCTCCTGGAGATCAGCCGCCGCTACGACCTGATCCGCCTCTGGATGAACCGAAAGCGGGGCGAGAAGCTGGGGATCAAAGACGGGGACCTGGTGCAGATCAAGTCTTTGGTCGGAGAAGGGAAAGATCCGGGTGAAGCTCACCGAAGGTCTCCACCCCTCTTCCGTCTGGCTTCCCAGCGGGTACGGAGCATTTTCCAAGCACCTCCGGACCGCCTATGATGTGGGCCTGTCGTACAATGACTTCCTTCCCACCCTGTTCGATCCCGCCGTGGGGCATTCCATGTCCTCGGAAGTGATCGTCCGGGTGAGCAAGGCGTGAGGGAGGGGAAATGCCCAGATATGGAATGGTCATCGATGAGACGAAGTGCGTGGGATGTCATGCCTGCCGGGTGGCCTGTCAGAATCAAAACGGCCTGCCGGCCGAAGAGTCCTACAATCACCTGGAAGAGCGTGAATACGGCACCTTTCCCAACTACAACCGGGAATTCATTCCGGTCCAGTGCCAGCACTGCGATAACCCTCCCTGCGTAAAGGTCTGCCCTACCGGGGCTTCTTACAAGAGAAAAGACGGAATCGTCCTGGTCAACAAGGATCAGTGCATCGGCTGCAAATACTGCCTTGCCGCCTGCCCCTACAACGTCCGGATCATTACAAAAGAAGGGTATATCGAAAAATGCCGTTTCTGCCTCGAATTTATCGAAAAAGGAGAAGAGCCCGCCTGTCTCCGCACCTGCATGGCGGGGGTCCGCACCTTCGGTGATCTCGACGACCCGAACAGTGAGGTTTCTCGAATGGTCGTTCGCGATAGACTGAAGCGATTCAAGGCGGATTTAAACACCCTTCCCAGAATTTACTACAAAAGGGCATGAATCGGATGAGCCCTCGAGAGAAACAGGAATTTTGCAGCCTCATGGCCGTCTTTTTTTCCCCTCCGGAACGTGAGGTTGTGGAAAACGAATATCCGGATCGCATTTCGTCGCTCCCTAAAGCCTATGCCGAAACCTGCGGAGAGGGCCCCGGGAAACAGACTGCCTTTCGGATGAAGGGGGGCGGGGTTCCATCTATTTCAGACCTGCAGAATGAATATGAGCGCCTCTTTTCCAATCCCGCCGGAAAGTCGGTTCCTTTATGCGAATCCTGTTACAAACCCTGGACCCGCGACCCCGGGTGCCATCTCCCGTTTGCGGGGGAAAAGGGTCTCCTCATGGGGGATTCAGCCCTCCACATGCAGGCTCTTTTCCTTGACATCGGTTGGCAGCTCCCCGAAGAGTTCAGGGCCTCCCCGGACCATCTGGCTGTGGAGCTGGCATTTTTGTCCGCTTTGTATGGAAGGGCCACTGAAATTGAGACCAGGCAGTTCATCTCGGACCATCTGGACTGGATCGCTCAACTGAAACAGGAGTTGATCCGGGTCGAGGCCCAGCCTTTCTACCTCAGCGCGGTCGAAGAGCTGGATTTCTTCCTGAATCAGGAAAAGAAAGACCGGGAACGGAAGGAAAATGGAAAGAAGAGTCTTCATTGAAAAGTTAATCGCCGCGTTCGCCTTCGGAGGCGTCTTCCTCTTTGCCGGGTGCCGGAAAGAGGAAAAGATTTCCCGGGGTGGAAACCAGGAGAAGCTCTGGAGGCTGGCTGCCGCCAAGGACGGGGGCGAGGAGCCGCTCAAATTGCCTTATGCCAAGGATACCCCCGCTTTCTACCGCGACGCTTCTCTGGGAAAAGAGGACCCGTCCTTTAAACCCCAAGTGGGAGGCGGGTGAAGCTGAGTTTTATCCGCCGGGGGCGGATCGGGTAAATTTTCACCGCGGAGAACGCAGAGTTCGCGGAGAAAATACTATAAGAAGATCACATTTGTGCTTTCCAGTTCATGTTTCTCGGCGTCCTCTGCGCCCTCTGCGGTTAAAAATTAAGGAGCTTTAGATGGAAGGGGAAATCTACTGGAATTGGACCGTCGCGGTTTATTTGTTCGTGGCCGGGGTGAGCGCCGGCGCGTTCGGCATCTCCGCCTTCGCCTACTTCTTCGGGGAAGAGAAATATGAGAAGATCACCCGGCTCGGGGCCTACATCGCGCCTTTCCCGCTGATCTTCGGGATTCTCTGCCTGATCTACGACCTGGAGAGGCCCCATCTCTTCTGGAAGCTGCTCCTGACCATCCAGGTCAACTCGGTCATGTCCCTCGGGTCCTGGCTTCTGCTGATCTTTTCGGCCATGACCTTTCTCCATTTCTATCTCTGGCTTCCGGAACGGTACGACCTGCTCCACCTTCTGAACCGCCTGCCCGGGAAATGGGAACGATTCAAGATCGTGCGGTGGCTGAAGACCGGATCCTTCCTGGCCGAATTCCGCCGGAAAAATCTCACCCGGAACCGCGGTCTCGTGGCCGGCTGGGGAATCCCGGTGTCCATCGGTGTAGGGATCTACACCGGCGTCCTCCTCGGGGCCCTGAACGCCCGCCCCTTCTGGAACAACCCCATGCTTCCCTTCTTATTCCTCCTTTCGGCCATGAAGACCGGCACCGCGGCGATCTGCTTCGCCGGGTGTTTCCTGAACGGCTCGGGAAAGATGACCCGGGAAGAGATGGAGAGCAATAAATTCATGATTCACACCATCGATTTTACCCTCATGGTCTTTTCGGTCATCGCCGTATTCCTCTTCATCCTGGGACTTTACGTATCGCCCCGGAGCTCGGTGGAGGCGGCCCGCCTGATCATGGGGGGAGAATTCACCTATCCGTTCTGGGTGATTGCCGTGGGAATAGGGATTCTTCTTCCCATGGCCCTGGAAACCTATGAGTTGATCCCCCATTTCATCAAACGGGTCGGCCTCCGGGAACATAAACCCTGGATTTCCGGGTTCACGGCGGCCTCCGTTCTCCTGGGTGGGTTTGTTCTGCGGATCGTAATCGTCTATGCGGGGCAGATGGCGAAGGTGATTACCTAATACCGTAGGTCGCGCGCAAGGGTTTGTAGGGGAGGGGTGACCCCGCCCCTACGATCTCGCGTCCCCGCGCCCTCGCGTCTTCATGTTTTCCTTTCCTTCCTTCGCGAATAAATCATCAGGAAAATTCCCGCCCCGATCATGAACGCGCAGAGGACCTGGCCCATGGAGAAGGGGCCGAGGACAAAGCCTAGCTGAGCGTCCGGCTCTCGAAAGAACTCCACAAAAAACCGGAATACGCCATACAGGAAGAGAAATATCGCCAGGAGAGTTCCATCGGGATATTTCTTGTCTTTGAGGGTCCAGAGAATCAGGAAAAGGACTCCCCCTTCCAGCGCGCTCTCGTAGAGTTGGGAAGGGTGGCGCGGGAGGGGCCCGCCGTTGGGAAAGACCATGCCCCAGGGCACATCCGTCACGCGCCCGTACAGCTCCCCGTTGATAAAATTTCCGATCCTGCCCAACCCCAGCCCGATAGGAACGGTGATGATGAAAAGGTCGGCCAGCTTCCAGAACGATTTACGATACCTGCGGCAGAAAAGGATTCCGACCAGGACCACGCCTGCGGCGCCGCCGTGAAAAGACATCCCGCCGTGCCACACCGCGAAGATTTCCAGCGGCCGGGAAAAGTACACCCAGGGGTCGTAGAAGATCGCGTATCCCAACCGGGCCCCGATGATCAGACCCAGGATGAGATAGAAGTAGAGGTTCTCCACTTCGGCGAGGGAAATGCCGAAATCCTTTTTCCGGACCCGGTACCGGACGATGAGGTAGGACAGAAGAAACCCGAGGACGTACATCAGGCCGTACCAGGTCACCCGAACAGGACCCAGTTCCACGATAATCGGATCCAAGTCGATCTTCACCCTGATGCACCGCTATTGTGGCCCGGCGGAATGTAGGGGCGGGGTTACCCCGCCACTGAGCGTATCGGCGGGATTACCCGCGTGGAGTGTAGGGGGCGGGATTACCCCGCCCCTACTATATGCTTATCGAATACCCGCCATCCACCGGAAGGGACACGCCGGTGATGAAGTTGGAGGCGGCGGTGGCAAGATAGATCGCCGTTCCCTGCATGTCTTTCGGGTCTCCCCATCGGCCCACCGGGGTCCGCGCCAGCACTCGCTCATTCAGCCCCTCGAGCTCGACCCGCGCGCGCCGCGTCATTTCCGTGTCGATCCAGCCGGGAAGGATGGCGTTCACCTGGATGTTGTCCAATGCCCAGGCTGCGGCCAGGGCGCGCGTCATCGCTACGATCCCTCCCTTGCTGGTCCCGTAGGGAAGAAGCTTCCCCCCTCCGAAGATGGAAGTCATCGACCCGATGTTGATGATCTTCCCGCCCCCGGCTTTCTTCATGGCCGGGTAGACCGCCTTGCAGCAGAGGAAAGGCCCCCGCAGGTTGGTAGCCAGGACTTCATCGTAATCGGCCGCGGCAAGGTCCTGGGGCATTTTGCGGATGTTGATGCCGGCATTATTGACGAGGACGTCGATGCGCCCAAAGGTGTCCAGCACCTTCTTGGCCATGGCGTTGATCTGGCCCTCCTCGGCCATATTGATTTCCACCTCGAGCACCCTGACTCCATGGGCCTTTTTGATCTCCGCGGCGGCCTCGGAGGTCTTCCTGGCGTTTCGGGCGGCGATGACCAAGTCTCCGCCGACGCTGGCGAGCCCGAGGGCGATTCCCTTGCCGATCCCGCCGTTCCCCCCCGTCACAATGGCCACTTTCCCTTTGAGGCTGAATAAATCGCTCATCTTCTCCTCCCGAACCTTATTTTCTCCCTCACGATTTTAAAACTATATCCCCCGGGAGGGCCGACTTTCAAGCAGTTTGTTGCCGCACCCCAACCCGTTGATTTGCGAGGGCGATTGCTTATAATAGGGGGAAACTTGACGGGAGGGAGACCGTTTTACCGACTCATAAAGGAGTCATCATAGAGAAGACGAATTCTCGACAATTAAACCGTTCGTGCTGAGCCCGTCGAAGCATGAACGGTCTGGCCAGCACCCTTCGACAGGCTCAGGGTGAACGGTTTTTGGTTTTTTTTAACAAAAAGAAGAAGTAGGTTTGTCTCCGATATCTATACAAATAGCCTCATTAGTATGTCCAAGATCAAACCCGATACCAATCTGGTCCTTATCGGAATGCCGGGAGTCGGCAAAAGCACGGTAGGGGTACTGCTGGCCAAAGCCACTTCGCGGGATTTCCTGGATACGGATGTCTATGTCCAGGCCAGGGAAGGCAGGAGCCTGCAGGAGATCATCGACCGGGACGGGACCAGCTCTTTCTGCCGGCTGGAAGAGAGGCACATCCTGTCGCTGACTTGCCGGTCCTCCGTCATCGCCACGGGGGGGAGCGTCGTCTATCACCCGGCGGCCATGCGACACCTCGCCTCCTCCGGAGTCATCATCCACCTTACCCTGGATTTCGCCGCACTGGAACGGAGGCTGACCAACCTGGATTCCCGCGGAGTGGTGATGGCCCCCGGGCAAAGTCTCCTTCAGCTATTTGCCGAGAGAGAACCCCTGTACCAAAGATACGCTCAGTACACCATCGCCTGCGGGGACAAGAGCCACGAGGAAATCGTCGCCGAAATCACCCGGCGACTGGGGATTTAAACACTCTTCCAGGAAGGGGAACTCGGCGGGGCTTCGATGCCCTGGGCGAGAATAGAAAAGGCCTTGAGAAAAGCACCCGGCCAGCGGTAAGATGTGATCGTTACTCTTTGCTGTTCCGCCTAAGGAAGATTCGCTTGGAACCGCGGCTAGAAAACGAATATGACCACAGAAGGAAGGCTCGAGAAACTTCAACCGATCACCCACAACCGGAAGGTCCTCGTCCTCACTCATAACAACCCGGACCCCGACGCGATTTCTGCCGGCTGGGCCCTCTGTTATCTCCTCGAGAAAAAATTCAAAGCGGAATGCCAATTGGCTTACGGGGGCTTGATCACCCGGGCTGAGAACCGGGCCATGGTCCGCCTGCTGGAGATCCCCATCAAGCCGCTGGACCAGGTCAATTTGGGGGACTTCGACGTATTTGCCCTGGTGGACACCCAGCCGCGGGCCGGAAACAACAGTCTCCCTCCGCACATCAAGGCTTCCATCGTGATCGATCATCACAGCGCCCGAAAATCCACCCTGGGGGTGGATTTTTTAGACATTCGGCTTCAGTACGGCAGCTCCGCCACAATCCTCACCGAGTACCTCCAGGAATCGGGGCTTCCCATTCCCAAGAACATGGCCACGGCTCTCTACTTCGGCATCAAGACGGACACCCAGAACCTGGGCCGGCATGCCACCGCGGTGGATTACAACGCGGCGATCAGCCTCTACCCCAAGGTTCAGCTGAAAGTCCTCTCCCAGATCGAGTACCCCGACCTCGCGAGGGATTATTTCATCGACTTCGACCGGGGCCTTCATGAGGCCATGTT
Organism: uncultured delta proteobacterium; assembly: GCA_963712535.1. Lineage (GTDB taxonomy): Bacteria > Desulfobacterota > SM23-61 > SM23-61 > SM23-61 > CAVQIK01. The sequence continues at coordinate 46,092 of CAVQIK010000020.1, read as the reverse complement.
GTACGGGAAAGTGATCTACTGCGATCTGGGCTCCCTAGTGAACACCGACATGGTGGCGTTGATCGCCGATTTCTTTCTCCGGTTCTCGGAAATCACCTGGAGCTTCGTCGAGGGGACAAATGACGACCGGCTGATTTTCTCCTTGCGGACCAAGCGGTCCTACCACAACGCGAGCCAGATGGCACGGCGTGTTGTGAAAGGCTTTGGGACGGCGGGGGGACACGGAAGGAGCGCCGGCGGGCAGATTCCCCTGAAAGGGCTCGCGCCCGAAAAAATAGAAAAACTGCGGGTCGCGCTTCAGAAGAGGTTTTTGAAGATCGTCGGGCAGGAAAACGCCCGGGAAGAGCGGCTTCTCCCCTCGGCCATGATTCTCCCCCTCCCGGCCTCCGCCGGCGATTCCACCCCCACCTGAACCCCGTCTTTATACTTGTTCATCCGCGGTATTTAGTTGAGGCTCGGCTTCCGGGGCGGAATCTTTCCGCTGGTCGGCGACATAGATGCTTCGGGAGAAGTTCTTGGCGTAGTTCTTCATCTCCGCGGCGATCTCCCCGATCTGGATATGGTTGCCCAGCTTGCGATTCTGATTCGTGACCACGGCGATCGCAATGGTCATGATCGGGAACACCACCTCTTCCCCCCGGCGGGTCTTTCCCCGGATGCATCCCCTCTCCCGGTCTTCCGGGTCGTAAAAAGTCGCGATCTGCCGGTCAAAGTTGTCCACGATGTTTCCGCAGATTCGATCGTAGTCGGCCGGGGACACGATAAAAACCAGGTCATCCCCCCCGACATGGCCGATGAAATCCCCTTCCCTCCCGTGCTCCTTCACTGCGCTGCGGATGATCTCGGCGGTGCCCAGGATCACCTCATTCCCCCGGGCGTACCCGTACCGGTCGTTGAAGGCTTTGAAATTCCGGAGGTCGGCAAGACAGAACGCCAGGGGGGCCTCCTCGGCAAGCAATGTTTTCAGCTTCTGCTCAATCGCCACCCCGCCGGGGAGCCGGGTGAGAGGGTTGGCGTCCAGGTACGTCGCCTCGAGTTGCTTCAGCCGCAAAGCCATCTCCTGAAAGGATTGAGACAAATCCCCAAGCTCATCCGAACTCCGGACCCGCGGCAAATCGTCAAATTTCCCCTCCGATATTTCCCGGGTCGAGAGCTTCAGCTGGGTGATCGAGCCCGCAATGTTCCGGGCCGTGACGAGCGTCAGCACTCCCAGCAGGATCCCCAGTACGCTCAGCCACGCGGTGACGCGGAAGGCCTTGCTTCCGATTTCGGAGATCCTGCGCCGCTTTTCTATTTGTTCTTCCCGGGCAACCGCCGAGATCTTCCTGGCGAGCTGGAGAATCTGTTCGTGTTTTCTCTCCATCTCCTCGTATCCGCCCGCGGGGGACGAGAGGGCCGCCGTTCCCGATTGGGGTGAGAAAAGAGACGTGTACTCCTTCTGGAGAACGGAGAGCTCCCGAAGAGGGAGCGGTCCTCCGGGAAGGTTGCCCATCCGGGAGACCAGGTTTTTAAATTCATCGCCGCTTTTCCAGAACAGGAGGGAAGTTTCCGGGCTTTTCAGAAGGATCGAGCGGCTGGCCTGGAGCTGCTGGCCCAAAACGGTTTCCACCAGTTTATCCCCGAGCTCGATCAGGGGGATATCGCGCTCGACGATCCCTTTGTTGATCCGGTTGATCTGCTCCAGGCTGGACAGCACGAAAAGGGCGAGGACAAGGGTGAGCACCCCGTAGGAGATGAATCCAAGCAGGATCTTTTTCCCGATGCTCAGGCGGACCAGGCGGCCGAAAGCTTCTCTCATCTGCCGACCAATTCTTTTCCCATCCTTCTTCCACCGCGGGCGTAGAATAGTTCCTGCAACCCCCGCCCCGGTTTCGGCAGCGATTATACCCCAAATCTTCCCGGAGAGAAAAGAAAAAGAGAAGGCCGGGCGAGTTCATCCTCAACACGGCCCGAGAAGGATTTTTTTATTGATTTACTCGTACCTCCATTTTCCCTATAATCAGCAGGACTGCAAGGCCGCGCGTGAGGCGGATGCGATTTTGTACGCGGGCTGCGCCGCCGCCCTCTGTCCGAAAGAGAGCAAAAGCGAGGAGGGAAAAATGAGCTTCAAGTTCAGCGACGAGGTAAAAGCGATCAAAGACATGGCCGCGAAGTTCGTCCAGAAGGAGATCTTGCCGACCGTGGCGGAAAGCGAAAAAAAACACGAGTTCCAGCGCGACCTGGTGAGGAAGATGGGCGAGCTCGGGTTTTACGGCTGCCCCCTGCCGGAGGAGTATGGCGGGTCAGGCCTCGGCTTTCTGGCGCACGCGGTGGTGACCGAGGAAATCGCCAAGGTCAGCGGCTCCCTCAGGGCACCGTTTAACATGCAGACGATGGGAACCGCGAGGGAAATCTTTCAGTACGGGAATGAGGAACAAAAGAATAAGTACATCCCCGGCATTCTTTCCGGGGAACTCCTGGGGTGCATCGGGATCACCGAGCCGAACGCCGGGTCGGATGTCGGAGCGGCCCGGACCAAAGCGGTGAAGAAAGGCGACTTTTATGTAATGACCGGCTCGAAGAACTGGATCACCTACGCCCAAGTGGCCGACGTTGGGATTATTTATGCCTACACGAACCCCGCAGTGAAGTACAAAGGACTATCCGCTTTCATCGTGGAAATGAAGTGGCCGGGGATCAAGACCGGGCCCAGCGCCGACAAGCTGGGGTGGAACGCCTGCCCGACGGGAGAGATCTTCTTCGAAGACGTGAAGGTCCCGGCGACCAACCTGCTGGGAGAAGAGGGGCGAGGTTTTGAATACGTCATGGGCAGCCTCGACAACACCCGCCTGTCCGCGGCCGCCGGCGCCGTGGGGGTCAGCCAGGGCCTCATTGACGAAGCCGTGAATTACGCCAAAACGCGGGAGCAGTTCGGCCAGGCCGTCGGGAAGTTCCAGATGGTCCAGGAGGAGCTGGCCCGGATGATCGTGGAGACCGAAGCCGCCCGCCTCCTCACCTACCGCTGCGCCTGGCAGAAGGACGAGGGGATCCGCAACACCCTGGAAACCTCCATGGCCAAATACTACTCCTGCGACGTGGCTTCGAGGGTCGCCGACGGAGCCCTGCGGATCCTCGGGGCGTACGGGTATTCGGCCGAATACCCGGTCGAGCGGCTGTTCCGGGACGCCAAGCTCTACCAGATCCTGGAGGGCTCGGCCAACATCCAAAAATCCATCATCGCCAACGACGCTCTTGGGTACCGCAAGGCCAATCGGTAGGAATTGAACCACAGAGGACACATAGTGCGACAGGTACAACAACGACGTATATCCCGCAGAGGCGCAGAGATCTTCACCTGAATTTCTAGATTCTTTTCTCTGCGTCTCCGCGTCTCTGCGCGAGCCATTTTGTTTTAGATCTGAAGGAGTGAAAATGAACAGTCTCGCCGGAAAAATTGCGCTGGTCACTGGCGCCAGCCGGGGCATCGGACGGGCCTGCGCGGTGGGGCTCGCCGAAGCCGGCGCGGAGATCGCCGTAAATTACCGGACGCAGGAAGAAGCCGCCCGGGAGACCTGTTCTCTTGTCGAACGGCTCGGGGGGCGCGCCGTCCACGTCCAGGCCGATGTCTCCAAGTCTTCCGAAGTGGACCGGATGATGAAGACGATCGGAGACCGCCTGGGAAGCATCGACATCCTGGTGAATAACGCCGGAATCGCCAGGCGCGTCCCATGGGACAACATCCCGGAGGAATTCTGGGACGAAATGATGGCGGTGAATCTCAAGTCCGCCTACCTGGTCACGCAAGCAGCCCTCCCCGGCATGCGCTCTCGCCGGTGGGGGAGAATCATGAACATATCCTCTGGCGCCGCCGCGACCGGCGGGGTCGTTGGCCCGTACTATGCCGCCAGCAAGGCCGGGCTGTTGGGTTTGACTCATGGGTACGCTTCCCTCCTGGTAAAAGAGGGAATCACGGTAAACGCCGTCGCACCATCGTTGATCGAAACCGATATGGTGAAAAAAGACTTAAAGGTGAACCCTGCCCAGGTACCCGTGGGCCGCTTCGGCACGCCGGAAGAGGTCGCCGGCGTGGTGGTGATGCTGGCGAAGAATGGGTACATCACCGGCCAGACGATTTACGTGAACGGCGGACGGTATATGACCTGAAGTTCGGAGCCGGGAGTGAAAGAAAATGCGGAATGTGGAATTTGGAATCCGATGCGAATTGGTCCCCTTTATGGACGGGGATTGGACGAGAGATAAGGGGAGTTGGAAGAGCTGAACATGGGAAGTACTGTCCCGAACGAAAATTCACAAGGAGGGTTTTTAGAATGAAAGTAAAGAAATGGCACATGGCGTTCTTCCCGGTGGTCGGGTTCATGCTGGCCGCACTCGCTTTCTTCCCGGCCGCGGCGGCGGCCCAAGGCTATCCCGATCGCCCGATTACCAGTTTACTGCGGGTATGCGGCGGGAGCTACCACGGACCTCACGGCCCGGGCCCTCGCCGAGGGGGCGGAAAAACTGCTCGGCGTCCCCGTCGTGGTGGAGAGCAAGCCCGGCGGCGGCGCCACCGTGGCCGCCAGCCTGGTCGCGAGCAGGAAGCCCGATGGATACACGCTCGGCGTCGTTTCGACGGCCGCCCTGACCATGCGCCCCCATGTGCTCAAGCTGCCGTATGACCCGCTGAAAGATTTCACCGTCCTCGTGAATTACAGCCGGTACATCGGGGGTTTGTGCGTGCTCAGCAGTTCCCCGATCAAGACCATCGAAGAGTTCATCGCCTATGCCAAGGCGAACCCGGGGCTCTCCTACGGCTCCTCGGGCATGTTCACCCAGCAGCAGCTCGCAGTCGAGGCCCTGGCCCAATGCAAAGGGCTTAAATTCAAGCATGTCCCCATGAAAGGCGGAGCCGAGGCGAACACGGCCCTCCTGGGCAAGCACACGGACTTCGTCGCCGGCGCCGGGCAGCACGTCGCCTATTTGAAGCAGGGCGTCTTCCGCATGCTCGTGGTTTACAACGCCGAGAAACGGGACCCGCGTTATCCCGACCTTCCCATCTTGAAGGACCTCGGCTGCGAGGACGTCCCGGCCAACGGCTACATCGTGATCGGGCCCAAGGGACTGCCGGATGCAGTCTGCAAGAAGTTGGGGGACGTGTTCAAGAAAGTCGTGGAGGGACCGGCTTTCCAGAAGCTCCTGGAAAATTACGACCTGCCCTACGATTACAAGGACCAGAAGCAGATAACGGCGGAGATCGCCAAGGAATATGAGTGGTACAAAGGCTACGTCCAGAGGACGGGGATGAAAAAAGAATAGATTGGCGCGGGGACCGATGTTTCCGGAATGGTTCCCCTCCCGCAGCCCTCTCCCGATTCCGGGGGAGAGGGAGGGTAAGGGGGCGATCATGGGGAAAGCCGGGCGAAAAGCACCAGGCCTGCCCTAATCCGGAACAACAAATCAAAAGGAGCAGTATTCGCGGAAATAGGATTGCTACAATGTCCCCTAATCTGCGATACGAAGTCCGAATCAGCCCTGCCCTCCAAGCTTCCTCAGGTACAGGAGGGCGGTGATCTTGGTCAATTCCACGAGCTCGTCGATGGAGACGGATTCGTCCTGCTTGTGGGTGTTGGAGTAATCGCCGCCGACGCCCAGGTTGAAGCAGGGCATCCGGCCGTCGTTCACCTGGAAGTTCATGTCCGTGCTCGCCAGCGTCCCGGTGAAAGGCAACTCCTGCCCGATCACTTCCTTGACGATGCCCCTTCCCTCCAGGACCCACGGGTCCTGCGGGGACATGACGTAACCTTCCCGGAAATTGATCACCTCGATTTCGTACCGTAGGTCCGGCGTCCGTCGCTTTTACCCCCTCGATCACCGAGACCAGCTCCCGCTTGCACCTCTTCGATCGTCTCCCCGGGAACCATTCCCCGGAGCACCTCCTCTTCGCACTTGTCGGGAACCGTCGCGCCCTGGATTCCGCCCCGGATGGTCCCGATGTTCAGCATGGCGGTGAGCTTATCCACCCCGGCTTCGCGAACCGCGTTCGGGAAGTTCAATGCCGGGGATGGGCCGCTGCCTCTTGAGCAGGACGTTTCTCCAGTAATCCGTGAGGGCCACGTTGATCCTGGACATCTTTTCGATCGCGTTCACGCCCAGGATCGGCACCTGCCCATGATAGGACTTCCCCAAGGTCCGGATTAAAAAGCGGGTCCGCCCCTGGGCCGCCAGACCGATCCCCGTCAGGCTCCCGTCCCACTGGAGACCGAAGTCCGCTTTCACGATCCCCTCCTGAATGAGGAAACCCAGGCCGGTGATTCCGCCGATCTCTTCGTCGCAGTTTCCCGTCAGGATGAGATCCCCGTCCAGCTCGATTCCCGCATCCCGGATCGCCTGCAGGGCGAAGAGCAGGGAGACCATCTCCCCCTTGTCGTCATTGGCGCCCCGCCCCCATATGTACCCGTTCCCCCGGTCAAAGGGGCTCTTCCCGTAGCGGTTGTCTCGGGTCACCTCGCCGCCCAGCGGGTCCACGGTCCATCCTTCCTTCTGGATCGCCGCCGTGTCGATATGGGCGCTGGCGTGGAGGACGGGCCTCCCCTTCTTTCCCCGGAGCCTGCCAACGACGTTGCTCCTCGGCCCCTTAAGGCCCATGATCTCCGCCGCCCTGCAGCTTCAGGTATTTCTCCGGCGCATTGTGGATCTCAACCTCGCACCCCAGGCCGCGCATTTTTTCCGCCAGGACCTCGCAGATCTTGTCGTAATTCAGGCCCGGCGGGGTCTGGGTGTCGATTTGAATCAGTTTCCGGAGGAACGAAACCATCTCCTCGCGGTGGGCCTCAACGCGGGAAAATACGGACTCGCTCCAGTTTATTCATTTCTATCCTCCGCTCAATCTGGACATAGCATGAAAAATTAATTCTTATTATCGCACGCAGATTCACGCATTTGCGGATTTCAAAGTCTTTCTACGCGTTTTTCACGATATCTGCGCATCTACGAAATTGCGTCCTAAGAAAGTTCAAAATTTGTTCCGAATGATGGCCCCCTGGTCCGCCGATTCGGCCAGGCGGGAATACAGGGCCAGGTAGCCCTTTTTAAACTTCGGTTCCGGCCTCTTCCAGGCCGCCAGACGTTTCTCGGATCTCCTCGTCGGGGACATGGAGCTGGAGGTTCCGGCCGGGAATATCGATGGTGACCCTGTCGCCGTCCCGCACCGCCGCCAGCGGGCCCCCTTCCGCGGCCTCGGGGGAGATGTGGCCCACAAAGCAGCCGTTATTCGTCCCGGAGAACCGCCCGTCGGTGATCAGCGCGGTCTTGAGGGCGAGCCCGCGGCCGTAGAGGAGCTTCATCGCGCTGTACATCTCGCGCATGCCCGGGCCGCCCTTGGGGCCTTCGTAGCGGATGACCACCACCTCGCCTTCCTTGATTTTACCGTCCAGGATCGCCTGGTTGGCCGCTTCCTCGGAGTCAAAGCAGTGAGCTTTGCCGGTGAATTTGTGCATCTCCGGTTTGATGGCCGCCGGCTTGGTGATCGCGCTCTTCGGCGCGAGATTGCCCCGCAAAACGGCCAGTCCACCCCCCCGGCTCCAGGGGTCGCTCAGGGTTTTGATGATCCCGGGGTTTCGGCTTTCGGCCTTGCTTACGTTCTCGGCGACGGTTTTTCCGCTGACCGTCATGGCCCCGCCGTGGAGCAAGGGCAGGATCTCCTTCATCACCGCCGGCACCCCCCCGGCCTGGTGAAAGTCGGGGACGTTGGGCGCAGCCGCCGGGTTCATCCTGGCGATGTGAGGGGTTGTTCGGCTCAGCTCCTCGAACGCATCCACGTCGAGCTCCACATCGGCCTCGTAGGCGATGGCCAGCATATGCAAAATCGCGTTCGTCGAGCCCCCGATCGCGGCATTGAGCCGGATCGCGTTTTCGATCCCCTTCCGGTTGATGATCTGCCGGGCGGTGATCCCCCGCTGGATCATTTCCATGATCTGGCGGCCGGATTCCTGGGCGGCCCGAAGCCGGTCCGCCTGGGTGGCCGGAATCGTCGCGCTCCCCGGCAGGCTGAGGCCGACGGCTTCCGCAAGGCAGCACATGGTGTTCGCCGTCCCCAGGAAAGAACAGGACCCGCACGTAGGCCCGGCGCAATCCTCCAGGCGCCGGTAGGTCTCCTCGTCGATTTTCCCCGCCTTCAGCATTCCCAGACCCTCCGTGAAGGAGGTCATGTCGGCTGCGCGCCCGTCGAATTCACATCCGCCCTCCATGGGTCCCCCGGCGACCAGGATCGCGGGGACGTCCAGCCGGGCCGCGGCCATGAGCATCCCGGGCACGATCTTGTCGCAGGAGCCCAGGAGCACGACCCCGTCCAGGCGATGCGCTTCCACCATCATCTCGACGTCGTTGGCGATCAGGTCCCGGGTTGGCAGGATGTAGTGCATCCCGTCGTGCCCCTGGGCGACGCCGTCGCACCCCGCGATGACCCCGAACTCCACCGGCGTGCCGCCCGCCTGACGGATGCCCTGTTTCACGTAGTCGGAAACCTGGCCGAGGTTGTAATGCCCCGGGACCACCCGGTTCCAGGAGTTTGCGATCCCAACCATGGGCCGGGCCAGGTCGTAATCGCTGTACCCCATGGACTTGTACAATCCCCGGACGATGGATCCCTCCGGCCGCTGAAGAATATCTTTGCTGCGCCAGTACATGTTGCTCCTCCTTGACCTGCTTCCCAGGTTTGATTTTCGATGGGCTGAGGTGTTGCTTTGAAAACTGAAGGAAAACGGCACGGCCCTCGAAAGCTTACCACAAGGCCAATTGATTCCCAAAGCCCAAATATCATAAAGCGGCCGGAGAAGGATCCGGCCAAAGGGTGGCTTTGAGCGGCGGTTTTCAATTCTTCCGGGCGGCTGCGGTTTTGATCAGCTGTTCGAGGTTTTTGAGGTCCGCTGCAGAAGGGTTCACGAATTGGAGGCGCAGGTCGAAAGGGTACACTCGTTTATCGGGGAATTTGTCATAAGAAATAAGATTGGCCTGCAGGGTCCAGGCTTCTCCCCCCGAGGGAGAAGGAAGCTCGATCGCCAGGACCGTTTTCTCTTTGGGGTCTTGGTCCCGAAAGAGATGATAGTTTTCGATCTGGAGACTTCCGGCCTGCAGGCATGCTCCTTTGAGGGAGACCGCCGTAAGGCATCCCCGAACCTTGCAGGTCTGCGGCTCCCTTCGCCGCAAGCCCATGACGTAAAATTCAACCCCGGTGGATAATGGATGGCGGGGGTAGCGGCGGCGATCCCGGCGGAGATATTTTTTTATCCTTGTGATCATTCCCACTCCTGATCTCGATCGACGGGTGAAAAGATACTCCTATTTTCCCCCCTGAGAAATACCGGCGCAAGCGGGAATTCAGGGCTCTTAGGAAGCTGAGGAGGATCATACCTGGCCCCTTTTCCCGATGAGACGATTTAAATATGAAAAAAATCATCGTGGATATAGACAACACCCTCTGGGACCTGTCCCCGGAGCTGTGGACCCACCTCATCCCCTACAACCGCCGGATCCCATCGCCGGCTCATTGGAACGACTGGGATTTCTGGGAGGAGCATGTACCCTTGAAAGATCTCCTCCAGGCTTTGCGGAAGGTCCACGATCAGCAGGACCTCTATCTCCCCTATCCTGAATCCCAGGCTTTCCTGAAAGGCCTAAAAGAGAGAGGGTTCAACATTCTCATTGCCAGCCACCGGGACAAAGACACCTTGGACCCCACCCTGAGGTGGCTGAAGAAACATGACCTGCCTTATGATGAGGTCCACCTCACCGGTGACAAAACCGTTTTGTTTGACCGCAGCGTGGCCATTGTAGATGACAGCCCGGTCACGCTGGAGAAAGCGGCGGAGGCAGGGATCGTGCACGCCGGACTCCTTGCCCCGTGGAACGCCGGCACGGGCCACCCGCTCTTCAAGACCCTGCCGGAGGTCCTGGAATACATCGATTCCCGTATTCCCCCTATCCGCAATCATGAATGATCCCTATCAAAGCTGCGCTGGGTTCTACAATTTCATAGCCGAGCCCTGGCTCCGACCGGTCAAGCGCCTGATTGTGAAGGAATGCCTCCGGCTGAATTGCTCCGAGGTCCTGGATCTGGGCTGCGGGACGGGGACTCTAGTCCGCTTGCTCCGAGAGGGAGGGATTCAGGCCACCGGCCTCGATCTTTCTCCCAGCATGCTCGGGGAATCGAGAAAAGTCTTTCGGGGTTCGCCCGTTCTGACCCTGGGAAGGGGCGAAAAGCTCCCATTTGCCAGCCGTTCTTTCCGGGGCGTAGTCCTAACGCTGATGATTCATGAAAATCCCCCTCTTCACAGAAGGGGCATCCTCGAAGAAGCCTTGCGGGTCCTGGCCCCCGGGGGGACTCTGTTTATCCTCGAATATCACCGGACCTCGAAAGTCCTCGGGAGAATCGCCGGGTGGATCGAATACGCTATCGAACGGGCCGCGGGAAGGGATCACTTCCGCAATTATCGGCTGTTCATGCGCGAAGGCGCTCTGCGGTCTTTCCTAGCCCCTATCCCGCCGGAAAGAACCCGCTGGCGCACATTATTTTTCGACTCCATGGCCCTCGCGGAAATATCCGCCTGAAAAGGTCTGTCTTGTCTGTTCGGTCTATCTGGTCTATTCCGCCAATCGGGCAGAACGGTCAATTGAATCGGACCGACGCGACTGAATAGACCCAATAGACTGGCTAGACCAGACAGACCAAGCCGCCGAATGGACGATTTCAATTCTTTTGTTTCGGCGGCTTCATCAGCCAGGGGCTGGAGATCACCGCCGCCAGAATGCTGCCCACCGCGATCAGGAGCAAGGGCAGCTTAAACGATCCAAACTGGGCCACAAAATAACCGCTCAGCCACCCCGAAATCAACCCCGCCCATGCTTTCGCCGTGTAGGTGATGCCGTAGTTCACCGTCGAGTATTTCGGCCCGTAGTAGTCCCCGATCGTGGCGGGATAAAGGGCGAAAGGAGACCCGCCCAGGAGAGCGGCGATGAAAACAATGAGCAGGAAAAGGACCGGGCTATGGCCAAAATAGAGAAGGATCAGGATCGAAACTCCTAAAAAGAAATAAAAGATCGTCATGGTCCTTTCGCGGCCCAACCGGTCCGAAACCGCTCCCGAAAGGACTCGGCTCAAACCGTTTCCCAGAGGGAAAATCACCAAGAGAACGTTGAAAAAATAGGGGGAAAGCTGATACTCTTTGGCCAACATTTTTAACTGGGCCCCAAAGAGCAAAACAATTGAAACCGTGAAAGAAAAGCAGAAATACATCAGGTACCACTGGTGCGTCTTCAACATCTCGAGGGGTTTGTATTCTAAAGAGGATTGGGGGTTTTTCTTCGCTTTTATCTCTCCGCCGGGTTTCCATCCCGCGGGGGGGTACCTGTAAAAAAAGCCCATAGGGGTCAACAGGAGAATCATCAATATGCCGAGGGTTCGAAAGGTGGGGCGAAATCCATAAGCTTCGAGCCCTCCCTGAATGGCCCAGTTGAAAAGGGCGGTCCCTGCCCCGAATCCGAAGACGACGAGGCCGGTGACAAATCCTCTCTTATCCGGAAACCATTTAACTGCGCTGGCGGTCGAAACTCCATAGAGGATTCCAACCCCTACTCCGCCCAGTCCGTAAAAAAGGTACAGCTCCACGGGAGAGGCGGCCCAGGAGGAGAGAAGAAATCCCAGGCCGACCAACAAAGAAGCGATCAGGGCGACGATTCTTGGTCCGAAAGAATCGGCGATATAGCCCGAGAGGGGCTGGATGAAGGTGGCCGTGTAAGCAAAGACAGTGAAGGTAAGGCTTATCGTGGCCAAGCTCCATTTGAGTTCCCTGGCAAGGGCAAAAGCAAACAGGGACCAGGAGTACTGGTAGATGCTTATGACCATCATCACCCAAAGGCTGATGAAAACATATCTCCAACGGATTTTCAGGTAACGTGTAAAATCCTCTTCCATTCTTTTGCCTCCGAATTAAAAGATTAGTGTCAGTGTTGAGTGCCAGCGATTCTTTTCATTCCCCATCCCGCAATCTGCAATTGTTAGACCGTTCCCCACACCAGTTTCACTCTCAGACCCCCGTTCCGGGTCTGGATTTCCCCGTCAAACTTTAAACCCGTGGTCCGCAGGAGATCGGGGCTGTTGCAGAGCATGGCTACCCTCCAGCCGGGGCATTTCGCCCGGAGTACTTTCCCGAAGGTTGTGTAAAGACGGCGCAGGTCCTGTTTGGAATCCAGGCGGACGCCGTACGGCGGGTTCGTGACCACCCAGCCCGGCCCTTCAGGGGGATCGACGGCTGAAATCGGCCGGCTGGAGAATTCAATGCTGTCCGCCACCCCTGCCCGGTCCGCATTTGCCCGGGCCGAGCGGATGGCCCCCCCATCCCGGTCGGAGGCGAGGATTTCCGCCCCCCCGCCCGGTTCGAGGGGTTTGGCTTCCGCCTTCACCGTTTGCCAGGAAGCGACATCGAAATTCGGCCAATCCATGAAAGCAAAACGCCTCCGGGACCCCGGCGGGATTCCCCGGGCCGACAAGGCCGCCTCGATGGGGATGGTCCCCGCTCCGCAAAAAGGGTCGAGCAGGGGGGAAATTCCATCCCACCCGGAAGCCAGGAGCATCCCGGCGGCAAGGGTCTCCCGGAGGGGGGCTTTTGCCGTCTCGAGCCGATACCCCCGCCGGTGCAGCAGCGCCCCGGAGGAATCCACGCTGATCGTGCAGCGGTTTTCTACCAGCCGCACGAGGAGGAGTTGGGCTGGATGATCTCCTTCTCTTTCCTCGGATTCCTGCTGGGCGGGGACTTGCCCCAGGCGCGCCCCGATCCCCTTCAGGACGGTTTCCCCGACCCCGCCGGAGTGAAAGAGCCGGGACTTGCGGCAAAACACCCGAAGCGAGACAGGGTTTCCGGGCCGGAGGTAAGCTTCCCACGGGAGGCGTTTTGTTCTCCGTCCTAGGTCGGAAAACGTGTCGGCATAGAAAGACCCGCCCTGGAGCAGGATGCGGGTGGCCGTCCGAAGATGCAAGTTCGCCCGGTAAACGTCCCGGAGGGCACCTTGGAACTCCACGCCGCCCGCTTCCCCCGCCATCTCTTCCAGGCCGGAACCCTCACCCTGCACAGCGAAACGATCGCCGCCTAATTCTAACCGGCCCAATTCCTGCGCCAGGAAAGGCTCCAAACCGGGAGTGCACACTGCAAACATTCGCATAGAAAAAAAGTGTCAGTGTCAGTGGATGAATTTTTAAAAGTGCTGAATGCTGAAAGACCAGAGCCAGTGTGAAAAGATCTGAATTATGTTACTGAACACTGACACTGACACTCATCACTCTTACAGCCTCCCCGGAATCGCCGCCCCGAGCCCCAGCGCCAATCGGAGATATAAAGCCACACCGAGGACAGCAGTCAGGACTATCACAACCCCATAGTCTCTCTTCCCCATCCGGAGCTCATAGTAGAACGTGCGCTTCGCGCCCGGGCTGAAGCCCCGGGATTCCAGCGCGATGGCCAGCAAGTTTGTATAGCGAATAGCATAGATGAAAAGAGGAACGGCCTGGGGGATGAATTTTCCCATGCGGCTGAAGATGTTTCCGGACTGGAGATTTAGACCGCGGGAGACCTGGGCCTGGATGATCGTAGCCCCCGCTCCGGCGAGAGTCGGGATGAGCCGCAGGGCCGTTGAAAAGGCGAAAGCGACGGGATAGGGGACCCCGAGGCCGATGAGTCCGTGGGTCAGCTCCTCGTTCCGGGTGGTGGAGAGGAGAATGAGTCCGGTCATGACGAAGGAAGAGAGGCGGAGGCCCATGCCCACGCCGTAAAGCAGGGCCTCGCGGGTGACGGCAATCGGTCCAAGCGTCAGGAGCGGAGTCCGCCCCGGGACGAAAAAAGGCCACAGGAGCGAGCCGAAGACAAAGAGCAGGACCAGGAGAAATCGAAGCCGCCAGAAGTTCGGGAGAGCCCGGGCGCAAACCGCGATGGCCAGGATTCCGAGCGCGGCAACGGCCAAAAAAAGGGGATGGTTGAAAGACAGGCAGATGGTGAAGAGGATAACGGCCGCTACGATTTTGGCCCGTGGATCTAACCGGTGTACCCAGGTGTTCCGGTCCAGGTAAAGGAAGATGTTCACCCTCTCAGCTCCTCGACCATCTCTTTCCCGGTAAGCGCCCGGGTACCCAGCCAGTTGCTCAGGCGGACGAGAGGCGAGGGCCTGAGGGAAGCCTCGCTCAGCCGCGTCTCCTCCGCAAAGACGCATCGCGTGGGCCCGTCGAGGAGGATCGACCCGTCCTTCATCACGACGGCCCGGGTGGCGTACTCGGCGGCCAGCTCCATGGAATGGGTGATGATTATGACCGTATGGCCCCGGCGATGAAGTTCGGCCAGCAGGGCCATGAGATCCCGCTGGTGCCTTTCGTCCAGGCCGGTCGTCGGCTCGTCGAGAACCAGGACCTCCGGCCGCACGGCCAGGACCGAGGCTACGGCCACTCGTTGCCTTTCCCCCTTCGTCAAGGCGAAAGGGACCTTTTGTTCGGAACCACTCAGCCCTACCGTATGCAGGGCCTCGGCGACCCTATCCTGAATGGAGGCGGAGGATTCTCCCAGCGTCTTAAGCCCGAAGGCAACTTCATCGTACACCGTCCGGCAGAAGATCTGGTGATCGGGGTTCTGGAAAACGTACCCGACGATCCGCGAAATTTCCCCGTGAGGATATCCGGTGGTAGGCTTCCCCCGCAAGAGGACCCGTCCTGAAACCGGTTTGAGGAGGCCGTTGAAGTGCTTGGCCAGGGTCGTCTTTCCCGACCCGTTCTGTCCGATGAGGGCCACGAATTCACCCTCCCGGATTCCCAGGTTGATGCCGCACAGGGCCTGAGCCGGGTAGCCCGGGTACGAGTAGGCCAGGTCCTCTGCCTGCAGAATCGGGCGGCTCTCCGACACCGGTGAAGGTTGGTTGGGCTGGAATTTTTTTCTGATCGCCAGGTTATGCTTCTCGATCAGGGTGAAAGCCTCCTCTACCCTGAGCGGCCTTCCCGGCCAGCCCATCTCCGCAAACAATTCGACCAGGGCCGGGACCTTGACTCCGCAGGCCTGGAGGGCCGGGATATCGGCCAGGACCTCCTCGGGCCTTCCCTGGGCTGCCAGCCCCCCTTCCCGCATGAGCCAGAGTTGATCCGCTTCCGGGGCCGTTTCCATATCCGGGTCCACGATGACAAGGGTCCGTCCTTCGTCCCGCAAACGGCGGCCGATAGCAGACACCCCTTCCCGTCCTTCCGGGTCGAGGTCCGTCGTCGGTTCATCCATCACCAGGACCTCCGGTTCCATGGTAAGAACCGAGCTGATCGCGAGCCGCTGCTTCTGCCCACCCGAAAGGCTCGCGGGCTCGCGGCGGCGGAAATTCTCCAGGCCTAGAAATGGGAGGTACTTTTCGATCCGCGCCCCGATCTCCTTGCGGGGCAGGCAGAGGTTTTCGGGGCCGAAAGCCATCTCCAGTTCCACATTCGTCGAGAAGAGCTGGGGCTCGAAATCCTGGAGGATCAGCCCCACGTGACGGGAAATCTCAGCCACTTTTTCCCTGGCGACTTCCAGGTTCCTGACGAGGACGCGGCCCTGGTAGGTCCCCCGGAAAAAATGGGGCACGATCCCGTTCAGGCACGAACAGAGGGTGGACTTCCCTGCTCCCCCATGTCCCAGAATCGCAACCAGCGACCCCTCCTGAATATCGTTTTGAATATGGCGCAGCGCGGCGGGTTCCTGCCCCCGGTAAGCGAAAGATAGGTCTTCGATCGAAACAGCCTTGGGCATGTACTCGACTCAAGGTTCCAGGAGTAAGGATTCAGGAGTTACGTATTTTTGGATTCCTGATTCCGCGCGGCTGAGCGCTTCGGCATGAGCTCAGTCGAACGCTCGTTGAGATGTAGGGGCGGGGTCACCCCGCCCCTACAACATCATGATTGCTTTTCCTGGTCCCCTCCCTGCGAACCTCGCGCCTGTCTTTAAAGGAGGATGCTTCCCACCAGAATGAAGAGCGTACAGAACCAGCCGACGGTGCTCGCCGGCAGGCCCGGGATGAGTCCCGGAAGAAGGCCCGCTACGGAAGCGACCGTCACCAGCCAAGCCCCGAGGAAGCCGGCGAGGGGTTTCCCGATCTCCCTTTCATCCATCACGTCGGCCCAGAAAAGGCCAAACTGGTCCCTGGTTACATTGAAGACGGAGACCAGAAGGAGCAGACCGATCCAGCCGGCGACGGTATTGTTGAGGGTGATGATCTTGGAGAGGACGGCGTAAGGGACAATCCCCAAGAAATCCACGAATGCGCTGATGACCACGGCGCACGCCGCGCCGGAGATGAAGGTGACCAGGAAAAAATTCACCCGGTGGGCCCAGCTCCCGGCCCGCCAGTCCCGGGTGAGATGGGCCCAGGGAAAGAGCTGGGTCCAAAGGGCGTACGGAAGGTAGCCCAGGAGGAAATTCCCCACGAACCCGGCGATCGATCCGGGTCCCAGGGTGCCCCCGAAGAGATCGCCGATAAAATTGCCCAGGGCGGTCCCCCAGGCGCCCGCCGGGCCGAAGAGGAGGCCGAAGGCGATCGGGAAGATATTGCCCACCCGCAGCTCGGTGATCCCCGGGATCAGGGGGATGGCGGTCTTGAAGGCGATGAGCGCCGCGCCGTAAATCGCCGCGCAAACGGCGGCGAGAATGATCATTCGGCTGTTGGTCCACATTGCGAAGGCGGCCCGCATAAAAGACTCCTTCATCAAATCCTGCCAGAATTTACTGAATCACATTTGAAAAGTCAATCAGCTTCAAATTTTCTTGACAGAAGCAACCCACTTGATATCATTCATCCAGTAATCTCCCCATCGGTTCCAGCTTGTTCTTCGTCCTTTGGGGAGACCTGTTTGGAATTTGGCCTGTCATCCGCCTGATCTCCTGTGACCACGAAGGCATCCCCCGGAAGTGGAATGAAAAAGATGCCCGCGGCCCAAGTTCTTTTCTGATTTTCCCTGGCCCAGGCTCTCACCGTTTCTGGCAATTTGGGGCGGCGATCCTAATTCGCCCTTTCCAGGTCCGATTGACCTACCCATCAAATCCCTTCTTTCCGGAGGATGTTGAGCAATGACTTCCAGAAGGTACCTCCATTGGACCTCCCCTTTGTCCGCTTCCTTTCCAATGCTTTCCCGGGTGGTTTGATCAACTGATTTGGAGATTCCACAATGAAAGATGAGCAAAAAACCAAAAGAGAACTTATCCGGGAATTGGAGGAATTGCGCCGCGGAATGAATGAGCGGCAACGGGTTGAAGCTCAGCGGCTGCGCTCAAAGGCGAAATTCCTGGCGGGCGAAAACAAGTACCGCACGCTGGTTGAAAACATCCCGCAGAAAATATTCGTGAAGGACAGGAATTCGGTTTACGTATCCTGCAATGAACGCTATGCCCGGGATTTAAAGATCCACCCGGACGAGATCTCAGGAAAAAACGATTACGATTTTTACCCTTCCGAAATGGCAGAAAAATACATTCTGGATGACCGGAGGGTCCTTCAGACAGAAAACGCAGAAAGCATGGAAGAGGGATACATCCAGGACGGCGAGGACGTTTTTGTTCAGACCGTCAAGACTCCCATCAAGAACAGGAACGGCGATGTAGTAGGCATTCTGGGCATTTTCTGGGACATCACCGAACGAAAGCGGGCGGACGAGGAGTTGAAGAGGCACCGCGCCCACCTTGAAGACCTCGTCTTCGAGCGGACGGTCGAGCTGCAAACGATGAACGAGCAGCTTCAACGGGAAATCGCCCAGCGCAAGATTTCGGAGGAAGCGCTGCGGAGTTCGGAGCAAAAATACAGTACCCTGGTTGAGAACTCGCTCACCGGGATTTACATCGACCAGGACGCCAGGATCCAGTTCGCGAACCAGAGATTTGCCGACATTTACGGTTACCCGAGAGAGGAAGTTCTAGGAATAGAATCCTGGAAGCTGGTCCACCCGGACGACCGCGAATTTACCAACAGGATCAGAGAAAAAAGACTGAAGAGAGAGGAAGCCCCTTCGGAGTACGAGGCCCGGGGTCTCACCCGCCAGGGAGAAATCATCTGGATTACGAGAAGAAACACTTTGATCGAATATGGGGGGCGGCCCGCGATTTTGGGGAATATTGCCGATATTACCGGGCGAAAGTTGACCGAAAATGCCCTGCGCGAATCGGAGGAAAAGCTCCGGTCCCTTTCTTCGCACCTGCTCACGGCCCAGGAAAGAGAAAGAAGGCGGGTCTCGCTGGAGTTGCATGATGAATTGGGGCAAGCCCTCACGGTTTTGAAACTCCAGCTCCGGTCCATGGAAAGGAAGCTGCGGCATGACCCGCCCTCTGTCAGAGACGAGATAAAAGATACCCTGGGGTACATCGATCAAATCATCGAAAACGTCCGCAGGCTTTCACGGGACCTGAGTCCATCCATTCTGGAAGACCTCGGCCTACATGCCGCTTTACGGTGGCTGGCCGAGGATTTTGGCCGGCATTTTCAGATGGAAACCTCCATTACTCTCCCGGAAATCAACCATTTGTTCTCCCCCGAGGCCCAGATTGTCATCTACCGAATGGTTCAGGAGGCGCTGACCAACGCGGGGAAACATTCGAACGCCACCCGGACCTCCGTCCTCGGAACGACCCAGGGCGGCGCGGTCTCTTTTCTGGTGGAAGACAACGGCAAAGGATTTGACGTTAATGCCGTCATGGTCAGAAAATCCGCCGAAAAAGGCCTGGGGCTGGCGGCCATGCACGAACGGGCCCGGATGCTCGGAGGATCCCTCAAGGTCGAGAGTAAAGATGGGGCCGGTACCCGAGTCGTCTTTTCAATTCCCCTGGATGAAAAGGGCAAAGAATGACGGATCGCTACCGGATCGCGCTGGCCGATGATCACGTTCTGCTGCGCCGGGGGATTAAGAAAATTATCGAAGAAAATCCCCTGCTCAAAGTCGTCGGCGAAGCAAGCGACGGGCTCGAGCTCCTGAAAATCCTGAAACAGGTGACTCCCCACATGGTCATCCTGGATATTTCCATGCCGAACCTCCGGGGGATCGAAGCGATTCACGAGGTGAAAAAGATGTTTCCCGACATGAAAATACTGATCTTGACGATGCACAAGAGCAAAGATTACCTCTACGAGACCATACGTGCAGGCGCCCAGGGATACCTGGTCAAAGAAGATGCCGATACGGAGCTTTTTTCAGCCATTGAGACGATCCGCCAGGGAAAGGTATATGTCTCCCCCCTCCTCTTCGCTGAAGTGACGAGTGATCTTGGGCATCGCCCCCAAGAAGGGCCCCTGCCGCCGCTGGAACGTTTGACCGCCCGGGAAAGAGAAATCGTAAAGCTCATTGCCGAAGGAAAATCCAGCAGAGAGATCTCCGAGCTCTTGTTCATCAGTGTGCGAACGGTTCACCACCATCGCGAGAATATCATGAAGAAGCTGAATTTCCGCCGAACCGCCGACCTGGTTAAATATGCGATACGCGAGGGATACACTTCCGCAGTGGACTAAGCTGGCCCTTGCCCTGAATAACTGTCCAAAACTTTCCGTTTTTCCTTATTCCAAACCCGCCCTGCCCCACCCGAAATTCATTGGCACCCTAATTGCCGGCGGAGCCGCCGCGTGAGCTCAGTCGAACCTGGTTCCGAATGGGTCCTCTCCCGGCAATGACGTCCTGGGCATCTTTGCCTATCCCAAAATAGGCATTTCTGCCGATTGATCTGCTTTTCAGTCGTTTTAGAATGAGACCAGTCTTTTGTTCAGGGGAGCTGTCAAGCTTTTCCGAACATTGCATAACCAAAAGCGGCATTCTGGGTGCGGCATCCATGTTGCCGGCTTAAAGAGCGCAAACGTGGCTTGCGCACTGGTGGCTTCCAATATTTGTGTGCGAGATTGGGAAGGAAGGGAAAAGACGAATGGCATTAAAGATCGAGGATAACTGCGTAGGCTGCGGCCTTTGTCAGCTGGAATGTTTGAACCAGGCGGTCAGCGAGACGAAAATGGCTTTCGTCATCGATCCCGATCGCTGCACGGAGTGCGTGGGGAATTTTGCGTCGCCGAAGTGCGCCGAGGTCTGCCCGGGGAAGTGCTGCGTACCGGACCCCGAGCACGAGGAAAACCGGGCCCAATTGCTGGAAAAATGGAAAAGGCTGCATTCGGGCGAAACTCCAAAGGTCGCCGGGTCATGAGGGGAACGGAGCAGAAAGGAGGTGAGAGGCAGGTCCCCGCAGCCGGAGGGAACTCAAACATCCAACCCCAAAAATGAAAATGAGGAGGTAGCAAATGATTAAAGGGGGATATCGAGGAAAGATCCTGCGAGTGAATTTGAGCACCGGCAACATAAGCGTCGAGGGTTTGCCGGACGAGAGCATCCTGAAGAAATACGTGGGCAACTTCGGCCTGGGGCTTCGATACCTGATGAAGGAGCTGCCGCCCGGGATTGGCCCCACCGACCCGGACAATCCCCTGATTTTCCTGAACGGTCCCCTTGTGGGCACGAGAGTCCCGTGCCCCAACAACTGCACCATCACAACGCTGAACGCGGAAACCGGGTATACTGCGGGGCGGGCTCACAGCCATGGCTGGTTCGGGCCTTTCCTGGCGATGGCCGGGTACGATGGGATCATTATTACGGGTGCATCAGACAAGTGGGTGTACCTCTGGATCGACGATGGCAAGGTTGAGCTCAGGGATGCGGCCAAATTCCTGGGCAAAGACACCCATGAAACCGAAGACCTGGTCAAGCAGGATCTCGGGGTGAATACCAAGGTCGGGGCCCCCGACGGCGCCAGCGTGGCCGCTATCGGCCCCGCAGGGGAGAATCTG
Organism: uncultured delta proteobacterium; assembly: GCA_963712535.1. Classification (GTDB taxonomy): domain Bacteria; phylum Desulfobacterota; class SM23-61; order SM23-61; family SM23-61; genus CAVQIK01. The sequence continues at coordinate 25,269 of CAVQIK010000020.1, read as the reverse complement.
TGCGCCGGGGCAGCCATCATGAATGACAAAAACCACGGGTTCTGCCATTCCGGCGTCGGCACGGTGATGGGTTCGAAACACCTGAAGGCCATCGCGGTCCATGGAACCGGAGAGGTTCCGGTATTCAACGCGGAAAAGCTGACCCCCATCGCCCGGGAATGGACCAAGTTCGCCAGCACCGTCGGGCTCTTCCCGATCGTCGGGCAGGGAGGCGTTCCCAAGGACGAATATAAGGGAGTGAAAGGCCTGGTCGGCCTCTCCTCCAAGAACTGGACGGTCAACGACATTCCCGGTTTCGGAGACCGGATGTCAAAGCAGAAGATTACGCCTAAACCCTGTTACCGATGCCCGGTCGCCTGCTGCTATGACGCGGTGCCGTTGTCAGGCCCGTATGAAGGGTACGTCGCTACCCTGTCGGGCGGCGGAGAGAACCAGGAAGGCGCCTCCTCCATCGTGGGAGCCGGCGCGAATGACCCCGGAGAAGCCTGGTTCCTGACCGACCTCGAAGACCGCCTGGGTTTCGAGACCAGCTCGATAGGGTGTTCCATGGCGGTCGCCTTTGAGGCCTATGAAAAAGGCCTGCTGACCACAAAGGATACGGACGGCCTGGAGCTGAAATGGGGGGACGTAAAGACCATAGAAACCCTGATCCGGAGGATCGCCCATAAGGAAGGGAAGTTTGCCAAAATGCTGGCGGACGGGCCGAGGATCTCCGCGCAGCGGGTCGGTTTGCCCAATGCTTCCGTGGATATCAAAGGCGCGGGCATGAACCTCCACGACTGGAGGAGAGCGTGGGGAGTCCTCCTGGGCCAGGCGGTCGGAGGAGGCTCGGGATGGCCGCCCCCGGGTGCGGATTGCTGGACAGCCGAGGCCGATGCAGGATATCCGGAGAAGACCGACCCCCTGAACCCGTTCGGAAAAGGCGAAGAGGTAGCGAAAACCGGGATCATCAAATTGTGGAATGACTGCTATGGGTGCTGCTGGTTCGGCACCTGGGGTGTCCCGGACATCATGAAATATTCTTCCGGGGCGATTGCCGCCGTTGTAGGCTGGGAAGACTTCACCCGGGAGGACGCCTTCGCCACCGGGCAGCGGACGTTGACCCTGGAGAGGATATTCAACATGCAGCACGGCCTGACCGCCGAGGACGACATCAACGTCTCCCCCCGGATCAAAGACCCGGCGCCCGCGGATGCCGGCCCGGCAGCCGGAAAGGGAATCGGACCGTACCTGGAAGGATGGGTGCGGGATTACTATGAGTATCTGGGATGGGACCGAAGGACCGGGAAACCCATGAAGAGCACGCTGAAAAGACTGCAGATGGAAGAGTACGCGGACATCCTTTGGGGGAAATAGCAGCCCATTTCACCCCCACCCCAACCCTCCCCCATCGAGGGCATAGGCGCTAACTTAACCCCCCTTTGAAAAAGGGGGGGAGGGGGGATTTTCAGTGGGAGCCGAGCCGTGTTGAAGTACTGGGCAAATCTCAAAGCCAAATCCCGCCAATTGCGAAGTAATTTGACAGAGAGCGAAAGAGCTCTTTGGTCAGGATTGCGGAGTAAACAGGTCCTTGGTGTCCAATTTTATCGTCAGAAACCCATTGGCGAATATATCGTGGATTTCTTCGCGCCACGGGCAAAGTGGGTCATAGAAGTTGATGGATCACAGCACGTGGAAGAAAAACAAGCCAAGAAAGATAAAAATCGCGATGACTATTTGGCCTCTCTTGGGTTCAAAGTCTTGCGATTTACCAGCAGAAGTTCTGAAGGAAAGGGAGGCGGTGGCGGAGGTTATCTACCGTACCCTTAAAGAGAACCTATCAGCAGAAATCCCCCCTGGCCCCCCTTTGCAAAGGGGGGAATTGAAGAAAAAAATCCTAAGTTAGCGCTTATGCCCCTCGAGGGGGAGGGAATTTTTCCTGTACCTGAACATAGTCACCCTCTCCCCTACGAGGGGGAGAGGGCAGGGAGAGGGGGCGGCCCGCAGCACGCCCGGCCAGAGCCGCGGGAGGCGGCAAAAAATGATCCCAAGGACAGAATTCAAACCGGACGAATCTCCTTTTGTAATCGATGAAAGAGCCTATGGCAGGTTTGACGCGGCAAAGACGGCGTTCGTGCTCATCGGGCAGCAGGACACTTCCAAGCTGGGGCCTGCTTTTTTCATGGAAAAATTGATCCGAAGAATGAGGGAGAATGTCGAGCAGGGAGTCCAGGGGAAATCCCGCGAGGATTATGCCCTGACAATGGGCGCCGAAGCCATCCATTACATCTTGGGCGCTTATGGCGACCAGAATGCCAACAGGTTATTTCTAAAGTGGGCTCCTTTATTCGTGCCGGAATTCTTCAGCAAATCTCCGGTCAAGATGGCGTCCGACCGTCTCACCTCCCTGGTTCTGAATGCGGCGCGAATATACGGGGCCGACCTTGTGGGAATCGCCGATCTGGACCGGAGGTGGGTCTATTCGGCGGATCTCAACCACCCTTTTATCTTTGAAGATGTTGACCGTCCCATGGAGACAAACGAGGCCTTTGTCATTCCCCATTCGGTCAATAAAGCCGTCGTGATGGCCCCGGATATGAACCGAAAACTCATTTTGGAATCCCCGAAGGCAACGGAGTTCGCCGCCACGGACCTGGGGTATTCCAAAATGGCCTGGCTCTCCATCATGCTGGCTGAGTTCATACGGGCGATGGGGTACCACGCCATCCCCTGCATGAACGATACGGCTCTCAGCGTCCCGCTGGCCGTTTCCGCGGGGCTCGGTCAAGCGGGACGGAATGGATTGCTCATTACTCCGGAATACGGCTCCTGCGTCCGCATCTGCAAAGTCCTGACCGACATGCCTCTGCAGACAAACCGCCCCATTGACTTCGGGGCGGAGGAGTTCTGCCGACAATGCCTGGGCTGCGCCAGGGCCTGCCCGGCGGACGCCGTCAGCTACGGCGAGCAAACCTTCACCGGCGTGTGCGAAAGCAACAACCCCGGCCTGAAAAAATGGTACGTTCATGCCGAAAAATGCCTCCGCTTCTGGCAGGAGAATGGCTCCGCCTGCGCCAACTGCATCGCGGCATGCCCTTTCACCCGAACCCTACCATCGTAAGGCAATGCGTGGAGTGCGAACATTGTATCGCCCCGAATTGCCCGCTCCAGTCGATCATGAACGAGAGACAGAAATACGGATATCCGGAAGGATGAAGGAAATTTTCCCTGAGAACCTTCCGCCGGAAACCTCGCACGTGAATCAATCGATCCGCTCCGTACCGGATAATATCGCCATCGAACTCCAGGACCGGGAAATCCTCTACCGGGAGACGGGCGCTTACTCTCTTTCGCCTGCGGAAACCATCCGGAGAGCAGAGCGGGTGTTGGCCAGGATCGGCATTGTTTCTGTGAGCCAGATCGAATCCCGGTACACGGACGGCGTGCCCATTTTCAGATTGAATGAAGCCCCGGTAAAGGCCAGATGCCACCGGCAGGCTTGCCAGTGGGCCTTTCCTCCCACAGCGCTGAATGATCCTCCCCGCGAGGTTTTTGGCAAGGGTATGTCGGCGGAACAATCCAAAGCGAGCGCGATGATGGAGGCTGTCGAAAGGTATTGCGGGCAGAGGTTTCCGCATCACCAGGTTTTGCGAGCCTGCTACGAGGAACTCGGGCCCCATGCCCTTTCCCCTTCCCAATTCCGTTTTCCGGCCATGCCTTCAAAATGCGAGAATTGCGGAGAGGCGGGCTGGGACTGTTTCCCTGAATTGCCGAAAGTCAGCCGCGAATGGAGCTGGGGGTATTCCCTCGTGCGGAAAAAACCCGTCTTGGTTCCCGACGCCCTGGTTTATTATCCTTACATTTCGGAAGAAGACCATTCTTTCGTGTATAATGACACGGGAGGGCTCGCGGCCGGCAATACGATCGAAGAAGCCATCCTGCAGGGGATCGCGGAGGTCATTGAAAGGGACGCATTGTACTGGGCCTTTAATTTGGGGAGACTGAGAAATAAGCCCAATCTCAGTTTCCAGGGAGGCGCGAATAAATATCTGCAACGGTTTACTCGTGACCACTTGCCGCAAGAGAAGATCTTCACTTTCCGGATAGAAAATGAAAATCTTGACCTTGAGGTTCCTACCTTTGCCGCTTTTATATGCTACAAAACAGGAAGAAATCACGTATTTTTTGGCGGCTCCGGGACGAGTCTGGACCCGGAGACAGGCCTGCTGAGGGCCTTGACCGAGCTCGAACAGCAGAAAGTAAGGCAGAAAGTCTTCGCCGAATTCGACCCCAATCAGCTGGTGGGCTCCGAGCAGACCTCCTCGGGACTTCTTGAGGAGATCCCGCGGCGCTCATCGGGGAACATTAAAAAAGATATAGAGTTCTGCCTCGGTCGCTTATCCAGCCAGGGGGTGGATGTTATCGCAGTGGATCTGACTCACCCCGAGATCGGAATCCCCGTTGTTCGAATTCTGATCCCGGGCCTGATTTCTTACTCGGGAGAGCCCATAAAGGAATCTTTCCTGAAAACATTGATCAATGAGCCGGGCGGGGTCGACGTCTGAAAACTACCGGGCTCCACGGCAGACCGCAAGAAAGGAGAAACCTCCTATCAGGCGCTTTAACGCGCTTTGTAGGAGGATCAAGGGTCATGAATAAAGCAAAGAAATTGCGCGAACTGCTTCGGAAACCGGGCCTGCTCATGGCCCCGGGGGCTTTCGATGGGTTTTCAGCCAAACTCGTCGAAAAGGCCGGCTTTGGTGCCGTTTACCTGTCCGGCGCGGGATCGGCGGGCTCCCTGGGGTACGCTGATTTCGGTCTCCGTACCCTCACCGAACAGGCCATCCAGCTGGAAGGGATCTGCGGTTCCCTGGACATCCCGCTCATTGCCGACGGCGAGGCGGGATACGGGAGCGCCATCCACGTGATCCGGACAGTCCGGGAGTTCGAGAAGGCCGGGGCATCCGGGCTGCACATGGAAGACCAGGATCTGCCCCGCAGGTGCGGGCATATCGCGGGCAAAAAGCTGGTTGCCAAAGACGAGTTCGTGGAAAAGATCAAAGCCGCGGTCGCCGCCCGGACCGACCCGGATTTCCTGTTGATCAGCCGGATCGATGCCATCGCGGTGGAGGGGTTCGACAAAGCGGTGGAGAGGGGTCACGCTTACATTTCGGCCGGAAGCGACGCCCTATTTTTCGAGGCGCCCGAAAACGAGGAGCAGCTGAGAAAACTCCCCAAAATGTTCGAGAAACCGCTTCTGGTGAACCTCGTCGAAGGCGGAAAGACCCCTATTCTAAACGCCAAAGAGCTCGAAAAGATGGGCTACAAGATCGCCATTTACCCCGGCTCTTCCCTGATGGCTGCGGTGTACGCCATGGAAAAGGTCCTTCAAGAATTGAAGCGAACGGGGACCACGGACGGGATGAGAAGTCAAATGGCCAGCTTTGCTTCGGTCTTCAGGGACCTCGCCGGCTGGGACAAGGGAATGGAAGTCATCGAGAAGTACAGCGCGGAGTAATGCGGAGTAATAAGGTAAAATCTTTTTATCCTCGGGACGCAGATCTGCGCAGATAAACGCAGATAAATTCATGGCCGGGGAAAATATTCTGTTTCTTTTTTGAATCCTGAAAATCTGCGTCAATCTGCGTCCCAAATTAGAATAAAAACTCCAGGCCACGCCGGAAAGCTTTGAGGTTCAGGTCTTTCGCCTTGGGCGGGACGTTGGCCTCGATGGCCTTTTCCATTGCCCCTACTGTAAGAATGCCGGTCTTCCGGATCAGCGCTCCAAGGAGAATGAGATTGGCCACGACCAGGTTCCCGAGCTCATTTTCCGCCAGGCTGGTGGCCGGGATCTCCATTTTCCGGAACTCCCCGGGGGTGACATTCTTCACCAGATCGGAATCCACGACGAGGAGGCCCGAGGGCTTGATCTTTTTCAGGTGCCGGTCCACCGCGTCCTGGGCGAGGGCGATCAGGATGTCGGGCCTCCGGACCTGCGGATCCGTGACTTGCTCATCGGAGAGGACGACCTCGGCCCTCGCCATGCCGCCCCGCTGTTCGGAGCTGTAGGCCTGGGTTTGCACCGCTTTCTTATTGTCGAACAGGGTGGCCGCTGACCCCAGAAGGATCCCCGCCAGGATCACCCCCTGCCCTCCCACACCGCCGATCAGGATCTCGGTCCGGTTCATCGCCCCTCCCCCGAAGCCCTCCGCTTCATCTTGGTAATCTCCTCGACCATTTCCGGCTTATCGTTGTCCACGAATTCCCCGACGACAATCCTGCCCCGGAGCTCTTCCTCTGAAAGCCCCGAGGCGTCCTTCACCGAAACCGATTTTTCCTTGTACTCTCTCATCATCTCCACGGCGCTGCCCGCGCCGGTCTTTTTGCCGTATTGCACCGGGCATTGGGTGATGACCTCGATGAAGGAGAAGCCTTTTTTCATGATGGCCTTCTTAAGCGTGGCCGTGAGCTGCCGGGGCTGGTAGGTGGTCCAACGGGCGACGAATGAAGCGCCGGCGGCGATGACCAGGCGGGAGATATCGAAAGGGTTCTCGAAGGTGCCATAGGGGGTAGTGGCCGTCCTCAATCCCATCGGGGTGGATGGGGCGGCCTGTCCCCCGGTCATTCCGTAAATCCCGTTGTTCAAGCAGATGACGATCATCTCCACGTTGCGCCTTGCGTTCTGGATCAGGTGATTGCCCCCGATGGCCGCCAGGTCGCCGTCCCCGCTGATGACCATCACCTTCTTATCGGGGAGGCCCATCTTGATTCCCAGCGCAAAGGCGATAGGCCTGCCGTGGGTGGTGTGGAGGACGTCGGCGTTGAAGAAGGGGCTGGGGATCCACGCGGCGCAGCCGATGCCGGTCACGAACACAAAGTCATCCAGGTCCAGGCCGAGTTCATCGATCGCCCGCAAAACGGATTGGGCCGCGATTCCGTTCCCGCAGCCCGGACAATTGGTGGTCGAAGTTACGTACGGCCGGATAAAATGCTGAAGGGGGTGCACAAGCTCGCTCATTGAAAAACCTCCGGTTTTTACCATTAGCTATTGGCTCATAGCCGGTAGCCAAGGGGAGTGGTTCATCTTTTTAGGTCATCTCCCCTTTAGTTGATCGAAATACTCACGAAAGCCTCACAAAGGGTCCGGAAGGAAAGGCAGATTCCGCCGCAAGCATTGGCGGGACAAAAGTTCGGTCAGAGGACCTTATGGCTTTCCGTAAAGCGCAGCGGGGGCATGAAAGCCATGGTTCAAAGGATTAAGAACACCCCCGCCAAAACCAAGAACAGATGATTGCCTCATGGTTGTGGCGGAATCTGCCTTTTCTTCCGGACCCCTGGAATCACAAAACAATTTCGCGCTATACCCCCTTATTTATTTCAAGACCTCCCTGACTTTCTTCAAAATGTCTTCCGGATCGTGGATCATCCCGAGCGAACGGGGGGCCAGGAACGAGACTTCCGCGTGGCGGGCTGCCTCCGCCCTGATGTAAGGGTAGAGCTGGCCCAGGTTGTTCTCCAGCACGATGACCTGGCGCGCCCCCTCGCGCCATCCTTTCGATCTCCTCCCCGGGAAAGGGCCAGGGGGTGATCAGGCGAAGAGTCCCAACCGGCAGGCCGTCCTGCCTGCCCAGCGCAGCGGCCATCTTCGCCGCCCGGGATACCGCCCCGTAAGAGACCAGCACGACTTCCGCCCCTTCGTAATCGCGCTCCACCCGGACGATCTCTTCCTTGTGTTTTAGAATTTTATCGCTCAGCTTGCGGACAAAGTGGTCCAGGGCGGTCACGTCGCTGAGGTTCCGCTTTCCGTACTCGTCATGGCAGGAACTGGTCACGTGGGACTTGAACCCTCTCCCGAAGATCGGCATGGGGGCCACGTCCTCGTCCAGGAAACCCCTGATCTGCAGGGGGTCCGCGCCGGGCTCGGGAAGTTTCCGGTATCCGGTTTCGATCTTCTCCGCCTCGGGGATGACCACTTCCTCGCGCATGTGTCCTACGATGGCGTCGGAGAGGACGAACACCGGGGTGCGGAACTTCTCGGCGTAGTTGAAGGCCAAAACCGTGTGGTCGAACATCTCCTGGGGGGAAGCGGGACAGAGGGCGATGATCTCATAATCTCCCTGGGAGCCGCGCCTGGCCTGGATCATGTCCCCGTCCACCCCGGCGGTGGGCATGCCGGTGGTGGGCGCCCCCCGCTGCACGTTCACGATCACGCAGGGGGTCTCCACTCCCACCGCGAACCCGATGTTCTCCAGCATGAGGCTGATGCCCGGGCCGGAGGTCGCGGTCATCACCTTCTTCCCCGTCCAGGATGCGCCGATGATCGCCGCGATCGAGCTGATCTCGTCTTCCATCTGGAGAAAAACCCCGCCCACCTGCGGGAGCCTCTCCGCCAGCCGGACGGCGATCTCCGTGGCCGGGGTAATGGGGTAGCCCGCGGCAAACTCACAGCCGGCGGCGACCGCGCCCTCGCCGCAGGCGATGTTCCCCATCATGAAATACTTTCCGGTGAGCACCCGCTTTTCGTTCACTTCTTCACCCCCTTGCGCGCCTTCTTTCCCTTCACCACGATGGCCAGGTCCGGGCAGTAGATCATGCAGTTCTCGCACCCGGTGCAGGCCTCCTCCCCGGTCATCTCCGGAGGACGGTAGCCCTTGGGGTTTAGACTCTTCGAAGGCCGGAAGAGCTTCTTCGGGCACATCTCGACGCAGATCCCGCACTCTTCCACTCCCTTGCAAAGTTCCCGGAAAATTCGAATCTCAGCCAATTTTCTTCTCCTTATTTCAATTCTTCAAAATCTAACCGCAGAGAGCGCAGAGCACGCAAAGGAAATTATGGCTCACGTGCCCAGGGCCTGAAATATGAGGGAAAGAGCAGACCATTCCCTGTTCTTCCGGAAACAGGCGATGGGAAAGGCTCTGCGTCCTCAGCGTGCTCTGCGGTTCAATTTTCATTCTGCGGCCTCGCGTCTCTGCCCGACGCCGGCCGAGGAATTTATCTTGACACGAAAGCGGCGGTTAATAATAATGAGCCTGAGTCTAATGCCCTTGCAGCTTTTTTAGACCAATTCTGTGATCAAACCTCCTTTCCTGTCAACTTTTTTTTGCCAGCCTACTCTTTATCAAACAGGAGAACCCCTATGAGCCCTTCTCCCCTTCTTTTCAGTCCCTTTCGGATTGGAAAAATGGAGCTGAAAAATCGAATCGTCATGCCCCCCATGGCCACGAACTATGCCGACGCTGAAGGGAACGTGACTGAACGCAATATCGCCTACTATGCGGCCCGGGCGAAAGGGGGTGTCGGCTACATCACCATAGAGCACACGGGAATCGTGAAGGAAGGCAGGGCGTCGGTCAACATGCTCCTCATCGACTCCGACCGGAAGATCGCTCCCTTCCGCAGACTGGTGGAAGCCATTCATCAGGACGGGGGGAAGGTCGTCATCCAGATCAATCACGCCGGCCGCCAGACCTCGGCCTCCGTCACCGGGGCCCCCATCGTGGCCCCTTCAGCCATCCCCTGCCCTGTCCGGAAAGAGATGCCCAGGGCGCTCTCGCCGGAAGAGATCCAGCAGATCGTCCACGGCTTTCGCCGAAGCCGCCCGAAGAGTAAAAGAAGCCGGGGCGGACGGGGTGGAAATTCACATGGCCCACGGCTACCTCCTCGATCAATTCCTTTCTCCTTTCTCCAACCAGAGGAACGATGAGTATGGCGGCGACCCGAAGAAACGGCTCAGGATGCCCCTCGAGGTCCTGAAGGCGGTGCGGAAGATCGTGGGGAATGATTTCCCCATCATCTGCCGGCTCAGCGCAGACGAGTATGTACGAGGGCGGACTGAAGCTCGAAGATTCCAAGCCCATCGCCCGGGCCCTGGAGCAAAACGGAGCCGATGCCCTGCACGTCTCCGCCAGCCGTGGCGGCGTCAGGGTACTTGAACCAGCCCACCTACTACTCGGAAGAAGGGGTCTTCGCTCACCTCGCAGAGGGAATCAAGTCCGCGGTCGGCGTTCCGGTCATCGCGGTGGGCCGAATCCGCACGCCCGAAACCGGCCAACCCGAATCCTGGAGGAGAAAAAGGCCGACCTGGTCTCCATGGGGAGGGCCCTCATCGCGGACCCGGAACTCCCTTCCAAGGCGCTCCAGGGAAGAACCGAAGAGATTATCCCCTGCATTTCCTGCAACCGCTGCATGCTGAGCTATCCGCAAGGGGGCCCTGCAATGTGCGGTCAATCCCGAAACCGGCCGGGAAGGCGAGTTTCATGTAGTGAAAAGCCAAGCGGGCGAAAAAGGTCTGGGTTCTGGGCGGAGGGCCCGGCCGGGATGAAGGCGGCGGAGATCGCCGCCCGGCGCGGCCATCAGGTGACTTTGTACGAGGCCGGAAAGGAACTGGGAGGCCAATTCCTTCTTGCCGCCATTCCTCCCAGGAAGCAGGTGCTGAAGGATTTCACGGTTTATCTCAGCCGCCGCCTCGCGCAGCTTCCGGTAAAAATGTATCTCGGGAAATCTTTCGATCCCGAAGCTTCTGGCAGAAGAGAAGCCGGATGTGGCGATCGTTGCCACCGGAGCCACGCCGGTCATCCCGCCGATGGAAGGAATTCGATAAGGCGAAGATCTTCACCGTGGAGGAGGCTTTGCTTCGCCCCGGCCCACTCGGTACGAAAGTCCTGATCATCGGAGGCGGCGGGATCGGCGCTGAAGTGGCCGACCACCTCTCCGAGACCGGGAAGGAAGTCACTCTGGTGGAAATGAAGGAAGGCAATCGCCCTGGACCTGGTCGGTCACCTCCAGCACTTCTTGAATCCGAAAGGCTGAAGAAAAAGGGGGTCCGGATCCTGAGCTTCGACGAAGGCGGTTCGCTTCGAAGAAGACGGGCTCTGGATCGAAGACCCTCAGGGAACCCGGAAAACTAACCGGATTCGATTCCGTCGTCTTGGCGCTGGGATCCAAATCCAATGATGAAGCTGGCTACGATGTTGAAAGGAAAGGTTCCCGAGGTTGCACGTGATCGGCGACGCCTCCAAACCCAGGGAAATCATGGAAGCGCTCTTGGAGGCGGAAGAGGTCGCCCTGAAAATATGAACGGCAGTGTCCGTGTGAGTGTCAGTGAAAGAAGCACAGGCTCATAGCTGAGAGCAGGAGATTGAAGACTTAGGCCGAAGCTTTCACCCCTTTAGTTTTTGTTTCATTTTCATGGAAGGAGGAGGGATCATGAGAACGAGCAGACTTTGATCGTTTGTCTGGTCTGATCCTGGCGATGGCGTCTTTCGCGTGGGGGGCCGAGAAGAAGGTCGTCCGGATCTGGCACACGGAGACCGAGCCCCAGATCGGTGGCGGCCTTCCAGCAGATCATCAACGACTTCGAGAAACTGCACCCGGACATCACCGTGAAGCAGGAAGCCCTGGCCTGGGGCGATCTGGAGGCCAAGCTGACCGCGGCCCTGGCCGCGGGCGCGCCCCCCGATGCCTCCCACGGGCAGGCCGTGACCTGCGCGTCCTTTTACGCCAAAGGTCTCCTGCGGGACCAGGAGGATATCGCCGCCTCCATCGGCCGGGACAACATCTGGGAAGCCGTTCGGAGGCAGTGCTTCCACGACGGGAAGTACTACGGGATTCCCCATTCGGCGGCCACCTCGCTCCTGATCTACCGGAAGGACATTTTCAAGGCCAAGGGGCTGAAGCCGCCGGAGACCTGGGATGAGTTCATCAAAATGGCCGAAGCCATGATGGAGCGGGACAAGGACGGGCGGGTGACCCGTTACGGTCTGTCCCTTCCCGGCGTGGGTCTCTTCATCAACATTGCCGTGGGAGAACTGACCAAGGCGAACGGCGGGCGGCTCTTCGACCTGAAGACGGGCCGGCCCACCTTCACCGAAAAGCAGGTCATCGAGGTGCTGGATTTCTACAAGAAACTCAGCGCCACGGTCCTGCCGCCCGGCTGGCTGGGCCACGGCTACCTGGACACCTTCGCCAACCTGGCCACCGGCAAGGCCGCCATCCTCTACCAGGGCTATGGTCGGGGAGCGGGCTACATCGAGAAGTACGCGCCCAAGGGGACGGCCGATCCCGAGCATTTCGGAGTGCTGGTGAAGCCGCACGGGCCCATCCGGAAAGGAAACGGCGGCCCAGATCGATGCCGAGCCCTGGATGATCTTCAAGAACGCCAAGTACCCGGAAGAGGCGGCCCAGTTCCTCAAGTTCTTCTTCAAGGAAGAGAACTACATCAAGTACCTCCACACCGTGCCCATCCACCTCCTGCCCACCCTCAAATCCGTGCGGAACAATCCGGCCTACCAGGCCAATGAGATGGTCCGCAAGTGGAAGGAGTGGCAGGACATGCAGTACCGCTACTTCGAGACGGGCCAGGCGAAGCCGACCCTGATCGTGGACTGGAACGACCTGAAACTTCCCTTCGGGCTCGAGATCCTCGGGTCCGGCATCGTCCCGGACATGGTGACGGATGCCGTCCGGGGGATGCCCTCGGCGCAGGCCGCGGCCAAGGCCCAGGCCCGGGCGGAGGAGCTGATCACGAAACTCGGGTATAAGCGCTGGTAGGCATGATGGTGCGGCCAAGCCGCAACCGAAATGACTAACTCGTTTTCGATGATCGGATCAATCCCGGAATCCCCTTTGTCCCGCTTCTAAAGCGATGAGGGGATTTCAACCGGACAACGACCGTGGCGTGCGCCGCGGCGGACCTGAAGCGCCCGCGTGGGCAGGTTGGATTTCCCACGAGCACGCCCGAGCGTCGCCAGCAGCTGGCGGGGCTTCTGACCATTGCCCCGGCCCTGTTTCTGATCCTGGCCCTCACCCTGTACCCGGTCGCCTACTCCATCTGGCTCAGCCTGCTGGAGAAGCATTCCTTCTTTCCCCAGGAACGCTTTATCGGCCTGGAGAACTACTTCTACCTGTGGACAGGACGAAGAGTTCTGGACCAGCCTCTGGCTGGGGACGGTCTACTCCGTCTGGACCATCCTTTTCCAGATCATCCTGGGGGTGGCGGCCGCCCTCATTCTGAACGAAACCTTCGTGGGACGGGGCCTGGTCCGGGCGATCGTCCTCTTCCCCTACATGATCCCCACGATCGTGGCGGTGATTCTGTGGAAGTGGCTGCTCAACGACACCTACGGGGTCGTGAATTACTGGCTGTTCGCCTTCGGGATCGTCCGAGACCCGATCAGCTGGCTGGGCGCCGACCACATCATGCTCTCCGTCATCGTGATGAGCATCTGGCAGTTCTTCCCCTTCGTCCTGCTGACCATCCTGGCCCGGCTCCAGACCATCCCCCCGGAGCTGTACGAGGCCGCCAAGGTGGATGGGGCCTCGGCCGTCCGCCGTTTCATCCACGTCACGCTCCCCCAGATCCGCGGGATTCTTTTCGTGGTCATCCTGCTGCGCAGCATCTGGATGTTCACCAAGTTTGACACCGTCTGGCTGATGGGCGAGGGGGCCGGCGCCGGCCGCTTCATCCGCACGCTCCCGGTCTACGCCTACATGCGCACCCTGACCTACTACCAGGCCGGCCTGGGAGCCGCCCTGGCGGTGATCATGTTCGCCATCCTCATCGTCTGCACGGTCATCTACTTCCGTATGTTCCGGGAGGAGGCGGACATCGGATGAACCGCTGGCGATTGCGGATGGCTCTCGACCCGCGGCCTCCTGTACGTGGGGGCGGCGCTCCTGGCCCTCCAGGCTGCCTTTCCCTTCTTCTGGATGGTCTCGACCTCGTTCAAGCCGCCCGCGGAGGTCTTCGCCCAGCCCCCGTCATTCATTCCCGAGGACCCGACCTGGGAGAACTTCCGCCGGCTCTTCACCGCCACGGGTTTCCTCGTCTATTTCAAGAACAGCGTCATCGTCTCCGGGCTTGTCCGTGCTGCTGACCATGGTCGTGAGCGCCGCCGGGGCCTACAGCCTCACCCGTTACCGCTACGTCGGCCGGGAGAAGATCGCCGGCCTCATCCTGTGCACCTACATGTTCGCCCCCATCATGGTGGTCATCCCTTTCTTCATCCTGGTGAAGAAGGTGGGGATCGAGAACACCCACTTCGCCCTGGTCCTGGCCTTCACCTCCTTCTGTCTTCCCTTCACCCTCTGGCTGATGCGGGCCTTCTTCGCCACCATCCCCCTGGAGCTGGAAGAGGCCGCCCTGGTGGACGGGGCCGGCCGGGTGCGGGCGCTCATCTACGTCGTGCTGCCCCTGGCGCTGCCGGGCATCATCGCCACGTCCATCTTCACCTTCATCCTGGCCTGGAACGACTACATTTTCACCCGGATCCTCATCACCTCCGACGAACTGAAGACCCTGCCCGTAGGGGTGCAGGACCTCTTTCACTCGGCCCTCATCGACTGGGGATTGATCATGGCCGCGGGGATGATGATCACCATTCCCGCGCTGCTCTTTTTCCTTGCGGTTCAGCGGTATCTGATCCGCGGCTGGGGCGCCGGCGGGGTCAAGGGGTAAGCGCCGCGTTTCAGAATCAACCATAGCAGCCAAAGGGAGGCAACATGATTACGCACATTGTATTGTTTAAGTTGAAAGACCGCCGGCCGGAAGAAATTACCAAGGCCCGAAAGAAGCTCATGGAGCTGGCCGGCCGGGTGTCGCAACTGCGCTCGCTGGAGGTGGGGGAAAATATTGTACACACCGAACGGGCCTTCGATCTCGCCCTGCTGGCCACCTTCGATTCCCTGGCTGATTTGCAGGCTTACCAGGCTCATCCCGATCATGTAAAAGTCGGGAGCCACATGCGGCCGTTGGCCGACACCATTGTGTCCGTGGACTATGAGAAGTAGCGGACCTCTGGGACGGCCCATCAATCCGTCTCTGCTTCTTTTGCCGGAAACAAAGCTGAGAACCGTCGACGAATCCGGAGAGGAATCATTTTTTTAAAAGAAGGATCATCTCCAATTTAGTGATCGAATATTGGTGAAAGCCTGAGGTCCGGAAGGGAGCGGATTCCGCCGCAAGCATTGCGGGATATTTGGTCAAGCCATGAGTTTCCCTGCGCAGGGACGAAAGCATGATTCGGAGGATTGAAGAACATCCCCCGCTGCGCCTCTGGTGTGCGAGCCTTCCCTTCGGCCCGAAGCAGCACAAGTTATCTTTGCCACCCTATTTTCCTTCACGTAAACTGGAGATGATCCTAAAAGAAAGAAAGGAGGGGCTATTCCATGCGACTGAAGGATAAGACCGCCCTGATCACGGGCGGGGGAAGAGGCATCGGTTTGGCCACGGCCCTGCTGATGCTCTCTGAGGGGGCCAGGGTGGGAATCGTGGAAGTAAACGAAGCTCATGCCCAAAAGGCTGTGGAGACCGCTCAAGCAAAAGGATATGCTTTGAAAGCCTTCTCCGGCGACGTCTCCAAAAAGGACCAGGTCATAAGCTTTACCGACGCCTTCGTAAAAGAATTCGGCCGGATGGATGTCCTGGTCAACAACGCGGGGATCGCCATCTCCCGTCCCTTCCTGGAAAAGACCGTTGAGGACTGGGTCCGGACGCTGGAAGTCAACCTGATCGGCGTCTTTCTCTGCGCCCAGGCCGCGGCCAAATACATGCAGGCCCAGATGTCCGGGAAGATCATTCATATCTCCTCCATCCGGGGCATCGACCACTGCGGCCGGGAAGGAATCATGGACTACAGCGCCTCGAAGGGGGCGGTCATCAACCTGACCAAAACCATGGCCAAAGAGCTGGCCCCGCATATCAACGTGAATACCGTGGCCCCCGGGCACACCTTGACCGAAATGACCGCATCCTTGCCCGAGGCGGTCAAGAAGAATATGATCGAAGGAGCCTACCTCAAACGGATGGCTCAGCCCGAGGAGATCGCCAAGGCGATCCTGTTTCTGGCCTCAGATGATGCCAATTTTATAACCGGGCAGGTCCTCCTGGTGGATGGAGGCTTCAGCCTCAAGTAGAAGCGGGCTTCACCGCAAGGAGAAACAGCCCCTTTTCCGAAACCCAAGCCAGCCAAAAGGAAAGGAGGAGGAAAATGAGTAGCACGCTTCATCGCTTCTGCCGCCGGAGCATCGTCATGGTTGGGGTAATGGCCGTGGCCTGCCTTTTCGGGTTCGAGGCTGCCGCGCAGGCCCCCTTGGTTATGAAGCTCGGGACAGTAAACCCCGGTGACTGTCCCCGGAACACCGCCGCCTACGAGTTCGCCAAGGTTCTGGGAGAAAAATCGAAGGGAAAGATCAAAGTCGAGGTTTACAATAACAACCAGCTCGCCAGGGGGGAGGGTGCCACGTTCGAGGGCGTTCAAATGGGAACGATCGATATGGCGCCGGTGGGCAGCGCACCACTGGGCGGCATGTTCGAGCCGCTCTACCTGCCCCTGGACCTTCCGTTCCTCTGGTTCAACCGGGAGCAAGTTTGGAAGGTCATGGACGGGCCGATCGGCCAGGAACTCCTCAAGAAGATGGAGACCCGGGGTGTCAAGGGCTTCGGCTTTGGGGGCGGCTGGGGGTTCAGGCATATGCAGTCGAACAAGAGACCCATCTTTACCCCGGAAGATATGAAGGGGCAAACCATCCGTGTTCAGGAGTCGCCGATCTATATCGGGATGATGAAGCAGCTCGGGGCCAATCCGGTACCCATGCCCTGGGGCGAAGTCTACCTGGCGATGAAGCAGGGAACGGTGGATGGGATGGAGTCTCCCACCTTCAGCATCGTCTCCGGCAAGTACACCGAGGTGACGAAGTACATTTCCCTCACCCGGCATACCTATCCCCCCATCTCCTGGTTCATGAACCTCAAGAAGTACCAGGCACTCCCGCCCGAACTCCGGCAAGCGGTGGATGAGAGCTTCCGGGTGGCGTGCGCCAGGGACAGAACGGCCGAAGTGGAGAAAGAAGAGTCCGACCTCCTGGTTATCAAGAAGGCCGGGGTGCAGGTCAACGAAGTGAAGAACCTGCAGGAGTTCCAGGATCGAATGGGGCCGGTGTATGATCTCGTTGCCGCGAAGGTGGGGAAGGAATACATGGGTCGCTTCCTGTCGGCCGTGAAGGCGGCAAAGTAAGCCAATGCTGAAGCGGATCCGGTCGAACGCCGTAGAGTGGGTCTGCATGGTCCTGATGGTCGTTCTCTCCATCGACCTGCTTCTCGGCGTTTTCTCTCGTTACGTGATGGTCAGGACGTTTACGTGGTACGATGAAATTGCCCGGGTTTGCTTCGTGTGGCTGACCTTTCTGGGGGCGGCGGTGGGCGTGAAGCGGGTTGCTCACTTCCGCCTCCATGATCGTGGTGGATCGTCTGCCTTCCCGGCTCCGCCAGGCAGCGGTTATCCTCCTCCCGCTGATAATAATTTTGTTCGCCGGTGTCCTCATCCAACAAGGCCTGATATTTCTAGAGCTTGGAAGGTTCCAGCAGACCCCGGTCATGGGGCTGCCGAAGACGTGGATCTATGTCGCCATCCCGGTCGGAGGAGCCCTGATGATCCTCTACAGCCTTGGGACCGCTTTGGCGCGCCATCCGAGGTCTTATCCGATGATCCCGATCACCATCGCTGCCTTTGTGGTTTTCCTGATCCTCGGAATACCCGTAGCCTTCGCCGTAGGCATGGCCGGCTTCCTGGGGCTGTGGTGGAGCGGCGCGTATCCCCTCACGATCATCATCCAGCAGATCTTCCTGACCGCGGATTCCTTCGTCCTCCTGGCGATTCCGCTGTTTGTTTTGGCAGGCGCCCTGATGGAAACCGGCGGGATCGCCGTCCGTCTGGTCCGGTTCGCTCAGGCTCTGGTCGGCTGGATCCGGGGCGGGCTCGCCATGGCCGTAGTGATTGCCGAGTATATCTTCTCGGGTATTTCCGGTTCCACCATCGCGGACGTCTCGGCGATCGGGGCCACGATGATTCCCCCCTTGACGCGAGCCGGGTACAAACCGGAGGAAGCGGTTAGCGTCGTGGCATCGGCCTCGGCCATGGGCATCCTGGTGCCCCCATGCATCCTGATGATTATTATCGGGGCCATCGCCGACGTATCGGTGGCCGCGCTCTTTGCGGGGGGATTCATCCCCGCCCTTGTCCTTGCCCTCGTCATTATGGGGTACATCTACGTGGGCGCGCGAAGGAGCGGAATGGCGGCATCGCAAACGCCGAGCCTCCTGGAGCTTGGCCGGGCTTTCATCGATGCCCTCATTCCCATGGGGCTGCCGATCATCATTTTCGGCGGGATCCTCGGTGGTGTCTTCACCCCTACAGAGGCGGCGGCCGTTGCCGTCTTGTATGCGGCCATCGTCGGCCTGTTCATCTACCGCGAGATTTCCTGGGCGGCGCTCCCGGGGATTCTCCTCCACAGCGCCGTGATTACGGCGAGTGTCTGCTTTCTCCTGGGCACGGCGGCGGTGGTGGCGTGGGCCCTCGCGGTGGCGCAAGTTCCGGCGTACCTGGGGGAGATGCTGAGGTCATTATCCGCGGGTCCGACGGCCTTTCTGCTCTTTTCGGCCGTCCTGTTCATTTTCCTCGGGGCGGTAATTGAAGGGCCCGCTGCGGTGGTAATTCTTCTTCCGACCTTCCTGCCCATCGTAAAGCAGTTCGGCATCGATTTGGTTCACTATTCCATCGTCATCACTGCCGCAGTCGGCATTGGCCTCTTTCTTCCGCCCATCGGGGTGGGGCTTTTCATCTCCTGCGGGATCGCCAAGGTCAGCATGGACCGTACCCTTCGTCCCATGCTGCCCTACGTGATCTTCCTCTGCGTCGGTCTCTTGATCGTCATCCTTTTTCCGTGGTTTACCCTCATTCTTCCGAGGGTCCTCAGGCTCTAGCAGGGGCCGAGTCCGCGGATTCAGCTGCCAACAGCTGCACCGGCCCGCGGGAACGCGGGGGAGGAAAATCAGAGGAGAAGAGCGGCGGAACGGATGGCCGAACGGCTTTAAGACGGAATCGCGAATTCGGGATTCCCCGGCAGAGATTGGCACCGCGCCGGAAGGAAATTTGCGAACTTTTTTCAGATCAAAGGCCTTGACAGGGACCTGGGCTTTCGCCGAAACTGATAATAGCCTTCAATAGTCGGAATTCCAAAAACATGAAGTTTACGGCCAAAAAAAATCAACCATTCCTGGCTACATTTATCTCCCTCCTCTTCCTGTTCTGTCCAGCCTACTTCCAGTACAATGATTTGAAGGAAGGCGATTTCTTATCTCCCCATCCAAGTTTTGAAAATTTCGATCTCGACAATCTGACCGCCGATGAACACAGTAAAACAAAGATACACGGGTCGATCTTCTCGCCTCGGATCTCTCCCTCCGATTTTTCCCCGTTCGGGCAAACCATTCATCCCTCCCTTTCTCCCGTTTCTCTTGTTCAGATGATCCTTATCCTCCGCTGTTAACCCTCCCCCTGTTTCTCGCATTTCTTAATTTTCTTATGTTTTTTGAATACGGTGACCTTTCGGCTCACACCGAATTTAACGTTCTGGTCTCTTTCGAAGGATATACAGAAAGCTGAGGGGAAGAGATGAAGCTCGCCGGTATTACCCGCAGGCTAAGGAGGGACAGCCATAACCTCCATGGGAAATTCCTGTTGAGAACTCTGGAAGGGATGATGCTGATCGGCAGCGCCTTTAAAATCAGGAACGGCAAGTTGCCGGTCATATGCGTTTTTGGCCATGACGCCTTTGAATTAGTCACCCCGACAGGAGAAGATTATGAGGAGAAGAGGCTCGACTGCCGATTTTACCGCTCGGATGCCGATCTCGAGCAGGCGCTCATCGAGGACAGGCCCCAGGTTATAGTTTCCATCGGCCGTCCTTCCTCTTTCCCCAACCTGATCAGGGCTCCTTTCGAGATCCGGAAGAGATGGCTCCATTTTGACGCCTTGCCGGACCTCGCCGAACTCGGTGCGAACGCATACAGCTGCTATCTGAAAAACATGTTCACCGACCCGGGACCGGAGGACCCTCCCCTGGTCACGGTCTTTACCCCCGCCTACAAGATCGGGGAGAAAATCCACCGGCCATTCCGGTCCCTCCAGAGCCAGACGTACACGAATTGGGAATGGATCGTCGTCGATGATTCGGATGATCACGGGCAAACATTCAAGATGCTGAGTGCCCTCGCAAAGGAAGATCACCGGGTGCAGGTCTTCAAGCCATGGGAGCATTCAGGAATGATCGGGAGAGTGAAGAATTGGGCCTGCAGTCTCGGAAAGGGGCAAATCCTGGTGGAACTGGACCATGACGATGAATTGACCGACCATGCCCTGGATTGCGTGGTTAAAGGCTTCAAGCAGTTTCCCGAGGCCGGGTTCCTCTATTCGGATTGTGCGGAGATCTTCGAAGACGGCACAAATCTCACCTACCGGGATGGCTGGGCGTTCGGCTACGGTTCTTATCGCGACGTCGAGTACAAGGGGAAGCGGTACAAGGCAGGGAATGGGGGGAACATCAACGCCAAGACGATTCGGCATATCATATCGAGCCCAAACCACGTGCGGGCCTGGAGGAAACTCTTCTATGAGTCTATCGGCGGGCATAACAAGGAGCTCCACGTGGCCGATGATTATGATATTTTGGTCAGGACTTTTCTCAAGACCCGAATGGCACGAGTCCCCAGGTTATGCTACCTGCAGTACGTCAGCAACACGACCCAGCAAGTAAGAAACAGGGACATTCATCGTCACGTAAGGTCCATCCGGGCTGAATACGATCGGAAGATCCATGAGAGGTTTCTTGAACTGGGTTGTCCGGATTTTGTTTGGGATGAAAGGAAGCAGGGGTCTGACTTTGCCGTTCCCAATCCAGAAGTGGAGCTTCACGTTACCTTGATTGCCGAAGTCTAAGAACCGTGTGTCAGAGCCTCCGAGGCGATGCGGAGAAGAATCCATCCCCGGCGTCTTCATTAATGGCCAAAGTTGCTGCCCCCGTACCCACTGCCCTCCCATACCGCAATAATGTAGATCATGGTTCAAAGTATAAAAATGTTAATAGAATAGACCTGAGTCCAATTGGATGTGACAATCTAGGCGACAGGTTTTTTGATCCGGTGGGGCCAACATAACCCGCGGGAAAGATCCCCCGCAAGGCGGGTTTTCATGCGGTTTCGACATAGAAGCGAATTGTGGCTGGTCATCTTTTTATTGCTGGGATGGCACGGGGAATGCGCCGGAATGAACCCGGAGGATTCCATCGGGGATTTTTTCACCGGGGAAGTCTTGAGATACGAGGTGGGCTTCTGGCTCATCGATCCCGTGGGCGGCGGAGTGGCGGATTTCAGGAGACTGGGCGATGGAAGATACGTGGTTTATCACGTGGGAAAGGCCGAGGGCCTCGTGGGCTGGCTGACCAGCTACCGACGGGAAATCTACCGTTCCACCATGGGCTCGGTCAAAAACGGAAAGAGGCTCGTTCCCCTGCGTTTTGAGGAATACTCCGTCATCGGCAAATGGTTTCGGAAGAAAACAACGATTTATGACTACCATGCTAGCAAGGTGGTCATCGAGAAGGAAAAAACGGGGGAGCCAAAGAGCCGCGAGGAGATCGAGATCCCGCCGGGCGCTCTCTACGACGACCCCGTGACCGCCTTCTACAATCTCCGCTTCGGGGCCTACGGGAAGGTGGAACCGGGAAGGGAGTTCGTCCTGGAAACTATTCCCAGGAAACGGCCGGAAATCATTCGGATCAAGATCGCTTCCAAAAAAGAAACGGAAAGAAGGCGCACGGCCGAAAAAATAAAGACCGGTAAGGATCTACTCGTCCACATTCTGATCGACCGGGAGATGTACAGCGGGAGGAAAGGGGATCTGGAAATATGGCTTAACCGAGATTTAATCCCTACTTCAGGATTGGTAAAGGATATCCCTTTTTTCGGTAATATTAGAGGCCGGCTGGCCTTCCACGGATATTCGGCCGATCCTCTGCCGGAAGACGTTCCCAGCCCGGTTGGCAAAAAAGACGTGGATCCGGCCAAATAGGGGGCATCCTTGACGAGGAACTTTTCCACCCGTTTGGGTACAAACGCCCTTGTGAAATATAGAAAATCCTATAAACGTTCGATCCATCAGAACGGTTTCTCACCGCCTCTTATATCCGCTTCAGTCTGCTTTAATTCTTTCTCCACCGTCTCTAACCGCCACGCCTGCCACGACGGGGTTGACCCATGAATCACAGAGAAGTCTCCGAAAAATGGCAGCGTGGGGACCCGTATGAGCGGTATGTAGGGCGATGGAGCCGCCGAGTCGCTCCGCTATTTTTGTCATGGCTGCGCGTTCCAGCCGGCCGAAAATGGGTGGACGTGGGATGCGGCACGGGAGCGCTGTGCGCGGCGATCCTGGACCACTCCTCGCCATCGTTGGTCGTTGGCATCGAGCCTTCAGAAGGATTTCTCAGGGCAGCGAACGAGAAACTCTCGGGCCCGGCACTGCTTCACCAAGGCAGTGCGACGGCGATTCCATTGAATGACTCGTCAGTCGATGTGGTGGTCTCGGGGCTGGTCTTGAATTTCGTTTCAGATCCACGCGCAGCACTCGCCGAGATGGCTAGAGTGACGGGTAACCAGGGCACGATCGGGGCGTACGTTTGGGATTACGCTGGAAAGATGGAGGTCATACGGATCTTCTGGGATGCAGCGGTCGAGCTCAACCCAGACGCCGCGGGGATGGACGAAGGGGTTCGCTTCCCACTGTGCCGTCCGGAGGCGTTAACGGAGATCTTCGCGGGCGCCGGACTCAATGGGATCGAGGTGACGGCAATCGACATAGGGACGACGTTCGCAAGCTTCGACGATTATTGGCAGCCATTCTTGGGCGGGCAGGGACCCGCGCCTTCTTACGCCATCTCGCTCGATGAGACCGCGAGAGCGCGCCTGCGAGACCGAACCATCCCGTCGGCCGCGGCGGTGATTTCCCTTGTCTGGGCCGGGATGGAGATTCCGAAAAACGCGACCACGGGAAGGTCCGGTTGAATTTTATCAGTGTCTGAAAGGCATTTCCGGATTTCCGCTTACGGGGAAATGATATGTGAAATCACTTGAAGAATAAGGTGTTTTTAACGGGATTCTTTCCGTCAAAAATGATGGGAACGCTTTCCCCCGCCCAAATACTCCCGCCTGTCACTTTCATGGCCTGAATATGGACAGGGGGCTGATCGGCCATCCCCGAACTACCCACTTTCCCAATGACATCCCCGGTCTTTACCGAATCGCCAACTTTAACGGGAATGCTGCCTTTTTGCATATGACCCAGTAGGACATAAACATCGCTTTTCATAATAATCACATGGTTGCCCACATTGTAAGGGTAATTGCCGCTCCAAGGCATTTCATTACGCAGTCCATCGACAACTTCTACCACGTTGCCATCGCAGGGAGAAAGAATCTCCTGATGGTATATTTCATAACCTTCCAATTCAAGGGGAAGCAACCCCCTGCTGGACATCCCCAGTTTATTTAATTTTTCAATATCCACGGCATATTTCATCGAAAGATTGGTCCTCGCCCCTTTATGTTTCGAGGAGAAGAAGTGGTAATTCATGAAGGAACTCGCTCTTCCATTTCCGCCCCAGCAGGGTGAATACACGCCGCCCTTGAAGGGGAACGACAGTTGCACGGGCTTGGTTTCATAAAAATTCGCACCCACAGCGCCGGCAATAAAATAAAGGAAGAGAATGGCCAAAGCGGATTCGAGGCCAATCAAAATCCAATTGGCCGCACCCAATTTGGTATAAAATGGTACCCTCCGGGCTTTCGAGTAGGAGAAGATCGTCGCAAGGGCAAAAAGTACAAACCAGAGATATCTCCAGTAGAAACTCACGAAGCCCCAAAAGCCGATGAAGTAGATGAGTACGAGATACAGCGCGACAAACAAGGTCTTTACTGACCAACGAAATTTCGACCTGTTTTCCCCTGCCCAAAGCCAGATGATTAAGGCTGCCGGGATAATATAATGAAGGGAGACTAAAACCATTAAGGGGATATTTCGATTCGGAAACATACTACCCTCCTGCGAATGTTGCACTCGTATTACGGGACCGCTGCATTTTATAATTCTGGCGCCTGCTTCCTCTATGAGTACGATCATATTTCCTTTCCCCCCCGTATTGATCTTTACGACTGGGAGTATGTGTCTCAGGGGGAGTCGGAGTGCCGATAAGGGTGATCGCAGTTCCTGGGGAGTTGAGAGAATTGAGAGAAAGGATCCTTAAATTTTCCGACAGGTGCTCGGTGAGCCTTGGGAGTGTGTCGCCGTAACAAGTGCGTTGACTTCCTGGTCCGTGAGCGTTACGGGTAAGGCTTTCCTTTAACGAGCCACAGACCCGAGGTGGTTTAGGATCGTTTGGATGACCTCCGGTTTTCGACGAAGCTTATGGTCCGCATGATTCCCAGGCTTCGGACAGTCAGGGGAAGGTCGACTTCCCCGATCAAGTCGAAGACAGGATTCAATCTTCTGATCACCTAGGCCCAGTTATTCAGTATTCCTTCTTTTCGGTCTCCAGGATGCAAGGGATCTCACCGTCGCTTTCCTTTTCTTTCGCTTTCCCGGGAAAACGTTGCTAAAAAATACCATTTTTTTCTTGAAAGCATGTCTCAACCGATATGCGTATTCTGGCGTTGGCCTTCCTGCCGATTGTGAGCATTCAGCTACAAGACGGCAAGCAGCGGAATCGGATGCATCCGCCATTTTTTTCTTGAATCAAATTGATCTAAATGGGAAAATTTGATACAAATTTCTTTTCATCCTTGCCAGGATTATACTTAAAGGGAATTTTGAAATTTTTGGAGGAAATACCACTCAGATCCTCTTGGAAGTCCTGCTTTCAAACAGCACCAAATAACCCAGATTGGGAACAGGACTTTTTTGAAGATTTTCCCGAGCCCGTGAACCTCTTTATCAAGAGGAAATTTACTACGTGAGGTGAATGATGGAAAAAAAAGCGTTATTGGTCGTAGACATGCTGACGGATTTTTTTAAGCCGAAAGAAGGTTTACCTGTCCCTCTCGGAATCGACAGGCTACTGAAGAATAACCAAAAAGTGGTCCGCAAGGCCCGGCAAAAAGGAATTCCGGTAATTTTCGTGAATGACAGCTTTCAAAAAACGGAGATCCCCATCGACCGTCATTTCAAAATCTCCGGGTCCCCGCACGCCATTATTGGTACAGAAGAAGCCAAAGTAGTGAAAGATTTAGAATATGACGAAAATCTTGACTTCATTGTCCCGAAAAAACTTTACGACGGGTTCTATAACACTCGCTTGGATTCCATATTAAGAGAGCTTGGCGTCAAGAAGTGCGTATTTACGGGTACTTGGACTCATGCCTGCGTTCAGCATACAGTTATGGGAGCTTGGTAGCAATACATTGAAAAA
>CAVQIK010000019.1:0-180824 GCA_963712535.1 uncultured delta proteobacterium | reverse complement strand
AACCTTGGAGGGTTTCGGCGAGATACTGCATCCGTTCCTGGGAGAAGGAAGCCCGGAGGATGTACCGGGCCAGGTTTTCCATGGCCGACTCATCGTTCGGAGATATGGGATTCCCGCAGAAGACCTGGAATCCGGAATTGACGCCAGTTGGAGAGCAGGGCGATCATCCCGCATATTCTTGGGCGAATCGATCGTTCGGAATTTGCATCAAAAATAGCCAAGGGGAGATCGGAAGCTGAACGGAGTCCGAATTGGATTGCCGGAAAAATAAGGATCGGTCTTCTCCTTCGAAGACCCCCGGAGTGGGATGATAAAAAGGAGGAAACGGAGATGGAAAAGAAGATAATCATGGTGATCGTAGCGGCAATGGCCATCATTGCCTCCGCATACACGGTCTCTTCTGCCGCCGACTCATTCGACCGCCCGGGAGTGCAGGGGCTGTGGAACAGGGGCGTACAGGAGTGTGGGTCTGAAACCCGGGCGACCGAACCCCAAGAAGGGCTGGATAGCCTGTATTCCAGCCAGAGCCCGGGAGTGCAGGGGCTAACAAGGGAGCATCAGTATGGGATTGAGCTAACCCAGCCCGAAAAAGGGATGGATTACCTTGATTATTCCGGCCAACCCGCCGGAGTGCAGGGACTTTGGCCAAGCAAGTCACAGGTCAAATGCTAGGCATTTGGGGAAGAAACTCTAAGAGCCGGGGAGGCCCCCGGCGCCGGATCGTACGTGTAGGTGGTTGGGGGGACCCCCGGCGCAGAGAGTTCCATGCTCAGCGCGCCGCCGGAATGGAAATAATACCTGGGAAAGGCCGTATTCGGGAAGGACCATTCCGGGCCGGCCTTCCCGGTTCCGCCGTGAAATAGCCTCTGGTTCTTATCCTTCCGGCCGTCCCCGGACCCTATCACGAATATTTTCACCCTCGGCTCTTCCCCCCATCCCGTGGAGGAGGGGACGGAGGAGGGGAGGGGAGGGTAGAGTAGGGAACTGGCGTAGTGGCTATTGGCTCTATTTCCAGTTTCCCTACAGCGATCGGGTATGTTGCCGGGGCAAGCTGGAAGAATTTAAAACGTCTATTCCCTTGGCACCATCTTTTTGGCTCTGGCTTTGGGTTGGCTGGGAGACCGCTGGAATAAGCCGCTATTGAGCGGTCTTGGCCTCTTTCCCGTGGTTCTCGGGATGACCGGGTTAATTTTCAGCTCGTCGAATTTGTGCCTCTACCTGTTCCCCCTCGGGCTGGCGGTGGCCATGGCAACCATACCCCTGAACTGGGCGCAGATCGGGGATTATTTTGGGCGGAAAAGTTATGCCGCTCTGCGGGGCGTCATGGGGATAAGCTACGGCCTCGCTGCTTTTATCTCTCCCATTTTTGCCGGCTGGATTTTTGACCGCACCGGAAGTTATGTCATCGTTTTCCTGTCCTTCTCCGCCATCCTTCTTGTCGCCGCCTTCCTCTTCACCTTCCTCCATCTGCGCTTTCGCCTTCCGTTTGTTGTGAGTCGTTTGACGCGGCGGTGATTGCTCCTTCGGAAAATAGAACGCATGCGCCAAGTCCAAAAAAAAGACCCACTGTTTGAATGGTGGTCCCTCAAACGGACTTTTTCAGGGGCAAAAATACTGATTTAAGGCTTAAAGGGGGACGTTTTCGGTGAGTTTCTTAGCAGCGTCTTGTATTTAGGCAGGTCCGAGCCGGAAAAAGCGGAAAAACCGGCGCACTTAACCGGAAGGCGAGCGTCCAGGAAAGCAGAATTACCCGGGGAAGGAAAGCATTTCCAGCAAGTCCTCCCTCGAGAATGCTTTGAGCAAGTCTGGATCATCCTCGCGCACAATGCTTTCCATGAGGTTTCTTTTCTTCTCAATGATCGCTGAAATTTTCTCTTCCAATGTGCCTTGGGTTACCAGCTTGAATACCTGGACCCCCCGCTGCTGCCCGATCCGGTGGACCCGGTCGGTGGCCTGGTCTTCCTTCGCGGCGTTCCACCAGCGGTCGTAGTGGATCACTACCGACCCCGCCACCAGGTCGATCCCCGTTCCCCCCGCTTTCAGGCTGCCCACATAGACGCGGCAATCCGGATCTTCGTTGAAGCGGGAGACGATCTCGCCGCGTTTCCGGCTGGACCCCGTCAAGGAAGCAAAACCGACACCCAGCCCCTCTAAGAACAATCCGATCATCCGGATCATCCCCAGAAACTGGCTGTAGACAACGATCTTCTGGCCGCTGTCGAGAGCTTCGGTGATCAGCTCTTTGAATAGCTCCCATTTTCCCGATTGGTATTTCTCGAAATCATTTTCGGCACCCTCCACCAGCGCCGGATGGTCGCAGATCTGTTTGAGCAGGGTGAGCAGGGCGAAAATGTGCATGTATGGGATGGGTTCCTTTTCTTGAGACAGTTTGGCGACAAGCCCCCTCGCCCGCGAGGAAATCGCATCGCGATAAAGCCGAACTTGATCGTCGCTCAAGGTGCAGGTGCGGATATCTTCGATTTTTCCCGGCAGCTCCTTCAGGACGGTTTTCTTCAGGCGGCGCAGCGTAAAGGGGGAAATCAATCGGCTTAGCGCCTCCCGCTTTTCCCCGGCGGCATTGCCTTCAATGGGATGGACATACTGAGATTGAAACTTCTCGTCAGAACCCAGGTAACCAGAAACGGTTAGATCTAGAAGGGCCTTAAGCTCGCCCAAACGGTTCTCAATGGGCGTTCCCGTGAGTCCCAGCTTCATGCCGGCTTTGATCTCCCTGGCGGCCTCGTAGGCCAGGGTTTGAGCGTTCTTGATGTTTTGGATCTCGTCAAAAACGGCCAAGGCAAAGGGGACTTGCCGGAGTTGCTCCAGGTCATTGCGGAGAATTCCATAAGAAGTGACCAAGACGTCCTTACCATTTATGGCTTGTCGGAGGTCCCGCTGCGCTCCGTAAAATATCGCTGCTTTCAATCCCGGTGCATGGAAAGAAAGTTTTTGCTCCCAGTGGCTCAGGACGGTGGTGGGACAGACCACCAGGAAGGGGTCCTTCACCCCCTCATGCTCCCGGAGGGACAGCATGAAGGCCATGACCTGGTGAGTCTTCCCAAGCCCCATATCGTCGCAAAGCAAACCCCCCAGGCCGTTTTCGAAAAGGAAGAGGAGCCATTCCGTCCCCAATTCCTGATATGGCCGGAGGGACGAGGTCAGCCCGCGCAGCTCTTCCAGAGGCTTGGCGGGCTTCAAATCCAATAGTCTTTTGAAACGGTCCGCCGCCTCTCCTTTGCCGGCCACCTCCAGGGAGCAGGAGGAAGCCGCCTGAAGGCGAAGTAGATCCATGCGGGAGAGCCTGATCCGGTCCGGGGGGCCGCCCCGTTCCCCTCCCTGTTCGGGCAGCGCAGGAACTCCGTCCGGATTGAAAGACTGGCAGTCCACCCATCCGTCAGCAATGGAGATGAAACGTTCCCCCTTCCTCCTGGCTCGTAATATATCGGCGAGCGAGATGGACGAACCTCCGAAGCCGTAGCGTAGGGAAAGCCAGCACCAGTCCCGATCGATGGCCTGGGGGTTTATCTCGATCTTGTCGAAACGGGTGTGAATGCGGAGGTCCTGAATCGAAGCGTCAACGATATGCGTTCCGTTCCGGAGGTTCTCCCCAAGCTCCTGCAAGAAGCTGGGGACCTGAGATTTTTTGAGCAGCAGCTTTCCCGGCGACTCGATGATTCCCTGAAGTTCTCCTGAAGGCGCAAGCTCGGCCAGGGTTTTCAGCTCCGGGACGTAGATCAGATCCCCGTATCGAAACCGTTCCAGGGATTCCCGGCTGAAGACCCGGGATTCCCCGTTTTCCTGAGGGATGCGCACCATAGGCTCGACCTCAAGGCTGTGGGTTCCCCCGGCGCGAAGTCTCAGGATGGATTGAATCGGGGCGGGATGAATGGCCAAATCGTTCTGATTCTTGACCCATTCGCGGAATTCCGAGAGGAATTTTTTCACCTTTTGCCGGGGGATGATCAAACGAAAAAGGGAAACGTCGCCGGAAGTCCTGCAGGTTGCGGTAAACGCCCCGGAGGCCTCTTCGATACCCGGATAGAAAAAAATGGGTCCTTCTCCGAATTCTCGAAACCCATGGTAGGCAAAGCGGTACCAGAAACTCTCTTCCAGGACCTGCCGTACCGTCTTAAAGCCCTTCTGCTCCAGGTATTCCTCTTCAGGTGAACGGGTCAGCCTGGAAAGTTTATCCAGCATGTCGCTGCGGCCGGGAACAGAGTTATCGGCTTTAAGCCGGGCGCAGCGTTCCACCAAACGGGTGCTGTCGTCGGACTGAGAGGAATACCGGAGGATCTCCTGCCCGCCGGAGTCGGCCGCGCGAAGGATTCTACCGTAGGCTTCTTCGACAAACTGGAAGCGGACGGAGTCCGCAGTTTCCCGGCAGCCTTCGGCCATGAATTCGGCAAGACGGCGCCATGGACTCGTCCGGAAGGCCTCCGCGGGGGTCCGGTCTCCGTGTTTTTTTCGAAAAACTTCGCACAAAGAAGCAAGCTTCAGGATATGCTTACAGGCCCGCTTTCTGGAGACGGAGCAAGAACAAAACCTTCTCTCGGGTACCTCCTGATCTCCCTCGATCAGCAAGGCCACTCCTGGGTTCCGGTCGGCTGGGTCGGGGACCAGGGCGAATCCATGACGATGGAATTCGAGTTGCTGAAAAAGCGCATCAGGAGGGTTGTTATGGGGCGTGGCGTCCTCGAGGCCAGCAGGCTGGCCGGCCCCCTCGGGAATGCATGGACCGGTGTTCCCATAACTGTCCGGCGGGGCCGACAGCGGTGTTGGGAAATCCACCTCGTCTTCATCGAACTCCTCCGGCAGACCGGCGTCTTCCCGCAGGGCAGGCTCTACCCGGAACTCGGAAAGGCCTACCAGGGCAGCCTCGCGGATGCGCTCATTCGGGCTGCGGGAGTACTCTTCAAGCATCCTGCGGTTATCCCGGGAAAGATTCATGTAGCTCATTGCCCGGTCGATCCGGTTCAGGACAATTTCTTCTTTCTGTTTCTCTTTTGATACCGTGGAGCATTTCTTGCAGATATGCGCAGCGCGTCCTGCCCCGGAGAACTTCTCGTTCGCCCGAATTCTCCCGCACACCTTGCAATAATGCCCTCGCCGGTGTTTCTTCTTGCCCATGCTCAAGCTTTCTGGTGGAGGGAAGGGTTCCAGTCATCGTCAGGGATTTTCCCTTCATCGCCCCTGCAGCCAAAATTTAGAATGAATGGTAGCCGCATTCCCTTTCACTGTCAATCCGGGAACGAGCGGGAGCGAGCCCAACGCGGTCAGCAACCCGTGCCAACGCAAAAAGCCACCTATACTTTTTGGATGGTTACCTTAGAAGCGCATTGTCATCTTCAAAATAACTCATTTTACGCTTAAAAAGAGGGGGCCGTTTCGTAGTGAGTGCGGTACCGGACACCCGAGAAGATATAAGGGCTTGTTATTATTGAAGGTGATTTTTCATTCTTACTGGGTTCAAGGGGAGCCATTTTGAGACCGGTGCCACGTAGTAACGCCCAGGATGAGCCCAGCGGATTGTCCTCCCGTAAAGAGGAAACGCCTTCCATCAGCCCAAGATTCAGCTTACGATGAGGTACCGAATTATCTAACGGCTTCCCCTTTTCCTGACGATGGAATTTCATTTTTTCAGTTTCTTCCGGTTCTTTGCTTTCGCAAGGCGCTTTGCAGCCGAACGCGCCGGGGGAGATTGACCTTGCCGAGGGTTTTGGCCTCCCCGCATACGGGGGCTCTCGTCGAAGAACGAAAAGAGTGTCGCGTTTGAGCTGGGTTCGGGAGGGAACGATCCGGCGGCAACGTAGATGTTGCCGCCAGGCCCGATTGCCGGAGAGGAGAAGCCCGCGCTCATGCCGGCCAGGTGTACGAAGGCAATTTCCTGCAGGTCGAGCGATAACGTATGCAGTCCCCCCGTCGTCGCAACGTGAACGTGGTTCGCGGAGAGCGCCGGCAGCGCCACGCTGCCGTGGTTGAGCCAACGCTGCGTCCACACCTTCCCGTTTGAATCCACCGCTATCAGCGAGCCGTAGCGAACGAGGAAATACATCTGGCGCAGTCCGCCGGCCACTGTCGACGGGTCGCCGAGGAACGTTTCGTTCGGCAGGTAAGGAGTGAACGTCTCGGCGTCGATGAACTTCGCGCTGCTTCGGGAGGCCCCCGTGATCAGCCCGTTTGGAAACGCAGCCGGCCCGCCAGGGTAGGGGAGCGGGAACAGCTTCGGCGCCTGCGTCAGCGCGCCTTGCTCCTCGCTCCATTTGATCTGCGTAGAGCCCGTCGTCGCCGGGCGCAACAATCGTCCACGGCTCTCTTGCGGGAAACGACCCGAATACGACGGGCGTATCCGAGCAGGGTGAGGCGCTTGCCGGCAGATCGGATTGAACTTCCCCCAGTGTCGCCGAGCCGAATCCACCGCCTCCGTGGGCGTCGACGAACGCCTTCTTCTCCTCATACCGGTTGAACAGCAGGAACCTGCCGCGCTCGTCAACGATCACCAGCACGCACACAAACAACGGACCTTGGGCCCCTGGGCCCAGCTCCGGGTATTGGACAACGAGCGTGTAGCGCGCCACAAAAATGACCCGCGCGATGCCTCTCACCCCTGAGATGACTCGGGGCGCGCTGTTGATGGCGCAATTGACGTCTCCGTGCAGGTCGGGGAGCGTTCGGATCGGTACCCTGCCAGCGAATGGTCCCGTTCGGATCCACGGCAACGACGAAGCTGTTTGACCCCCTGATTGTCCGGTGGTCGCGAACGGTGCCGCCGGGCGCGCTGCAGAGGCAGTAAATTGTGCCGTCATCGGCCACCGCGGGCGTCTGCACCGCAACATTGAATCCAGGGAGCTGGATGTCCCACCTGACGGTAACGTGATGCGGGGGCTCGGGTTGGACGGCAAGGAGATGACCGTTGGTCGTGCCGATGTAGATGGTCCCGCCCGGTCCGAAGACAGCGCTGCTCGTCCCGGTGGGACCTGGCAGGCCGACAATCCACTCCAACTCACTTGCCCGCATGGAGTTGACGAGGCGAAAGCCGCTGCCCGCCGGGTTGCCGCCGAATTGATTCCAGAGATCCGTTGGAACACGCATGGTCAACTCTCCGGGCGGATTATTGATTTGTGGAAATTGAATCCGTGGGGTGTGGGTTGAATATACGAAAAAGAGAATTTTGCGTCAACGGAATTTTGGCATAATATTTGGGAGACCCTTCTCTTTTCAGTCATGCGAGTCTATGATATGGTACGAGGGAGGAGGAGGAAAAAATGAGAAAAATTTCCGAGGTGAACGTACTGCCGGAGTATCGCCTGGAATTGGCCTTTGATGATGGAGTTCGTGGCGTGGTAGACCTTTCCGATTTAGTTGGGAAAGGTGTTTTCGCCATTTGGCGCGACCGGAGGATTTTTGCGCAGGTGCGGATCGGTTCATTTGGCGAACTTACCTGGGGGGGCCAGATTGACCTTTGCCCGGATGCCCTGTATCTTAAAGCAACGGGGAAGAATCCGGAAGAAGTCTTTCCTGCGTTGCGCTGCGAGTCAACGTATGCCTGAGATCAGCCGCTTCCTCGGCATTGTCATAAAAATGTTCTTTGATGATCACAATCCACCCCATTTCCATGCCGAGTATAGCGGTTACCTCGCTCTAATCGATATCCGCAACCTGGCGCTCTTCTCCGGCCAATTGCCGCCTCGCGTGAAGGGGCTCGTGATTGAATGGGCAACAATCCACCAGGAAGAGCTCTTCGCCGACTGGGAGAGGGCACGGGCTCAGCAGGATCTTCAAAAAATTGCCCCGCTGGAGTAGGTCAAACAACCCATGGCGCCAGCCGATCGGCCCTCCTTTGGGCCCATAGGGCCGAGAAATCCTTCCACCAATTCTCATAACTACGTGCGTCGGTGTCCTCAAACCACGATCATGACCGCCCCCCGGAATTCCTTCCATTGCCAATTCGGAATGTGCCGTGTATTCTAAAAGGCAACGAGGAAAACGGGAGCTCAACCCGGTCGAATTGTGTTTCTGATAAACTTAAGGAAATGAACTTCCATTGAGGTTAGCGGTGGGCAAGGCGTCACGCGATTTTCAAATCTTCGTCAAACCAGCCGGTGCGACGTGCAACCTAGGCTGCCGCTACTGTTACTATCTTCCCAAGGAATCATTGTATCCCGCGGCTGCGCCGTATCGTATGTCCGATGACCTGCTGGAGGAATATATCGGCCAGCACCTCGAAATCGCGCCCGAGCCGGTCATCAACTTCTCCTGGCATGGGGGAGAACCGACGACCCTTGGCCTGGACTATTTCCGCCGGATCGTTGAACTGCAGCGAAAACACCAGGGACGGGGGACACGCATCGTCAACTCCATTCAGACGAACGGCGTGCTCCTCGACGAAGATTGGTGCCGGTTTTTCGCCGGCGGAAAGTTTTTCCGTCGGCCTCAGCCTCGACGGGCCCCAGGCGCTCCACGACCGCTACCGGTTGACGAAGAATGACAAGCCAACCCACAAGCAGGTGATGCAGGGTTACCGGCTTTTGCGGCAGCACAAAGTGCCGGTCGATCTCCTATGCGTCGTCCACGCGGAAAACGTCCAGCATCCTCTTCAGGTGTACCGCTTCTTCAAGGACCTGAAAGCGCAGTATATAAGCTTCATTCCGCTCGTCGAACCTGAAACCGCCGGGGCAGGGGGGGTGAGCTCCCGGACCGTGCCATCCGAGGCTTTCGGCGCGTTTCTTTGCACGATTTTCGACGAATGGGTGCGGCAGGACGTCAGTCGGATAATGATCCAGATCTTCGAGGAGGCCGCGCGGCCGGCCTACGGCCAGGATCACTCGCTCTGCATCTTCAGAACAACCTGTGGAGACATCCCCGTGGTCGAGCACAACGGGGACTTCTATTCGTGCGATCATTTTGTAAATCCCGGGCACATGCTCGGGAACATCCGCCAGAATCACTTACTCGATTTGCTCGAAAGCCCCGGCCAGAGGGCATTTGGCCGGGCGAAGCTGGACACCTTGCCTCGCTTTTGCCGGCAATGTCAAGTCCACCCCATGTGTAACGGCGGATGTCCGAAAGACCGAATCATAAAAACGCCGGAAGGGGAGGGGGGACTGAATTACCTCTGTGCCGGCTATAAACGTTTCTTCTCCCATGCCCTGCCGTACCTCGAGCGTCTGGCCGACCTGCGCCGCGCCGGGGAGCGCCCCGAAGCCCTCATGAAGACCCTGCAGGCGGAAGATTCAAAAGCCGGCTTCAAGGCTGGCCGCAACGATCCATGTCCGTGCGGGAGCGGACGAAAATACAAGAAGTGCTGTCTGATCTCCTGAAAAATAATCGAAAGCCTCGTTTGGTTCCGGTAGACATTTTGACACTTCAGTCTTGCAGCGATACGGTGCAATTCGTTAGATGAATCTTCGGTAAGCGTTTGGCCTTTGTGAAGTATTCCAGAATTGCCAGAGACGTTAGAAATCCCCCTTAATCCCCCTGAAGCTGTGAAAAAATTCAGGGGACCGGGGAATGGGAAGCGGTGCCATGTCCAGGAGACGGCAAAAATTTCCTTGCCAAAAGAGGCACTGATTTCTCCTTTGTCCGCGGGGCATGAACTCATGCCGAAAGCCAAATGGAAATCATATCTTCTTTACACGGGTTAGGTTCAATTTGCCAGCGTTCCTTATCGGAACTCAAGTGAACCCATTTTATCAAACGAATGTCCCGCCGATTTTGACAAGTAAATTTTTGCCGCCCCCTGGACAACAAGACAAGCTGTTGCCTTCTCGATTTGAATTTTTTCACACCTTCCCTTTTCAAAGGGGGAAATTATCTCCTCCCTTTAGCAAAGGGAGGTGGGGAGGGATTTCCGAGAGCCCCTTCCAGACCGCTAAATTGACAACCTTCTCAGTTGCTGCAAACCACGAAAGGAGGGATGTGTATGGCGTACGAAGCAATGATGGCGGAAACGGTCTTTCACAACGGGCATCAGGGCGACCTGATTGATGCTTACCTGGCCCGTCCTCTAGGACCCGGTCCTTTTCCCGGAATGGCTGTGATTCATCACCTGCCTGGCTGGGACGAAGCCATGAAGGAGATTTCCCGGAAGTTTGCCTACCACGGGTATGTGGCCATCTCGCCCAACTTGCATTTTCGGGAAGGGAAAGCGACTCCGGAGGAGAACAGCGCGAGCGTCCGGGCCGCCGGGGGGATGCCGGATGATCGCACCATGGGGGATGTGGCGGGCGCCATGGCGTATCTGCGTACATTACCGTACCTGAACGGAAAGGTGGGCGTGATCGGATACTGTTCGGGGGGCCGGCAGACCTACCTGGCCGCCTGCACGTTGCCCGGTATAAACGCGGCCGTCGACTGCTACGGCGGCGGGGTGACATCGCCGCCCGAAGAGCTGACGCCGCGCCAACCCGTGGCTCCCATCGATTACACGAAGAACCTGAGCTGTCCCCTGCTGGGCCTCTTTGGAAAGGAGGATCAGCGGCCCTCGCCTGCGGATGTGGCCAAAACGGAAGCCGAGCTCAAAAAATGGGGGAAGAATTACGAGTTTTACTCCTACGACAATGCCGGGCACGGTTTCTTCTCGGTCGATCGCCCCAGCTACCGCCAGGAGGCCGCGGTGGAGGGTTGGAAAAAGATCTTCTCCTTTTTGGAAAGGCATCTGCGCTGACAGGTTGCGCGAAAAAGTCGTTTCATACCCGAGAGGTCATTCCGGCGAAAACCTCCGACTGAGCTCATGCCGAAGACCGGAATCCAGGATTTAAAAGACATTCTGGACTCCAGCTTTCGGCGGAGTGACGGATATTTACATTTTTCAGCACCTTGCTAACCTCTGCGCCCTCCCCAGCTTTTCAGGGCCGACCGGAAGGAATTACATGACCGGAAGAGAAATCACCCGAATGGCTTTTGAACTTAAAGAGCCGCCGCGATTGCCGGTGAGCGTGTTCGCGGGCGGGGCCTGGATGGTCCACTCGGCGGGAAAGACTTTTGCCGAAATCAAGGATGTCCCGGAAAAGATCGCCGAGGTTTTCGTCCGGGCTTTCGAGCGGGTTGGACACGATCTCCTCTTGACCGGGTCGAATTTCGTCAACTATCCTTTTCACTTCCTGGGGTGCCCCATCAAGGATGATTCGTCCGACAGCCCGGCCCTCCTGGGAACGGTCATCGAATCTTTGAACGAGGTTGACACTCTCCGCATTCGAGAGAGTCCTGCAGAACCCCACGATGCAGGAGCATCATCCGTTCCCAACATCTTGTGGCCGAATCCATCGGCAAGAGAACTTTTGCGATTACGACCCAATGGGCGCCCGTTATCCTGCGCGGCGCGGATTCTGGGGGTGGAGGCGGTAATGACCGCCACGATTGAAGACCCTGAAGGTCTCCTGCGGCTTCTCGATTTCTCCACCGAATTGACCTGGGCCGTTCTGGAGCCAATTTTGGAGCACCCGGATATCCTGGGAGCGAACCTCGCGGAGCCAGTGGCCTCCGGGGACATGATCTCTCCTCAAAGTTTCCGCAGGTTCGCCGCTCCGTTCCTCAAGGAGCTGGTCAATCGAATCAGAGACAAAGGCAAATATTCCATGATTCATATCTGCGGGAACACCTCCAGAATCCTTCAGGACATCGTTGACATCGGCCCGAATTGTTTCAGCCTGGAGAAAAAGGTGGATCTTCGCCAGGCCAAAGAAGTTTTGGGCGGAAAGGTGTGCGTGGCGGGGAATGTATCCCCTACCGGCGCCTTCCTGAACGGGAGACCGGACGAGGTAATCGCTGAAGCCCGCGATTGTGTCCGGGCATGGGGAGGAGGAGGGGGCTTCATCCTGATGCTGGGTTGCGATTTTCCCAAAACAGTTCCCCTGGAGAACGTCCTGGCTTTGATGTCGATGAAAAAATAGATGTTGGGGCCTCTGAAGGATCGAGCCTCGGGAGTGAGAGTCAACTGCTTTTCCAAATTTCCTGTTCCGATGATGGCGGATATAGGTCGTCCGTCAGGCACCAACTGAAAAGCTCCAGGGTCCGCTCCCCAAAGCGAGATGATCTCGGACTGTGGTTACTTTCGAGGGAAAAGCCGTGACTATGAAAGCAATAAAAAAAGGCAGAGCCTGATGACCCTGCCTTTCATTTCTCACGATCTTTTTGGATCTATTTCCTAAACTTCTTCCTGGACACAAAAAGCTCCAAACTTCTTCCTGAACACGACAAGCCCCAAGAGGCCCGGTCCGAGGAGAAGCAGAACGGAGGGTTCGGGTACCGCAGTGGAATTGTGAGTAATTGTTCCGGTAATCCACTCGCAACCATCCGGTCCTCTCCAAAAACCATTACTGTGAGTGGCATCACTAAGTTGGATCGTAAACTGTCCTCCATTGGCATAATCAACAACTACCGGGTCATTCCAAGTTAGCTTCCATCCTTGAGTAAAATCAAGGAACCCAGTAAAACCAATCGAGGTACCGCCAACAGCTTGGGTAACATCGGGGTTAACAAAATCAATGTATGCCGTTACCGTGCCTGGATTAAGATCATCGGCATTTATCCATGACTCATTCGTGCCAATTCTAGCAAACGGAAAAGAGTGAAACTGTCCTACATCCAAGCTAAACGTAAGGTTATTGAGACTTGGATTTACGATTGCCTGCATTTCTAAAACAGAACTTGTGCCGCTCGTGTCTACCGATGAGCCTGGTCCCAGTACATAAGTATAGGGAACAGCCTCCACGAATGCAGCAGAGGAGACCAGGAGTCCCAGAACCAATGATGCCAGTAGTCTTTTCATCGCTATTTCCCTTTCTTCCCGAGATTTTAACAACCACCTAAGGATTGTTTTATGGGAATTGATGATGTGAAGACTTGCAAAATTAGTACCCGAGGGGATTTTATTTATAACTTATCGATATCTTGAAAGTTTATTTTTTCTCGGGTTCTTTCTGCATTTAAAAAGGAAAATATTTTTCTTTTTTTATCCATTATTTATCTTCCTTAGGACTACCCCTTTTTGATGAAGAGTTTCTTGGTTCTTTAAAGGCTCTACGCTGGACCCCGAAAGCCTCTAGGGATGGGGAAGGCTTTCATTTTCTTCAAGAGCACCGCGAAAATTGCTATACTTTATCTATCCATGATCTGAATAGCCATCCGACGATCCTTTCGATCTCAATGTTTTCTATCGAGGGGGGATCCGGGAAGAGCCGGCGATCCGCCCCGTTTTACCGCGGTAGACGCGGGGAAAAGGGCTCGTGGAGGAGAAGAAGAGTTCTCCATCGTTGATTTTTTTTCGGCCCCGGAAAGAGCTTGAGCGCTGCCGTAAGGAGCGCTTGGCCGACGGCTGGGTCGAGGTGCGGTGCGGGAAGAGAGATTGGGAGGAGCTCTACCGGCGGCGGTGGCAGCACGACAAGGTGGTTCGCTCGACTCACGGCGTCAACTGCACCGGGTCCTGCTCCTGGAAGGTTTACGTCAAGGACGGGATCATCGTCTGGGAAACCCAGGAGGTCGATTATCCATCGAACGGGCCGGACCTGCCCGAGTACGAACCCCGTGGCTGCCCGCGCGGCGCCACGTATTCATCGTACATCTACAGCCCGCTGCGGGTGAAATATCCTTACATTCGCTCCGCCCTGTACGAGATGTGGCTGGCCGCCCTGCGCTCCCGGCCCGACCCGGTTTCGGCCTGGGCCAGCATCGTCGAGGACCCCGAAAAATCCAGGGAGTACAAAGCGGCCCGGGGGCAGGGCGGGCTCGTGCGCTTCTCCTGGGACGAAGCGGCCGACCCTGATCTCCGCATCACTCATCTACACCATCCGCAAATTCGGGCCCGACCGCATCTTCGGGTTCACGCCCATTCCCGCCATGTCCATGGTGGCTTACTCCTCCGGGACCCGCTTCCTGTCGCTCATCGGCGGCGCCCATTCTCAGCTTCTACGACTGGTACTGCGACCTCCCGCCCGCCTCCCCGCAGATCTGGGGCGAGCAGACCGATGTTCCGGAGAGCGCCGACTGGTATGATTCCGGCTACGTGATCGTCTGGGGCACGAACCTCCCCATGACCCGCTCTCCCGACGCGCACTTCTTCGTGGAGTCGCGCTACGCGGGCACAAAGGTGGCCGCCGTGGCCCCCGACTTCGCCGAATACGTCAAGTTCGCAGACACCTGGCTGCCGGCCAGGGCCGGAACCGACGGCGCGCTCGCCCTGGCCATGACCTTTGTCATTCTGAAAGAGTTCTACCTTGACCGACAGAGTCGAATACTTCACCCAGTATGCGAAGCAGTTCACCGACCTTCCCTTCGCGGTCGTGCTGAAACCGAGCAGCGAGCACACCGATCACTATGTTTCGGACCGCTTCCTGCGGGCGAGCGATCTCGGCAGGCGGACGGAAAACGGGGAATGGAAGCCGGTCCTCTTCGACCAGCGGACGGGCGATTTCGCGGTTCCCCGCGGCACGATCGGCGCGCGGTGGCAGGAGAACGGGCGACTGGAACCTGCACTTGAAGGACGAGGAGAGCGGGGCGGACCTGGACCCGCCGTTAACCTTCGCGGAAGACAACGACCGCTGGGTGCCGGTTGCATTTCCCCTATTTTGAAGCGCGGACGCGGGAACGTCCGAACCGGCTTCGTGCCGGTGAAAAAGCTCGTACGCGACGGGAAAGAGACCTTGGTCACCACGGTCTTCGACCTGCTCGCCGCGCACCTCGGCATCGACCGGGGGCGCGCGCGGGGACTCCGCCCGGGATTACGACGATCCGCGCCCCTACACCCCGGCCTGGCAGGAGGCCATCACCGGCGTGCCCCGGGCGCGATGCCATCCGGGTGGCCCGCGAGTTTGCCGAAAACGCCGAGAAGACCCGCGGCAAATCCAGGATCTTTCTCGGCGTCCGGCACCAACCACTGGTTCCACAGCGACACGACTCTACCGCTGCATCCTGAACCTCACCACGCCTCTGCGGCTGCCAGGGGGTGAACGGCGGCGGCTGGGCCCACTACATCGGCCAGGAAAAGATCCGGCCCCGTCGGCGCCTGGTCCACAGCTGGCCTTCGCCCTGGACTGGGTCCGTCCGCCCCGGCAGCAGAACGGGACCTCCTTCTTCTACTTTGCCACGGACCAATGGCGCTACGACCACCTCTCGGCCGCGCACTTCGCTCTCTCCACTGGCCCGCGAGGCCGGACGCCGCGCCACCTGGCCGACTACAATGTGATCGCCGCCCGCCTGGGCTGGCTGCCCTCCTACCCTCAGTTCGACCGCAACCCGCTCGATCTGCCGGGAGGCGGAAGAGCGGGGCGCCAAATCGGAGGGGGAGATCGTCGCCTATGTCGTGGAGCGACTGAAGCGGGGGACGATGCGCTTCGCCGTCGAAGACCCCGACCACCCCGTCAACTTCCCCCGGGTGCTGTTCCTCTGGCGCGCCAACCTTCTCGGCGCCAGCTGCAAGGGCCACGAGTACTTTCTGAAGCACCTCCTCGGGGTCCGCAACGCCGTGCTCCAGGACCGGAAGAGGGCCGGTCCCGCCGCAGGAGGTCGTGGTGCGCGACCCGCGCGCCCGAGGGAAAGCTGGACCTGCTGGTGACCTCGGATTTCCGCATGTCCACCAGCGCCATCTACGCCGACGTGGCTCCTTCCCGCGGCGGCTGGTACGAGATGCACGACCTCAGCACCACCGACATGCATCCGTTCATTCACCCCTTCAACCCGGCCGTGGACCCGCTCTGGGAGGCGCGCACATGTGGGACCATTCAAGATCATCGCCGAGAAATTCTCCGAACTGGCCGCGTGCCACCTCGGCCGGAGGCAAAGACCTGGTGGCCGTCCCGCTCCTGCACGACACGGAAGCCGAAATCGCCCAGCCCCGCCGGGTGCTGGACTGGAGCAAGGGCGAGGCTGCGGCCGTTCCCGGGAAGACCATGCCGCGCCTGTCCGTGGTGGTACGCGACTACCCCAACGTGTACAAAATGATGACCGCCCTCGGCCCCCTGGCGGAAAAGCCGGGGATTGGGCGCCAAGGGGGTTCTTGTGGACGGCGGAGCGAAAGTATGCGGATCTGAAGGAGAGGCTTGGAACGGTGGCCGTCGCCGGGAGTGAGCCAGGGCATGCCGCGCCTCGAGACCGAGCCGCCAGGTGGCCGAAACGATCCTGGCGCTGGCGCCGGAAACGAACGGCCGTATTGCGGTCAAAGCCTGGAACGCCCTCGGGAAGAAGACCGGACTGGACTTGAGCCATCTGAGTCGCGAACCGGGCCAGGGCGAAAAGATCACCTTTGACGACCTGGACTGCCCAGCCCCGCAAGATCATCACCACCCCGATCTGGAGCGGCCTGGAATCCGAAGAGCGCCGTTATTCCCCCTTCGTGGTCAACATCGAGGAGAAAGTGCCTTTCCGAACGCTGACCGGCCGGGCCCATTTCTACCTGGACCATCCCTGGATGCGCGACTTCGGCGAGGGCCTGCCGATCTACCGCCCTCCGCTGGACATGTCGGACGCTCGGCTCGACCGGCTGAATCGGGAAGCGGGAGAGCCGGGGACGGAGCTGGTGCTGAACTACCTCACCCCCCACTCCAAGTGGTCCATCCACAGCACCTACTCCGACACGCTCACCATGCTGACGCTTTTCCGGGGCGGCGAGGCGATCTGGATCAACAACGACGACGCGGCGACGCATCGGCAGTCGCGGACAACGACTGGCTGGAGTGCTTCAACGTCAACGGTGTGGTCATGGCCAAGGCCGTGGTCAGCCACCGCATCCCGCCGGGCAAGGCCTTCATGTACCACGCCCAGGAGCGGCTCATCAACACGCCGGGCTCGTCGCTCTCCGGCAAGCGCGGGGGCACCCACAACAGCGTCACGCGCATCATGGTCAAGCCCACCCACATGATCGGCGGCTACGCCCAGCTCAGCTACGGCTTCAACTACTACGGCCCCGTCGGCTCCCAGCGGGACGAGATGATCGTGGTGCGCAAGGCCGGGGAGGTCGACTGGTATGAAGATTAAAGCCCAGATCGCGATGGTGTTGAACCTGGACAAGTGCATCGGCTGCCACACCTGCAGCATCCCCTGCAAGAACGTGTGGACCAACCGGCAGGGCGCCGAGTACATGTGGTTCAACAACGTGGAGACCAAGCCCGGCATCGGCTACCCGCGGAAATGGGAGAACCAGGAGCATTTCCGCGGGCGGATGGTGTGCTGAAGGACGGGAAACTCGCCCTGCGGGCCGGGAACAAGGCCCGCCGACTGGCCCGGCATCTTCCACAACCCCGACCTGCCCCCATCGACGACTACTACGAGCCCTGGACCTACGACTACGAGCACCTCATCAAGAGCCCCCATTCCCAACACCAGCCGTCCACTCGGCCGTTCTCCCAGGTCACCGACGACGAGCATGGAGATGCAGCTGGGGCCCGAACTGGGACGACGACCTGGCCGGGACAGTCGAGACCGGCGGCGGGGACGTGAACTTCGCCGGCTTGGACCGGGAGCGTCTACCTCCAGTTTGAAAACGTCTTCATGTTCTACCTGCCCCGGATCTGCGAACACTGCCTGAACCCTTCCTGCGTCGCCTCCTGTCCTTCCGGCGCCCTGTACAAGCGAGACGAGGACGGGATCGTCCTCGTGGACCAGGAAAGCTGCCGGGGCTGGCGTTTCTGCGTCTCCGGCTGTCCTTACAAGAAGATCTATTTCAACTGGAAGACCGGGCGCTCGGAAAAGTGCCTCTTCTGCTACCCACGGATGGAGACCGGGACCTGCCGACTTTATGCGCCGAGACCTGCGTCGGGCGGATCCGCTACATCGGAGTTCTCCTCTACGACGCCGACCGCATCCGCGAGGCCGCTTCCGTTCCGGAGGACCGGGATGTGTACCCGGCTCTTGCCTCGATTTTCCTTGACCCCCGCGATCCGGAGGTTGCGTCCCGGGCGCTCGCGCAGGGGGTTTCTCCAGGGACCCTGCAGGCCGCGCGGCGCTCTCCCGTCTTCAAACTAGCACTGGAGTGGAAGCTGGCCCTCCCCCTGCACCCGGAGTTCCGCACCCTCCCCATGGTTTGGTACGTTCCCCCGCTGAACCCTTTCTACCTGCGGCGGAGGGGAAGGCCCCGGATTTGAAGCGAGATGCGGATTCCGCTGAGGTATCTGGCCAATCTGCTTTCGGCCGGGGATGAGGGACCGGTTCGCCTGGCGCTTGAAACGGCTCATGGCCCTGCGGGCCTACATGCGCTCGGTGCGGGTGGAGAAGAACCCGGACGTGAAATGCCTGGAGAATGTCGGGGCTAAATCAAGATATGGCCGGGGAGATGTACGAGCTCTTGGCCATCGCGAAGTACGAGGACCGTTACGTGATTCCCACGTCTTCGAGGGAAGGCGGCGACCCGGCCCGAAGGCAGGGCCTGAGCGGGTTCCCAAAGGAGAGGTCCGATGAATGAGGAATACCGGGAGGTACTGCGTGCCCTATCTCTTTTTCTGACCTACCCGCAGGAGATGATTCCGGACCCCGGACTCTCAATCCTCCCAGACAGTCCCGGGAAACAGGTTTTGGCCGATTTTTGGCATTACCGGCAGAGCGAGCCTTCCTTGCGGCTTCAGGAGGAGTACACGCGCACTTTCGACCTGAACCCTTCCACTTGCCTGAATCTCACCTTCCATTGCCCAGAGTCGCAAT
The DNA here is from genome assembly GCA_963712535.1 of uncultured delta proteobacterium. Lineage (GTDB taxonomy): Bacteria > Desulfobacterota > SM23-61 > SM23-61 > SM23-61 > CAVQIK01. Next base: position 162,200 of record CAVQIK010000019.1, on the reverse strand, counting down.
CCAGGGGGAATCTGCTGCTGCGCTTGCGCGAACTGTATGAGGATGCGGGTTATGAAAACCTGCCGGGAGAGCTTCCCGACTACCTGCCCCTCATGTTGGAGTTCCTGGCAGTTTGCCCGGATCCTCACCGCCGCTGGATTTGCCGGGAATATTCCCCGGCCGTGGCTCTGCTGGCCTCTCGTCTCAAAGAGGCGGCAAGCCCTTTCGGGGAGCTTATGGAGCTGGTGAAAGACTCATTCTGCGCTAACTCTTAGGCCTATGAAAAAGTGTTGCAGAATGCCAGGAAGCCTCAGACATGCCGCATGAAGTTGTAGGGGCGGGGTGACCCCGCCCCTACGCTCTTCCGACCAGGCTGCGGCAACTTGTGGAAACTCGTTCAGATCTAAATTGATACGTTCTCAAATCCAGCTAAAGAGGGGAGGGGAGGGTGTTTGACGTCGCGGCTTTTCTAGTCTTCCCCTACATCTCGCTGACGATCTTTGTCGTCGGCTTCCTTTACCGCTACTTCGCCGATCCTTTCAACTGGAACGCGAAGTCGAGCGAGCTCCTGGATAAAGGGAGCCTTCGCTGGGGAGCCATGATTTTCCATTACGGGATTCTCCTGACCTTTTTCGGCCACGCGGGGGGAATGCTGATCCCCCAGTCGCTCTTTGACCTCTTTGGTTTCAGCGGCGAGGCCCACACCCGAATCTCGATTGCCCTGGGGATCCCGTTCGGGCTCCTCGCCCTCATCGGCCTCCTGTGGCTGATCTCGCGCCGCCTCTTCAAAACGAGAATCCGGGTCCACTCCAGCGTGTCGGATTGGGCCGTGCTTTTTCTGCTCCTCTTCGTCATCTCCGTCGGTTTCCGCAACGTGCTCTTCGGCCACTACTACGTCCTGGACACTGTCGCCCCCTGGGTCCGGGGCATCGTGACTTTCCGGCCCGACCCCGGCCTGATGAAAGAGGTCCCTATGGCTTACAAACTCCATGTCCTCGGGGCTTTCGCATTTTTCGCCTTTTCTCCTTTCAGCCGGATGGTCCACGCCTGGAGCTATCCTTTTACCTACCTGGCCCGCAGCTTCATCCTGTACCGCCGGCGCCGAACGGTTTTATGATAGGCATGTCCAAAGTCCCCCTCACCTTAACCCTCTCCCGCGAGAGACTGTGTCGTAATTCGCCTCTGGCCCTTCGACAAGCTCAGGGCGAACGGATAAGTTATTGATTTCTCATGTGCCGCTTCCGTTCGTGGTGAGTCTGTCGAACCATGAAAGGAATTACGACACGGTCTCCGAGGGGGGAGAGGGAAGGGTGAGGGGAGTGGGCTAATAAGATATGATGCAATTTGTAGGTCAAGTTAGGTGAGGACCCCCGATTCCACGCCGGGATCACGCAAAAGGGATTTCCTGAGAGCGGGCGTGGCGGACCTGCTGCCGGCCCACTTCGCCCTTTCCATGGCCACGGGGATCATTTCCCTGGCAGCTCATTTCCTTGGTTTCGCCTTCCTTTCGCGTATCTTATTCGGGCTCAACATCTTCTTTTATCTGATCCTCTGGGCCCTCTTGATCCTGCGCCTGATCTATTTTTTCTCACGTTTCAGGGCTGATCTTGGCGATCACACTCGCGGGATGGGCTTCTTTACCGTGGTTGCGGCCACCTGCATCCTGGGAAATCAGGCCGCTGTCATCGGGCAGGATTTCCGGGCGGCCCTCGCCCTCTTTATCTTTGGGATCGCATTGTGGGGGGGCCTGATCTATGGCATCTTCACGGCCCTCATCACCCGGGGGGAGAAACCTTCCCTCGGGAGGGGCATCAACGGCTCCTGGATGATCTCCGTGGTGGGCACCCAGGCTGTCTCTGTCCTGGCCGGGATCAACGCCGCCCAGTTCCACCCCGAAGGGCTGATTTTTCTTTCCCTGCTTATGTTCCTGCTGGGCGCATTCCTTTACCTCATCATCATAACGCTCATTCTTTACCGCTTCTTTTTCTTCCCTCTTGGGCCGGCCGAGCTTGTCCCGTCTTACTGGGTCAACATGGGCGCGGCGGCGATCACCACCCTGGCCGGGGCAATCCTGGTCTTGCAGGCCCCGCTTTCTCCCCTCCTTGTGAAGCTCCTCCCCTTTGTCCTCGGGCTCACCCTTTTTTTCTGGGCCGCTGCGACCTGGTGGATCCCGCTGCTGGCCGTCCTCTGGGTTTGGCGGCACGCGATGCGCCGGGAAGAATTCACCTACACGCCCCTCTACTGGAGTCTGGTTTTTCCCCTCGGGATGTACACGGTCTGCACCTTCCGCTTGTCGCAAATCCCGGGCCTGGAGCTCGTTTCCGTTATTCCTCCGTATTTCCTTTATTTCGCCCTCCTGGGGTGGGTGCTCGCGCTGGTCGGGATGGTGCGCCGCGTATGGAGGACGTTGAGCCTCTCGCCAAAGTAAACTCGCCGGCGGCGAGACCGCCGGGGATGATTCGGCTTGCTTCGGCGCAGGTTAAGCCTAATTCAAATAAAAAATGATCATACGCAGGTCAGCAAAGATCGTTGCAACTGCGATTCGTTTCCTTCCCTCTCCTTGTGTACTATCCCCGGCGGCCGGCGGTCTGGATGCTTCCCAGAATATCCGATGGTAGGGGGCCGCACTCAACATATTTTACAGCTTCCTCGAGCTGGTCCAGGCTGGAAATGCCCAGCAAGGCTGTCGATACGCCGGGCTTGCTGACCACGAAACGAACGGAGGCTTCGACCAGGTTATTTACCACGCCTTTCTCAACCAGAAAAAAATAGCCTCGGGCCCTGGCCACATCGGCGCCGTAGGTCTCCTCCGAGGCAATGGGGTTGACCGAAGGGGACGCAACCGGATGCCGCTCCAGGTTTCCGCTCAATGCACCCCCAGCCAGGATGCGAATGGCGATGACCCCCATTTGTTGTCGAACGGCATGATCCAGGAGCTTCTGATAATCCTGGAAGGGGAAATTCGGGGGCACCGTCGTAGCGGCCGACGGGTTGAGCAAATTGTAAGGAACTTGAACCGAATGGAAACCGCCGGAGGCCACTGCGTCTCGCACCGCGCCGCTCTCCCCCAATCCGGTAATCCCCCAAAACCGGACCTTGCCCCTACGCCGAAGTTCCTCAAATGCTTGCCTCACTTCCTCCAGCTCATGAAGACCCACCCGGTTTTCCTCAAGTTTGCGCCGGATCCCTATGTGATTGTGCAATTGGATCAGGTCGACGGTCTCGCGGCCTAAGCGCCGCAGGCTTCCCTCGACGGATCGGCTGATCGCAGTGCCGATCTGACCCAGGTCCTTGTTTGTTAGACGCACTTTGGTCCCGATAACCACCTTATCTCCCGACTCTCGGAGGACGGCACCCAAATTCACTTCGGATTGCCCGCTTCCGTAGTGGGGAGCGGTGTCAAAGTAGTTGATGCCCAGTTCGACGGCCCGGCTCACTACCGCCCGCATGGTAGGGTATTCGCCGCGCACGAGCAGGCCGCCGATACTGCCACAGCCGAACCCAAGTTGAGAAACCTGCAAACCGGTCCGGCCAAAATCATTGTATTTCATGATGGCCCCCGCAAACCGAATCGTCTCCCTGTAGAAACGTCCCGGTTCTCCCTAATTCCAATCCCCTCTTTATTCCTTCCTGCGCCATGGATGGGCTATGCCTGCACTGTACGCAGTTCTCAGGGAAATGTCAAAATTGGTAAGAGAGAAGGTGAGTTCCGGAGCATCTGATCCTTCTTTCTGCGCTGCACGAAATAATTTTTTTCTCTTTGTTTTCTAAGCGCGGAAAACTTCCTTCCTGTAGTGGTTAGATTTGAGATTCTGCTTTGATAGAAGATTACAATTGATAATTGGGCAAATTCGGTGAATGAAAAAACAGAGGATTTCTGACCCTGCTTTTCATTTCGATAATGAATTAAGCAAGACAACCGCCTTTATTTCCTGCCGGCGGAGGCTTCCGATTCACCCCCTCCCCTTTTCATAGGTATTAAATCTGGCCTTATCTAAGCTCGATCTCCCGATAAGGTTCATAAGTTCACTGCCTTCCCTGTTGGTGATTTTTGCTCTAGGCGCCTGAAACAATCTGAACTTTTATACTAAACTGGAAAAAATAGGGGAAAAGGAGAAAAAATACTTGTCTCTTTTGTAAGAAGATAATAGAAGGAAATAAAAATACCTTATGAAACGACGGGTTATTGGGTGATATTTTTTGGCAGCAAATTTGCTTTCTCTAATGCTGAGAAAAATAGTTGGTACTTGAAAAGGAGTAAATGATTTATGGAGAAAATTTATTTTTGTTACGTGAGCATTGGACGATCCATAGCGCTTTGCCGTCTAGCGCCGTTCAGCACTCGCGCTGAAGCTTACTACTAATGCCAAGAAAAGTTCATAGCTGTCAGCTATGAGTTACATAATGTCTGGACTAATACTTCGCTAAAGGAAAGGAGTCATCGATGGGAGGACGACGATTTGGAAATGGTAAATCCTATTTATTGATCCTTGCAGCGCTAATACTAGGCATTCTTTCTACCTTCGGATGCGGTGGTGGGGGTGGCGGCGGGAGCTCGAGCGGCGGGGGTGGCGTGAGTGGCACCCCGAATATCGCTTTGAGCAGTAGCGCGGTCCAATTTTCCAGCCTGGTGGTCGGTCAAACGACTGACAAGTCGGTTACAGTGCAGAACAGCGGCACGGCGGCGCTGAATATTGGTCAAATCACAGCTCCAGCAGTACCGTTCGCCATTGTGACGGATGCATGCTCAAACAAGTCCCTGGCGCCGAACGGGTCTTGCGCCGTAGTCGTGCGCTTCGCGCCGACGAATCAGATGTCCTATTCAGGCACTTTCCTCATCCCCTCGAATGATGCGGACCAGCCATCTCTGACGGTGAGCCTGAGCGGGAACGGACAGGGTCTGAACGTGACGATTAATCAGGTGGACACAAGTAACTTCCCATCGGTAAAGGTAGTGGTTACCGTTACGGATGCGGCGGACAATCCGATCACCGGTTTGCTGGAAGGTAACTTCACTGTTTCCGAGGAAAGCTCCCAAAAGGCCATTGCCGATTTTATCGGCACCGCCACAAGTCCGGTATCGATAGCCTTAGATCTCGACTTCAGCGGCAGTGTCGCCTCTGTTGCAAACGATATCAAAGAGTCGGCCAAAACTTTTCTTGCTTCCCTGAACCCAGCGACCGATGAAGCCATGGTCATAAAATTCAGGTCGGAAACGCAAGTGGCAATCGACTTTACCCCCGTGTCAAACCTTGCTGCTCTAAACGCCGCGATCGATGCGCCATTTGTCTCTCCAGAGGGCACGAGACTCTATGATTCCGTCTACGAGTCCATAAACCGAATGGCTCTTCGCAGCCCTGCCAACCGGAAGGCCGTCATCGTGGTTTCGGATGGGTTCGATTATAACAAGCAGACAGAACAGCCGCAGCTTTCGACGCATAGTTTGGAAGACGTCATCACCAATGCACAGCAAAAAGGAGTGGCCATCTTCACCATCGGCCTGGGGGATGCGCTTAAACCCGAAATCATGCAGCCAATGGCCGTTCAGACCGGGGGGGAGTTTTTACGCGCGCCCACTTCAACGGACTTGAATAATGCGTACCTTAAGATTTCCCAGATTTTGAGCAATCAATACGAGATCACCTTTACGACTCTTAAATCGGACGGCTCGGTAAACTCGTTGACTGTGGGCGTTACCAGCGGGGTCCTGCACGGGGACGATACAGTTTCGGTGACCTATTAATCCCCGCTTTGTCAAAGGTCAAAGAGGCCGACCTGTTCTCCAGGAAAGCTGTTCTGAGACAATGGAAGGGAACCAGGTGTTCTAAAAAGGTATCTACCGCCTGGCCCCCTTTCTCAACCTTTTGCTGAACGCATTGAATGCCACTCCCAAAGCCAAGCCGCAGAGGAGAGTGTTGAGTTTCATGACGTGGTCCTCCAAACCGAAGCGGGAGATCATTCCTTGAATGATAACTCAGTCTCCAGAATCAAAGGCAGGCTCAGAAATGAGCCTGCTCTTTTTGTGCCATTTCATCCCGTAATCCTCACCTCCAGAAATAGCATCACTCTCACAATTTGCAGGTGAAAGACTGCTGTAGAGGCAGCCTCCTCATCCTTTACCTGCCACCGAACCGCCCTGCACTCTCCAATTTGATTGGCTTCTGTAACGGTCTTTTACGAGACCATTATTTGCCGGCCCTCGTTCGACCTGCGGCGCAAAATCAAACCCGGACCATCGGGGGCCGGAGAGCGGCGCCGGCTGGAGTGTGTAAACACTGCCGTTGGATTGCAAATTTACCGGGGTCGGGAAGCTGTCGCAATCCGGACTTCAGTCGGCAAGTTTTCTTTGGCGCTTGCGCACGGCGGGCACGCGCCATCGTTACCACGATCAGCACCGTGACGATGATGAAGGCAAGGCTGATCGGCCGCGTGACGAAAGACGGAAGGGTCGCCGCGGGAGATCAGCAGCGCCCGGCGGAGGTTTTCCTCCAGCATCGGTCCCAGCACAAAGCCCAGAAGCATGGGCGCCGCAGGGCACCCCAATTTAATCCAGACAAACCCGAGGGCGCCGAAGAGGGCCGCGAGGGTCAGCTCCGACGGAGCTGGTGTTCACGCTGTAGATGCCGATGCAGGAAAAGACCATGATGGCGGGGAAAAGCAGGCGATAGGGAACCTTGAGCAGGTTGACCCACAGGCCCACCAGCGGCAGGTTGAGCAGGAGGAGCATCAGGTTTCCGACCCACATGCTCGCGATCAGCCCCCAGAAGAGGTCCCGATTGTTGACCATCACCTGCGGGCCCGGGGTGATGCCCTGGATGATGAGCGCGCCGAGCATCATGGCCATCGTCCCGCTCGCGGGAATCCCCAGCGTGAGCATGGGGATGAACTTGCACTGGGCATCCGCGTTGTTGGCGGCCTCGGGTCCCGCCACGCCCTGGATCGCGCCGCGGCCGAACTGCGAAGGGTCCTTGGCGACTTTTTTCTCGACCATGTAGGAAGCGAATGATGCAATCGCCGGCCCGGTGCCGGGGAGAACCCCGAAGAAAGCCCCGAGCAGGGTTCCCCGGACGATCGGACCGATGGATTTTTTCAGGTCCTCCCTTGTGGGGAAGAGGTGCGCCACCCGGGAGGTGTGGACCGAACGCTCCTCGGCCTCACCCAGGTTGCTAGATGATTTCGCTCACCGCGAACACCCCGACGGCGATGACCACGAACCCGATCCCGTCCGCCAGCTCGGACAGTGCCAAAGCTGAAGCGCTCCACCCCCGTACTGACGTCGGTACCCACGACCCCGAACAGCAGGCCCAGCGCCACCATGGCGAGCGACTTGCTCATGTCGCCCTGGGAGAGCACCGCGGCGGCGACCAGTCCCATGAGCATGAGCGAGAAGTATTCCGGCGCGCGGAACTCGAAGGCGATCTCGGCGATGACCGGGCCGAAGCCGGCGATGATCATGGTGCACACCGTTCCGGCAAAGAACGACCCGATGGCGGCAATGGCCAGCGCCGCCCCGGCGCGACCCTGCCGGGCCATCTGGTAGCCGTCGATGCAGGTGATCACCGAGGAGGTCTCGCCGGGGAGGTTGACCAGGATCGCGGTCGTCGAGCCGCCGTACTGCGCGCCGTAGTAGATGCCGGCCAGCATGATCAGCGCGGCCACGGGCGGAAGGGTGAAGGTGATGGGCAGCAGCATGGCGATCGTCGCCATCGGTCCGATGCCGGGGAGAACGCCGATCAGGGTGCCCAGCAGGCAGCCGACAAAGCAGTAGAGGGCATTCTGAAAGGATAAGGCGATGCCAAAGCCATACAACAGGTTGTGAAACAGATCCACTGAAATTCCTTTAACTTCCCGCGCGAGGCTGGAAGGGTTATCTTTCAGAACCCTTTGAACAGGGGGTAAGGCAGGCCGAGGCCCCAGATGAACACGGAAACAGAGAGCACGGTCAGAACGGCGGTAAGCAGGAGGACCTCGCCCCACCTGAACTCCTTGCTCGCGGCCGCCGACCCGAAGGCCAGGACCGCGAGAGCCGGGATGAAGCCTGCACGATCGATAAGGACGTCCGAAAACGATAATCATGAGGGGCAGCACGATCGACGGCTCGGACTGACCAGTTGCCCGGGATCTTCTCGCCCCGGAGCAGTCCTTTTCCCATGATGTAGATTCCGAGCAGGACGAGGATCGCGCCCATGAGGGTCGGGAAGTAGCCGGACCCCATGCGCAGGAGCCGGCCGAACGGGTAATCCCGGGCGACGACGATCGCCACGATTCCGAACGCCAAAAACATCAGGCCCGCCCAGAAATCCCGGTTCCCGCCAAACTCCAGTTTCATCGGAGTCCTTTCATTGCCTGAGAATTAAACCGCTGAGATCGCAAAGCCCGCAGAGCCGGCGCCTAAGCCCATTTGCCGATCTTTCCTCCGCGTACTCTGCGACCTCTGCGGTAAATTTTTCGTAACTCGAGCCTTATGAAAAGTGTTCAAAACCTGCCAGGAAACCTCAGAAATTCCCCTTATTCCCCCTTTTTCAAAGGGGGAAATCATGTCTCCTCCCTTTGGAAAAGGGAGGACGGGAGGGATTTCTGGTGGCTCTTTTCAAACCGGTAAACTGATACAATTTTTCTAAGTTTTATTCCGGCTTCGCCTTGGATGCCTTCACCACCTTTTCCCAGCGCTCGATTTCATCCTGAAGCATCCGGCGAAAATACTCCGGCGGTTCCGCAATCGGATCGGCTCCCAGTTGCGCCAGCCTGGCGCGGAAGTCTTCCTTCTTCACCGCGTTCACGATCGCCGCATTCAACGCGTTGATCACCGGGGCAGGTGTCTGGGCCGGCGCCAATATCCCGTACCAGGTTTGGGTGACAAACCCCGGCAGGCCGCCTTCGATCATGGTCGGCAAATCGGGGAGCAAGGCCGACCTCTTGGAGCTGGTGATCGCGATCGCCCGGATCCGGCCGGAAGCCATCAGGGGCTGGGCCGCGGGAATGTTGCTGAAGGAGAAATCCACCTCCCCGCTCGCGAGCCCGGTCAAAGAAGGGGACGTGCCTTTGTAAGGGACGTGGGTCATGTCGGTTTTCATCATGAGCTTGAGCAATTCCCCGGAGAGATGCTGGGTACTGCCGCTTCCGGACGATGAAAAATTCAAGGGGTTTTTCTTGGCATAGGCGAGGAATTCGGCGATGTTCTTTGCGGGGAATTTCGGGTTCACCAGCAGAAGATTCGGGCTGTTCGCAAACACCGCGACGGGCGCGAAATCCTTCACCGGGTGGTAATTGAGCTTGGGATAAAGGCTGATGTTGACGCCCAGGGCCGCCGAGCTCATGAACAGGGTGTAGCCGTCGCTGGGGGATTTGGCCACGTACTCCGCGGCGACATTCTGGGCCGCCCCCGGCCGGTTTTCGACGATGATTTGCTGTCCCAGGGCCTCGGTGATCTTGGGCGCAATCAGCCTGCCCATGATGTCGCTGCCCCCTCCGGGCGCATAGCCCACGATCATCCGGATGGGTTTGGACGGGTAGTTCTGCGCCTGGGCGAACGCGAACCCGTAAAAGCACAACGATCCTACAATCACGCCAACCAGCAGTTTTCGAATCATGTCTCCTCCTCTTTCATTGCGATGTCTCTCGCGAGACCCGGGGCGGTTCAATCGGCAGGGATGAAGCCATTTTCAGCCTCTTCGATCCCCCATTCCGGGTTACCGATCTTTCAAAACTAACCTGCGCTCGAATTCAGGACACCTGCGGCAAGAGCAAATTGCGGCATCATAGCAGGAAAATCAGAACAGGTCAAAATACGCAACCGATGAGCGGCGGGAGTAAACGGGTTTTCCACCTTTTCATACCCGCATGGCAGAGCAATTCCGTATCGGAGGGCCGGGCAGGGCTGGGAATTCTCAGATGAGCTTCACGCTGCTGCCAGCTTTTTCACGTAAGGACCCTCTCTTTTTATTCTTCGGTGCCGCTGGTAAAAATACAGGCCGACCAGCAGAGCGGTGCCGAATATTGTGGAGTAGTATTCGTGGCGCCACACGAGCCAGAGGATCCCCAGGAGGAAGAACCGTTCCGCAATACGCGCGCGGTCCCCGAAATACCCGACAATCAGGGCGCCCAGGGCGATGACCCCGATGCCCGTTGTCACGACGGCATGGACGTAATCCACGTAGGGGAAAGCCATCGGGGTCTTGGAGAGAATCCAGGGCATCAAAACGAGTTCAGGATTGAAGATGATGGCAAACGGCACATAGCAGGACGTCAAAGCCAGCAAGAAGGACCGCACCCCTGTTTTGAACGGGTCCCCCTGAGAGATGCCGGCCGCGGCATAAGCCGCAACGGCCACAGGGGGGGTCAGGTCGGCGAGGATCCCATAGTAGAACACGAACATATGGCTCACAAGAGGGACGATGCCGAATTTCAGCAGGGCCGGGGCGGCGATGATCGATACGACGATGTAATTGGGAGTCGTCGGGAGCCCCATGCCGAGAATCAGGCTGGCAATGGCCGTGTAGGCCAGCAGGGCGACGAGCGTGATGTCCTTCAGGGTGAACAAGTGCAGAAAATCGAAGGTCTGAACCCACCCGGCCGTCCCGCTGGCCAGCTCGACGGTAGCCGAAGCGAATTTGAGCCCCAGTCCGGTGAGCGTGGTGGTACCGACGATGAATCCGACCGCAGCGCAAGCGGCCCCGATGGCCAGGGCGTTCTTGGTGCCCCACTCCAGGCAATCCAGAACCTCCCGGATCTTCATGCGCCCGTCGGCAATGATCAGCCCGGTCACGATCACGAAGAGATTGGGCCAGAAAGCGGCCACGTGCGGGTCCATCCCGGTCCGGACGAGGAAGATGAGGATGGCGACGGCGATCGTCCCCCAGATCCAGTGAATAAACCGGGAAACGCGGTAGGTATAAATGAGCCCGCCCAGCGTGTAAGCCGCCCAGAAAACCGTTAGGATCCAGGGCCCCTCAAACGGGTTCCATTGAAAGAGCACGCAAGGGATGGAGGCGCAGACCGCGACAAAAAAGTTCTTCGTCTTCGGCCCGGTCTGGGTGAAGGCCACGGAGCTGATGATCCCCCAGAACGCCGCGAGAAAAGGGGTAAAGCCGCTCATCAGGAGCCAGACGATGACGATGAGGGGGAGAACCAGGATCCCGTTCTCCTTCACAAGTGTCTTGATCTTGGGCAGCTGTTCCCGGGGAATGCCCTTCATTCCCAGCTTGCGGGCTTCAAAATGAATCTGGACCCACAGGGAAGCGAAGTAGAAGACCGCCGGGGTGATCGCGCACGAGGCAGATGGTGAGGTAAGGGATGCCCAGGAATTCGGCCATGATAAACGCCGCGGCCCCCATGATAGGCGGCATGATCTGGCCTCCCGTGGAGGTGGCCGCCTCCACTGCGCCGGCGAACTCTTTCGAAAACCCCAGCCGTTTCATCATGGGGATGGTGAACACCCCGTCGGTCACGGTGTTGGCAACCGAAGACCCGGAGATGGTCCCCAGCAGCGCCGAAGAGACGACCGAAACCTTTGCGGGGCCCCCGGCCGACCACCCGGCCAGGGCCATGGCGAGGTCGATAAAGAATTTCCCCAGGCCCGTTTTCATCGTGAAGATCCCAAAAAGGACGAAGTGGAAGACAAAGGTGGCCACGACTCCCAGCGGGACGCCGTAGAGCCCCTCGGTCCCGAGGTACATCTGGTCGATGATGCGGGAGGGGGAGTATCCCCGGTGGGAGAAGAAGCTGAGCACGGGCACGTTCGCCAGGTAGGGTCCCAGGTAGCAGATGCCCAGGGCAAAGACTCCCAGGATGGCCAGAGGAACGCCGAGGCTGCGGCGGGTCCCCTCCAGAACCAGGAGAAGGGCGAAAGCTCCCAAAGACATAGTCCCGGATGTTGGGAAACCCGGCCCGGTAGACGAACTGGTCGAAATCGATGATGAGATAGCTCGACATGGCGAAAGAGATGGCCGCGAGGGTCATCTCAAAATAGGGGATCTTCTGGGGGTCGTAAACGAACTTCTTTTTTCCCCGAAGGATCCGGAGGGAGTCATAAAACATGTAGACCAGGGGAGCACCGATGAGGGCCAGCATGCAGAACGTCCAGATGACGAAAGCCGCGGCTGGATTCCCCGACATAGGCGCCCCAGTTCTGGAGGATTGCGAACACGCCGTAAAAGAAGACCGCCAGGCCGACGCCCGAAGCAGCCAGGTCCAGGCGGGGCGTTACTTTCGCACTCCAAAGGTCGCGGGTCTTCATGGCCAGGGTCAAAAAGAACCCGATCGCGAAAATCAGCCATGCGGCCGCCGCGGGGAGCTTGAAGATGCTTTGAAAACTCAGGGCGAGAATGGTTCCCGCCATGATGGAAAAGAGGATCTCGTATATCCAGGTGGTGGTGAGTTTTTTGACCTTGACCTTCCGGGTGGGGAAGACCAGGAAGACCAGGGAAAGGACAAAGGCAAAGTGAAAAGCGCGGTGCTTCCACTCCTGGAGCACCCCGAACCCCGCGGTATAGATGTGGAAGAGAGCCAGAATGATGCACATGATCAGGACGACCCTGGCGGCCGTTCCCTTGAGGGCCCGGAACCGCATCTCCGGGTCGAAGGACTCCATCAGGGTTTGAACTTTGGCATCATCCGCCTGGTATACGAAATCAGCTTTTTTCCACTTAGCCTCGGCCATAAATTACCCCTTGCGCCCTCACAGTTTTTTGCTTTTCAGGAAGCTTGCCAGGTAGGAAGCCACATTTGTCTTTTCAACCCGAATTTGGATCAACGCGTCTCCGACTGTTGCGGAAAGATCCCATTCGGAATCAGTGCCGAAGCGAAACCGATTCTGCCAGGGCGATTGAACCCTCCAGGAGATGGAGGGGACCACCCGGTGCATGCCCGTAATCCGAAACCAGTCGCCCTCGCGATGAAGCTGCTCTCCCCGGCGAGAGGTTGTAGGGAAGTCCCGCTCCCTGCCCCTGAAATCGGGTTTCGGTCAGCACGATGTTGTATTGCGAGTCGATCAAAAAGGAATCCCTGACCTCGCTCAGGGCGATGGAGTGGAGGAAGGCCAGTTGAAACGTGTCCCCCGGATTCACTCTCTTAGAGAAAAGTACCCGATCGCCCTTGGCAAGGGTCAACACCTCAAGGGGATACGTAAGAAGAAGAGCCCCCAGGCCGATGATCCCGCGAAAATAAGAGAACCCTTCTGCCCATGCCCCTCGGAATAGACCGGCCGCGGAAGTCATCGGCAAAATGCCCCCTCATGCGGGGTCATCTGCCATTTTGGGATTTTTTGAAAGCCAGGCCGGCGAAAAACAGCCCCGGCCTATTTGGCTTCCGGTGGAATCAGCGCAGCCGGGACCTTGATTCCCTTTTCCTTGTAATACCTGTAGGCGCCCTTGTGGAGAGGAATCGTCACCCCCAAAAGGGCATTTTCGAGGGTTATGTTTTTCCCCTGTTCGTGGGCCGCCGCCATGATCTCCGCGCCGCTGGCCAGCTCCTTCTTTTCCCGGTAGAGCTGGGGCGTCTTTTCCCAGAGATGGTAGGTGACGTCATAGATCGCCTTTTCATCGACATCCGCGCGGGTCACCCAGAGGGAGATGATGGCGACCGTTTTCACCGGGTTGTTCTGTTTCGGGTACGCTTTCGCCGGCATGGTCACCGGAGCATAGTAGGGAAATCTGCTGTGCAGTTTGTTGATGATCTCATCGGGGAAGGGGATGAAGACCACGTCCTTGGTCGTGGCGATTTCAATGATGCTGGAGATGGGGACCCCCGCCGTCCAGAAAAGGGCGTCGGCCTGTTCGTCCTGCATCCTTTGAACCGCGGCGGCATAATAGACGTAAATGGGCTGGATGTCATTGTAGGAAAGGCCGATGGCCTCGAGGAACCTCCGGGAGTCCATCTCCGTTCCGCTCCCCTTGTCCCCCACGATGATTCGCTTTCCCTTGAAGTCGTAAACGGACTTGATTCCGGACTTGGCGAGGGCGACCATGTGCACGGTCTCCGGGAAGAGGGCGGTGATGCACCGCAGCCCTTTCACCTGGGGGGTCTTCCACTGTTCCTTGTCCCCCGCGTACGCGGCCAGGGCCACGTTGTTCTGGGCGATTCCGGACTCAACCTCTCCCCGGGAGATCAGGTTGACGTTGGCGACCGAAGCGTTTCCCGTCTGGGCGGTGACGACCATATCGGGAATCTTGTTGGTCAGGGCCTGCGCCAGGGCGCCTCCCAGGGGATAGTAAACTCCCGCCGATTCCCCCCGTGGCGATTCCGAAGAAACGTTTCTTTCTGGGCATCCGCCGGGCCCGGCAGCGCCAGGATCACATACCAGAGCAAGAATACCGATTACCAATAGCGACCTCTTCTTCATCCTGCACCTCCCGTGTCGAGTATTTTGAGAGCTACGGTTCGCCTGTGGTTTGGCCATGATGGACAGATACGCCGTAATGGTCTTTAGCGCATCTGAAAAAATTTGTCAAGAAACAGGGGTTGAGACGTCAGAGACTCCTGGCCAGATTCCGGTTCACGGGTAGGGGCAGGGTTACCCCGCCCCTACGGGACTACCAGGCCGAGAAGGCGAAGAGATTGCCCAAAAGGGTACCGTAACACTGGGCCACAGCTGCGATGTCTGAAGCCATGTCTGGAGGTTGGATTCCGATTTGGTGAATCAGGCCCTTTCCGGGGTCATGCGGATTTCCAGCCACTGGCGAAACGGGACATGCTGTAGGTGAAGCACCAGTACACGACGGCGATGAAGAGGTACATTTCGAAAGGCTTGATCTCCCTCTCGCTCACCGTCTGGGCGGCCTTGGTCAGGTCCATCATGCCGATGATCGAGGCCAGGGAGGTGTCCTTGAAGAGGACGATGAACTGGGTGACCAGCGAAGGGATCATGTTGCGGATCGCCTGGGGGAGAACGACGTGGATCATGGTCTGGGCATAGTTCAGCCCGGCCGCAGTGGCCGCGTCGACCTGTCCTTTGGGCACGGACTGGATCCCGGCCCGGATGATCTCCCCGATGTAGGCGCCCTCAAAGATCGACGAAGGCCGTCAGGGCCACCCAGTACTCGGGAACCGGGCGGCCGATCAGGACCGGGACCAGGAACCAGAAATAGAAAATAACGATGACCAGGGGGACCCCGCGGATAAATTCGATATAGACAACAGCCGGGTAATGGATCCAGGGGCGCTGGGCCAGACGGGCCAGGCCCAGGATGATCCCGATCACGAATCCGAAAAGGATGGCGGGGATGGCGAGCCGGAGCGTTCCTCCTCCGTAAATCCCGAACCCGAGCAGTCCCTGGACCAGGAGGAACTTGGCATTGGCGAGGATGGCGCCCCAGTCGAAGTTCAATGTTCGGCCCTCGTTCCGCGGGCGATGAGCCCGGGAATGGCGAATCTTCCTTCGACCCAGTTCATGACGCTGGAAATCGACAGGCAGAGAACCAGGTAAATCAAGGCCGCCGAGGTCAGGGCTTCCACGGCCTTGGCCGTGTAGGTCTCGATCTGGCGGGCGGCGAAGGTGAGTTCGGCCACCCCGATGGTCATGGCCAGAGAGGTGTTTTTCAGGAGGTTCAGGGATTCGTTGGTTGCCGGGGGAACGATCAGGCGCAGGGCGATGGGGATGATGATCAGGCGATAGGTCTGCAACACCGAGAGCCCGGAAGAAAGCCCGGCTTCGAGCTGGGTCTTGGGGATGGCCTGGATCCCCGCCCGGATCACCTCCGCGAACCGGGACCCGTGGTAAACGCTGATCGCCGCGACCGCGGACCAGAATTCGATCCCGTGGCGGATGAACCATTGACGGACGACTTCGGGAAAGACCTCCGGGGCCCCGAAATACCAGAAAAAGAGCCACACCAGCAGGGGGACGTTGCGGAAAAATTCCACGTAGAAAGTGGCGACCGCCCGCACGGGCCGGAAGGGCACCGTTCGCATGGCCCCGAAGACAATCCCCAGGAGAACGGCGATGCACCAGCTGATCGAGGCCAGCCGAAGGGTGGTCAGGAGCCCGTCGATGAGCCAGGTGAGATGCGGCTGGGCCCACAGAACGGACCACTTGAACTCATAGGTCATGCCTAAAAATCCAAAAATCATCCGAACCCAAACCTGCCCGCCGGAATCAAAGGTCCAGGGGCGGCCCTGATGGCCGCCCGCAAGTGGCAACACCAGGCTTCCCCTACAATTTTCCTGTGAGCACAATTGAGGCTCGTGCCCAATCGGGAGTTGGATTCATCCTCCACTGGGATTTTCGATACTATTTAGGAACCACCTGGTAAAGGAGGAAGGTCTTGAAAGCCTGGTTCATGGGGTAGGGCACGTCGCTCTTGGCCCCGAACCACTTCTCATAAAGTTTGAAATACTCTCCCCCCTCGATGGCTTCCATCAGGGCGTTGTTGACCACGGCGCGGAAATCGGAGTCATTCTTCCGCATCGCCATCCCGTAGGGTTCGTAGCTGATCCAATCCCCCACGACTTCCCACTGGTCGGGATTGGCGGATTTGTACTTCAGCCCCCATAGCTGAATGGCGTCGTTACAGTAGGCATCCAGTTTCCCCTGCTGCAGGGCCATGAAAGCCGCGGCCTGGTCCGGGAAGGTCACCAGCTGGGCCTGGGTGTACTTTTCCCGCAGGACCCGCTCATTCGTCGATCCCTGCTGGGTGCCGATCCGTTTCCCGGCGATATCCTTCGTCCCTTTGATCGGGCTCCCCTTTTTGACGATGAAGTCGGCGCCGGTTACGAAGAAAGTCAGGCTGAAGTCAACGCTGTCCCGCCGGGCCCGGGTGTCAGTCATGGTTTCGGTGATGAGGTCCACGGACATGCTGGTGAGCAGCGGAATGCGCGTCGCCGGGGTGGTTTCTTTCATCTCCATCTTGATCGATTTCCCTAATTTCTTTTCGATGCCCTTTATGTACCAGTTCCGCCAAGTCATTCGAAAAGCCAGCCCGTTCATTTTGTTTGTTGATGAACGAGAAGGGCGGGGAGGCGTTGCGCACGCCGATGGTAAAGACCCCCGAGTTCTTGATCTTTTCCAGCGTGGACTGGGTTTGGGCGAGAGCAGATCCCGCGAGCCCTACAACGAGCAGGGTCAGAAGCAAAGTAAGTCCGAAGCGTTTCATCGATGTTACCTCCTTTTTGGGGAATTTTAGGACGGGTGATCAGTGAGTCAAAATGGTGCTCAAAAATGCCTTCGTCCGGTCGCTCTTCGGTTGGGAGAAGAAGGTTTCGGGCGAGCCTTCTTCGATCGATGCGGCCTTCGTCCATGAAGATAATCCGGTGGGAGACCCTTCTGGCAAACCCATCTCATGGGTGACCACGACCATGGTCATGCCTTCCCGGGCCAGGTTGGTCATGACCTCGAGGACCTCGTTGATCATTTCGGGGTCGAGCGCGGAGGTGGGTTCGTCGAAAAGCATGATCTTGGGCTGCATGGCCAGGGCCCGGGCGATGGCCACCCGCTGCTGCTGCCCGCCGGATAGATTGGCCGGATAGCTGGTGATTTTATCGGGGATGCCGACCTTGGCCATGAGGTCTTTGGCGATCTTTTCCGCCTCCCGCCGGGACTGTTTTCGGACTTTCATCGGGGCGAGGACGATGTTCTGCAGGGCGGTCTTGTGCGGATAGAGGTTGAACTGCTGAAAAACCATGCCCACTTCGGCCCGCAGTTTGGTAAGGTTCGTCTTGCGGTCGTTCAGGGACATTCCGTCGACGATGATCGTCCCTTTCTGGATGGGCTCGAGCCTGTTGATGCAGCGGATGAGGGTGCTCTTGCCCGATCCGCTGGGCCCGCAGACCACCACGACCTCTCCCGGTTTGATGAATAGATTGATGTCGTTCAGGACGTGAATTTGCCCGAACCACTTGTGGACGCCTTTAAACTCGATCATCCAACTCTGCCTTTTCGCTGTAATGTTAACGAATTAATGAAAGGAAGATTAACAAAAGGGAGAGAGGGGTGTCAAGGAGAAAACACACACGGCAGTTCCGATCGCCGGCCTCACCGGGGGCCGCGCGAACAGATGCAACTTCGTATGATTTTATCGCGGACGGGAAGCAATGGGTCTCCTGCAAGGGGCCAGATGATGAAAGACCAATTTTCAAGTGTAAAGCGAGGGCCAGGTGAATCAGGCCGAAGCGGTCCATCGAACCCGTGCCCGTGCCCTTTCAACTTAGCAGAAGAGGGGTTTCCCCGGAGGGTCCTTGATAATCTCCTTTACGTTTTAGCATCGCAAATTCTCGTGTTTTTAGTTTACATAATATATCTTATCAGACGTTTATGGTTTTAAAGGATTCCTTGAAGTATGACCCAATGGCCTTCCGCGTCCAAACAAATTGTTTAGCGGGAGAATTTCTGGATTGCCCTGCGGAACCCTTCGATGGACCCTTCGATCACCCGGTCGTCCACGCAGTAGGCAAGACGAAAATAACCCGGAGTGCCGAAGCCCATGCCGGGAACGGCCAGGATATTTTCCTGCAGGAGAGTGTTCACGAACAAAACGTCATCGGGGATGGGTGATTTGGGGAAAAGATAAAAGGCCCCTTCCGGTTTGATGAACGATATAACCGGCCGACAGCGAGGCCGCGGCAGAGATCATCCCGCTTCTTCTGGTACTCGGCGACATCCACGCGGGCCCCCTGGAGCTTGGGGAGGATCCGCTGCATGAGGGCCGGCGCGTTCACAAACCCGAGGATCCGGTTGCAGAAGGTCAAACCGTCGACCATCTGCTTCGAGTTTTCCATCCTGGGGTTCACCGCGGCGTATCCGATCCTCTCGCCGGGCAGCGACAGGTCTTTGGAGTAAGAAGTGATCACCAGGCTATACGGGTAAGCCTGAAAAATGCTCGGGACCCTCGCGCCGTCGTAAACGAGCTTGCTGTAGGGCTCGTCGGAGAGCAGATAAATCGTCTGCTGGTTTCTTTTCTTTATGTTTTCAAAAACCTCGCCCAGCTTTCTTAAACTGGCCTCATCATAAATTCTCCCCGAGGGGTTGTTGGGCGAATTGATGATGAGGGCTTTGGTCCGCGGCGTAACAGCGGCTTCGATCGCCTTTATGTTTAGAGTAAAATCTTCATTTGTTGGGACTATCTGACCGTTTCCATTATGATTATCAATATAAAAAAGGTATTCCACAAAGTAGGGTGACAGGACCAGGACCTCGTCTCCCGGGTCCAGGAGGGTCTTCAGAGCGACGTTAAGCGCACCGCCCGCGCCGCAGGTCATGATGACCTGCTCCCAGCTCAGGTCCATGCCGTGTTCCCCCGAAAGGGACTTCGCGATGGCCTCGCGGGTTTCCCGCAACCCGGCGTTGGGCATGTAAGCGTGCTTCCCCGGCTTCTCATCGCTCATCACTTCGAGAATGGTCTTGCGGACCACTTCGGGAGGTTCCAGGTTTGGGTTCCCAAGGCTGAAATCGAAGACCTTCTCTGCGCCGAACTTGTTCTTAAGCTCGATGCCCTGTTCGAACATCTTCCGAATCCAGGAGGCGCGCTCCATGGTTTTCTGAATCTTCACTGAAATGGACATGTTTTCCTCTGAATACGAAGTAGTTTCCGCTAAATAATGGAAATTATTTCCTTCATGACTTGAAGTGCGGAAGACATCTCTTCCGGCGTGCCGATGGTCATGCGCACCCCGTCCGTCAGGCCTTCTTCATCATAATAGCGGGTTAAGACTTTCTTTTCGAAAAGGGTTTGATAAAATCTCACGCCCCTTCCCTTCTGCGGCGGTTGAGGGAAGACGAAGTTGGCCTGGGAAGGGATGATCCGGTAGCCGAGGGCCGATGCTTCCCGGCTGAACCATTCGCGGGCCTGAATGGTCGTGAAAATGTTTTTCCGGAAATATTCCTGGTCTTCGAGTGCCGCGGAGACTACCGCCTGGGTGAGCCGGTTCACGTTGAAAGGGTCCTTGACCTTGAACATCTCGCGGATCAGTTCTTCGGGGCCGATGGCGTACCCCAGGCGTGCCCCAGCCAGCGAGTAAGACTTGGAGACCGTCCGCACGATGAGCACGTTCTTGAAATCCCGCGCCAGGGTCAATGCGTTCTCCCCGGCAAATTCGGCGT
The DNA here is from genome assembly GCA_963712535.1 of uncultured delta proteobacterium. Lineage (GTDB taxonomy): Bacteria > Desulfobacterota > SM23-61 > SM23-61 > SM23-61 > CAVQIK01. Next base: position 142,192 of record CAVQIK010000019.1, on the reverse strand, counting down.
AAGCCTCGTCGATCACGAAAATCCCCTGCACTTTTTTGGCGAGTTCCGCCACCCGGGAAATCGGGTACGCGAAGCCGACCGGTGAGTTGGGATTCGCCAGGAAAAAGACCCTGACGTTCGCAGGCGGGTCCGGTGGCCGGTCGTAAGGCTCGGGAACCGGGACCGGCACAACCCGGGTCCCGTGGATCATCCCCTGGACCTTGTACAGCGGAAAAGTGGGCTCGTAGAATCCAACGGGGTCCCCCGGCTGGGCGAAAGTCCGGACGATGATGTTCAAGATATCGTCGGAACCGTTCCCGCAGATGATCTGTCCCGCTGAAAACCCGTAAAGCGAACCGAGTTTTTCCCGGAGCTCCTGGCACAAAGGGTCGGGGTAAATTCGAAGATCTTCATAATTCAGGCGGCTCAAGACCTCTTTTACCCGGGGAGAGGGTGGAAAGGGGTTTTCGTTGCTGTTCAGCTTAATGTACTTCTGGCTGGGGTCCGGCTGCAGCCCCGGAACATACCCCTTCATCGCCGCGATGGATGGTCTGACGTAGTCCATTTTGTATCTATGTGCCCTTTGCGGCCTTTCCGGCCACGATCTATTTTTTTAAATAATTCTCCGTGCGCCCTGTCCCCACGAACGTGCGGGTCACCTTCGTGCTGGTGTACACCCAGAGAATTTTCATGGGTTTACTGCCCCGATTGATGAAACGGTGCGGGAGGCCCAGGGAGATGAAAGTCGTGTCCGGCGCGGTCAGCTCGTAAGTCACCCCGTTGATCTCGGCCAGGGCGTCCCCTTCCAGGATGGTGACCTGCTCCTCGCAGTTGTGGGTGTGGAGCTCAAGTCCTGCCCCGACCTGGAACTCGGTGATTCCGGTGGTGAGAAACTGCGAACCCTTTTCCCCGCTCACCAGCGGCCACCCACGGAGCCCCGGGCCCCGCTCGATGGGTTTCATATCTCTTATTTTGAAAACGTGCGATACACCTGCCATTCGTGCCTCCCATTGAAATAGACTTCAGACCTCAGGTTATTTGCAGCGGAAATTCCATCATTTCCCCATAGGGGCTGACGTCCGGGGTCTGATGGCTGGTGTCTGATATTCAATTCAGAAAGTATAGGAAAGAGATGCTTCGGGAGTCAAGGAGAAACGGGCCTGCGGTCGAAAATCTCCTTTACCCTGGGAACGCAAGCCGCCTGGCCGAGGATGACTCTCTCGGCGTTCAGCGAAGGATGGGCGAGGAGAGTTCGGGCCGCGTTCCTGGCGCTATCCAGGCGGCCGGGGAGATCCACCTTGTTGATAAAAGGAATGACCCGGGCGAGTGGAGGCCGTCTTTTCACAACTTCGTACAGGAGGTCGGCGGCCATTTCCGCAGTGACTTCTGCGCCGATCTTCAGGTGAAAAAAGCTGGCGGCGAGAAGGGCGCGAAAAACGTGATCTTCATCCAGCTGAGATCCCAGGGCTTCTATCCCCATCAGGGGGACAACAAGACTTGTGCTCCCTGGAAACACGGGCTCCCCTTCCCGGGGAGCTTTCAAGGGCCTGCCGGCCGCGCCGTCGGCTTCCACGACCACGCGGCAAACACCCGGAAGCGACGCGAGCTCGTCGACCCAATCCGGGCCGACCCCGCGAAGCTTGCCGTTCGGCATCTTTTCCCGGGCGATCAGGATGCAGGGGGTGCGGGCCAACTCATGGGGGATGCGCTCTTTCAGCTCAGAAAAGTCAGCGGAATAAATGCGGGCGAAAGAGGAAGAAGACGGAGGGTCCCAGATTTTCGTGGTCGTCGTCAGGATCACCCCTTGCCCGGGACGGGACAGCTCGTCGCCCAGGGCGAAGAGGAGCGTCGTTTTCCCGCCCCCGCCCACCAGGCTGACGACCTCTTTTTCCCGCAGGGAGAAGGCGGTTTCCAGGTTCATGGCCTGGGGCGCCGCGAAAGCTTCCGATAATCTTCCGGGGTATCCACGTCCAGCAGGACCTCGTCCGTTCCCGCTTCGACCAGGAGAACGTCTTCCGGATGTCTGGCCAGAATCTCCCGCCCGCCCACGTCGCCGGTCAAGCCAAGAAATTCGTCGAGATAATCCCGGCTGAACAACACCGGATGTCCCCGGCGTCCCAGGTAAGCGGGAGCCACGATCTTCTTTTCCGGATAGGATTCCCGGTAGTGGTCGATCAACGCCCGAACCACTCCGGGAGGAATCCCCGGCTGATCGCCGAGCGCGATCAGGAAAGCCTCGGCCCCGAGGTCCATGGCCGTAAGCCCGCGCCGGAGAGAAGTGCTCATGCCCTGACGAAAGTCCGGGTTGAAGACGGCCTTGACCCGCGGATTCGACGTCATTCCCAAAATGCGCTCGGCCTCGTGCCCGACGACCAGGATGATCTCGTCCACCGGCGACGCCAGAAGGGTATCCAGCACGCACCCCAGGATCGTGCTCCCCCGCCATTCCAGGAGCTGCTTGGTTTCGCCCATCCTGCGGGATTCGCCGGCCGCGAGGACGATGGCCGAAATCATGCTCCCCTGCCCTTCCCTCTTCTCCGCTCCCGGATCATCTCCGCGACGATGCTCACCGCGATCTCCTCGGGGGTTTCGGAACCGATATCGATCCCGATCGGGGCGTGGACCTGCTCCAGCCTTTCCGGCGACATCCCCTTCGCCCTGAGGTTTTCGTAGACCGTCTGAACTTTTTTCCGGCTGCCGATCATTCCGATGTAGCGGGCCGGCGTGTCCAGGGCCCATTCCAGGACCTCCTGGTCGTAGGAGTGTCCCCGGGTCAGGATCACGAGATAGCTCTCCCGGTTTATCCGCAGCTTTTTCAACGCGGAGGAAAACTCCTCCCCGATCGTTTCCTCCGCTTCGGGGAAGCGTTCCGGGTTCGCAAACTGCGGGCGGTCATCGATCACCGAAACGGCAAAACCCGCCATTTTGCTCATACGGGCGACGGGGAGGGAGACGTGGCCTCCCCCGAAGATGAAGACCTTGGGGACGGGGAGAATCGGCTCGAGGTAAATCTCCACGTTTCCGCCGCAGATCATCCCCACTTCCGAGCTCTCCTGGCTGAGGTCGAACCTTAGGGTGCGGGGCTTTCCTTCGGCCAGGGTCTTTCCAGCCTCCAGCAGGACCTCGGCTTCCAGGCGGCCGCCGCCGATGGTTTCCTGAAACGTCCCGTCTTCATGGATCAGCATCTTGGCGCCCACTTCGCGGGGCGTGGACCCCTGGGCGCGGACGATCGTCGCCACCACCCCCCTTTTTCCTTCCGCCTTGACCTTTAAAATTTCCTCGTAAAGATCTCCCATGGTGTTTCCTCTAACTTGATGAGCTCGTGAGAAGTTGGAAGCGCCGTCACTCCTGCGAAAGCAGGAGTCCAGGAGCATTTGAAATAACTGGATTCCGGCCTTCGGCGTGAGCTCAGTCGAACGCTTCCGCCGGAATGAGGGAAAAGTGAGATTGCCTTTATTCGAGAGCCATCAAATTTGCCGGACCCTCATGAAGATACCCTCCAGGACTCCGCCCGCGATCGCCCTGGCTTTATCCGAAATGGTGAAACAGTGCGACCGAATCCCGCGGGGGTCCACGTCCCCTACCTTCATGCCCTGCTCGGCATCAATGCCGTCCCGCAGAATTCCGCGGAGCACGCCGTCGATCCTGGACTGCACGGGGGCCCCTTCCACCTCCGCCACTTCTTCGCCGATTCTTACAGGGTCCCCAATGCTCTTTCTCGCCCGGAATATTCCGCTCGCCGGCGCCCGCAGGACTCTTTCCCGGCTGTAACCGGAAATCTCTCCTGGAACCCCGGTGTCGGGTTCGGCCTCCCCTTCTTCGATCACCTTTCCGAGGTTGTGGCCCCGGTTCGTCTCTACCACAAGGTGAACGTCTCTCCCGGCCCGGAAACCGGGGCCCAGGCCGATCACCAGGGGTGCGTCCTGCAAACTCGTGCCTGTATTTCTTTTCGCCAGAATCGCATCTACCACGATATGGGGTCTCAGCCGCGGAAGGATTCCGCACTCCGGGTCAATCAGGACCGGCACCGCTCCTTCTTCCCATGTCCGAAGGATCTCGGAATCTTCCGCCACTCTCCGGGCGCGTATTCCTTCAACCTCCTGATGGCCTTCAAACACCGCCTCGCAAAAGGAGACGGCCCTGCGGACCGCTTTCGGAGCGGCAATTTCGGTGACCACAACCCGGAAGCCGCAGCGGGTCAGCCGGTGGGCCACCCCGGTGGCCATCTCTCCCCCGCCCTTGATAAGAATGATCAGTTCCCGAAGATCAGCAATTCTCTGCGACAATCGTAATCCTCGCCTGAAAGATATTCTTGCTCATTCTTACTCTCGCCCTCACCCGGCCTTCTCGCCGGAGAAGAGGGCCGCCTCCCCACCATGGGAGCATTATAGCTGATAGCCGGCCACAGGGGCAGGATTTTCCGCCATCCCGGCCGACAAGTCTGGTACATCGGAGACCCGGGGGCTGAAGCAAAATTGGAGATTTTAAATCATTTCGATATGAATTTTTTCTGCGAGCATAACCAAAGGGAAAATCCCGAAGCCCCCGCCAGCAAAGCCAGAAGATAAGTAATGGATCGAGTACCAATGCTGGGGATCAGGTAAAAAGTGGTGATGAGGGTTCCAAGGATATTTCCCATCGTCGAAATTCCATAAATCAGGCCCGAAACATGCCCTGATTTACCCTGTTCCATCAAGGCTAAACGAACAGCAAAGGGAATAAAAGCCCCCAAGAGAGAAATCGGGATCAGGAGCAATGCCATTGAGGCCAGCAGTACGCTCCATACTCCATCCCCGAATGCCTCAATCGTCCACGCCAGCAGGGGATCTGCGGATTTTGGAACCATAAGAAAAAATCCGGAGGAGAGGAACACGAGAATCGCCAGAAGCGATAAGGAAGGAAACCTGTCCACGAGAATTCCCCCGACAAAATATCCAATCATCAGAGCTGCCAGGACCGTCGAAATCAAAGCGGCCCAGGTTTCAATGCTGCCGCCATAATACGGGTACAGATAACGACTTCCCAGCATCTCGAAACCCATCAGGACGAAACCAAGAGCGAAGGCGTTCCCGTAAAGTAAGAAATGAGTAAATCCGCTATCCGGTTTCATAACCATTTTTTTGGGTATTCCGAAATGGGGCAAGGGGCCGGGTTTTTGGAAACAACTTACCTTTTTCGGTTATGTTTCTCTATGGCATTCAGATATTCAACCGGGGCGAAGTCATCCGTTAGCACTTCCCCCTTCGGCATCGTGGACAGGAAACGACGCTCGGCTGCCAGGATCGAAACATCATGAAAGAAATGAAACTTGTTTTGAAGGTCGATTGCGTTTTGCACCAATTCCGGGGTCGCCCGGGGTGACCCCTCATAGGCTACGGCGACCATATTTCCCCCCGCATCAAAAAGGTCAATGTTCTGGAAGACGGAGCGAATGGTCACCAACGCCGCGTCAAACAGCATTGTACCAGGCTCAATGTTCTGCACCACGACTCCGCCGGGTTTCAGTTTCTCTTTGACGAGGCGGTAAAACTCTGTGGTTAAAAGATGGAAAGGAACAAAGGCACCGCGATAGGCATCGATGAAAATCACGTCGAATTGGCCTTTGTGGTTTGCCAAAAATAATCTTCCATCCCTGCTGACGATACGAAAATGTTTCTCCTCTTTAATTCCGAAATATTTCTTCGCCAGCGAAATGACTTCAGGATCAATTTCGGCAGCCGTAACCGAGCTATCCGGCAGGTGCTTGTGGATGTACCAGGATGTCCGGCCGCCCCCCAGCCCGATCTGAAGAATCGCATCGAGGGATTTTGCATAGGCGAGGCCAACCGTCATGTATCTTGTATAAATAACGGGAAGCTCCCGGTCATTCTGGGGATTGTAGACCGATTCCGTATAAAGCCGCCGGTTGTGACCAAACCGCATCGAAAGGTAGTTCCCTTTTTGATAAATATAAATATTGCTGTATTTTGATTCCCGCATCTCGAGTAGTTGTTCGCCATTCGCATGGGAAACCGACACCAGTCCGAGAAGAGCGGCGAAAAGAGGACCCGTCAGCCCCAAGTGGCGGGCATTCGTTAAAAATTTGAGGAATGTGCGAGTGGTCATTCCGGCTTCATTTCTCCAGCAATTTGCGGAAAAACCCAATTCAGGAGGTCATTGGAGGACCCCGCACTTGATGCGGGGGACGCGGCAATCTGATTTTCTTTCGTTTTATTCCGAATTAGACTGCTTCGCTTCGCTCGCTGGGCGATGATCTATAGTGAACGACTTAAATAAGTTGACATGCTGTTGGCCTCTGGTTGACCCGCAAAATCCCCCCTTGCCCCCCTTTGATAAAGGGGGGGTGGGGGGATTTACCGGGATTGCCTAACATGCAATGTCCACTTTCTTTCGTCGGCCATTATAACAATTTGTTACCCGACCCATCGTGGATTCAAAAAGGCGGCACCGTATTCGAGCGCAGGTCGCAGGGTTATTCTACGGAAACATGGATTTCGCTAATGCCTTGGCTCCGAGAGTGATCAATCGCGGCTCTTTCCAGATCAATCGAAAAAAACTCTTGGACAACTCATCCCGCGTCCACTCTCCCAAAGGTCCCTTCAATCCTCCCCCCAGCATTTCTATCAATTCATCATAATCGTCGTCGTTGAAACGGTTGAGCACCTGCCTGACCAGCAGGTGAAAATTGAGCTCAACCCTCAGCTTCCCCAACTCCTCACCGAAATTCTTTCCCCTTAAAATGGCATTGGCCAGCGCCCTCGCCCCATGAAGTCCGGTAACCACTCCTCCCACGGTGGTTGTCTTTACCTGAGCAGCCGCATCCCCTACCGTAAAAATGTTCCCATAATGATCCGGGTCCTTTCCCTTATATTCGAACCGGTAGATCGGGACCAATGCCGATTGAAATTCCAGGACCTCTAGCTGCCTTTCCTTAAGAAACGCCATCAAGCCGGATTCCGCTCGCCGGGCGTCATCGGCGATAAGCCCCACCGAGGCCGAGTCCCTGGATTCAGGGATCAGCCAGTAGAAATACTTTGTAAGATGGGAAAAAAACCAGACTTTGCAAGTGTCCTCCCGAAACCCGTCAGGCGTTTGAACTCTTGCCTGAAGCAATGCTGCATTTCGATGGCCGTTCCGTGAAACGGAGCGGCTCACGGCGCTTAGAGTCCCATCCGCACCCACCAGAATATCCGCGCTAACCTGCTTTCGTTCGTCGGTTTCCAGGTTTTTGAGACTCACCACCATCTCTTTTCCGCATCGGCCAAAGCCTTCAAATTGATGTCCGAGGAATATCCTGGCCCCCGAAGCGGCGGCTAAACGGGCCAGGACCTCGATCAGCTTCTTCCTCTCGATCACCAGGTCCGGGCAGCTTAACACGACCCTGGCTTGACCGCGATCTGGAAAAAAGCTCCAGGTACTTAACTCGATTGATGATCGCTTCTTCGGGGACAAAATCGAGTATCTCGTTGAGTTTGCTGGTAACGATAAGCGTCCGGGGCGGTCACCCGAGGGCATTCATCCGCTCATAAACCTCGACCTCTACCCCCCCTCTCGCCAAAAGGTAGGCCCCAAAAAGCCCTGAAGTGGATGCGCCAATAATAACAACTTTCATCGTCAAGCGATCTCACTCAAATCTTTTTTCCTCGATCTTCCCATTTGCCCCGAAAGCTGATCCAAAATGACATAGCAATCAGACCCAAGTCAAGCCAGAATGATTGCCTCCGGATGTAAAGGAGATCGTAACGAAATTTCTTCCGGGGAGGAATGTCTTTAGCCTTGTAAATCGTGGCGATTCCGGTTAAGCCCGGCCGGACGCTGAAGCCGCTTCCAGAATTCCGGATACTTTTCGTAATCCACTCTCTGACCGCTCTCATCATATAGAATCTCGCCCACGGCCAGGGCCCTCGGCCCGACAAAGCTCATCTCTCCCTTGAAGATATTGAGAATCTGGGGAAGCTCATCCAAACCCGCGGCACGGAGAAACCTGCCAACGAACGTAATCCGGGGATCGTTCGCGCTGGCCTGTTTTATTCCAAAAACGTCGTCCGAGTTTGGTATCATGGTGCGGAATTTGTAAGCCCCGAAAGGAGCGCCGCCTCGGCCCCACCGCCGCTGCCGGTAGAAAATAGGACCGCCATCTTCAAGTCTTGATAGCGAAGGCGATGACCAGGGCAAGCGGCGCGGAAAGACCAAGCATGAGGCTTGACAGGATCACGTCGAGGGGGCGCTTCAGCACGTACTCAGCGGCTTTGGGGGCGCCGACGAGGGGCGTTAGAGTCATAGGCGTTGGGGAAGGAAAGAAAAGATCCCGTTTTTCTGGGATCCTTCCAAGATGGGTAAATCAAGGTACAGCATACTCACTCTGGTACCAGTCGACGGTCTTCTTAAGCCCCTCTTCAAAAGATGTCTTTGCTCGAAAACCGAATTCAATAAAAGCCCTGGTCGTATCCAACATTCTTCTTGGCTGACCGTCTGGCTTCTCCCTATCCCAAACAATCTCCCCGTCAAAGCCTGTGATTTCGGCGATCAATTCAACTAACCTGGCGATGGAGATTTCAAAACCAGCGCCAAGATTCACCGGGTCAGGTTTGTTGAACCGTTCGGCAGCCAAAAGAATTCCTTCGGCGGCATCCTCCACGTAGAGAAACTCCCGTGTCGCTCTTCCTGTTCCCCAAACCACAATTTTGGGATTTCCGCTCCTCTTTGCTTCAACACACTTTCGAATTAGGGCGGGGATCACGTGAGAGGTCTCGGATTCGAAATTGTCACGAGGGCCGTACAGATTTACCGGCAGGAGGAAAACAGCGTTGAACCCATACTGCTGCCGGTAAGCCTGGGCTTGAACCAAGAAGCATCTTTTTGGCAATTCCATAGGGAGCATTCGTCTCTTCAGGATATCCGTTCCATAGATCTTCTTCTTTAAATGGCGCGGGGGCAAGCTTTGGGTAGGCGCAGATCGTGCCAATGGCCACAAACTTTTCTAACCCTACCTGCCTTCCCACTTCCATCATTTGAACACCCATCATGAGGTTTTCGTAAAAGAATTTTGCTGGGTTATTCTGGTTGGCGCCTATCCCTCCCACCCTTCCAGCCAAATGGATGACGATGTCAGGCTTTGCAGCCTTGTAGACCCTCTTTACCGCCTCCATTTCAACGAGGTTATAGTCCTTGCTTCTCGGAACAAAAATCTCTTTACAACCTTGAACTTGAAGCTTCTCTACGACAAAAGAGCCGAGGAACCCTGCCCCGCCGGTCACTAACACTCGTTTATTATTCCAAAAGGTCATCCTAGCCTCTTGTTTCCGTTTATGAGCGGGGGCTATAGATAGGGCCTACTCAACACCATTTGCCCCGATAGCTGATCCAAAATGACATAAGAATCAGACTCAAGTCAAGCCAGAATGACTGCCTGCGTATGTAAAGGAGATCGTGTGAAATTTCTTCCGGGATGGAATGTCTTTAGGATTGTAAATGGTGGCTATACCGGTTAACCCCGGTCGGACGCTGAGGCGTTTCCAGAATTCCAGATACTTTTCGTAATCCAATCTCTGCCCTCTCTGATCATATAGAATCTCGCCCACGGCCAGCGCCCTCGGTCCGACAAAGCTCATCTCTCCTTTGAAGATATTGAGAACCTGGGGAAGCTCATCCAAACCCGTGGCGCGGAGGAGTCGGCCAACGAACGTAATCCGGGGATCATTCGCGCTGGCCTGTTTTATTCCGAAAACGTCGTCCGAGTTTGGAATCATGGTGCGGAATTTGTAAGCCCCGAAAGGAGCGCCGCCCCTCCCCCACCGCTGCTGCCGGTAGAAAACGGGACCGCCATCTTCCAGCTTGATGGCTACAGCAATAAGCAAGGAAAAAGGTGCGGAGAGGATAATCATAATGACAGAAAGGATCACATCCAAGGGACGCTTCAGAAGAGGTTCCCTCATTCTGGGAACGTCTATGGAATCGATCTGGACTATCCGCTCTGCTTGTACTGACGGGTTCATTTGGTTTGCCCGAGCCATCGCAAATACATTGATTTTCGAGTGTTTGAGCGCTCAGCTTACAGAATTGAGTTGGAAAAAGGAAGGGAAGATTTTTCTACCCAAAATCGCTTTGGGCTAAAATTGCGCGAGGTTGACTGAAAAATTCAGTCAGCGAAAATATTTCATTTTTTTAGGTTTATCTCTTCAGCTTTTCTTTATCGAAATAAATTAATGTGGCGAGTGTGTGTCAGTTTGCAATCTTACTTATTCCTTGTCTTTCCAAAATGGTATTATAAACATTAAGTATCTGTGCATTAACTTTTGTTTCATTAAACTCCTGCAATGCCTTTTGGCGGGCCGCCTCCCCAAAGCGCTTTCTGAGATCTGGGGACAAAAGTAAGGATTCGACTGCGTGAGCAAGGGCAATGGGTTCCTTTGGCCCAACCAACAAACCGTTTATCTCATGGTCGACAACATCTTTACATCCTGGAACATTCGTAGTCACAATGGGCTTCCCCATAGCTGCTGCCTCCAGGAGGACGCGAGGCATCCCTTCCCTGTAGTATGAAGGATGAACCACAATATCTGAAAGTGCTAATAGTTCACGAATATCATCACGGTTATTCAAATATTGAATACAGCCTTCTTTCTCCCATTCTAAGAGCCTTTCTAATTGAATTGATGCTAAGTTTCCCTCATCCACGGGGCCCACGAGTAAAAAGTTTACCTTATGACGTGTTTTCAGGATTCGTGCGCATTCTACATAATCCCCGATACCTTTGTGCCAGATCATGCGTGCTACCAATAGAACTGTAGGTACATCCGAATGAAGACTAAGGGATTTTTTTAGCTGAAGTATCGTCATCTCATCTATCACATCACGGTTAAAGAAGCCCATGTTAACACCTGATCCTCCAGGAATAATTAGAGCCTTGTTCGAAGGTAATAATTTAAAATGACGGAAAGTCTTTAGGTCATCCTGATTCTGAAATGTTATTACATCGCTGAAATGGAAGGCCAGTCGGTAAAGATTGCATATCAGCGAATGAACAGCCCGTCCCCTAGGATGATAACCTGTAAATAAGTAGCCCAGACCAGTAATCGAGGCTACAATTGCATTTACCTGCGTAAGCTTTGCAGAAATAGGCCCATAGATATTTGGCTTAATGGTGAAGTGGTGAGCAATGTTGAGATTAATTTGCCGATAAATTTTAATTAAGGAAGTAAAGCTGCGAAGCTCATGAAGAGGATTGAAAGAGCTTCTCTCAAGGCTCCAGGAAACAAATATTGCGCCTGATTCTTCCAAGCGTAAGGCGAATTCACCTGCGGGAGCAATGGCATAAACTTCAAGACCATGATTCACGAGTTCCTTGATCAGACCTGATCGAAAATGGTACAAGTAGTAATCAGTGTTAGATACCAGTGCAATGCGAAGCTTATTGTTGAATTCCTTCTTTAACATACAGGACAATGTTCTAGATTTAGCAAAATGATTCACCAGATTCTAAGTTCAAAAGTTTTTAAAGGGCAATATTAGCTAAAACCTGGGTTCCAGTTCATTATCCACCATTCAAAAACAAAGTATGCTTCATAGTTCCCAAAAGCGATCACGACGCTGGCCGAAATTTTCACCAACCAACCTTTGAACGTCATAACTGTTCCAAATATCTGATGACCTTAAGACTCAGGGTCCGTGGCCGCGCCAAAGGGGTTGCTGATGATTGGATTAACATTTATGTTAATGCCAGTGATCCTTCCAAGCCTGGAACATAAGTATGTCCCACAAATAATACTGCCAGTTCCGCTCTTCGGAAAGGTGCTCTGTCCATTTTTCTCGAATGGGCTGGGGATTGAAGAAGCCTTCTTCCCTGAGCCGCTTTTCCTCCAGCAGAGCCTCGCTCCATTGCCGCAAAGGTCCTCTCAGCCACGAATCTATCGGAACGCCGAACCCCATCTTGGGACGCTCTATCAATTCCTTGGGAACATACTGATACAGAACCTGCCGCAGTAGCCATTTGCCCTGCCGCCCTCGAATCTTCATATGTACCGGTAACTGCCACGCGAATTCCACCACTCGGTGATCGAGATATGGCGCTCTGGACTCAAGGCTCACCCCCATGCTGGCCCTGTCAACCTTTACCATAATGTCATCAGGCAGATAGGTAATGGTGTCGAGGTACATCATACGGCTGGTGAAGTCGGAAAGCTCCGCCTGCCTGCCATGATCGGTGAGCGCAGTGACGGGTTCGTTGGCGCCAGGAACTACGGCAACAGGGTCTTTCCAGTGGGAGACCAGTCCAAAATAGAGACTTTCACTACTGCTGATGGTGAGAACCTCGGCAAGCTTATTCACCTTGTCTGCCACAAGGCGCTGCCGGACATTCTTCGGGAAGATGGGCGAGAGAGCGGTGAAAAGCCTGTCCCAGTGCTCGGGACGCACCGCCGTCATCGCAGAGGCAATGACCCGCCGCATCCCCTTGGGAAGCCATCCGATGGTATTCCAGATGCTTGATGCCCAGAAATAGCGGTTATACCCGCCAAAAAGTTCATCCCCTCCGTCTCCGGAAAGGCTCACAGTGACATGGCCCCGGGTCAGTTGGGAAACGAGAAAAGTGGGTATCTGGGATGAATCAGCAAAAGGCTCATCATAGAGGGCAGGCAGTTGGGGGATGACCGCCATCGCCTCCCTGGGTGTGAGATAGAGCTCGGTATGTTCTGTTCTCAGGTGGTGCGCCACCGTACTTGCGTTCTCCGCTTCATTGTAGCCCTTCTCATGGAATCCTATGGTAAAGGTCTTAATTGGTCTGCTGCTTTGCGCCTGCATTAGGGCCACGATGGTGGAAGAGTCGACTCCACCGGAAAGAAATGCCCCAAGAGGAACATCCGCCACCATCTGATGTCGTATCGTCTCTCTCAGCAAGGTATCCAGGTAACGAACAGCCTCTGCCTCGGTACCTTTAAAGGGATGAGCAGCCCCGTTCTCAGCCGCTTCTCTGGCAGACCAGTACGCTTCGGGGACCAAAGTCTCGCTTCCTGCAACTGACTCCATGGAAATCTTCAGGATTGTGCCCGGCAGGAGCTTGCAAATCCCTTTGTAAATGGAATAGGGAGCAGGAATATAATTATGCCTCAGGAAAAGGGCAAGGACATTACGATCTATCTCCCCCCTGAAATCCGGGTGTGCGCGCAGGGCCTTAAGTTCGGAGCTGAACAGGAATGTGCTTCCCATCCAGCCGTAATACAAAGGCTTCTCCCCAAGTCTGTCCCTCACAAGATAGAGTATGCGCTCCTGCCGGTCCCACAGCCCGAAGGCGAACATCCCCACAAAACGCTTCACCGCTGCTTCCACTCCCCATTTCTCAAAAGCGGCAAGCATGATCTCGGTATCTGAATGGCCCCTCCATCTGAGAGTGATCAGGGTCGCGTTGCCTCCGGCCTCCAATTCCCTGCGGATGTCACTGAAGTTATAGATCTCGCCATTGAACACGATTACAAACCGCTCATTCCCTGAAATCATTGGCTGATGGCCTTCGTGAGAAAGGTCAAGAATGGAAAGACGAACATGTCCCAGCGCAATGCCTGTATGGGCATCCACCCAGATGCCTCTGTCATCAGGGCCGCGATGATGCAGCGTATTGGCCATTGTCGCAACGATGGCCTTCAGATCATCGTTCCCGTGCTTGGACGTGGCATTGAGAAAACCGGCTATTCCGCACATTCTTGATGAACCTTCTTTTTTGCGAGAATCACCATACCTGCGAATTTGTGAAAAAAGGATCGCGAAATTTGGGGGAATAGCGGCAGCCTTATTAAAGAGCGATAATGGTGCCGTTCGTTTCTCCCCCAACAACCTAAATTTTATATAATCAGGCTCAATCATCTCGACTTCAAAACATTTCGCAAAGGACTTAAATATACCCCTCTTGTTTCTGTAAAATGTATACTTATCTAACCAGTCAAGTTGGTCTTTGGTCCATTGACTCCTCGATTTCCCTTCTTTGAAATACCCGAAGCCAATCGATCGAAGGCAGAGAGTGTAATACCACCTCGCTGAAGAATTCTTAGGAAACCAGTGTACGAAGGGTATCCCGATATGTCCTTCCCGGATGACACCGTCGGCGGGGAATAGGCATAAAAGAATTGCCCCTTTCTTCATAACTCTCTCAATTTCCAGAAGGACGGCATCGAGATCCTCAACATGCTCAAACACCTGGTTACTGAAAACAACGTCAAAGTATTCATCGTCAAAGCTCAGTTTACCCTCCTTAATCATCCTTATCTCACCGCCAAGTAAACCCAACCTTTCTACCTCTTGCTTTGCCTTTGACCCACCGTAAAAAATGTCTGCTCCGTAAATATCTAAACCTTGTTTTCGGCCTGCTGCGACGACATCACCGGATCCACAGCCATAGTCCAGTATTCTTGCGCCAGGCGTCTTTGAATTGAATACCTCTGCCCAATGAAGGACATAACGATAATTGACGTGCATATCAGATGGACTTTCAAGAAGCAAAAACTTTGCCGTATAACTCTTCGTACTGCCTCACGACTGAGTCCAATGAAAACTTCTCTATTATGCGTTGACGGGCGCGGGCTCCGTGCGTTCTCCGCCTTTCATCACCCATCTCGATCATCTCCCGCCATGCGTTTGCCAGCGCATCTGCATTGCGCGGAGGTACAACTTTTCCCGTATCTTCCACAATGTATGCGGAGTCCCCTACATCTGTCACAACGCAGGGAACGCCACACGACATTGCTTCGCCAATCACATTAGAAAAACCTTCTCCATAAGAAGAAGACGAGGAAGCGATATCGAGCGCAGCAGTGAGATAATGCAAGTCATCCCTTTCCCCAAGCAGATGGACAGACTTGCTCAATTGCAGCCCATCAATCATTTTTGTTAGTTCCCAATTGTCCGGATCAACCCCATTGCCAACCAGGATAAATCTGTATGTCTGGATGACTATTAACAAGAATTGCAGCAGCCTTTAGAAAAGTCTCATGGTCCTTCACAGGATGATAACGCCCGACGAGGCCAATCAGGAAGGCATTCTCCTTCAAATTCAGAGAAGAACGAAACTGGGTACGGGCCTCGCTGGACGGCACAAGAAGTTCTACATCAAATCCATTCGGAATGATCACCCATCTGCCGGACCGATAGGAAAGTTCCTTCTCGTGCTTGAGAGCGCTGGTCCTTGAATTGTTGATAATCTTTACGGGAAACCCGGAAAGCCTTGCCCCCAACCATATTGTGAGGGCAGTAAGGAACTTTTCCTTAGAAAGATTGCTGTTCGTTCCTCTAATATTCCACAAGACAGGTATATTCCCTGGCAGAAAAAAAGCCGCCAGCTGCGCTGAAAGATTCCCATGGTACATCCAGCCCTGAATGATGTCTGGCTTCAGTCGGCGCAACAACCCGACAAGATGCCAAAAACCGATAATGGATATCCTTCCCGATTTCATGTTCATCGAATGGACCTGAATCCCTAAAGACTCGATTTTCCCCGCAACTGGCTCTCTTTTCCTGAGAGAGACCACAACAGAATCGAACCTTGAGGGGTCAACTCTTGACAATATATTGAGCAACATCGTTTCAGCGCCACCGGTGGACAAGCCCGCTGATGATATGCACGATTCTCGCGGGCTGTGGTAGTCATCGATACTTCCCGAATGCCTCAGCTTTCACTTCTCAACTTCCCTCCGTCGCCCTGTCTCATGCGACTTCTCGTGACCATGGCGGTTACTAATGCAATAGCAAGAAGAATGTATCGTTCCTCCAGTACATTATGACTGAACAAACTCCATAACACGATGAAAAAAGAAACAATAATTGCCATATGCCTCATTTCAATGCTTGCCCGCCATGAAATAGCTAGAACCAACAAGGGAACAATAAAAAATCCTAATAACCCATGGTCAGCCATGAAATTTAAGAACATGTTATGTGATGACACTCCGAGAGTGTTCCACTCACTTGATGCACCTGTTCCGTTACCCAGAAGTGGTTTATCAAGAAACATATCCCACGTAATTTTAGCCACACTTATGCGATCCATTAATGGATTATCATAAAAGGATGGTTTTTTTAGCCACACAATTCTCTGAACAACATTTTGATCTAGAGCACCGATACGGTCGAACAAAAGGGCCACTAAATCCAAATTGGAGAGCAGTATAATTGTCACAGCAACTACTGCCAATATCACCGTTAGAACTAACCTTCTCAAATGGACAGTACCAATAATCAACATAACGAGCACTACGGCCAACCACGCCAAGATACCGCCTCGAGAAAATGTCAAATAAACTCCAAGACCAATGAACAAAACAAAAGGTCCGCGGTATTTGTCTTCAACCAGTTCAATACTTGCTATCATTCCAAGAATACATGCCGCCGCGCTTATGTTGGGGTTTATATAAAGCCCGGCGGAGCGTCCGGGAATCTCGCTGAATGCCAAAGGATGGAAAAACTCATAGATATTGAGTAACGCTGCCAAAAGAACCGCCATCAAGATTGCCTGCCTGCCACGAAGTTGAGTTCTTTCCGCCGAGAAAAGAAACATCATCATGAGGATAAACACTGATGACAGGATGCGTGTCCTAAGCTGCTGCAAGGCAATTTCGGATTGGCCAAACGCAAGAAACCAGATCGCCGAGACTATGACATAGGAAGGAAGCCAGATGATGACCGGTGATTTCAGAGCAACCTCAACATTCCTTACACTTAAGAAGATGGGAAGTGAAATTATGCCAAACGCGATTATCCAGTGCAAGGGAGTAACAGAAACAATCCCAGTTGAAAACAAATATAAATCAAAATTTGTGAAAAATATCATGACGGCAAGCAATGCCACCGCTAATTGGTAGCGACTAAGGTTCATCGATTCTTACCTTGCAGGAGCAGAATGGAAAGGGTCTCATCTGTCTTTGTCGCTAATGCATGAAGCGAAAAATTCTCGACAATTCTGCACCTGCAAATCTCCTTCTCATTTTCATGTCCCCCCATTTTCTCCAGTGTCAGACCAATAGTAGCCTTGAGCGCGTCAGGAGATTTTGACTGAGCAATAGCACCCGTGCGCCCAACAATAAGCGCGGAATCCCCAGCATCCGTAACCACGCATTGCACACCGCACGCCATAGCCTCCCCAATCACGTTCGGAAAGCCTTCTCCATAAGAAGAAGAAACGAGTATATCCATGGCGTTATATACGGCATTCATATCTTTATGTGCTCCCGCCCAGATAATCTTACCAACTAATCCCAGTTCAGATGAAAGTTCTTTCATCTTGGATTTGTAACGCTCCAAACCATCGCCTACACAAACAAAGCGTACGTCCTCTTTTTCTTTGGCTAGAAGGGCTGCTGCCTTAAGAAAAGTCGGATGATCTTTCATGGGATCAAGGCGAGCAACTATTCCAATCAGCTTCTCATGCTCACCTATCCGCCATTCTGCCCGTTTTTGAGCCCTTGCCGCAGGATCTGGCTTGAAGTAGTCTGTATCGATGCCATTGGGAATCACCACCATTTTCTTTTCGGGAAAACCATGCTTGAGATGATAATTCCTGCCAGCGTAAGAATTAACGATGATAAGATCAGCAAAACGTGAGAAGAAACACTCCATCCGAAATACAACGCTCACAGCCAGTCATAATGACTTAGATCCACATTTGAAGCCCTTATCCCCCAGACCATTCTGATTTTGGGAAACAGAGGTTTAAGCAATACCGCGTGACAAATTGGGCACAGGTAAGTATCCATGGAGTAATATCCGGTTTTTCACGCTTGACCAAAGAATTATCAGTCTCACAAAGAAACCGAATACGTCCCATCTTCCGCGCTTCCTAAATAGACAACTGGGGTATCGTTCTTATGCATAACATCCTTCCAAGGGACCACCGGCATAAAAAGTCGCTACCAAAGCGGAATGGCCGCTGTTTCTCGCAGCCCTTTAGCAAGATCCGCAGTTGGCTTTCAGCGCCACCATAGTTAAGCGAACGAATTAAAAAAAGTATTTTATTCAAAAATAAGTTCCCCAATTCTTTGTAAGATAATTAATCCCGAAAAACGGATTCATTAATGCCATATGTCTCACCTCCACACTGTTTTTACGCCCCTCCCCAAGTCCTTAAGCTTCTCTAGGAAAATCCTTTTTTCCTAGAAAATCGAAAAATATCTTCAGGCTTTGCAACCTCAAAGGGATATCCGCCAAGCCAGTCTACCCGATCGTGCCAACATGCGTCATCGCCTCTTCGTTTCTTGTCACATGTCTGTAGCGCCTAATGCGAATTTCTTAACAGCTTATTAAGATATCCCTAAGCTCACGATTCCCAACCCATGACACAATGGGTATGAAGATGAGAGTATAAAAAGTCTTCCAAGAAGCCAGATTATACTTCTTTTAATGAATCGCCATCGTACGGACTTCGCCGGCCTTGATCATTATAAATTGAAATATAAAAGTTACCCTCCAGGCTCACAGGTAAAACTACATTTTCAATCGCCTGCCACATTGACCCTGTATGGTGCAACACGCCCCACGAGTATACGATGTCAAATTGCCCTAATGTTTGGATATACCCTTGATCAAGAACCGACCCCTCGTTAATGATCCAATTTTCATCATTCGAGAAATATCTCTTTTCCAGCTCCTTTGTGCAAGCAACGGACTGGGGATCATAGTCAAACGAATAAACACTTCCCCCAAGCATCCGGGCGGCCAGAGAAAACAGTCCGCTTCCACAACCAATGTCAAGGAAAGTCTTATTGTCAAGTGTGTGTATTTCAAGCATTGTCTGGAGTGAAGTTATCGCCTCTTGAATGCGCTCGGCGTTCAGGACACGCAAAAAACTCGTCCAATTCTTCCCGAACTCAAAGCGTTCCCCTGCTGCAATCTCTTTGCTATAATTGCTCTGTAGTGCCTCATTATCCATGACCAATTATTTTCTCCCATTTATCCATCACTTGAGATAAGCCGAACCTTTCTGTCACCTGCTTCGCGTTTTGGGAAAGCATACGCCTTTGCTCTACGTCACCGATAAGCTTCCCGATAGTTTCTGCCAGAGCATTTGCATCCTCAGGCGGCACCAGCATCCCGTCAACTCCGTCCCTTATAATATCACGCGGTCCGCTTGGACAATCAAAGCTGATCACTGGCAATCCGCAAACCATTGCCTCGCACAATGCATTCGGGAACCCTTCATAACGGGATGGCATCACGAAAAGATCTGCCTGCTTCAAAAGAAAAGCTGGATTCTTTACTCTCCCCGGAAGGAAAACCTTATCACCGATTCCTAAAATCGCGGGCAATTCGTTTCAAACTTATTGCGTTCCTCTCCTTCGCCGAATATTACCAATCTCCATTCAGGATTTGAATTTGCCACTTTTTTGAAAGCTTTCAAAAGTAAGTCAAAACCCTTTTCATTACTTAATCTCCCCACTGAAGCGATGATTTTCAGATCTGTCATCGATATTATCCAGTTTGATAAGGTCGAAAAGGTCCATTTCGTCTTCCTGCTTTTCACTGTCGGAAACGACTGGATTAGGTATGACGACGACCAGGGATTTTCTCCTCAAATCTATTTCCCCACCGCCTGATGTATTCATTCTGGACGACGATCGCATCGGCCCATGGGTAGGTAATACAACGGAATATGTTCCATATGCTCCCGATTTTGTGCTGGGTGGGATCTCTCCTTTCAGAAATTATTATCTTTAAGCCCAACCCAATGGCGGATAGCAAGGTCAATACATTCATCCGATCAACGAAACTTATAACAACATCAGGCCTTGAATTTCTGATTGCATGTCGGAGCGCTCGATATTCGATAAATGTTATTGATGATTGCCTTGAAGTCATTTTCAGACTCCCCCATCACCGCCAAACCGAACTCTTTTCACTCTTGAGTCAAGTTCATAAAAATCGTTTGATACCGAGTCCAGAGTAATTAATGTGATATTCAACCCTTTTGCCGCCCAGTAATTTGCCATCACTGACATGATCCTCTCTGCCCCGCCGGAGAAAAGAGAAGAGATTACAAGGGTCAGTTTCAGAGGTCGATTAGCACTCATTTATAAACCTTAGAAATCCGTCGCCACGAAAGATAAAGGAAGAGGAATGAACCGAGATAAACACAACTGGTCGAAAGGGCGATTCCTGCGACGCCAAGTATTTTGATAAAAAGATAATTAAGGAAAACGCTAAGCACGACGCTGATGATATTTCCTATCAACAGAATGTGATTTGCGAGAGCCGATGAGATCAGCCGCACCACTAGAATCCCTGCAACATAGAAAGGAATCTGGAGGGCAAAGAGGACCTGGATTTGAGCTACGAGATGAGTGTCTGCTTCAGTAAACGATCCCCGTTGATAAATTATTCTTACCACAGGTTCCGAAATTAGAATCAGCAATATCGTCAAAGGGATGGCAGCAACGAATATTGCCCGCAAAAAGTGTTTCAGGGTATGACGTACCCCAACCCAGTCATTTCTTGCAACCATACGCGAAAAATAGGGGATCACCGCAGTCCCCAGCGCGGTGGTAGCTAGACCGATCGGAACCGCGATCAGTTTGTTGCCGTAGTTCAGGGCCGCCACGCTGCCGGGCCCGAGCATTGCCGCCATCCCCTGATTTATCATTGAAGTGCTGCTCAGAATGAACGACGCCGATATCATCGGAAGAACTGTCCCGCCACCTGCTTCATGTGAGAATCCATCCCGTGCCATTCCAGGCGCAGTGATACACCCGCACGGATTAGTGCAATACCAAGGATCGCCGCTTCCATCGCCATACCGCATACTGTTCCCATGGTAAGTGCGACAATGCCCCATGCCCTCCTTTGACCAGCAGAAAGACTGTAATGACGGCAGGTGTCAGTGCAGGCGTGATGGCTACAAGGGCAAAGCGTTCCCCTGCATTCAGGACAGATCCCCAGATGGTATTGATTCCGTAAACCATGACAATGGGAGAAAGGATGTAAAGCAACCTGCGAGTCAGGTCAATTTTTTCGGCGTTAAAACCTGACGCGATCAATGGCAGATAATAGGGAGCGGCAAGGAGCATTATCAGGGTAGCTGCCGCAAGCAAGACTATAGCTCCAGACCATTACGCTGGAGAAAAGGCTTTGTGCGGAAACAACACCCTCTTTCTCCCTCACCTGAATGTACGTGGGAGTAAGGGCGGCATTGAACGAACCACCTATGACATTAATCACAAAAGACGGCACAAGAAAAGCAATGAGGAATGCATCAATGGCGTCGCCCGTACCGAAGGATGCGGCCACGACAAGTTCCTTCACCATCGAGACCAGTTTCGCGCCGAACGAGAGAAAAGCGATCATGAGGGCTGCGCCGAAGATCTTGCGGTTCATCGAAGCATTCGACCAGCGCACCCACTGCTTCAAGACTTCCATTTTTTACATCGATTTTGGAGAATGAATTGAGAATTGACGGAGACGTCCAATTTTTTTGGTGGTTTTGAGTCGTTAAGTTTCTTGTGTTTATTGGGCTTATCAGGTTAATTAAGTAATTGGGTCTTCGAGTCGCAGCGCTATAGTATGTACATTGTCTATTGGGCCAATGAGTCTTTAAGTCATTTGGGGAGGATATTTTTAGAACCACTGCCCATATCAATATATAAAGAAATGCATTGGCGGGAACTTGGATATTTCTTTCCACAATGCTATGGAACATGAATGCTAAAATTCCCATCAAGCCACCCATAGCGACATACCTTTGAGGCTTTTCAGAAGAAAGAGGGCTAATTCTCCAGTAAACCGTATAAGAAAGATAGATGAATAAAGAGAGTAAAAGGCCTATGCCAATCAGGCCAGTGTCTGATGCAAGCTGTAGGAAATCGTTCTCTGCATGAGTGACAAGGCCCTGTATATGGAAGGATCGGTACACTGGAAAGATATGAGGAAAGGTCCCTAACCCTGAGCCTAAGAGGGGAAAGTCTTTGAAAATCCGGAAGGTGTTTATCCAGATATCCCCTCTCATCTTAAGAAAATCTTCTGGGGCAGTGAAAAATCGGCTGATCACGGCATCCAGGCCAAGGCAGCCGGCCCAGAGCAAGGCCAGTCCCAATAGCAGAGTTGGTGTTTTGGAAAACCGTCTTCCCCTTTTTGGAATCTCGGAAAAGGATCCCGAGCAAACTGAAAGAGATGAGGAGGCTGATAATTCCCATGCGAGATGCAGAGAATAAGAGTCCCAGGATCATCAGGATTATACCAAACCCGATGAGAAGATCCTTTCCGTCAAGGGAAGCGAGGCTATGACGCCAAGCTTCCGAAATGACTTCTTTGAACCGCCAAACGTGAGAGAAGGAAACCCATCGACAAAGGAATAACCATGAGAAGATACCCGGCAAAATAATTTCGATTGATGAAGGTACCGGTTACGGAAGACATGAGGGATGCTGCATCCAGGTAGAGGATATGTCCGGTGGCCGCTGAAAAATTCAATCATGCCGTAAAGAGCTTCCCCTGCCCCCACGAGCATGATCACGACGATAAGCTGATTCATCTTCTTGTGGTCTAAAAACCTTCCGTAGAGAAGAAAAAGAAAAAATCCGATAAGGGTAAGCCACTTGAAGAATTCAATCTGGGTCGCGAAAGGGAAAACGGAGAGAGGATAATGGGTGGGACGAAAGATTGGGAGCCTGAGAAACCGATAGAGCTTGCAGGGGGGAATTGATCGATAATAGCTGTTGGCGAAGTTCGTACGCTTTTGGAGAAAGAATCTTCATTACCCCTGGCGGAAGGGGAATCAGCTGGAAAAGAATGAGAGCGAGAAAAAGAAAAAGAAGAATGACAGGAACCGCAGAGGCTCGACTCGACCTTGGGGAGCCAGTATGGATCCTCTTTTTCCCCGCGAGGGATTGTTGCTGAATGGGAAAGAATCCGACCTGGATCACGTAAAGGGAAATGACTGAGGAGAATGCCCAATTCCATCAAGGAAAATGCCCAGATGTCCATGGAGCCGAAGGCGACGGGAGTAAAGATGAAAAGGGAGATCAGAATCCCTTGAATTGCCTTATCAATCATCGTCTGATCCCACGCTACTCCTTTGGCTCGGGGACGTCGGGTCTACGGCCTTCCATGATCGCCCGGGGATATTCCGTGACCATTTTCCCGGCTTCCTCTTTCCCCACAATTTTCGCCGCTGCCCGGACGGCAGAAGAAAGTACCGGGGGTCTTCCATTCGCGGAATGGCCGTCGGAGGCGATGAAGTGGACCAGATTTTTTCTGAGGAGTGTTTCGGCGGTCTGCTTTACCTGGCTTCCAAATTCGCCCAATAAGCTCATCGCGGAGATTTGTCCGAAACAACCCGTTTGAACCATGCGAATATATCGTCGGGGCTGATGGACGATCTCCAGGTTCCTTTCCGGGTGGGTGATGACGGGGGTTATTCCTCTTACCAATAGGCCGAAAAGAAGGGTCTCCGCCTGATACGGGATCCCCCCGGAGGGGAATTCGACCAAGAGAAATTTTCCACCATCCCCCAGAGTCATAATTTGGTTTTCATAAATTTGGGAAAGAATTTTCTCCGAGAAATGAACGTCAGCCCCTGGGACGATTTTAAGATCTATGTGGCCGGCGGAATGCAGGTTCGTTCCCGGGTCAGCGGTTTGTCCACTCGTTGATTCGACGGGAGAAGGCAAAGGCAACTTCTCATGAATCAGAGTATTTAGTTCCTCGACTTTGGCAAGAATCGTTGACCGACTGTTCTCATAAACGCCGTTCAGAGTATGGGGGGTGGCTACGACCATCCGGATCCCGTCATTAAACGCTATTTGACACATATCCACCGATTCTTCGAGTGTTCCGGCCCCGTCGTCCAGGCCGAAAAGAATGTGGCTATGAATGTCAATCATTTCATTTGCTCGGCTGCGGTTGATAATCCAGAGAAAGAATCTTTAAGGCGCCGTTTTCTCTAACCAAAACCCAGCGGATTTGGCCTTTCCAGGTTTGGCTTTTTCTCCCTTTTATCAAAATGCCTTCTAATTCATACTGAGCTCTCACCTCCACTCTATCCTGTTGGGGTTCAATCTTGCTTATCGCCAGCTGATACCGGACTGCCTCCAACTGGTCGAAAAAATCTTGGGTTGTTTTTTGGATCCTCGAGACATCATCCTTTTGATTTTGAACGGCTTTGGGAGAAAAGAAAGAGATGAATTTTTCAACTTCTTTCCGGTTATATCGAATGACATAGTTCGCAAAAAAATCCCTGACCTCTTGCTCGCTGGCAATGGCTGGGGGAGGGGTGGGGAGTGAGGCAATCCTGGCGTTGTCGGGACCGGTAATCCTGCCGGTTTCTCGGGGGACCTCCTTTTCCTTTTCCAGCGGAGGCAAAGGTTTCAAAGCGGGGGCGGGCATTCCGGTAACAGAAGCAGGGGGGGTGGGCGGAGCCGCCGGCTTGGAATCATCAGAAATGCTCGCCCTGCTCTGTTTCTGGGAGACCACATTTGCCAATTCAACCGGGGACGTATTCTTTGCTTGCAACTCCTCAGTTCTGGCAGGAGATGCCACTGGAGGCTTTTGGGCTATAGGTTCAGGTGTTTCAACCCTTCCATCCCCCTCCGGAACCGGCTTGGTCTTTTCAGGGTGGGCCCCCTCGCTAAATTCCTGTCGAACCGCCTTTCCCACCTCCGTAAGAAGCGCTGATTTGGAAACAGGCGGTGTGGGCGGTTTTTCTTTTGCCTTCCTCGCCTCAAAGTCAGCCAAGAAACCCGCGTAAGGCTCTTGGAAGATCGGTTTGGGTGCTTCAACCTTTCCAGCCGTTTTGGAAGCCGGCTGGACTTTTTCGGGAACACCTTTCTTTTCCGGTGCGGGGGGAATAAGCTTCGCCGCCTGAACCGGAGTTTCGGGTTTCAAATCCGGTGGCTTGGCGGGTTTCTCTTTGGGCTTCAATGCTTCAGCTCCAGGAATGGAACCCGCGGAAGGCTCTGTGAGACCCGGTTTCCCTGCCTCAACGCCAAATGCTCTGGCAACGGGTCTGGAACTTTCGGGTAGGACCGGTTTGCTCGGTCCTTGCGGCATTGCCTGGATCACCCTTTCGGGACTCCCAAGCTCTTTGAGGGGCGGTTTCGCTGCTTCAACCCCAGGTTCTTTAGCAACTGGTGTGAAACTTTCGGGCAGTACCGGCTTGCCCGGTCCTTGCGGTATTGCCTCGGTCACCCTTTCAAGACTCCGCGGCTCCAATGGATCAGGGAGGGGGATTTGCTCCACAGGTCCCTCGGTTTTTTGTTGGACGCCGTCCGGGCTTGTCCATTTGAGCTGAACGTCCAATTGAAGTCTTTGAGAAATGAAAATCGATGTGCCGACGATGATGAGACAGAGAGCCAGGATACCCGAGGAAAGAGATATCCTCCTTTTCCACCGTCTTCCTTCTTCTTTCTTTTTCCGCAGAGAGTGCTTCTTTATATATTCGTCGATGTCGAATGCATAGGGACGAGGGATGGAGCTTTTCAATATCCGGTAAGCTTCATTTATTTCCCTTAAGTTTAGGTTAGCCCTGTTCCCGCCCTTAGCCCCGGGTCCAAATTGTTTTTTTAATTCCAGCCAGCGAGCCGTAAGCTCGTCTATAGTAGCTCCCTCTTCGAGACCCAGAATTTTATAATAATCCTTCAGCGGGTTTTCCCCTGTCGCCTGTTTTTCCGGCTCCCGAGATGGCACCGATGGGTCTAAGTTTTTCAGCATTCGGTCAGCCTCGTTGGTTTCCTTGGGCCTTTAGCCGCCTCCGGATGGCAGATCTCGGGGATCGGGACGGGTGATGACCGCCCGATCGAAAATAAACTACGTACCCATAGTAGCACAAAAGACGAAGAGTCACCCCTCCCCTTATCCCTCTCCTCCGGGGCGGGAGAGAGGAGGAGGAGTTTGCAGAAGTTTATCGGGTAGGTTAATCCAACCCTTCGGAAAAGTAAACTCGAATCTTTTTCCATCCAGCGAACCGGAACCTCCCGAGAGGGGCCTCTTTCGAGATCTTGTAATTTTATCATATTGTCAAACAGTTTCCCCCTTTTCCCTGTCACCCCATTGGAGGTTTTTCGGCCGCGTTTTCTTCGATGATCCGAACGTTATCGATCCATACTGTCCCGGAGATAAACCTATCGAATTTATCGGTTCTTTCCCTTCTAAACCTGATTACTCCCCCCTGGGACCGGCTGGGGGTTGTGAAGGATACGGACAATTCTCTCCAGTCGGTCTCCCCGGTCAAAGGCTCGGATGCTCCATAAAAAGCCGGTCCAATTCCGTGGATTTCTAATTTAATGCCGCTCTTGGTCGTTACGGCGTTTGTCTTTACCCGGGCTTTGAGCAGGTATCTTTGATTCGGCTTCAGGGCCACAAATTGAAAAACATGGTGAAAATCCAAATTCTCTTTGCCGTTGAAGCGAATTCTAAGGGATCGGTTTCCCTCGAAGGCGACCTCGCGGTCAAAAGAGACTTCTGCTCCGGCGATAGGTTCAATTCGCCAATCGAATCCCCCGCCCAGACTTTTTTCGACTTCGAATCCACCATTCACGATTAAGGTTTGCCTTGGGGGAATGGAAAGCCCCTTTTCTCGGACCGCGGCTTCAAAGATCCGGTAGGCTTCGGTCAGCTCACCCTGCGATATCAGAAAATCTATGTAACGGAGGGCCTCGGGGGGTTTGGCCGTATACCCGAGAGAAGCCCTCCTTTCCCAGACTTTTTGGATAATCCGTTTGTCCCCCCCCTCGTACAGGTAAGAGAGGTACTGGCTGTATGCGGAAGGGTCCCGCGGAACAAGGTTTTCCAGAAGATCATCAGCATTCCCATTGACTTTTCCCCAGACCTCGTAGACCAACCCGCTTTGGTCCGGGTAATGGGAGAGAATGTACGAAAAATGAGGGATGGCCTTTTCGTGCTGCCCCTGCTGAAGAAAAAGATTCCCCACGGCCCATCTGCCCTGGTATCCGGTGGGAAAAACGAAAATGGCATTTTGCAGGGCCCTTTCCAGGGCTTTCTCCTCCCCCATTCGGTGAAAGACCTTTGCCAGTCCCAGCCAGTATTCCTGCTCGAGCGGGTTCCGATCCACGGCTTGATAGAAAAATTCCAGTGATTTCTCAAGATGGATATGATGGATCTCCAGTTGGTGGAACATCCCTAAGCGGTAATAGGGATCGGGATTTAAAGGGGCAAGCTTGGCAGCCTGGAGAATGCTTTCCGGAGAAAGATGGGTCCGTAAGGGGTAAGAGCCTTCCCACAGAGAAAGGATCTTAAGGCCGGCGGAGACGCAAAGCAGGAGAATTAGGGCAGGAAGGAGCGACCTTTTCATGGAAAGCAACCAACGGATTAAATGATTTTTTCGTCTGCTGCCGCCGGGAATTCCTCTTTCCCCTTTTTTTCTTTTCCGTAGTAGTAGTAGTACCGGTGATAGTAAGATCCGTAATCGCCCCCGTTAACCTTCGCCCGATTGATCACGACTCCAAGAATTTTTGCATCGACCTGCAGGAGGACTTCTTTGGATCTCTCCAGAGTGTCCCTCGGGGTCTTTCCCCCGATCACCACCATGATGACCCCGTCCACATTGGTGGATATAATCACCGAATCGGAAAAGGCAAGCAGCGGCGGGGAATCGATCACCATGTACTGAAAACGATTTCCGAGACCGTCGATCATCTTCTTGAAAAAGGCCGACCCCAGCAGCTCCGAGGGGTTGGGGGGGATGGGACCGGACGGAATGTAACAGAGATTCGGAATTTTCGACTTCTGGATGACCGCTTCCATGTCGGCATTTCCCGAAAGAAAGCTCGAGAGCCCCACTCCGTTCGCTTTTCCCAAAACTTTGTGAATCCTCGGTTTCCTCATGTCGGCATCGATAATGATTACCTGCGCCCCCGTTTGGGATAAGGCAATCGCCGTATTGACCACCGTCGTGGTCTTTCCTTCTCCCGGGTTCGGGCTGGAGACGGCAATGATCTTGGGCGGCTTCCCGGAAGAGGAGAGGAGGATGGAAGTCCGGATGCTTCGGTAAGCTTCGGAAAGCATGGATTTCGGGAAATCACATGTTGCCGTTTCAACGGCGTGGCTCGGCTCCAAAACCTTCCGCCGATCGTAGGCAGCCTCCGGGACGATTCCGAAAGAGGGCAACCGGATCAGGTCCTGCAAATCTTCGGGTCTCTTGATGGTGTCATCGAGATGTTCCAAGAAAAAGGCCAGGCCGACCCCAAGAAAAAGGCCCACCACGGCGGCTAAGGCGAGGTTCAGCTTCTTATTGGGCTTAAACGGTCTTCGTGGGCGCTTCAGCCTGATCGACGACCTGGATATTGCTGGCGGTGATTCCAGCGGAAACCCCGGCTTCTTTCATCCTTTGGAGCAGGCCTTTATAAAGCTCCTTGTTCGTATCGGCCTCTCGTTTGAGGATATTGTACTGGATCGCTCTCTGCTGCATCTCCATGGCTCTTGCCTTTTGCTCTTCAAAGGCATTCCTGAGGAGAAATTCCTTCCGGTGACTGGATTCATATTCATTTTTTATACCGGCGACAATTTTCTTGATCTCGGTGTTCAGCCGGCTTTGGACCGTGTCCAGATGGTCTTTCAGGCGCTTCATTTCCGGCCAGTCCGGTTTGAAGAGCGATTCTGAGCCTTTCATGTACTGGGCCTCAAGCTGGATGGAGGTCTGTTTCAATTCCTGGACCAGCTTATTTTCCAGGATGGGAGGAAGAGAATCGGGATTTTGACTTTGGGTCTGCTGGTACAGAGCCTCTTTGGACATCCTGTCGGCCTCGGCCTTGGCCAGGGCTTCGTTCAGCTCGGAAAGGCGCTGAATGACGATATTTTCCTTTTCTTCCAGGGAAATGATGCCATGCTTGGAGCCGAAGGCCCGGAGAGTCTCATCCGCTCTTTCGACCTTGCCTTTCAGGTCGTCCAGCTGTCGGGTCAACCATTCTTTGGCCTGTTCCGTCGCCTTGAATCGGGTCTCCAAATTCTGCTGAATGTACAGTTCCGCCAGGCGATTGGGAATCTGTTTGGCCAGCGCCGGATCATGGGAGTCGAAGTGAATCCTTACCAGACGGGAATTTCGTATGGGTTCAATCTTCAATTTATCGAGAAACTCATCGATGATCAGGGAGTCGATGGCCGCCTTCCTGCCGTTGTCGCCTGAATTTCTTTGATTTTGGAACGGCAGCCATTTTGACACCTTGGCCAGAAGATCGGACCTCCAGGTTTGAAGCGGTGACATCTCCTTCTTGGGGGGAAACTCCGGGTGATTGAAAAGGGCGGCCTCCTGGATGACCCGTTTGGCCAGACTGCGGCTTTCCAGGATCTTATATTGGGTTTGATAATAGTCCAGATCCATCGTATTTATGGCAAAGATCTCCTTGAAATCGACGATCTGCGCACTTTCCTTGTTTATCTGAATCGTCGCCGTCCCCCGGTAGATGGGCTTCATGGCAAACGTAACGATGGCCGTGGTGATCAAGGTAATAAGAAGAGCGGCCAGGATCGACCAGCGCCTTTTCTGGAGCACCTTCCAATAATCCCGGAGGTTGAATGTCTTCCTCTCTCAGGGGGGGAGCGTAAGGAAGTCCCAGCGCGGGGTTCTGCGGGTATCGCGTTGCTGGGACCTGTTCCATTCCCTTTTCCCTCTATTACAAACGTATTTTGTTTGGTTACAATTTGTAGGGCCTGATCCCCGATCAGGCCTTTGGGCGGTGCGTTCGGGGAACGCACCCTACAAGTTTTCGGTAAACCTATTTAATGCGTAAATAATGCGTTTATATTAATTGATCGAGGAATTCTATCCAGGAATTAAAGCCAATAGACGTCTGGTTGTCAAAACGGCCGGTAGAATCCAACCCCGAACGTGAGCTTCAAGAAATCCCGGAATCCTGCCCAGAAATTTTTCACCCCGCTCTTGGGAACCAGCAACACATCGTTCTCTTCCAGGCTGATGTCATCGGCTTTTCCTTCCACGATGTCATCGTAATTGACGGCAATGGCTTCTTTCTCCGTTCCCGTCGCGGAAACGCGGAAGATTTTGATGTCCGATCCGTCCGCCTCGAATTTGAGCCCTTCCGCGAGGGCGATCGCCTGGGTCACCGTGAGTCTTTTCAACTTCAAGGGGAAACCCCCGGGTTTGACCACTTCTCCGCCCACAAAAACTTTTCCTGACGCCGGAACATTAATAACATCTCCAGCGTTCGCTGGAACATTGGGGGTTAAATCCCCGGTCATTAACAATTTTTCCAGATCGATAATTACGGGAAGGGGGGGCTGCTGGGAAGTCCCTTCCCCGTTTTTCAGATCCTCCGCATTCAGATCCGGGGACCGGATGAGGAAGAGGAACCGGCCTGCGTCTTCCTTTAACCCCCCCGCCATCGCCAACATGGCCAAGACCGTTTTCTGGCCGGTGACTTCAAACACTCCGGGTTTTTCCACCATTCCGATAACGGAAATCCGTTGATTCCGATACTCTTTGATAAAGACACTGACGTATGGGTTCCTCAGGTACTTTTCGGCCAACATCTCGGTGATTTTTTTTTCCAATTCATTAGCCGTCAAATCCTTCACCCGCAATACCCCGAGCAACGGCAGGCTGATATCCCCCTGGGCGCTTACCCTGACGGTTTTATTCAATTTCTCGACCTCAAAGACAGTGATTTCCAGAAGGTCTTCGGGGCCGATTTTGTAGTCTCCGCGGGATGATTTGCTCAAGGCGAGGCTGCTGATCATAAGCCGTTCGTTCATTTCCCTGACACGCGCAGCGGCCGAGTCCCTTTCCCTTTTTTGAACGTCCTGGGGGGTTATCGTTTTTCGGGAAGCAGAACCGGAAGTACAGGAACTCAAGAGGAGTCCCGCCAATAGACACAGTACGACTCCTTTAGGATGGATTGATCTCATGGAGACTTTCATGACGGATCAAATTCCTCATTTCAGGAAGTTTCCCCATGCCTCAGGCGGGCGCAAGGGGGACTCTCATACGAGGCGTCTTTCCCCGCTTGAATCGCAGGAAAGATCCCGCCGAAAACCACCGGTGGAAGGCCTTGGGAATCGAGCGGGAGTCGTGGCGGGTCTGCCGGCTTATTCCACCTCTTTCCGGGGCAACGTACGGACCTCTTGCCGAAGGCTTCGCCGGTCGGGGATTTCTGCTCCCGCGCCCTCTCGGGCCGGGCCATGACTTCCAGTGAGTGTACGAAGAGAAATCCGGGAAAGGCGAAATGTTGGAGTCCCGGGCAGAGCCGACCTGTGAACGTCCAGTACAGCTGCGACTATGGCAGCGAAAAAAAAGATGGTTATTCCCGGCGAAGTGAGGGTCGATACGGCCCACGCCTCTTCGCCCGCAATGACTTGCTTAAGCCGTTCCCTGTAGATGAAATTTATGGACAGACGGGCGCGCCGCCCCCCCCGCCGCCGCCTCCCCCGCCGCCGCCAACGGCTACCGCAATTCCAGCTACCGCAATAACACCGAGGCCGATGGCTCCCCACGCCCATTTCGACAACCCCCAATAGGTCTCCTCCTCTTCCTTTGAGGGGGGTATCTCGCCGACCTGTGCGACGATCATAGGCTGAGGTTTTTCACCGGGAGGGGTTGCAAGGACATGGTAGGGGATTTTCAAATATTCTTTGGAGGAGATACTGGCCAGGAGAACTCCCTGGTGGTTTAAAACGCGAAATTGACCTTGAGTGCTCCGGATGGTTACGGAATCGCTCGAATCGACCAAAACAGTTCCGATTTCCGCAGTGGTTTTTTTCTCGACCAACGGATTCGTTGCGGCGGCCTGAACTGAAGGGGTGTTCGCCAGGATGATTTTGCCTATTTTGATCGATAACCCTTCCGGCGAGCCGAAGCGGAAATTGATTCGTCCTTGAAGGATGGTGATTTGATCCCTTCGATCAAAAGAGATAATCGCGTCTGGTCCCATTTCGAACTGGTTGTCGTTTTTCAGGGAAATAACCGCTGAACCTTTTTCGGTCTTGATCTTTGCTCCCTCAAAAATGGGGAAATAGGAAAGCTCGACCTTTTTCCAAATTTTTTCCTTCGCTTCAAATTTAACTTCCCCCCTGGATACCATTTCTCCGATAGGAATGGTTTTACCTTTTTCTTCCGCGGAAATTTTTGAAAATCCTCCCAACTGGAGCAATAATGCGACACAAATAAAATAACTAATAGATTTTGTAAAAAATCCATGGGTCATTTTATTCCTCCTATAATTCAAGTGATAAATTGAGGTAGGAATAAACCCGAATAACCACGGGTATCATTCACTGTGATCATTGTGAAAAAAATCTATAATTTTCAGAAATTTTGCTGTTTCGATTAACTTCCCGTGTTGAATCTGTAACAGCAAGTAATTATTCAGTATAAGGGAAATAAGGAGGCCAAAGGGAAAAAGAAAGCACAAAATGATGAGCTTCTCCCCCTTCCTCCCCGATTAAAGACCCACTGAAAAATAATGTCAAGGACATTTTATCGCAATAAAATGATCTTCCTATTCGTAGTCCTACTCCTCTTTTCCTCCGATCCCCCCCTGTGGCTGCTCCTTGCTGATGCAGTAGAATTTGAATGGGACAAATCATCAATTGCCTTAACGGTCCCCCCTTCTTGCGTGTCCATGGATCCAAATTTTATAACTCCGTACCTCCTTGGAAGACAATGCCGCACCGGCGTGCGCTTCCCTTTTTCGGCAAGCCCCAAAAAAGGGAGAAGACGCACACCGCTCCGACAAGCCATATTCAATCCCGCCGGCTCACAAGGCCCATGAGAAAGATCTCCCGGAGACGTTCGAGCGGATCGGCATCGGGGTGATCCCTGGCTCTGCTGCCTTCATCGATTCGCACCGGATACGGGTGAATGGGAAGACCCTTTCAGCCCCCAAGTTCATTATTTCATTCACGACGTCTGTTCGGCGGTCCATCCTCTGGGCATCTCGTCCCGTTTTTTCGGCCGCTCGGGCTCGATCAGTACGGCCTTTCCTGGATCCAGCCGGAAATCCTCGTTGCCCATCCGTTCGAGGATGGAACGGCCCTGGCGCTGCACCGCTCCTTGGAGCTGACTGCCGATATCCTGGGCGCCGACGGAAAGGCGTACAGAAACATTGACGGCGTCGGGCTATCCGAACGGTACCGGAGAAAGCTCGGAAGGTTCCGGTACGGCCCCGGAGTTTACAAGATGGACTGGGCGCTGAGGCAACCGATCCCGTGGAAGGCCAAGATCTGCAGAAGGGCCGGTACCGTTCATCTGGGCAGCTCCTTTGAGGAAATCACCGCTTCGATCCGCTCCGCCCACGCGGGGGAATTTTCCCCCTCCCCCTTTGTTGTCCTCGCCCAGCAGAGCCTCTTCGATTCCTCCCGCGCCCCCCAGGGGAAGCATACCGCGTGGGCTTATTGCCATGTCCCGCATGGTTCTTCGGAGGACATTTCAGGCGTCATCGAGGGAAAGATAGAAAAATATGCCCCGGGGTTCCGCGACACTATCCTCGCGAGAAATGCCCTCTCCCCCGCGGCCATGGAGCGATACAACCCCAATTACGTGGGGGGAGACATCAACGGCGGTCTGCAGGATCTCTTCCAGCTTTATACCCGGCCCGTGGTATCGTTTTCTCCCTACCGGACTTCGAGAAAGGACGTTTATATCTGTTCGTTCTCCACCCCTCCCGGCGGGGGCGTTCACGGGCTGTGCGGCTACTACGCGGCGAAAGCTCTCTTCCCATGAGCGCCTGGGTCCGTCTTCCGGGCTCCCAGGCAAATAAACCGGCGGCCGGAATCAATCGTTCCAGGATTTCCTTTTTCGCGGGAACCCTCATCCTGCGGGGCGCCCCGAATCCCGGGCGAAATGACTTACCTCATGAACCGGGCGGGGAGAAAAAGGGCGATGGAGGGGAAAAGGAAGAGAAGGAAGGCGCAAACGACGAGGCTGATCAGGAAGGGGTACACACCCTTATAAATCACCCCGAAGGGGACCTTGGTGATGTTCTTGACCACGAAGACGTTGATGGCCACCGGCGGGATGACCACTCCGATCATGACGGTGATCGCGATGATCATGCCGAACCAGATCGGGTCGTAGCCCAGCTTGATGATCACCGGGTAGAAGATCGGGGTAGCCAGGATCATGAAGGCCAGGTCGTCGATGAACGATCCGCCCAGGAGGTAGATCAGGGCGATGAGGACCATGGTGAAATTGCGGTGGAAATTGCAGCTCGATGATCCAGTCGGCGGCGAGCATGGGGATCTTGGTGACCGCCAGGAAATGGCCCAGGATCGTGGAGCCGACGATGAGCATGAGCACCATGCAGGCCGTGCGCAGGGACTCCTGGATGGATTTGACGAACCCTTTCCAGGTCAGGTCCTTTTTGAGAACGGACAAGAGGAGAACCGCGAACGTGCCCACGCTGCCCGCCTCGGTGGGGGTGAAGAAGCCGTTCATCAGCCCGCCGATCGACCAGGAGAAAAATGATTCCGACCCACAACATCTCCGGCAGGGAGGCCAACCTCTCCTTCCAGGAGGACTTTTGACCTTTGGGGCCCAGGGCCGGGTTGATCCGGCACCACACGTAGATGATCAACCAAAAAGAAAAAGGCGATCATCAGGCCGGGAATGAGCCCGGCCAGGAAGAGCTTGCCGATGGACTGCTCGGTGATGATCCCGAAGACGATGAGGGTGACGCTCGGGGGCATGAGAATCCCCAGGGTCCCCACGGTGGCCACGATCCCCGTGGAGAGTTTCTTGCTGTACCCGTACCGGTCCATCTCCGGGACCGCCACGCTGGCGAAGGTGGCTGCCGTGGCCGGGGAGGAGCCGCAGATGGCCTTGAAAGCCGTGGCCCCTCCCACGGTGGCCATGGCCAGTCCGCCGGGGATATGGCCGATGAATTTGTAGGCGGTCTCGTAGAGCCTCTTGGCGATGCCCGCGTTGAAGGCGATCTGCCCCATGAAGATAAAGAGGGGGATGACCGTGAACCCGTAGGAGGAGAAGACGTCGAAAATATCCTTGGCCAGAAGGTTCAGCGCGGCTTTCGTCGGAGACCACGTAGCTGAAGCCCAAGAAACCCGACCACGGCCATGGCAAACCCCAGCTCGATGCCGGTGAAGAACAGGACCAGCACCAAAGCCATCCCGAAGATCCCCGCCATCACCTCATTCATATTGATCCCTGAATACTTTCACCATGTCGCTCAACGAGGACCAGCGATTCCAGAAGGCAGCCAGCCCGATCCCGTACACCACCGGGTAAAAAGGCAGGTGCAGCGTCGGGGAGACCTCCCCGGAGTGCCGGAGGTCCTGGGCCATCTTCATCAAATTCCAGCCGGTGAGGCCGAAAACGCCGATCCCGAGGGAACGGGTCAACAGGTGAATGATTTTCCGGCACCCCCCGGGCAGTTTTCCCACGAAAAAGTCGACGTAGATATGGCCCCGGACCCAGGACGTGAAGGGGATGGAAAAGCCGATCACCACGGCGCCGGAGAAGGCCACCAGTTCATAAATCCCTACAATGGGGCTTCCGAGAGACCGCAGGATCACATCTCCGACGGTGATCAGCATCATCGCCGTCAGAGTCGCTCCGGCCGCATGGTTGGCCCACTTGCTGAGACCGAAGACCCACTGCAGGAAACCGTTCATGGTCTCCCTTTCAAAAAGGAGTGTCAGTGTTTATAGGTAACGACAGAAGTAAGTCGACGTTAATAGAGAACCGAGGGGGATCAACCCAGTCATCTCCCGAAATCCCCCCAACCCCCCTTTAATAAAGGGGGGCGCGGGGGGATTTCTGCAGACCACAGGTCATTGGAGTTGAGTTGGCGATAACAAATCATTTATGACGTTCACTATAGTGTCCGTGTGAGTATAAATCGACAAATAGCGTCTTTTTCTATATTGCTAAACTGCCAAATTGCAAAATGGTTTTTCATTTGCTCTTCTTCAAAAAATCCAGGCAGAATTTCAAAGCCTCGTCGCCGGGCAGGCCCTTTTCCTTCATGGCCTTCACGTAATCGTCGAGGACGGGGGTGACCGCCTTGGCCCATCTCTGGTTCTCTTCCCTGGAGAGGGGGATGATCTTATTTCCCAGCTTCAGGCTGAACTCCTTCCCGGATTTGTCGATGTCGTCCCACACTTTCCCGGTCTTGTCAATCCACTCCTGGTTGATCTTCTCGATCGTTTTCTGCAGGTCCGCCGGGAGCGCATTCCACTTTCTCCTTGTTCATCACCACGAAAAACCCCGTGCTGTAGGCCGAGCCGTAGCTCTCGGTGGTGGACTTCACCACTTCCCCCCATTTCCAGCCTTCCAGGGACTCCATGGGGGCCATGGAGCCGTCGACCATGCCCCGGTTGAGGGCGTCGTAGGTTTCTCCCATGGGCAGGGAAACGGGCGTTCCCCCCAGGGCCGAGACGACTTTGGCCGCTGTCCCGGTGCAGCGGATCCTCAGCCCTTTCAGGTCCTCGAGCTTGGACACTGCTTTCTTGGTGTGCAGGATTCCGGGGCCGTGGGCGTGGAGGTACAGCACTTTCACCTCCTCAAACTCCTTGGGTTTGAATTTTTGGTAATACTGATTGATCAGCCGGGTGGCGGCCATCCCGTTCGTGTACCCCAGCGGGAGGTCGATCACCTCGGTCAGGGGAAATTTGCCTTTGGTGTAGCCCAGGACCGACATGCCGATGTCCGAGATCCCCTTCACCACCCCGTCGTAGCAGGTGGAAGCCGGGGTCAGCGTCCCCCCGGGGAACAGGGTGATCTTCACTTTCCCGTTCGTCCGCTTCTCGACTTCTTTGGCCCATTCGCCCGGCCAGGACCGTGTTCTTATGGGGGGCGGGGAAGAAGATCGAGTAAGATAACTCGACAGGCTTCGTCTGGGCCGATGCCGCGAAAAGGGAAAGAGAAATATTCCCCATGCCAGGAAACCGATGATGGCTGCGGCTAATTTCTGGAACGACATTTTACCCTCCTTGGTAAGCTTTTGGGCGCGGGCACCGCGCCCCATACAATCCATTGGACGGCCTGAGATGGCATGGGACCGGCCCCTGCCCTTCAGTTTTTCCTCCGGTCGATCACCTTCTGGAGCTTTGCCGTTTTTCGGATGCAGGCTCTCCGGGGCGACCAGTTTCACCTTGGCGCTGACCCCGACGATCTCCCGCAGTTTCCGTTCGATCTCGGGACCCGATATTCTGCAGGTTCTTGATCTCGTCGGAAAAAACGCTTTCGTTAACCTCCACCTTCACTTCCAGGGTATCCACCCCCTCGACCCGGTCGGCGATAATCTGGTACCGCGGCTCCACCCCCTCCATCTCCATGAGGATGGACTCCACCTGGGAGGGAAAAACCTTGATCCCCTTGATGACAATGATGTCGTCGCTCCGCCCCAGCACCTTTTTCATCCGCACCAGCGTTCGGCCGCAGGGGCAGGGAGAATAGTCCAGGGAGGTGATATCCCGGGTCCGGTAGCGGACCAGGGGAAAAGCTTCTTTGGTCAGAGTGGTCAGGACGAGCTCCCCTTCCGCCCCGGTGGGGAGCACTTTGAGAGTCTGGGGGTCGATGATCTCCGGGATGAAATGGTCCTCGTACAGGTGAAGGCCGTTCTTGTGTTCACATTCCGCCGATACCCCCGGGCCCATGACTTCGCTCACGCCGTAATTATCCGTGGCGCTGATGAAGAGGCGCTCTTCGATCTCCCTGCGCATCGATTCCGGGCACGGCTCCGCGCCGAAGAGTCCCAGTTTCAGCGATAGGGATTTGGGGTCGATCCCTTCTTTTTCCATGTAGCGGGCCAGGAGCAGGGCATAGGAAGGGGTGCTGACCAGGGCGGTGGTTTTGTAATCCTGCATGATCAGGACCTGCTTGCGGGTGTTGCCCGTGGACATGGGAATGACCGAGGCGCCGATGAGCTCGGCCCCCTGGTGCAGGCCGAAAGCGCCGGTGAAAAGGCCGTATTTGAAAGTGATCTGCACCACGTCGTCCTTCGTCACGCCCCCGGCCGTGAGGACCCGGGCCGTGAGCTGGCTCCAGTGATGGAGGTCATTCTTCGTGTAGCCCGTAACCGTGGGTTTCCCCGTCACCCCCGAAGAAGAGTGAATCCGGACCACCTCCCGCAGCGGGAGGGCAAACATGCCGTAGGGGTAACTCTCCCGCAGGTCCTCCTTGGCGGTCAGGGGGAACTGGGCCAGATCCTGCAGGGTCTGGATTTCGTCCGGGAGGATCTTCAGGCGGTCAAATCTTTTCTTGTAGAAGGACACGTTCCGGTAAACCCGGTTCAGCGTGGACTGGAGCCGCTCCAGCTGGAGCTGCTCGATCTCCTCCCGGCCCATACATTCATTCCGGCGGTCCCAGATCATTTTCGGCCTCCCTTCACTCCCATACCTCCCGGTACTCCTTGCCCAGGTAGGCACGCTGGACTTCTTTGTTGTTCAACAGGTCCTCGGTCTCCCCCTCCAGGATGATCCGTCCCGGTCTCGAGGACGTAAGCCCCGGTCCGCCACCTTCAGAGCCGCCTTGGCATTCTGTTCGACCAGAAGAATGGTCGTGCCTCGGGTGCGGAGCACGCGGATCGCTTTGAAGATCCCGTTCACCACGATGGGGGCGAGGCCCAGGGAAGGCTCATCGAGGAGAAGGAGCTTGGGCCTGGACATCAGGGTCCGGCCGATCGCCACCATCTGCTGCTCTCCCCCCGAGAGCGTTCCGGCGCGCTGTTTCTGCCTTTCCCGCAAAACGGGAAAAAGGTCGAAGATCGAATCCAGGTCCTCGAAAGATCTCCTTCTTTCCTTCCCCCTTGAAGCGCACATAGGCCCCGAGGACGAGATTGTCCAGGACGCTGAGCGGGGCGAAGATCTGCCGGCCTTCGGGAACCTGACCGACTCCCAGCCGCAGGATCCGTTCCGCCGGCAGGCCCGAGATATTCCGGCCGCTGAACCAGAGTCTTCCCTTGGAGGCGGGGTGGATTCCGGAAATGATCTTCATGAGCGTCGTTTTCCCCGCCCCGTTGGCCCCCAGAAGGGTGACCATCTCCGCCGGGGCTGACGTGGAGGGAGACATTCCGCAGGGCCTGGATGGCGCCGTAGAAGGCGCTGACGCTCTCCACCCTAAGCATCGTCCGTCCTCCTCCCCCAGGTAAGCGGCGATGACCTCCGCGGTTCCGCTGGATCTCCCGGGGAACGCCCTCGGCGATCTTCTTCCCGTAGTTGAGGACCAGCACTTCGTCGGAGATCCCCATCACCAGGCTCATGTCATGCTCCACCAGCATGACCGTGATCCCTCTCTCCCGGATGCGCAGGATCGTCTCGGAGAGCTTCTCCGTCTCCCGGATGTTCAGCCCGGCAGCGGGCTCGTCCAGCAGCAGGAGCCTGGGCTGGCGTGGCCAGGGCCCGGGCGATCTCCAGGAGTTTCTGCTCCCCCAGGGGTAAAGAGCCGGCGCCCAGCCGCGCCCTGTCCTCCAGTTCCATGAAACCGGAGCTCCTCCATGGCCTTCTCCTGGATTCTCCGCTCCTCGCGCCGCATCGCCGGCAGGCGAAAGCCCGCCTGGAAAATACCCGCCGAAGTTCGGGCGTGCCTGCCGAGCATGACATTTTCCAGGACGCTCATGTTCGGGAAAAGCTCCAGGTTCTGGAAGGTGCGGGAAATCCCCAGCCGGGCGATCGCATGGGGCTTGAGCCCGTTCAGGAATTTTCCAGCAAACTGAAAATTCCCTCCGGTGGGCGGAAAGACCCCGGTAATCAGGTTGAAGAGGGTCGTCTTCCCCGCCCCGTTCGGCCCGATGATGGATTTGATCTGCCCCGCCGACACGGCGAAACTCAGGGAATCGATGGCCGTGAGGCCGCCGAAAGATTTTTGCAGGTCCCGAACGGTTGAGGATTTCCTCTCCCGTCATTTCGCCTTTTCTTTCTTTTCGAAGATCCCGCGCAGCCCCACCAGAATCCCCCTGGGCATGAAGAGGAGGACGGCCATGAGAATGGCCCCGTAAGCCAGCACTTCGAAATCTTCCAGGCCCCGAAGGTATTCGGGCAGAAGGGTAAGAACGGCCGCCCCCAGGAGAGCCCCCCAGATCGTTTCGGTGCCCCCGACCACCACCATCATGAGAAGCAGGATGGAGAACATCAGGCTGAAAGAGCTGGGGCTGATGAAGGTGACGAAATGGGCGTACAGGCTGCCGGCCATGGAGGCGTAAACGGCGCTCAGGACGAAAACGCCCAGCTTGTACCGGGCCGCGTCTACCCCCATGGCTCCGGCCGCCAGCTCGCTCCCGTGCACGGCCCGCAGGGCCCGGCCCACCCGGGAGTTGATCACGTTCAGGGAAAAGAGAAGAAGGAGAAACACGAAGGCCCAAACGAGGTAAAGATACAGGCTGCCCGTCGAGTGCGGCCCCCCCAAAGGTCAAGGAAGGGATGCCCGAGAGGCCGGAAGGACCCCCGGTCAGGGGGGATAGTTCGTTGAAGACGATGAAGAGGATTTCGCCGAACCCCAGGGTCGCCACCGCCATGTAGTGGCCCTTCAGGCGCAGGGTCGGCTTGCCCACGAGGAAGGCCATCAGGGCCGAAAGGAAGATCCCGGCACCGAAAGCGGCCAGCGGATGAAACGCCGTATTTGACGGTCAGAACTCCGGAAGAATAGGCTCCCAGTCCGAAGAAAGCGGCATGGCCGAGAGAAATCTGCCCGGCGTACCCCATGAGGAGGCTCAGCCCCATGGTAATCATGGCGTTGATGCCCATGAAGACGAGGAGGCTGAAGAAGTAATCGTTTCCCCCGCCCAGCCGGGGAAAAGCAGCGATGACCGCAGCAATGCGACAATAGTGTAGAGATCCTTCTTCTTCATACCCCGAGTTTGTTGCTGGTTGCTCGTTCCTGGTTACGAGCGCGCGATCGGTCAGCTGGCATGTAGCGAGTAACTCCGCCCCTACGTGCCTGGATCCTCACGACGTAACCTGCAGCGTGTCCCTACAGTCAAAATTTTTTCAACTCGCTCTCCTCTTTGCTTCCGAAAAGGCCGCTCGGTTTCACCCAGAGGATCACCAGCATGACCAGCAGGGCGATGGCATCCTTGTAGCCCGACGAGATCAGACCGGCTCCGAAGGATTCCAGGATCCCGATGATGAACCCGGCGACGACCGAACCAATGCCGCTCCCCAAACCTCCGAGCACCGCGGCCGCAAACCCCTTCAGGCCCAGAAGGGGCCCCCGGTCATATTCCATGAGGGTGATGGGGGTGATGATGGCGCCGGCAACGGCTCCCACGGCGGCGCTCAAGCGCGAAGGAGAGCAGGATCATCTTCTGGACATTGATCCCGACCAGGCGGGCGGCAACCAGGGTTGAAGGCGCAGGCGGTCATGGCCTTGCCCGTCAGCGTCCGACTGAAAAAGAAATGGACCCCGATCACGACCAGGACGGTGATGGCCAGGATCCAGAAAATCTGGGGCTGGATCGTAGCTCCCAGGATGTGAACGGCCCGGCCCCGGCTGAAGGGAGGAAGAGCGTACGGGTCTTTTCCCCAGACGAACATGGCCCCTCCCCGGAAAAGAATAGAGCCGGCCAGGGTGATGATGATGAGGGTGATCAGGGAGGCGTTCCTAAGGGGATGGATGGCCAGACGTTCGAAAATGGCCCCCACAAGCGTGACGAGCAGGATGGTAAGGCCGAACCCGAGGAACAGCGGAATTTTCAGCCACCGCTGTCAAGAAGACCATGATCAGTCCGCCCAGCATGACAAACTCACCCTGGGCCAGGTTGATGATCCCCGTGGCGTTGTAGATCATGGTAAACCCGAGAGCGACCAGGGCGTAGATGCTCCCCAGGGTGAGCCCGGTGAAGAGATATTGGATGAGTTGGCTGGCGAAAGTCATAATCAACAATCCCAAGTCGCAAGGCGCGAGGGCGCAAGGGCGAAAAACAAAAGGGCGCGCGTCGTTGTTCTGCTATAGAGTCCTTATTAAGTCAGCCTCCGAAACTTCCCCTCACCCCGGCCCTCTCCCCCGTCTCGGGAGGGGGAGGGTGAGGGGGCGCCGGAAGCCCATTCGGAGCTCCGAATAACTAGGGCGTGATAACAATCCCGTTTACCCCTTGCGCGCTCGCGCCTGGCGACCATTGAATAAACAAAGAGCGCTTAAGGCCTTCAAGGGGAAAAGAAATGAAGGCCCGCAGCGCTCTTTAAAAGTAATAGTAGCCGTAAAAGGAAAGACGCAGATCTCCGGGATTCTTCGCCGGTCCGGAAAGACGGAAAGCATCCAGCGGTAGGGTGATTTGGACATCGGCGTTTTTCATCTTTTGCCGTTCTGCGTTCGAATTTAACCCATTATATCCATCAGTCCGCGAAAGTCCAGTCATTATTTTTCACGACGATCATGACAAAGGCGTCTTTGTTCAATCCGGTGTGGTCCTCAGGGGACATGTTGAAAACCCCGCCGGTTCCCGGCCAGTTCCTGATCTTGGTCTCCAGGTAATCACGGATTTTGGCCTTGTCCGCGCCCACCGCTTTCAGGGCGTCGACCACCATGTAGATGGCGTCGTAGGCATACCCGCCGAAAGTGCTTACGTCGGTCTTGAATCGTTTTTCATACTCGGTCTTGTATTTCATGATGACCGGTTTCTGCGGGTTGTCCGCCTTGACCTTTTCGGCCACCACCAGCCGGCCCAAGGGGCAGAGGACCCCCTCCGCCGCCCCCCCGGCCAGCTCGATGTTCCTCTTGGACCCAAAGCCGTGGCTCTGGTACAGGGGAATCTTCATGTCCAGCTGCTTCCAGTTCTTGGTGACGATGACCTGGGGCGGGCCTACCGACCAGTTGACCAGCGCCTGGGCGTCCGTCCCCTTGATCTTGGTCAATTGAGCGGTCATGTCCGAATCCTTCGGCCCGTAACGCTCATCCGCCACGATGGAAATTCCGTAGACGGGGGCCACCCGCTTCAGCTCCTGGCGGCCGAAGTCCCCGAAACCGGCCGTCACCGTGATGATCGCCACCTTGGAGATCCCTTTCTTCTTCATATGGTCGTAGATGGCTTCGACGGCGGAGGTGTCGGTCTGGGCGGTCTTGAAGATCCATTTGTTCTGTTTCTTCGGCATCTCAAATGTCTTGAGGATCAGGATACGGTCCAGTTCTTCTTTCGGGGTGACGATGGAAAGGGCCGCGGCGCAGGAGATCAGCGGGGTCTGGGCCTTTTCCATGATGGGCACCACGGCCATGCTTTCGCCGGTCGTGGAGGGGCCGACGATGGCCATGACTTTATCCTTTTCCAGGAGCTTCCGGACGGCCAGGACCGCCTGGCCTTCATCGCTCTTGGTGTCTTCGACGATGACCTTCAGCGGATGTCCCTGGATTCCGCCGGCCGCGTTGACCCATTCCTCGACCATCTTCACCGTGTTGCGCTCGGGCTCCCCCAGGAAGGAGGCGCCCCCGGTCACGCTGAAGACAGCCCCCACCGAATAGGGCGCCTTTTCGGCCGCGATTCAGCGGAGAGAAATCCTCCTGACAAAGTCAACGGTGAAAAGTGAAATAACGATACCGAATTTTTTCAGCATAACATCCTCCTAATCGTAGTGTGGCGAGGTTATCTCGCCCGGTAAGAATTCGTAGGGGCGAGGTCACCTCGCCCCCACCATGCCAGAAATCTACAGGGTGTAGACTTTCTTCCCTTCCAGAATCCGCACCTTGTTCTGCGAGAGGACGGAGATGGCCCGGTCGGTCTCATCGAAGCGGAAAATGATGATGGCATTCTCCCCGCTCTGCTGGACGAAGGCGTACAGGTACTCCACGTTGACCCCGGCTTCGGAAAGGACCTTCAGGATGTCCGCCAGCCCCCCGGGCCGGTCGGGGACCTCCACCGCGACCACCTCGGTCTTGCGCACGGTAAAGCCCTTCGGCCCCAGGACCGACCTGGCTTTTTCGTTGTCGTTCACGATCAGGCGCAGGATGCCGAAATCCTTCGTGTCCGCCAGGGAGAGGGCGCGGATGTTGACCCCCGCCTCTCCCAGGATGCGGGTGACCTCGGCCAAGCGCCCCGGGCTTGTTTTCCAGAAATACGGAAATCTGTTCAACTTTCATGGTTCCCTCCATCGCCGTCACTCTTGCGAAAGCAGGAGTCCAGGATTATTTCAATGAACTGAGATTCCGGCATTCGCCGGAATGACGGAAAAATTGGCAATCTTGGAGTTAATTGACTCTCATCACTCAGATCTTTCTTTTATCGATGACCCTCTGGGCCTTCCCTTCGCTCCTCTGGATGGTCTTGGGCTCCACCAGCTTCACGCCGGCATTCACCCCCAGAAGATCCTTGATCTCCTTTTCGATCCTTCGGCCCAGGGACTGGAGATTCTTCACCTCGTCCGAAAAAACCTTCTCGTTAACTTCCACCTGCACGTCCAGGGTGTCCAGGTTCCCCTGCCGGTCCACGATCAGGAGATAATGGGGCTCCACCCCTTCGATGTTCATCAGCACGCTTTCGATCTGGGAGGGGAAGACATTGACCCCGCGGATGATCAGCATGTCGTCGCTGCGCCCGCTCACCCGCTCCATGCGCACGTGGGTCCGCCCGCATTTGCAGGGCTCGGGATAGAGAACCGAGATGTCCCGGGTCCGGTAGCGGATCAGGGGAAAGGCTTCCTTGGTGATGGTGGTAAAGACCAGTTCCCCTTTCTCCCCGTAGGGGAGGACTTCGCCGGTCTGCGGGTTGATGATCTCGGGGATGAAATGGTCCTCGAAGATGTGAAGGCCCCGCTTGGCCTCGATGCACTCGATGCTCACTCCCGGGCCCGATGACCTCGCTCAACCCGTAAATGTCGATGGCCTGGATGTTCAGCTTTCGCTCAATCTCGTCCCGCATCTTTTCGGACCAGGGTTCGGCCCCGAAGATCCCCACCCGCAGCTTCAGTTTCTTGAAGTCGATGCCCATCTCCACGGCGGTCTCGGCCAGGAAAAGGGCGTAGGAAGGCGTGCAGGTCAAGACGGTGGACCCGAAATCCTGCATGATGATGATCTGGCGCTTGCTGTTGCCGCCGGAAATGGGGATGACCGAAGCACCGAGCTTCTCCGCCCCGTAGTGGACCCCCAGCCCGCCGGTGAAAAGGCCGTATCCGTAGGCGTTG
Organism: uncultured delta proteobacterium; assembly: GCA_963712535.1. Classification (GTDB taxonomy): domain Bacteria; phylum Desulfobacterota; class SM23-61; order SM23-61; family SM23-61; genus CAVQIK01. The sequence continues at coordinate 97,222 of CAVQIK010000019.1, read as the reverse complement.
TGGATGATGTCGGTCTTCTGGGCCCCGGCGGCCGACAGAGAGCGGGCCATCAGCTCCGCCCAGGTGTTGATATCCCGGCGGGTATAGCCGACCACGGTCGGTTTGCCGGTCGTCCCCGAAGAGGCATGGATGCGCACCACCTGTTCCATGGGCACGGCGAAAAGGCCGAAGGGGTAGTTGTCCCGCAGGTCGATTTTGTGGTAAAAGGCAGGCGCCGCAGGTCTTTCAGGGATTTGATGTCCGATGGTTTCACCCCGGATTCATCGAACTTCTTCTTGTAGAAAGGAACGGTCGCATAGACCCTCTCCGCCGTGGCGACCAGGCGCTTCAGCTGGAGGGCCTCCAGGGCTTCCCGCGGCAGGGTTTCGAATTCCTCGTCCCAGATCATAAAAAATCCTCCGGATTGACAGGGGCGGTTCACAACCGCCCTGCATCATTTATTCCACCAGAAATCGTTGTTCTCCACCGGGTCGTAATACCGGTAGGAGTCGTAAATCTTCACCTGGGGGGCCCTGCGGATTTCATCGGATTCGTGCATCAGGCGGTCGAAGGTCATCACGAATCCAATGGCGACCCCGTGCTTCCGGATGGCTTCGAGGCTGTACTGGGAGCAGGTCGGGTACATGGGGCAGCGGTCCCCGTCCACCGGGCTGATGTATTCCCTGGAAAATCCCGATGAGCCCCCCGGCCGCTTTTTGGCCGGCAGAAGGCGGTTGCGCCGCTACTTGGCCCGGGACTCCGGCGGACCCCTTTTTCCCCCAGGGCTCTTCCCACCGGGCCTCAGCACCGGAACCGGCGGCCTGAAGGACTAGGACGGCCACTAAGGATAGAAACAAAATGCTTGGTATCAGTTTAATATTTTGAAAAGCGTTCCCAGAAATCCCTCCCAACCTCCCTTTTCCAAAGGGAGGAGATAGAGTTTCCCCCTTTGAAAAAGGGGGATTAGGGGGATTTCTCAGGGTTTCTGGCAAATTTGGAACTCTTTTCAGAGGCGCTAAACAGTTACAAGGCTTCTAAAAATCATACCGCAGAGCGATGACCGGGTATTTCCCCCGGAAGGAAATTCCCGCGGAAAAGCTCCCTTCCTTCTCCAGCCGATCGAGGTATTCCCTTATCCGGCTTCGGTTGTATTTATGGGCCCCGGACACGGCGCTGTAAATATTGCCACTATACCATCCGAGTTCAAAAAAGGTCAAGATTCCACCCACTACATAGTTCTTATCCTCAAAAGCTTCCACCATTCCCCAGATAAAGGCGCCGTTCAGCGCAAAGGCAATGGCCGCGTCCCGGTAGCGCTCGCTGTAAAGGTGCCCGCTTCCAGGGATGATCGCCGCGAGGATCCCGGCCGCCGACGGGTGATTTCCGGGGAAGCTCGTCGATCCGCTCCAGTCCCCGGGCGTAGATCTCGGCCTTCGGGTACAGCTTGCTCGTCGGGTCCACTTTCTCGAACTCGGCGACCGCTTCTTTCCACCGCTCCTCGAATACGTAGGTGCGGGCGATCTGGAACTGGGCCTCGGCGGCGGGGGGCTTTCCCGGCGCGCTCTCCTGCACCCGGCGGAAGAAAGCCCGAGCCTGGGAGTAGTCCTTCTTCTCGGCAAAGCAGCGGCCCATGAGGAGAAGGGCGTCGGGGGCCCACGAAGAGGAAGGAAACCTCTTCAGCAGGTCCTCGGCGGCCGAGAGGGCGCCGTCCCACCTTCCTCCTCGAAAATAGGAGCTGGCGATCTTCCAGAGCGCCTCTTCGGCCCGGGGGCTTTGGGGAAAGAAAAAAAGGAAAGCTTTGTACTCGGTGATTGCGCGGTAGTAGTCGCCTTCCTGAAAAAAATTGTCGGCGAGGTCCATCTGCAGCTTCTCGTCAACGATCCTGGGCCGCCCCTCCTGGCCCAGGGCCCACCCGGATGAGGAAAGGAGGACTAGGATCAACAGCAGGGTCTTAGCCACGCCGGCTCTCTTTTTCAGTTATCCCGTCAGGCGTTCTTGCCCAAGCGGAAGGCTTCCAGGTTCACAGGACCTGCCTTCGGGGGAAACCTGCGCAGGATGTTTTCGGTCCAGATTTTTTCGGGAATGGATATGGAAAGGGCGGATTGAAGCGCCCCGAGGAGGACGACATTTGCCGCCCGCGCATCGCCCGCTTTCACGGCGATCTCCCGCGCCGGGATGCGCCTCAGCTCCTTTGCCCGCCGGGAGAGGATTTCCCCGACGTCGGTCGGGTATTCTTCATTTCCAAGGGAGACACCGGGCGGGTTGAGGCGCTGCTGATTGAGCAGGATGATGGGGTTCGGGGTCAGGAAAGATAAATAGCGGAGGGCTTCCAGTTCCTCGAAGGCCAGGAAGATGTCCGCCTCTCCCTCGGGTATGAGGGGAGAAAAGACCTTGGGGCCGAACCGGACGTGGGTGGAGACGCTACCTCCCCTTTGGGCCATGCCGTGGACTTCGCTCTTCTTGACGTCGAAACCGGCTTCGAGGAAAACGTCGGCCATGATTTCCGAGGCCAGGATGATCCCCTGGCCGCCCACTCCCACGAGCAAGATGTTGGTGACCTTATTGTCCATGAATCCTCACTCTCAATGCAAAATGCAAATTGCAAAATGAAAAAGGTTAATTCTATAGTGCCCGACGAAAGAAAGTGGACATTGCATGTTAGGCAATCCCGGTAAATCCCCCCACCCCCCCTTTATCAAAGGGGGGCAAGGGGGGATTTTGCGGGTCAACCAGAGGCCAACAGCATGTCAACTTATTTAAGTCGTTCACTATAGATGGAGAAAAGCAGGTCATCAAAATTTTGCATTTTGCATTGAAGTTTGGCCCTTGCTTCAAAGGGCTAAACTGTCGCGGCCCCCTTTATCGCCTCGAACTTGCAGACCTGTGCGCAGAGGGTGCAGCCGGTGCACAGGGACGTCTCGATGGCCGCCCTCCCCTTTCTCTTCTTCCCCTCCGCGTTCACCCCTTCTTCCTTCACCCAGGCGATGGCCGGGCATCCGAGCCGCAGGCACGAGCGGCACCCGGCGCAAGCGTCGGGACTGACGAAGAGCGCTTCCCCGCTCACCGCCTTTTCCCTGCGCGACAGGACGCACGGCGCCCGAGAAATGATGACCGAGGGCTCGGGCCGGCTCACTTCCCGCTTGATGACCCGTTCCGTGGCAGAAAGATCATACGGATTCACCTGCTTGACATTCTTAACTCCCAGCGACCTGGCGAGCTTCATCAGGTCCACCTGGACAGTCTCCTCCCCCCCGAGGGTGAATCCGGTCCCCGGGTGATCCTGCCGGCCGGTCATCGCCGTCGTGTGGTTGTCGAGGATGATGACGGTCACGGCGCCCCGGTTGTAAACCACATTCAATAGTCCGGTGATCCCGGAGTGGAGGAAGGTAGAGTCGCCGATCACCGCCACCACTTTCCCCAGGGCTTCCGGTCCAAGGGCTTTGTCCAAACCGAGGGCGTGTCCGATGGAAGCCCCCATGCACACGCAGGTGTCGATCGCGCTAAGGGGCGGGAGGAATCCCAGCGTGTAGCAGCCGATATCCCCGGTGACAAAAAGCTTGAGCTTGCTTAAGACCGAGAACACTCCCCGGTGAGGGCAACCGGGGCACATCACGGGGGGCCGCGCCGGCAAGCTGCGGGATGCCTGATCTTGGGGAGCTGCGGGAAGGTCTTTCAGGCCTTGGGCCACGAGAAGCGGGTTCAGTTCCCCGCAAAGCGGGAAAGCCGATTTTCCGGCCACATCGACTCCCATGGCGCGGACCTGCTCCTCGATGAAAGGGTCCAGCTCCTCCACGACAAAGAGTTTTTCCACCCCGGAAGCAAAAGACCGGATCATCTCCTTGGGCAAGGGGTAAACCATTCCAAGCTTCAGGAATGAGGCTTCGGGCATCACCTCTTTGGCATACTGGTAGGAAATGCCGCTGGTGATGATCCCCACCTTCTTCTCCCCCCACTCGACCCGGTTCCCGGGGAAGGAGTCGGCAAAGAGCTCCAGGTCTTTCATCCGCTTTTCCACCACCGGGTGGCGTTTGCGGGCATTCCCGGGAGCATGACGTATTTCACCGGGTCTTTGACGAGCTTGGGCGGAGCGGCGGGAGAGGAGGGCTCATCCAGGCGGACGGCGGATTTGGAATGCGAGACTCTTGTCGTTGTGCGGAGCATGACGGGGGTGTCGAACTTCTCGCTAAGCTCGAACGCCAGGCGGGTAAAATCCTTTCCCTCCTGGCTGTCGCTGGGCTCGAGCATGGGGACTTTGGCCGCCCTGGCGTAATGGCGGTTGTCCTGCTCGTTTTGCGAGCTGTGCATCTCCGGGTCGTCCGCCGTAACCAGCACCAGCCCGCCCCTGCACTCCGGTGTAAGAGAGGGTAAAGAGAGGGTCGGCGGCCACGTTGACGCCCACATGCTTCATGACCGCCAAAGCGCGCGCCCCGCCGAACGCCGCGCCCATGGCGGTTTCGAGCGCGACCTTCTCGTTCGGCGACCATTCCACGTGAAGCCCCGGATAACTTCCCAAACTTTCCAGGATCTCCGTGCTGGGGGTCCCCGGATAGGCCGCCGCGACCTTTACGCCGCTTTCGAAGGCTCCCCGGGCGATGGCTTCGTTTCCGGAGAGCAGGGTTCGTTTCTCACTCATTCCTCTATCCTTTGAGCTCGTTTACTTTCCACTGGAGGAATTCGGCCATGGGAGACTTCGGGAACTGGGCCAGGGCCTTCTGGTACATTTCCAGGGCCTTGGGCTTCTGCTTGAGATTTTCGTAACAGCGAGCGGACCCGACCATGCCCTCCAGCTGAAACGGGTTCCCCTTATCTTCGCTGCTCTTCTGATAGTTCTCCAGGGCCTTGCCGAAATCCCCTTTCGCTTCGAAGGCGTAGGCCAGCCCGTTCAAAGCGAAGGGCCGGAACGGCCCTTCCAGGCAGCGGGAGTAGGCAGCCAGGGCCTGGTCGTATTCCTTCAATGCGAAATGGCAGTTGCCGATGTACAGTTCCGAAAATTGGGCGGTTCCTCCCCACCTGTACAAGGAGAGCGCTTCCCGGAATTTATCCGTCGCCTTTTTAAAATCCTCTTTCTTGTCCGCCGCAGGGTTTTCCAGGATGGCCCGGTTAGCTTCCTGGTAGATCTGCAGACCCTGGCTCTGGGCGCTCAGCGCCCGATCTTCCTTCGACCGCAGGTAATAAATTGCGGCGGCTCCAATCGCAATAACGACCAGAACCGCAACCGCAGCGCGGGTGATCTGGCGTTCATGGTCCCGAAAGAACTGGATCGTCCGTGCCGTAGTGGAGATGAATTCGTCGGGTTCCTTCAGCAGTTTTTTCCTTGAAACTTTCTTAACGGGCATCCGTAGCCCTCCTTGTGGAATAGAACTTAGACTTCAGATATCAGACCGTAGACATTTATAATCTCCCGTTTCGCTCAGTCTGAAGTCTGAGGTCTTAAGTCTGAGATTTGCGGGTTGTGGGGCCGAGCAGGTCAGGGGAGGAAGGTGACTGATTTCACATCCTTGGCTTCGATCTGAAAAGTCCCGAAATCCGCCTTGCCGTAAAGCTTGGCCCTTTTTTCCAGCCGGATTTCCACGCCTTCGGCGCCCTTGATGGAAACCCTTGCCCGGACATCGCTGCCTTCCAGCGGTTCAAATTGAACCTGGGTAACATTCTCGAAAGGGATGGTCACCACGGCGTCGCCGCGCTTCCCCGCGAGGAAGACCTTTCCCTCCTGGCTGAATAGGGAAAGAGAGGTTTGGACGCCCTCCCGGTCAACGATTCGAACTTTAAAATTCTTCTCCGGAGCCGGAACTTTACCGGCCGGGGCTGAGCCCCCTAGGTCCCCCATTCCCATCAAAAAAATAAGAGAAGCAAATAGAACAGGAACTAAGATCTTTTTCAACGCCACGCCTCCCCGGGATCCGCTTCCGCTGATCCCGCAAAGGAATTTTCGCAGAATTATATATTTTTGATAACATTTTTGCGGAGAAATGACAACCCCATAAAAATGGAAGGTACAAGGAAAGGCAGGAAATTTTTCCGGAACGTACCTCAGGAGTCCGGAGTCCTACGAACGCGGGATGGGAGTTTGGGGATGAAAAATGTAGGGCCGCCCCTTTCGGCCACCCTTTCGAAATCCGGGCCGGATTAAAATAGAATAGCTCCGACCATCCCCAATATGGCGATCACGAAACCAAGGGCTCCGATGATGATCGCGACGATGCTGATGATCCCGCCGCTCACCCTCGGAGAGGCGGCCAAAAGCAGCCCGATGAACCCCAGGACCACCGATGCTATGGCCACCAGAAACCCGAAAAATGAATGTCCGGAGAAAGTCAGAAAGAAACTTCCTATTGCAGCTATGATTGAAAGGATCGCCGCGATCCCTGTTTTTTGCTCCATGCCTTCGCCTCCCCATTCAAAATGTTTACCAAATATAAGCACTCACTTAAAAAATGCCAAATATGCTTCCCTCAGGACGGTATATAGGGGGGCGGAGCTACTGATCAAGCCATAATTGATCGGACACTCAATGACATGCGATCGTCGGAACACGGTTGTCTGTTCAATTATGGACCCTTTAGTAAGCGCTGGGATGTCCGGGCAGAAACCATTTTCCTGCCATGAGCCCAGCCGAGCCGGTCCCCGCAAGCCGTGGCGTGGCGCCGGCCCTCGGCCGTTGATTTCACGAATCTAACGTTTCAGAAGTTTGCTGCCGTATAGACCCGTCGGATTGATGAGGAGAATGAGAAGCATGATGGCAAAGGGCGCCATTTGCGCGAGCGGGGCGTAAACGAGGGAGCCCAGGGAGGTGACCTGCCCGACGATGAAGGCGGAAACGAGGGTTCCTTTAATGCTTCCGAGCCCCCCGATGATGACCACCATGAATACGAAGGCCAGCAGATGGAGGCCCATTTGCGGGTCCACCATGATCAGCGGCGCGTGCAGCGCCCCTCCCAACCCGGAAAGGATTCCGGCGATGATGAAGGTGACGGTGAAGAGTTGGTATACGTTAATGCCGAGCCCTTCCACATGTTCCACGTCCTCGATGCCGGCCCGGATAGCCTTGCCGGTGATGGTCCGGTTGAGAAAGAGCCAGATGCCCACATAAACCAGGAGAGAGATACCGATGACCAGCAGGCGGTAGACGGGGATTTCCGTCCCCAAAATTCTGACCTGCATTTCGATCGGAATGGGGGCCGGGCGGGGGACCAGGCCCCAGATGTATTTAATGGCGCCCACGCCGGCGATCAGGATCCCGAAGGAAGCGATCATGGTGAAGGTGATGTCCCGCTCGTAAATGCGCAAATAAACGAATCGCTCCACGCCGAAACTGATCAGGCCCGCGGCCGCCATCCCGCCGAAGACGCCGATCCATGTGTTTCCCGTGGCGATATAAAGGGAATAGCTGACGAAGGCCCCGATCGAGTAATACAGCAATTGATCGAGGCTGATGATGCGCATCAAGCCGAAGCAGAGTGAAAGGCCGATCGCCAGCAGGAAATAGATGCTGCCGATGCTCAGCCCGAAGATGACTCCGGAGATGAAGAGGTGCGTGTCCATCATTTGATTTGTTCCCCGCTGCCTCGCAAACCGGGCGAGGCTTTCTTCACGGAGAAGGCTCTCCCCAGAATGGGCTCCAGGGTCCCCCAGATTCCCTTTTCCCCGGCGAGCATGATGAATACCAAAAGCAAGCCGATAAAAAGTTCCCAGTTGGCGATCCATCCGCTGATCAAGTCTTTCATGCCCGTGTAGGCGATCGCCCCGACGATGGGCCCGTAGAGGGTGCCGACCCCTCCCAGGATGGTGACCACCACCGGGTCGGCGGCTCGCGCGGGGCTGGTGATCTCCGGGCTCACGAAGCCCAGGTACACGGCGTAAAGGGCCCCAGCCAGAGCGGTGGTCGTGTTGGCGATGATAAAGGCCAGCCACCGGATTTTGAAGTTGTTGTACCCGAGGAATTTCAGCTTGTCTTCGTTGATCTTCGTCGCCAGGCAGCAGGCCCCGTAAACGGAATCGTCCAGGTATTTGTAAAAGGCCCAGAGCGCGAAGGCCACAAGAAAAGCGAAGATAAAAAAATGGTTCGGGCGGGTGAGGTCCAGCACCGGGGTGGAGGACATCCGGGTCAGAAACCAGAGGCCGTTATCGCCGTGGGTGATGTCCGCCAGGATTTTTTCCATGAGGTAAAAAACGATCACCGCCAGGGCCAGGTTCACCAGGGCAAAATAGTCGCTGCGCAGGCGGACGAAGAAGGGGCCGACCAGCGCGGACACGGCCACCCCGGCAAGGAGCCCGACAAGGATGCCGAGGTAGGGGTTTTGCCCGAAGTAATAAAGGTAAAAAGCGGTGCCGTAGGCGCCTACGGCGAGATAAGCCGGCTGGCCGAAAGAGATAAAGCCCACCCGGCCCAGGAGGAAGTTGCAGCCCATGGTATAGATGGAAAAAATGATAATCTCGTTCGCGAAGGGGAGGGGCAAGAACACCCTCAACAGGGCCAGGAGGAAAAAGGCCAGCAGGATGCCCCGCCACCATCTGAATGCATTCGCCACGATGCTTCCCTTTCCGAAATCACCATCTCTATGCGGAGGCTTTATCGGAATTTGTCGCTGGTCCTTCGACAAGCTCAGGGCGAACGGCATGTGGTTGATTTCTAACGTTGCCTTTCCGTTCGTGGTGAGCTTGTCGAACCATGAACGGAATTACGACACAGCCTCCAAGGGGAGAGCGATTTCCGGATACGACCTAAAGGTACTGTTCACATACGTTGGCTCTAATCGATTCCTCTCCGGTAAGTTCGGCGACGATCCGCCCCTCTTTCAAAGCGTAGATCTTATCGGATATGGCGCACACCAGGGGAAGATTTTGCTCCACGATTACCAGCGCCGCCTTCTTGCTCAGCTCCTTGAAGACATTTTTCAGGTGGGCGACGATGCTGGGAGCCAGCCCCTCGGTGGGCTCATCGATCAGCAGCACTTTCGGGCTGCCCAGGACGGCCCTTCCGATCATCAACATCTGGCGTTCCCCCCCGCTCAGGTATCCTCCCTTGCGGTCCATGAGGCTTTTCAGCTTGGGGAAATAGTCGGTCACCTGATCCCAGTTGTAATCCTTGGTGGCGTAGCTGCCCAGCTCCAGATTTTCCCGGACGGTCAAATCCGAAAACACTTTCTTGTCCTGGGGGATGTATTTGAGCCCCATCCGGGCGATGTCATAGGACCTGAGGCCGATCAGGTCGGTGCCGTTGAAGGTGATCGATCCCGAGGTCGGCTTCAGGAATCCCGCGATGCTCTTAAGGAGAGTGGTTTTCCCGGCCCCGTTCCGCCCCACGCAAGTCACCACTTGGCCTGGTTTCGCCCGCAGGTCGGCGTCGAACAGGACCTTGGATTCCCCGTAAGAGACATTCAGGCCTTTGACCGCCAGTATTTCGCCCGCGTTCATCGTCCTGAACCCCGCAGGGGATCGGCGCCGTCAGCCGAGGCGTCGATCTGCCAGTAGCTTCTGCGCACCTCCGGGTCCCGGAGGCATTCTTCGTATCCGCCGTCGGCGATGATCTTGCCCTCATGCATGACGGTGAGCCTCGCCAGGAAATCTTCCACCTGGGAAATCTTGTGTTCCACGATCAGGATCGTCTGTTTGCCCGCGTGCCTCTTCAGGACCCCCAGGACTTTCTTGATCTCGGACTCGCCCAGCCCCGCCAGGGGCTCATCCAGCAGCAAGACCCTGGGCTCCGCCAGGATGGCCATGGCAATCTCCAGGCGCCTCTTCTCCCCCAGGCTGAGATGCCTCACCTGCCTGTCCGACACGTCCTGGAGCTCGAACGTTTCCAGGCATTCGCCGATTTTCTCTTCTTTGCGGTACCGCTTGCAGGTGGTTCGGAAGAGGGAAAACCAGTCCGATCGTTTATGGGCGCGGAAAAAGGAGAGGACCAGGTTGTCGATCACTTTCAGATTGTCGAAAGTGGAGGTCAGTTGAAAAGTCCGCATCATGCCCAGGGCTACCCGTTTTTGCGGCGGGACGCGGGTCACGTCTTCCCCGGCATACAGGATAATCCCTTCGTCGGGCGGGTAGTAACCGGTGAGAAGGTTGAAGAAGGTCGTCTTCCCGGCGCCGTTGGAGCCGATAATTCCAGCGACTTCGTTCTGCCGCAGGGAATAGTTCACCCGGTCAACCGCGACGAGTTCGCCAAAGCGTTTGGTGACGTTTTCGGTCCTGATGATTTCTGCGGCTGAATCCGTAGTCACGGGCCGCCCTTCCTGGTTCGGCCCCGGTGAAAGGAGACGCCCCCACCGGGGCGGGTGCTTTAGTATCCCAGGGACTTCAGGGTCGGCATGACTGAGTCGCCGCCCTGGTATCCCACCACCTTGAAGAGGTCCCATTCGTTTTTCTGCTCGCCCGGACCTTTTCCCTGGACCAGGAAGCCGGCGTACTTGTAAACCGCCGCGTGGTCTTGGCGCCACATGGCAGGCCCCTTCACCGAGGTGAATTGGCCTTTGTTGGCCAGCAGGGCGGCAGAGACCTTCTTCGGGTCGAGGGACCCGGAGGCCTCGAAGCCCCGGAACATTTCCATGTAGGCGGTGTAGGCGATCGTGGCATAAGAGTCGGGGGGCGCCTTGTACTTGGCCCGATACAGTTCGGTGAACTCCGCGGCGCTTTTTGCGACCTCCGGGTCTTGGAAGCCGGCCAGGTCGTAGTAGAAATAATGTATGGAGTAGACCCCCTGAAGGGCCTGGGGGGGAATTCCTTTTGCCACCACGTTGGTGATGAAAGAGTTGAATATGGTCGTTTCCTTGTTCAGCCCCATCTGATGGACCTGTTTCAAAAGGGCCACGGCATCCCCGGCAAACTGCGACGCGATGAAGACATCCGGCTTGGCCGCCCGGACTTTCTGCAGGATGGTTGTGTAGTCGCTGGTCCCCAGGGACACCTCGTCATACCCGATCACCTCGCCGCCCATCTCCTGCGCGGCAGCCTTCACCCCGTCCCGGATGTCCCAGCCCCAGCTGTCGGCACGGGCCAGGAAGTAAATCTTCTTCTTGCCAAGGGCCTTGATCGCCGCAGAGCCGTCCATGTATCCTACCGTCCAGGGGCTGTAGGCCGCGGCAAAGGTGGAGTCGGCCAGCTTGCCCTTCAGGAACCCTTCTTTGGCCATGACGCAAACGGGAAAATACGGCATGGGATCTTTTTGAACCAGGGCATTGATGGCAAAGGCCAGCGGAGCCCAGGTCTGGCCCCCCACGCCTTTCACCCCTTCGGAGACCATGTAGCGGTAGCGGCGGACACCCACGTCCAGCTTGGCCTCATCGTCGGCGACCACGCCTTCCACCTTCACTTTTCCCCATGGCATGGCCAGCCCGCCTTTCCTGTTGATCACATCCACCGCCAGCAGCGCCCCATCCCGCTGGGTTTCAGCCACCGCCGCAAACGTGCCGGTGAGGGGAAGCAGGATCCCGACCTTGATCTTATCGGGCTCGGCCGCCAGGATCTTGCCGGAACTCAAAAGACCGCAGAGTACGAGGATGAAAAATAGGACCAGAGATTTCTTCATGGGCACCTCCTCCTTTTGGGATATGATGGTTTCGGTCCTCCACGGACGGCTTGAATTTCTTCCTCGACGGCTGTACTGTTCCACCATTTCCTTGTCGAATAGCGGGATATCAGGCACACCGTTCACCCTGCCCCATCTGCGTGAGAATCACTCGTCTTTCTGGCAGCGTGAGTATACTGGTCGGGCGATTTCAGGTCAAGGGAATTAGACCCAAAAACCTCAACCCGGACTAGCGCGAACCAACAAGGTTTTGTAGGGGCGGCCCTCGGGTCAGCCCGGCAATTGTAAGGGCACGATGCATCGTGCCCCTACGGCCTCGGATAAAGTATTCTTCCTACAACATATTTTTTAATGAGGCATTAATCGCCTACCGAAGATACCGGCCCCCGTTCACATCGATGGTAACCCCGGTGATGAAGCTCGATTCGTCCGACGCCAGAAAAACGACGACGGAGGCAACTTCCTCCGGGGTTCCCAACCGGCCAAGAGGGATCGCGGAGAGGACCTTCCTTTTCTCTTCATCGCTCTTCGCCTCCCAGAGGCCTTGAATCCGCTCGCCCGTCAAAGTTACCGTGGGGGCGATGGCATTGACCCGGACTCCCGATTTTCCCCAGTCATAGGCCAGCTGCCGGGTCAACCCTTCGACGCCCGCCTTGGCGGCGACGTACTGAACGCCGGCCAGCGAAGCCCTCCAATGCCCCGCCAGGGCCGACATGTTCACGATCACTCCCCTCCCCTGCCTGGCCATCTCCGGGATCGCCGCCTGGCAGCAGAGGAACGTGCCTTTCAGGTTGACGTCAAGGACCAGGTTCCAATCTTTCTCCTCGATCTTCTCGAGCCGATGAGGCGTCTGGAGGGCGCCCCCAGCATTGTTCACCAGGATGTCCACGGTCTTCCAGCGGCTCTTCATCTCCCTGAGGCTTGCCTGCACTTCCTCCGGCCTCGTCACATCTGCTTTTCTTCCCACGGCCCGCGCCCTGGTGGGGTCTATCTCCTCCGCCGCAGCGAGGACGGACTTTTCGTTAATGTCGACAAGGAGCACCCGGGCTCCCTCCCGGTAGAGGGCGTAGGCAATGGCCAAGCCCATGCCCTGGCCCGCGCCGGTTACCAGGGCATTTCGGTCCAGAAGGCGTTTCAAAGTTTCCCTCCTTCAATGCGGCGCGGATCCTCCATCATTGATAAGAAGCTCTCCGCCACCGGGTCGATGAACTCCGGGTCGTTGATGTGAGCGTCGAGCTCCTGGAGGGGAATCGAGGGCCGCAGGTGTGCCCTGAAACCTTCCAGGAAGGCCCGGTTCCCATCGGGCTCCCAATGGGGCAGGTTTTCACGATCGGGGAAGGAGAAACCCCGCAGGGGGATGAATACTCGCGTAGGCCCTTTGGCCCGGTTGAGTTTTTCCGCGGTGAGCTTCCCCACGCTGCGCAGCTCGTCCGGATTCAGCCGCACCAGGGTCATGTTGGGGTTGTGAATAATATGTTTCCGGGACTTCAGTTCCGGGGAGAGGGTTTCAAAAGGCCCCCAAACCGCGTAATTGATGGAGCCGGGAGCGACCACCTGGGGGATCCCCCGTTCCCCCGCCGCCTCCAATCGCTCGCCCCGTGGATCGCTGTGCAGCCCTCCGACAAACCGGTCGCCGATTTCATGCAGGTTCAGGTCCAGAACCCCCCGGAAGGCGCCCTCCCGGATCATTTCTTCCATGGCGATGCCGCCCGTCCCGTTTTGATGAAACGCGACCACTTCGTATCCGCGCCGCTCCAGGATCCCCTTTATCCGAAGAGCGCCGGGAGTGGTTGTCCCCAGCATGGAGAGGGCAACGGGGGTTCCCCGGGGCTTCATCTCCCCTTCGTCCGGTGTTCCCACCATCCCGCAGATTGCCCCTACGGCATTGGCCAGGATGCGGCGAGTTAAAAAATTCAACCCCTGGAGATCGGCGATGGAGTGCATCATGGTGAGGTCCTTGGTGCCGACGTAGGGGCCGAAAGAAGCCTTGCCCGAGGCCACCGTCGAGACCAATACCTTGGGCATCCCCCGCGGAACGCTCCGCATGGCCGACGCGCAGATATCCGTCCCCTGCCCTCCGCCCATTCCGAGGATCCCGTGGAAGGCCCTCTGCCGTAGGAGTTCCTGCGCCTTGGCGGTGACTCCCCGAATCATCGTTTCAATGCACCTTCCCTTTTCTCCTGTCGCGAGCAAAGCCGCCAGGTCGGCAACTCCTGCGGCCCGGGCGACGTCATGGCGGGTTATATCCGGGTGCGCCCGGGGGTCCTTCAGGATCCCCGCATCAAGGAGAAGGACTCTGAACCCCTTGCGGAGGATTAGATCCCGGCAGAATAGGATCTCCTCCTCTTTGGTGTCCATCGTTCCGATCAGAAGAATCGTCCTGTCCATGATTCTCCCTCTTTTTCACTCGCCGTCGTTCAGTCTCCTGTCGGGGGTCTGAGGTCTGGCGTCTTCTTCTTATTGGCCCTCCGTTGCGTTGGGGGCGAATTTTTTCTCAAACAGCTCCCGCCGCGGCGGGCTGAAGAAATCGATCAGAAGCGTCTCATCCAAAACTTTCCAGGAATGGGGAGCCCGAGAGGGGATCAGATACCCGTCCCCTGCCTCCAGCAAGACCTTCCTCGCCTGGGAGGGCAAGGACAACTCGATTCTTCCGCGGACGACGTACCCGGCCTGCTCGGCTTCGTGCGCTTCCTCCGGCCAGGCCTGGTTCGGAGCAAATCGGTACATGACCATCATGAGCCGTTCTCCCATGACTACTTTCCGGCTGATGGAATCATTCACCTTCTCCCAGGGAATCTCCGGCCATCGGATTCCGCCGTTCATTCTTGTATTCCCCCTCTGCGGTTTTCACAAATCAGAGAACGGAATTCCCGTTTTATCCCTGATCCTATTCGCGGCTCAATAAATCCCCAGGGTCGACCGGAGGGCCTGAAATCCGGCCCGTTCCACCGCCGAAGCGACCTTCTCCTGCTTATCTTTCCCCGGGGTCAGGGCCAGCATGCAGCCGCCGCCCCCCGAACCGGTGAGCTTGGCTCCCAGCGCTCCCGCGCGGAGGCATAGGTCCACCAAAGAATCCAGTTCCGGGCACGAGATTTCCGCTTCTCGCAGCAGGGATTGGTTCCTGTTCATCAATCGGCCGATCTCCTTCAGGTCGAACCTTTCGATGCCGGCCACGGCCTCTTCGGCAATCCTGCGGGCCTCCTGCAGCATCCGATCGTAGCGTTCGGGAGATGCCTTTTTCCTCTCTCCCAAGGCTGCCAGCAGAGACTTGGTGTTGGCGATGATCCCCGTGTCGCCGATGACCACCTCGACAGGTTCCCGGAACTTCATCTTGCGAACTACGTTTGGCTCTCCTCGGGTGAGCCAGATGATTCCGCCGTGAGTGGAGACCAGGTTATCGATCCCGCTCGTGGTGGGCCCGTGATAGGCAATCTCCGCCTGGTACGCGCAAGCATTGACTTCATCGTCCGTCAGTGGGAGCTTGAATTCTTCGCAGAGCGCGCGCACGATCGCCACCGAGCTCGCCCCCGTGGCCCCGATCCCGCTCATAGCAGGGAGATCCCCGGCGAGCCGGATCCCGAGATGTTCCGGGCGGAAACCGAGGTGGCGAAAAATCCTTTCCAGGGATTCGACTTGCATTGCCTTTTTTTCTTCGATGTAACCTTTCGCTTCCCGGCGCTCGTCGCGGACTTGCCAGCCCCCGGAACCGCTCTTAACCACCTCGGCCTCAGCCGTCATCGACAGGGCGGACGCGATGACCGGAATGCCGAAGATGGCGAACATTTCCCCGAATAAAATCGTTTTGCCGTACCCGATGCCCTTGCCCAAAGCGTGCCTCCTGACCTGCAGTTCTAATTTCGTGACTGTTTAGCCTTATAAAAAATAAATTCCAAGATGCAGGAACCCCCAGAAATCCCCCTTAATCCCCCTTTTCCAAAGGGGGAGACTACTCGCCTCCCTTTATTAAAGGGAGGCCGGGAGGGATTTCTGGAATGGCTAAACAATTTCCGAATATTCTAGTTATGATTTATAGTTCTCGCCGGAAATTCTTCCTCTTTCGATCTCCGGCCGCTCCGCCGCCCTTTGGTCATAAACGCTCGGCAGAGGAGTCATTCGGTTTCACCACCACTTTTACGGCCCCGCCGGTTCTTTCCCGGAACGTTTTGAAAGCTTCCCCGATCTGTGTCAGCGGAAATGAGTGGGTAACAAGAGGTTTCAAGTTCACCTTCCCCGAGGCGAGCAAAGAGACGGCCCTTCGGCAGTTGCCCCAGCCCTCCCCACGCACCGTGTAAATCGTCTGGTTGTCTTTCCCCAGGGAAGCAAAATCCGCGCTCACCGGGTCTTCCGGAAAACCCAGCAGCAGGATCTTGCCCATCCGCCTGGCCATGGCAATGGCCATCTGCAAACCGCGGGCGCTGCCCGACGATTCAATGACCAGATCGGCGCCGATTCCGGCGGTCGCCTCCCGGACGACGGAGACGGGGTCGTCCCTGTTCACGTCGATGAGAAAATCGGCTCCGAGGGCCGCCCCCACCTGAAGCCGGGAAGCCCGGGTGCCGACCAGGTAAACCTTCCCCGCACACAAAGCCTTGGCCGCCTCCACCGAGATGAGTCCCAAGGGGCCCGGGCCGATCACCGCCACGTGATCCCCCACGATGTAGCCGCCGATGGTTTCAAGCCCGTAGAGAACGCACCCCAGGTTGGTGATCAAAGAAGCTTCTTCGAACCCGACGGCATCGGGGATCGGGTGAACCGTATTGACGTGGTTTACCGTGTACTCCGCAAATCCGCCGTTCGTGGTAAACCCGTTTGCCCGGTGGCCTTTGTCCCGTTTCCCGTAATTGAGGCAGGAGGTGTAATTGCCGAGCCGGCAATTCCGGCAGCGGCCGCAGCCGTAATGAGCTTCCACCGCCACCCGGTCGCCGACCCGAAGTTCGTCCACCGTCTCCCCTGTGGCCGCAATCATGCCGGAATATTCGTGGCCGGGGATGAATTCCCCGTAAGGAGGCTGGCCGGGCCAGGGGTGGGCGAGCAGGCTAAGATCGCTGCTGCAAACGGCGCAGGAGGCGACCCGGATCAGGACGTCCGCCGGTCCGGGTTTCGGGGTTTCCACTTCCCGGACCGCGAGATCGTTCGGGCCCAGCAGCACGGCTGCCTGCATCTTCTCGGGAATTTTCATGTCGGTCCTTCCTCCCCGGCGATCTCAAAAAATGAAATTCTCTTACCCTTCCCCAAAATTGTGAAAAATTTCCATTTCACCCCCACCCTCGCCCTCCCCCGTCCAGGGGGAAGGAATTTATTCCCATTATATTGACCCTCTCCTCGCAAAGACTGTGTCGTAATTCCGTTCATGGTTCGATCCCGCGCTTCGCGGGACTCACCACGAACGGAAACGACTCACTAAGAATCAATAACTTAGCCGTTCGCCCTGAGCCTGTCGAAGGGCCAGCGCCGAATTACGACACAGTCTCTCGCGGGAGAGGGTTGGGTGAGAGGGAATATAGCCCCCCGCCATCCCGTTCAAGCCCGGTTGTTGAATTCCCGGTTCTTTGCCTGGATCGGAAATTTCTTCACCTCCTCCAGGAAGGCGGCGAGATGTTCCGCGCTGTGTTCAAAGTATTTCAGCCCTTTTTCCTTGGTCCCCCGGAACGGGTTGCCGATGGTGGACGTTTCGGAGTACTCGTGATGCTCCATGGGAACCCACGCCTGCTCCGTCTCCCTGAATTCCACCATCCCGGAGCCATCCTTTTTCGAGAAGGCGGGCCCCATCCATTCCGGGGCATGGGTGCGATCTTTCACCGCGAGGGTCATGTCCACCGAGGTTTCATCGTAGGCCAGGCAGGTCGAAGTCTCGATCTCCCCGGAATGCCAGCCGGGAGTCTCTTCCGGAGGGCCCTCGATGATCCCTTTCAGGGCGTTGTACTCTCTTTCCGTGGGGGTTTTGTACCAGCAGGTGAATCCGCCGCTCTCATACCGGATCCGGCGAAGCACCTCGTCCACGACTTTGGAGTTGGAGCCATGATGGGTGACGAAGACCACCTTGTTGAAACCGTGGTAGATGAGGGACTTGCCGATATCATAGAGGACCCGGCGGTAGGTCTCTCCCGAGAGGGTGATCGTGCCGGTCCCATTCCCCAGCTCATGCATGTGATGGGGGGAGTACCCGTAAGGAATAATGGGAGTATAAATGACCGAGGCTTTCTGCGATGCCCGGACGGCGACTTCCCAGGTGGTGAGGGCGTCGCAGCCCAGCGGAATGTGCGCCCCGTGCCTCTCGAGGCTTCCCATGGGAACCATCACAACGTCGCAGGTCCGAAGGTAGGCAGCAACTTCCGTATAGTTCATGTCATGCAGATACAGCGTCTTTTTCTTACCCATGATCTCCTCCGTTATTCAGTGAAATAAAAGAGCCGCCAGAATTCCCAGGTATCCCCAGAAATCCCCCTTAGTCCCCCTTTTTAAAAGGGGGATTCTTATTTTTCCTCCCTTTGGAAAAGGGAGGTAGGAGGGATTTCTGTGTTTCCATGCGCTAAGTTGATGCCGGTTTTCTAATACTCGTGCTTTGCCCTATTTCGCGTAACGAACCTTCCCCAGCCCGGCTCTCCGATGGCCTTTCCTTCCTCCATCACGATTTTCCCCCGCACCATGGTGAGGACGACATCTCCGGTCACTTCTCTGCCATGATAGGGGGTCCATCCGCATTTCGAAACAACGTTGGCATTATCTAAAACAACTTTTCGTTTTCGGTCAACGAAAATAAGGTCGGCGTCGCAGCCCACCCGTATCTCCCCCTTCTGGCCGGTCAGCGCGTAAACCGCAGCCGGTCTTTCGCTCCGGAGATACGCCACCTGCTGGAGCGTCAACAGGTTCCGGGAAACCAGGTCGAGTAAAATCAGGGTCGCCGTCTCCACCCCGGGAATCCCGAAGGGAGCCAGCCAGATATCTCTCATTCCCGCTTCTTTGTCCGCGGCAGGATAAGGGCAGTGGTCGGAGTTCACCATGTCGATGAGCCCATGGGCCGCGCACCACCACATTTTCTCGACATCTTCCTTCTTCCGCGGCGGGGGAGTGAATTTCGCGAACGGCCCTTTGCGCATCAAGTCCTCCTCGGTGAGGCAAAGGTATTGAGCGCATGTCTCCGTGTACACACGGACCCCTTGGGCCCTTGCTGCCGCTTGTTCGAGAACGAGAGAAGGGAGGCTGGTGTGAGCCACGGCAACGCGGGCTCCCGTCTTCGTGGCGGCGTAGATCAGAGTTCGGACCGCCAGCTCCTCGGCCTCGGGGGAGCGCCACTCGGCGACGCTAATAGGGTCTTTTCTGCCGGCTTTCCGCAGTTGTTCTTCTTTTTTTTTGAGAAGCGAATCGTCCTCGCAGTGAAAGAGGGCGACTCCGTCGAATTGGAGGATTTCGTGGAGGATCTCCATCACGTTCCCGCTGAGGAGGGCGTCCGCTTCGTGCAGCTGGCAGGTGAAGCCCTTGAAGCCCAGAGCGCCCGCCTCCCACATGCCCCTCAAGTTTCCCAAGTTGGTCAGGCTCAAGCCCCCCAGCAACCCGAAATCTACGATGGAGCGGGTCTTCAAATACTCTTTTTTCGCCTCAAGTTCCTTGGCCCCGAACACCTGGGGCTCGGTGCGGTGATGATCGATCACCGTGGTGACCCCTCCCCTGGCGGCCGCCCGGGTTCCGGTGGTGAAATCCTCGCGATCGGTATAGCCGGGGTCCATCATGTGGACGTGCCCGTCAATGGCTCCGGGAAGAACATAAAGCCCACGGGCATCGATCACTTCCTGGGGTCTACTTTCCAGAGAACGGGTGATCCCGGCGATCTTCCCCTCCCGGATATAAATGACGCCCGGGTAGATACTTCTTGAATCGACCAGGAGGCCGTTGGTGATGGCAAGATCGGCGTCCAAGATTTCCCCCCTTCAAGGATGACGAATTCGTAAAAAGTCCAAGACTGCCTATTTTCGTCATTCCGGCGAAAGCGTTCGACTGAGCTCACGGCAAAGGCCGGAATCCATGGATTCTAAAATGTCCTGGACCCCGGCTTTCGCCGGGGTGACGACTCAAAAACTTTTTGGAGAGCATCAAGGACAAAATCATCTGCCGGGAAGAACGGGAACTGATAGTTCCCTCCGGTCAGACGCCCAGGTAACGTTCCTTGATCTCCCGATTTTCCCAAAGCTCCGACGGAGTCGAAGAATAGACGATCTTCCCCTTGCTCATCACGTGGGTGTAATCCGCGAATCTTTTTGGCAAAAGAAAGGTTCTGTTCGACCAGGAAGATCGACAACCCCTCTCTTTTCAACCGCAGAATCACATCGCCCACCTCCCGGACCAGAACCGGCGCCAATCCTTCCGTGGGTTCGTCCATGAGAAGAAAGAGAGGGTTCGATATCAGGGCCCTGCCAATCGCCAGCATCTGCTGTTCGCCGCCGCTCAGGGTATTGGCCCTCTGGTTGCGGCGCTCTTCCAGGCGGGGGAAAAGAGCATAGATCTTTTCAAAGTCCCAGGGTCGAGCATCGGAGCCGCGTTCGGCAACCGCGAGGTTCTCCTTCACCGTGAGGGAGGGGAAGATTCGCCGGCCCTGGGGAACGAGGCCGATCCGCAGGCGAACGATCTTATAAGCGGCCACGTGGGTGATGTCCCTGTCCCTGAACAGGATTTGCCCCCGCCGGGCCGGGGTAAATCCGACGATCGATCGAATCAGGGTTGTCTTTCCCACCCCATTTCGCCCCAGGAGGGCGACAACCGTCCCTTTGCCGACCTCCAGGCTGATCCCCTGGAGGACATAACTGTCGCCGTAATAGGTGTGGATGTCGACGATCTTCAACATAGCGGTCTACTCGGCACCCAAATAAATCTCCTGCACGGTGGGATTCTTCTTAATTTCCTCCTTCGTGCCCTCGGTCAGGAACTTCCCTTGATATAGAACGGTGATCTTTTCGGCAAACTCGAAGGCGACGTCCATGTCGTGTTCGATCAACAGGATCGTAATCGAAGGGTCGAGTTTTTTGAGCAAGAGGGTCAGGGCCTGGGTTTCAGCCGAAGAGAGTCCGGCCGCCGGCTCATCGAGAAGGAGGAGGCGGGGTCTCTGCGGCGAGGGCCATCGCCACCTCGATCTGCCTCTGGTCTCCGTGAGAAAGGTTCTTCACCAGTTCGTTCCGCCTTTCCCACAACTCGAACTCTTTTAATAAGACCGCTGCATCGGTCCATGAGCCGGCGATACGAGGAGAGAGGCCGCAGCATCACGAACTTTGTCCGTTCCAGGGCCTGGCAGGCCATCAGAATATTTTCGGACACGGTCAGGTTGGGAAAAAGATTGGTGATCTGATAGGTCCTGGCGATTCCCAGGGCGGCCCGGCGGTAAGCCGGCAGTCCGGTGACGTCCTTTTCAAAATAGACGATTCTCCCCCGGGTTGCCGGATAGATCCCGCTGACGAGATTAAAGAGCGTCGTTTTGCCGGCGCCATTCGGCCCCATCAGAACACGCCTCTCGCCCGCCTCGACCGCAGGTTGACCTCATCGACCGCTCGGAGGCCGCCGAAATCGATGGACAGATCCTCCAAAACCAGACACGGAACAGGCCGATGATTGCCGTACTCTTTTCCCGGTCCCATGTTGTGTCTTTCAGGGCTCAGGGATAACCTCAGGCGGGAGTGAGCTCCCTTCCGCGGGCCCGGGTTCTTTGTGCCTTCGATTCAGAAAATCCCTGATGAAATTCACCAGCCCCTGGGGGGCATAAAGAATGGTGAGGATGTAAATGGTCCCCAAAATGAGGAGCCAGCGCTGGGTGTAGGCGCTGATAAAATTCTTGAGGAACACGATGATCCCCGCCCCCAGGGCCGGGCCGATCAGCGTGCCCGGGCCGCCCAGGATGACCATCAGGATGATTTCGATCGATGCGGTGAGATCCATGTCATAGGGGCTGGTGAAACCGTTGAAATAGGCCCAGAGCACACCCGCGGACCCGGCGAAGGCCGCCGCCAGGACGTAACTCAGGTACTTATGGAGCCAGGAATGGTAGCCGAGGACCCGCATGCGGGATTCGCTCTCCCGAACGCCTTTGAGGCTGTGGCCGAAAGGGGAGCGGACCAGAACGGCCATGAGGATCAGGCATGAGGAGAAACAAAACGGCGATGAAATAATAAAACGTGAGAGGATCTTTCAAAGAAATCGGCAGCCCGATATCCGGCCGCAGGATTCCGGAGATGCCGTTATCTCCTCCGGTCATGGAGACCCAGCGAAATGCGAGGCCCCAGAGAGTCATTCCCAGGGCCAGGGTGATGATCAGGAAATAGACTCCTGAGGCGTGAGCGACCAGGAGTCCGAAGACGGCCCCGATCCCCGCAGTCAAAGCGATACCTCCGGCAAAGCAGATGAGAAAACCCATCCGGTAGCGGGTGGAGAGAATGGCCGCCACATAAGCCGCGGCCCCGAAAAAACCCGCATGGCCGAAGGATGATAGCCCCGTGTATCCCACGAGAATATCCAGGCTCATGGCCAGGATGGCAAAGATCAACATCTGGGTGAGAAGAGTAACCCAGTAGGAGGTGTAAAAGGGAGGCAAGGCCACCAGGAAAAGAAAGGCCAGGATAAGGCCGGCGAGCTTCGTTCGTTCGACCCAGGAGTTCTCTCATCTTTTATTCTCTTCCGAAGAGTCCCTTAGGCTTTAAAGCCACAATAATCGCCATGGGCGCAAACAGCGTGAAATAGGAGAGTTCCGGGAGCAGCGCCTTTCCGAAGTTGTCAACCAGGCCCACCAGGATGCTTCCTACCGCGGACCCCTTCAGGCTGCCCCTGCCGCCCACGATCACGACGACGAAACCCAGCGAGAGGAGCTCGAAATCGAGGCCGGGATAAACGCCGAAGATCGGTCCGCCCATGACCCCTCCGAAGGCGGCCAGAAAAGCTCCCAGGCCGAACATGCACCCCGATATCAGGGGAACGTTGAGGCCCACTCCTCCGGCCATTTCGTGATCGTCCACCGCCGCCCGCAGTTTCGCCCCCACCAGAGTTCGGTCATTGAAGAGCCAGAGGGAAACCGCCACGGCAGCGGCCACGCCGATGACGAAAAGGCGGTAGACGGGGAATACGACGGTGTGGATGTGCGTCGACCCTCGCAGGAACGGCGGGGAGGGAAGCGTGTAAGGATCCCCGCCCCAGATCAGGAGGGCCAGGTCGCGGAAGACCAGGGCAAACCCCAGGGTGATCATCATTTGAGGAAGGGGCTGCAAGGGAAACTTTCTCAAGAACCCCCGCTCCATGATCAGGCCGAGCACCGCCACGGCCAGACCCCCGGCGAAGGCCCCCAGGAGGAAGCTCTGGGTCCGCAGGATGACCGAGAGCCCGACATACGCCCCGAGCATGAAATAGGACCCGTGGGCGATATTCACGATCTTCATCACCCCGTAAATCAGGGAGAGGCCGCTGGCCAGCAGGAAAAGAAGGGCTCCAAAAGAAATCCCGTTCAGAGTCTGAACCAATAAGAACTCACTCAAAGAATTCCCTCGCCCGCCTCATCGGCATCCCTCCCCTTCCCCGTAAAGCGAAGAGGAGGGGTTTGCCCGAAAAATTCTGAATCAAGGCATATAGGCCCGGTAGTCAACCATCCATGACTTCCTTATTCACCATTCTTGCAGGTAATGCTCCCGGTTTATTCGGTTTCGGGGTCGGTATCGGAATCGAAAAGCGAACCCGATTCCGACCCCGACCGCGAGGACCCATGGTTGTGGACATGTTCTTTGCGCTAAGGTTTCAGCGGTGGATATTCCCGCGAATAGACCGGATGCCTCAGGAATTCCTCGGGTTTGGAGTTCCAGAACTGAGAGACGTTTGAATAGGTGTGAATCACGGTGTTCTGAAGCTCTGCCCCAGCTTTCTCCACCTTCCGGACATAGATGTTCTGAATCGGGTTCCCGTAGCTATCCAGCTTCATGGGCCCCCGGGGGACGTCCTTGAGCTCCACTTTCTTTAATGCCTCGATGAGCTTCCCCCGATTCTCCACGTCGCCGTTCACGGCTTTAATAGCCTCGACGATCCACCTGGCTCCAGTGTAGGTGCCCTCGGAGTAGTAGGAAGCCGCCTTCTTGGCCTTTTCCCGGAAGGCTTTGACGAATCTCTTGTTGGCCGGGGTATCCAGGGCTTCACTGTAGTGCAGCGGAGTTATGACTCCGACGGCCTCGTCCCCCATCGAGGGGAGCGCATGTTCATCCGTGGCCGTTCCGCCGCCGATTAGCGGGATTTTCCCCTTCATGCCGAATTCCTGGTACTGCTTAATGAATTGCATCGTCTGGCGGCCGGAGAAGACCGCGTAGACGGCATCGGCGTCCTTCGAAATTTGGGAAAGATAAGGGCTCATGTCCTGCGCGGTCAGAGGGACCCAGATTTTCTGCAGGACCTTTCCTCCCACATCCTCGAAAACCTTGTGGAACCCCCCCACGCACTCCCAGCCAAAGGCGAAATCGTAGGCGACCACAGAGACCTTCCGGAATTTGAGGACGTTGTAAGCGTACTCGCCGAAAGGCTGGTGGGGCTGGCTGCTCGACCAACCGGTTCTGACAATCCACTTGGGAATTTTTCTCTGGGTGATATCGTCAGCCGACATGATGGGATAGGTCATGGGGATCTCTTTGGAGTCGATGTAGGGGGCCAGCGCGTAAGCCGTCGAAGCCATGAGTCCCCCGGTCATGAGGTGAACGCCGTCCTTCTCCACCAGTTTTCGGGTCTTGGTGAGCCCGGTCGCCGGGTTCGCCTCGTCGTCCTCCACGATGAGTTCGATCCTGCGGCCCGCTGCCTGGTACCCGATCTCTTCGAGATAGAGCTGAATCCCGGCGAGCATGTCTTTCCCGTTAGCCGCCATCCCCCCTGAAAGGGGCGAGATGTAGCCGATCTTGATCGGGCCCTTCCCCTGGGCGAGCGAGGACGATGGACTGGCCATTAAGAGACTCAGCACGCCCACGATGAAAACGACTGCCAGCAATCCTTTCTTCATGGTGCCTTCCCTCCTCTCCTAAATTTTCCAACCTGGAGAACCTGAACTTATACTAGCGACACAAATCTTTTGACTGATTCGTAGGGGCGATTCATGAATCGCCCCTACAGCCTGGGAATTCTAGAGGGGTCCGGCTGATCTTAATGGATTTTGCGGCCATGTCGTACTTCCGAACCGGCTCACTTCAGCATGTCTTCTTCGAACGGGAAAAGCGTGAAGACCTCGTGCCCTTTGTCCGTAACCAGCAGGTCGCATTCCAAACGGACGGTTTGCTCGAGCAAGGGATGCCCGGCGAACGTCTCAACCGCGAAGTACATGTTGGGTTTGATCTCGGCAGGGTACTTCATCGAATAGGCCCGCGAAACCCACATACCCTCGTAGAGCGTGAGCCCGATGGAATGGGCGAACTGCTGCAGCGTCACCGTCCCGTATTTGTCGTCATCATAGACCGGGAACTTTTCGGCCACTTCCCGCGTCGTATTGCCGGGCTTCATCATATCCATCGCGGCCATGAGGGAATCGTAGCACTCCTTGTAGAGGTCCTTCTCTTTCGGGGTGGGCTTGGCTTCCACCTTGAAGCAGCGCACGTAGTCCACGAAATACCCGGAAGGTCCGACGGTGTTGTTGTCGATGATCACGAGGTCGCCCTGCCGGATCATCTTGTCCGTCGGCCAGCGCCGGTACGGACTCGTATTCCCGCCGGAAGCGACGATGATCTCGTACACGATTTCACAGCCCTTGGCGTACATGTACTCGATCATCTTCCCGGACAGCTCCCGTTCGGTGATCCCCGGCTTCGCCCATTCGTGGCGGGCCTTGAACATGCAAGCATCGGCAATGGCCGCGGACTGTTTCAGGAGTTCGATTTCATCCGGGGTCTTGACGACCCGGGCCGCGGACATGGCCGGCCAGGCATTCACGACGTTGATCTTCTTCTTCTGAAAAGCAGCCAGGGAAGCCATGTCGAGAGAATCGATCCCGATCCTCTCTTTCGAAACCTCATGCTCCTTCAGGACTTCGATGACGCTGTCGGCCATCCGGTCCACCATGTAATCCACCGCTCCCTCGGACCATTTCCAGGTGATGGCCGGGCGAATCCTGCCCTCCATCCAGGGGAGGTCGATCTTCGCGCACTCCATGTCAGACCCGGCGGTTTCGAACAGGATGGGCTCTCCCCCCCGGGGAAGGACGGCGTACCGGATAAAGATGTTGTACTTCCAGTTTCCCTGGAAAGAGCTGGTGAGATAACGGACGTTTGCTCCATCATAAACCACCAGGGCGCCCAGATCATGAATCTCCATCTGCTCCTTGGCTCGAGCAAGACGTTCCTTGCGGAGCCGGTCAAAATTGACCCGGTCCTGCCAATCCGCGCCCGTGAGGGAGTAAACGCGTCGTGGGTCGTACTCATGCGGCCGGCCGATAAAGGACAGATCCTTCACCATAATCATTTCCTCCTTTTTTGAATTTAGTTTCACCCGAAAACCCGAAATTCCCTCCTCCTTGACGGGGGAGGCGCAGGGTGGGGGTGATACCGTCTTAGTACAGTAGTTCATAAATTCACTAACGTATTCAGGTTACGCAGCGGCCTGCTTCTGTACTATGTTGCAGGCTCTTGAAGTTTGGAAAAAGGAAACCCTGGCCATGAGAACAAGCCTCAGAAATCCCCCCTTCCCCCCTTTGATAAAGGGGGGCGGGGGGGATTTCTGGAAGGGACGTATCAAGGAACTCCATTTGCTTGTCTCTGACTCTGCCGTACTGTGAACCCTTTTAAGCGAAAAAATACGATACGATATTTATGGAAATGCCCACTTAGCCCCTCCTCCCTCCCCCCTCCCCCTCTTCTCCTCCCCTCTCCCCCCCCCCCCCCCCCCCCTCCCCCGCCGTTCTTCCCCCTGCTCTAAGCGCTGGACGATTGTGAGCCGACCCGCGGGACCCGGTCTCCCTTGCGATGGACGTGCAAGAGTCGCGGCGCTTGGCCGTGGAGCTGCAACGGGCGGGATACCGGATTGCCGACCGCAAGGTGGCCGACCTGTTGCATAAGATGCAGTACGCCTTCAGGGGAATGCCAAGACGATTGAGGGCACGCAGCATCCGGATCGGAATGCGCAGTTTGGTATATCAATGCTCAGCCAGGCGTTTCAGCGGCGAGGTCAACCGGTCATGTCGGTAGACCAAGAAGCAGTTGGTTGGCACTCAGTGGAGGCCGGGAATGGTATCCCCAGGGGAGTCCCCCGGAAACGAGGGTGCACGATTTTGAAGATCAGGAACTGGGTAAGTCATTCCCTACGGCATATATGACGTTGGAGACATAGTGTTGGTCAGTGTGGGGATTGACACGACACGGCGGATTTGCCATCGACAGTATCCTGCCTGGTGGAAACAGATGGGGAGGGAACCTACGCCCAGGCCAAGGAATTGCTGATCCTGGCGGACGCAGGGGGTAGCAACAGCAGTCGCTCGCGCTGGTGGAAAATCGGCTGTCAGCGTTTGGCGGATAGGACGGACTGCCATCCAGGTCAGTCACTCCCCCGGGCACGAGCAAGTGGACGATGAGCACCGATGTTTTCCTTTATCACGCAAAATTGGCGAGGCCGACCGTTGTAGCCTGAGACGATTCAATCTGATCAGTACGACGACGCACGGGCTTCTTCAAGCCCTAACACCCGGTTATCCACGGGGTGAGTTCCCCAAGAGCTGCTAAGTCATCTAGCCGGCGGCAGGCAGCTTGGGCCGCACTCAAGTCCTTTTCTTTTCCAGCGAGGCCACCAGGGCCCTCTCCTCGTCCAGCATGTGCCGTTTCATGGCTTCCACCGCTTTTCGCGGTTCTTTGGCTTTCAGGGCAAGGTAAATCTTCTTGTGGGCGGCCAGGGCCTTCTTCGGCGACCAGGGAATGCCGTAAATCTTGCTCTGGCTCTTTCGCATGAGGTTGGCGAGCAGATCCCATATCAGGATCAAAATCTCATTCTGCGCGATCTCTGCGATCAGCCGGTGAAATCGGATGCCCGCGGAGATGAAGCCGTCCTGATAGTCAATGTTCCTCTTCATCTCCTCGATGCACCACCAAAGGCTTTTCAGAAATGGCTCGCTGACCTTTTTGGCAGCGAGATCCACCATACCCATCTCCAGGATTTTTCGGGCCCCCCAGAGTTTGACAAAGGTGTCCCGCTCTATTTCCAGCCTGGAGCGGATCGAAAGATTCAGGGATTCAATGTAGGGGAGGAAATCCACTTCCTTTACATAGATCCCGTCACCCACTCTGATTTCGATCAGGCCGGTCACATCCAAAATCCGAAGCGCCTCCCGCAGGGAATGCCGGCTGATGCGAAACTGTTCGGCCAGGCTCCGCTCGGAAGGCAGCCGGTCTCCCGGCTCGTATTTTTTGCTGAGGATGAGGGTTTGAATCTGTTCTACCGCGTTTTCATACAGCCGAACCCGTCGGATCGGCTTCAGCATCATCCCATTCTCGATATCCGGGCTTTGTCGGGGGGAGCGCAGCGGGGCAAAAGGAGATCGGGGAGAAACGGCCTGATTCACTTTGTCACCTGCGCCTTTTCGAGGCCTTCGCGGTTACGCCGGAAGAATTGTTCGAAAGGAGCTTCCTTCAATTGATCGAATGATTCAATGGTTGGACCAATTCAGGCCTTCTTCATAGTATGTCTGAAATTCGTTGTCAACAGGAAAATGATCCCGTCGTCTTGTCGTGGGAGAGGTCTCGCGCCTACCAAATCAGGCAGGGCTATTTGCTCCGTCCGGATCTCGTCTTAAGAAACCATTCAGACATTTTTGGAGGGAATGATGGGAACAAGCACAAAGGAAGAGTTTTTCCCCCCTGCGTGGAGGGTGTTCTTCCCGCCGAACAGGGCTTCGGGCCTGTCCTCTGGATCGTTGTGGAGGAAGGGGCCGCACCCCTTCAGCTCGTTTACGAAAGATTGGATGCGTATCCCCTCACCGGGATATTCATAGTCTTTGCCGCGGAGGGTCAAGCCGATCCGGTATCCTGCGGGGACCACCACACATGTCGGCCAGATCTCCACATTCAGCCCGTAAACTTTCCCGGGCGTTACTGGCTCCACTTCATCATGGGGATGATAGGGCCGGTACTCGGTGCTGAGGCGGGGATCGAGTTTCCGGTGGGAAGCCCGGAGCCATCCCTGCCCGATGGGCGTGTGGGGGTCCAGCGCCCCCTGATAGACCAACTCCTTTCCATCGGGAGCAAAAACTCGGAACACCGCGAAAAGGTCGGCATCCGTCGTGGAAGAAGACAGGAAGACCTTGGCGGCAAGGGGCCCGGTGATCTCGATCCCTTCCTTCAGCGGAGGAGAGAGGAAGGTGATACCATCCCCTAAACCCTCATATTCGATGCTGCCCGCGGTCTTTACCGGATTCGCGTTGAGGGTTCGGTTACCGGGATCGAGGTAGAACCGGGTCCAGCGGGTACGCGCCAGGGGCCACTCATTCTCGGTCCGCTGGACGAAACCATCCGTTCGCCGGACCTGTAGCTGCACTCTCGGCTGATTCTTCCAGCCGTTGTCCAGGCCCTTCAGAAAATGATCGAAGAATCGCTTCTGCAAGGTCACGCCGTACCGGGTGTAGAACTCGGTCCAGTGCTCCAGCCCATGAACCTCAAGCCACTTCTCCTTCGAGGCCGCCTGCGTAAATCCCTCGAAGTTGCCTCGCGGATGAAGCCCCTGCCCTCCCCAGTTTGCCGAAGAGAGGAAGGGAACGGTTATCTTCGACCAGATGGGGGAGCGATCACGGTGATATGAGTCATCTAACGGATGACTCTTGATCGCCGCGCCAAGGTCCGTCCGGTTCCGAGCCAGCTCCTCATCCGGCAATGTTTCAGGACCGGAGGCAAGCTCGCCCGTGTTGGGGTTGACGTAACCTTTCTTTCCAAGGCCGTGCTGTACCGTCATTACCTGCTTCTTGAACCAGTTCGCCCAGAAGGTGCACAGGATTCCCCCATGGTAGGTCATGTCCCGGTACCAATCCGCGGCCCCCTCCCAGGGGATCATGGCGGCGAGATGAGGCGGCTGCAAGGAAGCCACATGCCATTGATTGATCGCATAATAGGAGATTCCCAGCAGGCCGACCTTGCCGTTGCTCCAGGGCTGGGTGCCCGCCCACTCGATGCAGAGGTAAAAATCGCGGGTCTCTCTCGGGGAGAATGGGTCGATATATCCTCGCGACCGGCCACAACCGCGGGAATCGACTCGCACACAGACGTACCCATCCGGCACCCATTTCTCCGGATCGGCCGCCTCCCAATTCTGGTACTTGTTGGTCGAACCTTCGGTCACATCCGGGTGCTGGGCCGCCATCCTCCCCCACTGATCGGGGTACCCTTCCTGGAAGGCGAGGCCTTTTGCATAGGGGCCGTAGCTCAGGATCACGGGATCCTTGCCTTCTTGCGGAGAACGGTAAATATCCGCCCGAAGCACCAGGCCATCATCCATAGGGATCGGAACATCCCAGTCTATTCGCATCCCGTCTCGAATTTCACTCTTCTCGATCATGCCCTCTCTCCCATATCGCTGTTCGTTGGTTGCCTCTCATTGGAATAGACAGATGCGACTGACGGGTGATCGGTGATTCAGAAGAAGAACCCAGGAAGATGGGAAAAGCGGTGCTCGGTTGGTCAGAGAGAACGCTTCTTTTCCTGCGGAAACGGATACGCCCCTTTCGATTGGGTGAGCTTCATCTGAACGAGGGATTGGGCCAGGGTGAGAGCCGCAAGGCTGGGGTCGATCACCGGAATCTTGACTTCCGCCTGCACGGGACCGGCCATTCCCCGCATACTCAGGCACCCCAAGACCGCTGTGTCTGCCCTGTCCTGCTCAATCGATTTCTTGATGATCCTTACCAGAGTGGCGATTGTTTTATCGACGTCTTTGGCCATCTCCAAAACGGGGATATGCGTCGGGTAAATGAAAAAATCGGTCCGAGGCAGAAAACGAGCCACCCGGTCCTCCACGGAGCGGATTCTCTCCGGCAAGGTCCACAGGAAAACGATTTTTCTTCCAAGGATCTGGGCCATTGAAATCGAGGCTTCCAGCGGACCGATGACCGGGATTCGGGCCACATCCTTGGCCACGGCAACGCCGGCGTCCCCGGCGCAGCCGATAATGCAGGCATCAAAGCCTTCCTTTTCCCCTTTTTGTATTTCATCCAGGATGGCCGGCGCAGCGTAGACTTCGTCAAGGCGGGATTCGATGGACTCGGTCCCCCGGATCACCTTCCGAACGATGACTTCCGTTCCCGGGAAAGTATACTTTTTAAGAAGATCCTTTAAATGCTCCAATCGGGCCGGATCCGTTCCCGTGATCGGAGCAACCCAGAGAATTTTCACGGCTCCTCCTTAAAATGGGCCGCCGACCGGTTGGCGACGACCGTCGCATCGGCTGTTTCGAGTTACAGTTTTATTCTCCTCACCCTCACGACCCCCTCCGACACTTTCTTATCCATTATGCCGGAGCACTTTGCCTGGCCGGGCGCCGGTGATCATTCCGCGATCGTTGACTACCACACCATTCACGATCGTATATTCGATCCCCTCGGGATAAATGTTATGGTTGATGCCCATGGATAGCTCCAGGGCATTCTTCCAATTGGCCCGATGGCTTACCGTTTCGGGGTTGAATATGCACACGTCGGCACAATACCCCTTTCTGAGGAGGCCCCGTTCCTTGAGCCCGACCGTTTTGGCCGGATTGGAGGTCATTTGCTGGATGGCTCTTTCCCAGGAGAGGACTTTCCGTTTCCGCACGTATTCCGACAGGACCAGGGGAAATGTCCCATAGGCTCGTGGGTCAACAGAAGACAGAGTAACGCCGCGAAGGGAGGAAATCGGGCTATCTGACTCAATAGAGCCATAAGGAACTTTCAGAGTTTCTTCATACGTCGGGTTGTACATATCCTCCAAGCTCCCCGATCCCGAAAAATTCAACCACCGGGCATACCCCTTTTCATCGCAGATAATGTCGAACCAGGCCGTCCAGGGGTCCACTTGCCGCATGGCGGCAATTTCTTTGAAGGTCTTCCCGGTGTACTTCTTATTCTTCCGGGTCCAAACCTTTTGCAGCTGCATCTTGTCCCACGCCGGAATCGCCCCGGCTTCGGGTTGAAAGTCAACGGTCCCGGGAATGGACCGGGTGGTTGCGATCCACCCCGGGTAATCCTGGTTTTTGAACCTTTCCCGGATTTCGGGACGCTTCAGCTGTTCGATGATGAAATCAAATCCCTCATCCCTGTGCCGGGTCAACCAGTGGGGAATCATATATACAATATTCCCGGCAATCGAACCCGGATAGGGATACATGTCAAAGGCGACGTCAATCCCCCGTTCGCGGGCCTCGTTCAGCATTTTCAGAATATTCGCGTCAATACGACTGTGGGACGCAACCGTGCGGATCTTGGCCTTCTCGGCGATTTCAATGGTTTCTTTAAGCGGGACGACCCCGCCTTGCCCCCCATACTCGCCACGCCTTTGGTGAGGCATATAGACGCCGTCGTACCGGGCGACCACTTTGCAGAGTTCGATGATTTCCCGGGTGGACGCCCAGCAGCCGGGGCAGCCTGTGAGCCCGGTCGATATGCCGAAAGCCCCTTCTTTCATGGCCTGGTCGGCCACTTTTTTCATATGATCGAGTTCTTCCTCATTGGCCTGACGCGCTTCCAACCCCATGGTCCAGTAACGAATGGCCCCATGGCCAAAGAGCATGCCGTAATTCAACCCTACACCGGTTTCTTCCACCCGGTCCAGGTACTCTTTCATCGAGGACCAATCTACCTCAATTTCCTGACCGTAAGGGAGCGGCCAGGAGTTATAAGCAGCGGCCGTATAGTGCATGGACCAGCCCACGGTCATCCTTACATACAGGAGCTTATACCACTCTTCTTTGCGGATGGGGGCTGCCGCATATCCGCAAAGGCCGTTGAATTCCGTGGTCACGCCCTGCAATATTTTGCTGTCCCCGGTGGGGTGAACCAGGATGGACCAATCGGAGTGGGCGTGGTTATCGATAAAACCCGGGCTCACATAAAGGCCCCGGGCGTCGACGACCTTATCCGCCGACCCGCTCACCTCCGGGCCGATGGCCGCGATTTTCCCGCACAGAATTCCGACATTGGCTTTGAACATCGGATCCCCGGAGCCGTCGATCAGCGTGCCGTTCTTAATCAACATATCAAACTGCGCCATTGAATCCTCTCCTCCTGATCCCTCCAAAATAACCGGCCTTGAAAGGCAAAGGTATTAGGAACTTATCCGTAAATAATATTCCCCCTTTGTAAAGGGGGGTTGGGGGGATTTTCCCAAAGTAATATAAAGCAAATCCCCCTATGTCCCCCTTTTTCAAAGGGGGATTTAAGCTCAGGAGCTTATTTAAGGATAAGCCCTAAGGCTGTTTACATCCCCAGATAAGCCTTCCTGGTATGCTCGTCCTCCAAAAGTTCTTTTCCCGTTCCCTGTAAAACAATCCGCCCGTTTTCCAGAACATATCCCCGGTGGGACATCTGAAGCGAAGCTTTCAGATTCTGTTCCACCAGGAGAATGGTTATCTTCTCGTCGTGATTGAGGCTGCGAATGGTGTCGAAGATCTCCTTGATCAGGCGCGGGGCCAAGCCCAGGGAAGGCTCATCCAGCATGAGCAGCCGGGGCAGTGCCATGAGGCCGCGGCCGATACAAAGCATCTGCTGCTCGCCGCCGCTCAGCGTTCCGGCTTTTTGGGATTTCCGCTCTTGCAGAACGGGAAATAGATGAAAGATCCTGCTCATGGTCTCCCTGCGGTGGGGTTTGGCTCTTCCGTTAATCCCCCCCAACTCGAGGTTCTCCCAAACCGTTAGTTTCCCGAAGAGTTTCCGGCCCTCAGGGACTTGAACGAGTCCCCTCTCAACAATTTCATCTGTCCGGGCCCGGTCGATGGGATAGCTCTCAAACAAGATGGATCCCTTTTCCGGCCGGATCAAACCGCTGATGGTTTTCATCAGGGTGGTTTTTCCGACTCCGTTGCTGCCGACGATGGAAACCATCTCCCCTTCGACCACGGTAAATGAAATATCCTGGAGAATACGGATGTCACCGTAATAAACGTCGATCCCGCCAATCTCAAGCAAGATTGAACTCCTCCCCCAGGTAGGCTTCAACCACCCTCTCATTGCGCACAATTTCCGCCGGAGGTCCAAGGGCAATCATCTCACCATGGTGCAAAACCATGATCCGCTGGGAGATCGCCATAATGGCGTGCATGATGTGTTCGACAATAAAGATCGTGATCCCCCTTTGGCGGATTCCTCTGAGAACCGCGATCATTTCGTTCAATTCGGATGGGGTCAGGCCGGCCATCACTTCATCCAGGAGCAGCAGCTGGGGCTGCGTGGCCAGGGCCCGGGCAAGCTCCAGCCTTTTTCTTTCCGGAACCGAAAGGGTTTTCCCCTGGGTTTGGGCCTTATCTTCGAGGCCCATCTGGGCCAGGATCTCCCGGGCATTCTTTTCGGCCTCGGAAACAGAGCGCGTGCGGTTCAAGGCGCCGATCATGACATTTTCCAGCACGGTCAGCTTCAAAAAAGGTTTGGTTATCTGGAAGGTACGGCCGATCCCCAGGTGGCAAATCCGGTTCGGCTGCAGTCCGGTAATATTTACGCTCTTGAAAGAAATGGACCCCCCGCTGGGAATATACAGACCGCTGATCATGTTGAACATCGTGGTTTTGCCCGACCCGTTGGGCCCGATCAGTCCGAAGATCTCCTTTTCCTCGACGGCAAAACTCACATCATAGAGCGCCCTGAGGCCCTTGAAAAATTTTGTCAAGCCTTGTACTTCGAGCAAAGCGCTCATATGTCACCTGAGGAATGGGACCGGATTCCCTGTTTCTTCGCCTGCGTTACTATCGATTCCCTCGCGGCCCGGGCGAGAAGAAAAACGGACCGGAGACCAACTTTATTTAAAAGCGGGCTTCGGCCAAATGGGTTTATGGTTCGCGAATTCCGCGGGGAATACGCTCACCCTTAAATTGTTTTGAACCTGGAAGATAACGGCCGAAGCAAGGGTGTTGTCCCCCTTCTCGTCAAATTTACACCCGAATTGCTGGAAGTAAAACCCGTCCCCGTATTTGACCTCGATGGAATGCAGGGTCTTCGCGATCACCTTGGGATCGGTGGAAGCACATTGTTCGACGGCCCGGTAGAGGAGCCACGCCCCGCTGATTCCTCCGATAAAGGTGGAGGGCATCTCTTCCTTGTATTTTTCTTCATATTCCTTCTTGAGGTCGGCAAACTTGCCCACTTTTACGTCCGGAGTCTCCGAGGAGGCGATGATAACCCCTTCGGAGAGAGGACCCAGGTTGCGCAGGAATTCCGGGGCTACCCATCCGCCGCCGATGCCCCCGATCATGGCCGGGTTGAAACCACTCTCCTTCATGTTCCGGACAATCTGGATCGAATCGGCCGGTCGATTATGACCCACGACGAGTTCCACTCCCTGGGCCTTGTACCGGGAAAGCACCCCGGTAAAGTCCCGGGTGGTCGCGGCATTATATTTGACTACATCGACGACCGTGTAACCGATCTCCTTCGTATACTTCTCCAGGGCCTTGGCCGCGCTGTCCCCGACGATGGAATCTTCGCATAAAATACCCACTTTCGTGAATTTGGTATTCTGGCTCTTATTCATGGCCTGGGCAAACGTCAGCACCGAGACCGCGATCTTATCCATGACGGGGACCGTGCGGAAAATATACTTGAAGCCTCTCCCCGTGATCAGCGGGTCGTAGTCGGAAACACTGATGAGGGGGATCCCCTTTCTTTCGGTCACCTGGCTGGCCACCAGAGTGGCGGGGCTTTGATTACAGCCGAAAACACAGGACACGTTTTCAGATACCATCTTCTCGGTCTGCGATCCGGCCACATCGGCTTTGCTTTCCGTGTCGGCGGATACATATTTGAATTTCGCCCCCTTCAGGGATTTAATCCCCCCGTGGGCATTGACCCAATCAACGACGTAGCGTATTCCCCGGTCATTACGGATTCCCCAGGAGGCGTTGGTCCCGGTTAAGGGAAGAACCCCCGCCACCACAACCTCGTTGGCGGCGCCCAGGGCCTTGCCGGCCCCAAAAGAAAAACTTCCCCCCAGCAAAACGCATAGGGCGGCAACCATGGCCCAGCCTTTCAGTTTCCTCTCTTGCATGCTCCATCTCCTTCCTTATGATTTTCCGGGCTTTCCTCTTCGCGTTCTAACCCTGTCCCCCAGGGTGACAAGCCCGCCGGGCAGGTAAAAGATCACCACGATAAGGACTAAGGCCCAGATCATGCGTTCAACCGTGACGATCTCGCGGCTGTGGGCCAGGGGGAGACTCCGCAGGAGTTCCCCCAGGAAGCTGAAAACCAAAGACCCCAAAACCGGACCCAGCAGTGTCCCCGTCCCCCCGACCATGGTACCGATCATCATGGCCATCTGGCTGCCAAACCCGAACATGATTTCCGGGGAGATATACAGGAAAAATTGGGCGTAAAAGGTGCCCCCGAGGGCCGTCAAAAAAGCACTGATAATCATGGCCAGACTTTTATACCGGGAGGTGGGCACCCCGCTGACCTCGGCCGCTTCCTCGTCTTCGCGGAGGGCCTTCAGATAGTAGCCCAGTTTGCTTTTCTGAATCCCGTAGGTGACCCCCAAACCCAGGCACAATAACCCCAGTATAAAATAATAGTAAGGAGCGCGAGCCATAAAAAAGAGGTTTCCGGGCGAATTCTTCATCGGCAGGAGAATCCCGACCGGGCCGCGGATATAATCCCAGTTCAAGGCCAGACCCATGAATACTTCGGCGAAGGCCAGCGTCATGAGGGCAAAATACACCCCTTTCACCCGGTACCTTAATACCACCAGGCTGATCAGCCAGGCCGCGATTGCGGAAAAGAGGCCCCCGACGAAGATTCCCACCCAGGGGGTCAAACCGTAATTCACGAAAAGGACGGTCGAGGTATAGGCGCCGATTCCCCAGAACAAAGCGTGGCCCAGGGAAAACTGCCCGGCGAAGCCGAAGATCAGGTTCCAGCACAGGCACAAATAGGCCCACATAAAACCGGTGATGGCGACCGTGAGGAGGTGATCATTCATGACCAAGGGCAGGAACAGCAGGATGACCGCTCCGCCGAGGTAATAATAAGGCTTTCTGGTCCGCGACACGTTGCTCATTTGCTCCTCAATGCTTTTCTCATTCGCCGAATAATCCGTTGGGTTTAAAGATCAACACCAGGATCATGATAAAAAAAGTGACGGCGTTGCCCAGGGAGGCTTTGAAGAATACCCCGGCAATCGATTCCACGACACCGATGATCAAGCCCCCGACCATGGCCCCGGGAATGCTGCCCAGGCCCCCGATAATAACGGCGGCAAAGGCCTTCCCCAAAAAATCCATGCCCGTAAAAGGATTTATCAAATAA
The DNA here is from genome assembly GCA_963712535.1 of uncultured delta proteobacterium. Lineage (GTDB taxonomy): Bacteria > Desulfobacterota > SM23-61 > SM23-61 > SM23-61 > CAVQIK01. The sequence continues at coordinate 60,293 of CAVQIK010000019.1, read as the reverse complement.
AAAGGAGTAATCACCGCTCCGGCGATGCCGGCGATCAAAATGCTGACCCCGAAGGCGACCAGGTAGACCCGGTCCACGTGGATCCCGACGATCCTCGCCCCTTCGCGGTTGTCCGCGGCCGCCCGCATGGATCGCCCCGTGTCCGTATATTTCAGAAACAGGAAGAGAAGGAAGACACAGACCCAGGCAACGACGCTGGCCCAAAACCGCGGGTAGCTCATCATCATCCATCCCCAGTGGATGGTGTCCGAAGTATAGGAGGTCACCGCATTGCGCAAGTCCCCCCCGGCGACCAGCAAAAGGAGGTTCTCGATAAAGAAACAAAGCCCCAGGGTCACGACGATGTGCGCCGAATGGGGCTCGTCCAGAAGCCGAACCCCCACGTATTTATATACCAGCAAACCCAGCCCGAAACTGAGCGGCATGATGAGCAGTAAGGACAGGTACGGGTCAATCCCCCAGCTGACAAAGAGGAAATAAGAGAAAAAGGCGGGGAGGATGACGAAAAACCCCTGGGCGAAATTCACGAAGTCCATGACCCCGAAAACGAGAGTGAACCCGAGGGCGATAATCCCCCAAATGGATCCGTACAGCAACCCGTTGATGATCGCATTCAAAGTGACGATGAACATATTTTCCCTTTCCGGGTCCGCAGTTTCCTTCGGTTCATCTACTTTGCCGAATTTTGCGCGAAGCCGGGTTTCGAATCCCGCTTTTCTCCTATCCCGTTCTTCCTTGGGGGATCTCCGGATAACCTTCCCGCCGGGAAAGAATCCGCGCATCATCGACGACGCAGATTCACCCGGAGCATTCTTTTACCTACCGCAAATTGGCGGCGATGAGGGATTTTTTAAGCCCTACTCATGGCCATCGAAGGTGTACTTCGAATATTCAAACTGGCAGGGTGGGCCCCCGGCCACCCACATGACCCTGGCCGTTAAATCCATGATGACCGAAGCATTGCTCCGCCACTGATCGGTGGCCCGTTGTTTCTCATCGGGGTGGCGGCAGATGGAATAGGGGAATCCGAAATGGTCCTGGAAAGCCTCCATAGCCTCCTGCGGGCCGATCTTCCCGATTTTCTTTCGCAGTAAGCTCTCCAGCCGGCGGTCCCGGTAAATGCTGTTCTCGATGCCGATCCGCATGTGCCCGTAATAGCCCGGGCCGGCTCCTTTAATATGGTTGGAGTGCACGACCAGCCCGTCCTGCGGGAAAAGAAAGTAGGCGGTTTCGGGGGTCGCCTCGATGTTGATGGCATCCCCGTCCTTTTCCGCCGTGGCCACGAGATAGTTCGCCGAAAAAGAGCGGGGCGAATGGATGATCGTCCCGAGGACCCCGTAATACTTATCCTGCCCGAGGGCCTTGCGGCGGATCAGAGGGGTGGGAATCCCCTTTTCCATGTTGCTGCCGTCGCCGGCGCACTGGATGAAGTTATTGCAGAAGCCAAGCCCGGCGCTGTTCATGCCCATGCGGGTGAATTGGCCCGCCTCGACCAGGGTCAGGATATCGGGGGCATTTTTCTGATGGATCTGGAGCAGCATCTCCGTCTCGGCGGCAAAGGGCTTGTAATCCCAGTTCTGGGCCAGGATCGTATGCCCCTGGGTGGTCGCCGGCGGCAAAGCACAAAAGGCGGTGCATCCTTCCCTGGCCTTCTTCTGGAGCAGGCCAAAAAGAATCTCTGTCCTCAGATTGACGGCCAGTATTTCCTCGGGGGCAAAGCCGGAGCCCTTGGCCATCCCCCTGACTTCCTCCATGACGGTATCGTCGTATTTCCGGATCCCGGGGACAAAGGTCTTGGCGAAATCCAACACTTTATCCCAGGACACTTCGGCAACTTCCAAAAAGGCGTGATGGTAAATTTCTATGCTCCTCTTGATCAGGTCCCTGGCCTTCTCGCCATACTGAACCCCCCGGGAGGCAGGGTCTCCCGATATGATCACTTTCCTGAGTTTTCTGCTTTCCATTCCTTTCCTCCAACCTATTTAAAGATAATCCCTTCAGTTCCTCCTGTTGGACCGCTCTTTCCTTTCTTTATGAAAAGGGGAAAAGGGGACGGGGAACGCTGGATTACCGCGAGTCGCCAAGTGATAACGATTACCGTCTTTTCTCAGCCCAGTACCGGGCGATTTCTTCGGCCGTGGCAAACCAGATCCGAGGGAACTTCTTGATATAATTCAACACGCGGTCCAAAAGCATGATACACCCCGGTTTCCCGATAATCTGGGGGTGGAACATGGTCATGTAACACAAACCGAATTTATAAAACCCGTCGAAAGCCGTCGTCCACATCTCGTAACCCGCCTGAGGGCTTAACATGCGGGCGTGGTACGCCGGAACGCCGGGATAGTCGGCGAAGAGATGGAAGTCATCCATATCATAGTACGAGGGGACAACGACCAGGCCGTCTTCGGTTGCCGAGCCCGGTTGCTTGAGGCGGTACGGCATGTCGTTGTTCCTCAGGCTGGAGTCATAGAGGAACCCATTTTCCCATAAAAGGTCCAGGGTGTTAGGAGACAGGTCCCCTCCGGCGGTCCGATTGCCCACCGGCTTCTTCCCGATAGCCTTTTCGATGGCCTTGACGGTCAAGAGGAGCCTTTCCCTTTCCTCTTCCTTGGTAAGGCCGGCAATATTCTCGTGCTTCCAGTTATGACAGGCGACCTCGTGGCCGCGGGAGTGGAAGGCCTGCATGAAATCCGGATGATTCTCGGCATTGATTCCCGGCACAAAAAAGGTGCCTTTGATCCGGTATTCATCCAGAAGGTCCAGGATGCGGGTCAGGGCTTTGGAGTCCCATTCATATTTTCCCAGAGAAAGACGCCGGGGCATGCCGGCAACCTTGGGATCATTGCCCATAAGCACCCATTCGGCATCCACGTCAAAACTCAAGCACACGCAGCATTGATTTCCATCCGGCCATACACTGTTTGCCATGATTCACCTCTCCTCAAAAATTCATTGACTTAAATTCTTTGGATCATCTCCAATTTAGTTGATCGAATTCTTCTTGAAAACCTAACAAGGGTTCGGAAGGAAAGGCAAATTCCGACACAAGCATTGGCGGGATAAAGCTTCGGTACCAAGGACCGAATGGCTCTCCGCGATGCGCAGCGGGGGCCTAAACGGGCCTGCTTCGAAGGACAGAAGAACACCCCCGCCAGAACCATGAACGGATAGGTGCGTCATGATTGTGGCGGAATTTGCCTTTCCTTCCGGACCCCTGGAACCCCAGCACAATTTACCAGTCCCGCCGTATTTTCCTTCAACTAAATTGGAGATGATCCACTTCTTTTAACCCAAAAAAACAAAGGGATCAACATCTTTTTAGGGCAAGGAGCAATTTGCCGGCCCGACCCCTTTCAGGTGAGGGGCTTCTCTAAGTTTATGGCGCGACGGAAGGTTTTAATTTTGCCAAAGGACTCTTTGGCGCGGGAAGCTTTCCCTTGCAACACCTTCGCCTTTATCTTAAAATCCAGACTAAAATTCACGCTTGACCGGGGCAATTTCCTTTTGTATTCTCAAGAACCTTTCTCACCGGAAGAAAATATGCGTTCCAGTGGAATCAAGTGAATGCGGCTGAAACATATCGGTAAAATATACTTAGGAGGAAAGAATGGCCAACCATGGTTTGAGGATCGTAACGAGAATTGGAAACTACACGGGAGGGTTAAATGTGTGGAAAGGAGGGACAATGAAAGCCGGCAAGATATTCTTAGGGGTTTTGGCCTTTGTTTTTCTACTCGGTCACTTGAATGATGGGCTGGCGCAGAATTTTCCTACCAAACCTATCCGGGTTATCGTTCCTTTTTCTGCGGGCGGATCCAATGATCTTATCGCGCGGGCGTTGCAGAAACCGCTTGGGAAAGAGTTAAAGGGAACGATTGTTGTGGAAGACATTCCGGCCGGGACGACCAAGCTGGGAACCATGGAGGTCATGAAGGCTGAACCCGACGGCCACACCCTGCTCTTCGCCAGTCACGGAGCCTTGATGGGTTATTTTTATTCGGGAACCTATGATTTCAAAATCTGGGAGAAACTGACGATTATCGCCCAGAGCGGGGATATGCCGTATGGATTTTTCGAAGTCCGCGCCGATTCCCCTTTTAAGACCTGGGCGGATCTGGTGAATTTTGCCAAGAAGAACCCGGGGAAATTAACCTGCGGGGGACCGGGTGCAGGGGGGGTAATGAACCTGAACGTCATTGAAACTGCCAAAGCGGCGGGTATTGAAGTCAAGTACGTCCCCTTCGCCGGGGGCGGCCCAAGCGGCACCGCTCTTTTGGGAGGACACGTCGATTACCGGGTCTGCTTGCCCCCCGAGGCTTATCCCAACATCAGGGCCGGAAAAACCAGAGGCCTGGCAGTATCCTATGGCAAGCGTTTACCCGAGATGCCGGATGTACCCACCTTCAAGGAGTTGGGTCTTATGGATGTGATTCCCCCGATCAGCTATGACTTTTGGGGTCCGCCCAATTTACCGCCAAGCCTTGTCGACCGAATTTCCAAGGCGGTCGAAAACGCGGTCAAAGATCGGGAATACCTCGAGTTCTGTAAACGAATGGTCTACCAACCGGTTTTTAAAGACGCGAAAATGCTGAAAGAGGACATCAAATTCTTTGAGGAAAAAGTGGGCCCCAAAATGGAGGCTGCATTTCCCAAAAGATAGGTTCACGACTTTTTCTCTGCAAGCCGCTGGAGATTTTTCTAAGCTCCCGCGGCTCTCTCCTTAAAAAGGGATCATCTCCCATTTAGTTGATCGAATATTTATTGAAAGCCTCACAAGGGTTCGGAAGAAAAGGCAGATTGCGCCACAAGCATTGGCGGGGTAAAGCTTTGATTACAGGACCTAATGTCTTCCGTAAAGCGCAGCGGGGGCATGAAAGGCATGGGTTTCAGAGGATAGAGGAACACCCCCGCCAGAACCGAGTGGGGATACGTGCCTCATGATTGTGGCGCAATCTGGCTTTTCTTCCGGACCCTTGGAATCACAGGACTTTTTAACTATACCGCCCTGTTTCCTCAACTATATGGGAGATGATCCAAGAAGGAAATCCTTCCGAAATTGCTAGGGAGTTTATGATTGACAGGTATGGTCTTTCAAAATCTCCCCTAACCCCTCTATGAAGCTGTGAAAAAATCCAGGGGAATGGAAATTGGCGGGTGGTACCATGTCCAGGGGACGGCAAAAATTTTCCGGCCAAAAGAGGCACAGATTCCTTCTTTGCCCGCGGAGTACTGAACTTTTCAACGGAAAATGGAAATCATGTATGTAATTACCTGGGTTACCCCGAATTTGCCGGCGTTCCTTTGCGGAACTTAGGTGAACCCATTGGAGATAAGAACATCCCGCCGATTTTGGCCGGCAAATTTTTGCCGTCCCCTGGACAACAAGAGAGGCGTTATGCATCATCGGTTTAATTTTTTCACACCTTCCTATTCCCGAAAAGGGGAATTCTCCTTTTTTTAAAGAGAGGGAAGGATGGATAAAGTTCATCGGCCGAATCTGATTTGAGTGTGGGCAACGCATGAAAAATCGCGATTTGATCTCGGGCCTATTTTGGATCGGCTTTGGAGCCGTCTTTGCCATCGGAGGGTTGCAGCAGGGTTTGGTTCGCCAGGGAATTCCGGGCCCGGGCAGCCTTCCCTTCATTGTGGGCCTCATTTCCATCGGCTTGTCTCTGGTCGTTGTGGTCCAAGCCTTGACCAAAGAATCTATCCCTTTAAAGAAGTTTTTCCCCGAGAAGAGCAGTCTTCGTAAATTGATCCTGGCCTTAGTGAGCATCGTCGGCTACGGCCTTTTATTGAAATCACTCGGCTTTATGCTGACGACCTTTTTGTTCCTGGTTTGTGTCCTGGCCTTGGTTGGAAGGGAAAAATGGGTCACTGCTTTGTCCTTTTCCCTATTGACGGCGGTTCTCTCCTATCTGCTCTTTACCGCTTTGCAGGTGGAATTACCCAGAGGAATTTTGGGAATCTGATTTGCGAGAGTTTTCATGGATCCCTTAACCCATCTCCTACTGTCCTTTAAGATTGCCCTGGATCCCATCAATTTATTCCTGTGCTTTTGCGGGTGTCTCGTCGGAACTTTCGTCGGCGTTCTTCCGGGGCTCGGTCCGGCGGCCTCGATGTCTTTGCTGCTTCCTTTGACATTTTCCCTGAACCCGGTGCAGGCCCTCATCCTGCTTTCCGGCATTTACTACGGAGCGATGTACGGGGGTTCGACGACCTCTATCCTCGTCAATATTCCCGGAGAGGCGGCATCGGTCGTTACTTGCCTGGATGGTTATCAAATGGCCCAGAAAGGGCGGGCCGGCCCGGCCCTGGGGATCGCTGCCATCGGCTCCTTTGTGGCCGGGACTTTTGCCGTAGTCATGCTCATGCTTCTTGCCCCTCCGGTGTCCAGCATGGCTCTCAAGTTCGGTCCCCCCGAGTTCGTTTCCCTGTCGTTCCTGGGACTCACCCTGGTGACCTACCTGGCCAGCGGCTCCATGCTGAAAGCCCTGATCATGGCCTGCGTGGGATTGCTTTTGGGCTTCATCGGGGTCGATATCGTTACCGGCGTGGAGAGGTTTACCTTTGGACTTGCGGTTTTGTTGGATGGGGTAGGATTAGTCCCGGTAGTCATGGGACTGTTTGGAATTTCTGAGGTTATGCTGAACATCGAGCAGGCCTACGAAAGGGCGGAAATTACTCAAACAGAAATCCATAATATTTGGCCCAACCGTAAAGACCTGAAGGATTCCGCCGGAGCGATCACCCGCGGTTCAATTTTAGGCTTCTTCTTGGGGGTCATCCCCGGAGGGGGTGCCCTGCTGGCTTCCTTTATCAGCTATGCGGTGGAGAAAAAAATTTCCCATGAGCCGGAAACCTTTGGCCATGGAAATATCCGCGGGGTTGCGGGTCCTGAGAGCGCGAACAATTCCGGCGCCGGAGGGGCCTTTGTCCCTCTCCTGACCCTGGGAATCCCCTGCAACGTCGTCATCGCCATCCTGATGGGCGGCCTCATGATCCACGGCGTTGAACCGGGACCTCGCCTGATCATCGAGCATTCCGAGGTCTTTTACGGCATTGTAGGCAGCATGTATCTGGGCAATGTTATGTTGCTCGTAATCAACCTGCCCCTGATTGGCATGTGGGTGAAGCTCCTGAAGCTTCGCTACACCCTCCTCTTCCCTTTGATCCTTTTCTTTTGTTTGATTGGCGCCTACACGACGGGGAATACCGTTTACGATATTTATGTCATGATGGTTTTCGGAGTCGTCGGGTACCTGATGAAAAAATTCGAGTATGAGCCCGCGCCCCTGGTTCTGGCCCTGGTCCTCGGGCCCATCATGGAGAGGGCTTTCCGGCAATCCCTCATCATTTCCAGCGGCAGTCCCTCGATCTTCGTAACCCGGCCGATTTCGGCCATCTTCGTGTTTGCCGCGGCCGTGATTTTATTTTCCCCAATCATTCTGAAACTGATCGGGAAAGAACGGCTCCAATTGAAGGAATGAGAAAGGGGTTCCTTCCCAAGAATGAGGACTATCGAACCAGAAAAGAAAATCATCCAAGAGCTTTCCGGAGAGACAGCGCCATTCGCAAAACGCATCGGGAATATGGAGTTTGGCGGATCATTGCAACGATAGTGAACGGCTTAAGTAAGTCGACATCCAGTTGCCTCTTATTGACTTATGTCTCGCCGTAAAATCCCCCCTGCCCCCCCTGAAGCTGTGAAAAAATCAGCCGCCGGGAAATTGAAGGGCGTTACCATGTCCAGGGGACGGCAAAAATTTGCAGGCCAAAAGAGGCGCTCGTTCCTTCTCCGCCCGCGGTGTACTGAACTTATGAAACACTACAATGGAAGGCTATTAATATTTACCAGGGTTTAGCTCGGGTTTGCCGGCGTTCCTTTGCGGAACTCAGGTAAACCCATTGGACATCAGAAATCTCCCGCCGATTTTGGCCTGCAAATTTTTTCCGTCCCCCGGACAACAAGACTGGTTTATTTGACTCACAGTTTAATTTTTTCACAGCTTCCCTTTGATAAAGGGGGGTTGGGGGGGATTTACCAGGGATTGCCCATGCAATGTCCACTTTCTTTGGTCGGGCACTATAGTTCATGCTCAGATCTCTGGTTTTCCTTCGAGCCTTAGGCTATGAGCCATTTATCCGCTATCCAATCGTTTGCCGCAGTAACCTCAAGACATTATCGCCGAGAATCTTTTTAATCTCTTCATCCGCGTAGCCCCTGGAGACTAATGCCCGCGTAAAATTCGGCCATTGTCCCGGGTTTTCGATATATTCGACGTAAGGTGCCGGGAATTCGTTCAGGGCTTTGGTCATATCCATGACTTTCCGCATATTCTTGTGCATGGCCACGTGGTCGCCGAACATGCAGTCGGTCCCTATGGCCACATGGTCGATGCCTACCAGTTTGACGATGTAATCCAGATGGTCGAGGACGTCGAAGATCGTTTGGACAGGCTTATGGCTGATGAGGTTGGGGACAGCCGCCATCCCGATGACGCCCCCCCGCCGGGCGATAAGCTTGAGGAGGTCGTCCGATTTCCCGCGGGGATTGTCGAAAATCCCCCGGGCAAAGGTGTGCGTGAAGCAGCAGGGGGCCTTCGATGCCTCGATGGTCTCTTTGCTGGCCAGGTCAGAGCTGTGGGAAAGGTCGATGAGCATGCCCAGGCGGTTCATCCTTTCGACGACCTTAAAGCCCAACGTACTCAACCCGGCATCGGTTCTTTCCGTACAGCCATCTCCCAGGGTAGTCCGGGCATTATACGAAAGACCCAGACAACGGACACCGAGACCGTAGAGCATGTCCACCCGGTCCAGGTCGTTGTCGATCATCTGGCCGTTTTCGACTGTTGCCAGGATGGCGGTCTTGCCGCTTTTCTTCGCCTCCAGAATATCCTTCACGGAATACCCTCGCATGACCACATCGGGATGATGATCATTATCCGCTGTCCGGATTCCAAGGTCCCAGATCACATCCTGAAGCTGCCAGGGGGTTGGGGAAGAACGCCGGCCCATCGATCCGCCGTACCCGCTCAGGCAAGCGGTCATCCCGGACCTCTTAACCCCCTCAAATCCGGTGGCGGGCCTTCCCGACCTGGCCAGCAACTCCATCTCCTGCATATTCTCGGGAAGGATGGTGAGGTGGATGTGGAAGTCGATGACGATGGATTCCGCATGAAGCCTCTTGGCCCGCTCTTCATCTTTCGGTTTTAAGGGTACGAGTTTTTCTTCGACCCTTTCAACCTCCTTGGCCAACTTTACGGGAATGACATTTTCTCCCAGATACTCGTAAGACATGATTTACCTCCTAACCAAAAAATGGTGTAGCCCGAAGCATGGAGCATCAGAAATTGGGCGCATAGCTCATTGTTAGGCTCCTGCGAGGTGAGCGGAACCTTGAAACTCAGAAGGTTTATAGAGAGCAACATAAGTAATGCAACATCGGCACATTCCTACCGAATTACCCCCCTTTAGCAAAGGGGGGCGAGGGGGGATTTGAGACCCAGGAAAATCCCCCTCAATCCCCCTTTTCCAAAGGGGGAGGTTAAGGTGAGCACTGCGAAAAGGTCACAAAAACATGTCAGAATCGCGAGACTCCCGTTGCATTACTTTTGCGGTCCTCTATAAACAGTTCCGCACAATCAAAGGGCAGACCGTGCTACTCTCTGTCCTCTGAGGGTCAAGGCTTTTTAAATTTATCGCCCGTGAAATCGACAGCCAGATCTTTGATCAGAGCGTAACCGGGGGCGGGTTCGATGATCATCCCGTCCTCGACCCGGGTCCGGCAGCTCAGGCGGTTTTTCCCATTGATCTTCATCTGACAAAGCCCGCACAATTTTCGGTAGCAAAAATATCCGCTGAACGACAAAGACCCATCCAGGTTTTCATAAATTTGACGGACTGCAGTCAGAACGGACATCTTTTCCGACCTCTCCACTTCATATTCCTGGAAGAACGGCCGAGAATCCGCCGTGGGATCAAAGCGAAAGACCTTTAATGTAATTTTTCCTCGTTCCATCATTTCTCTTCCTGGCCTGAGGGATGGTCATCTCTTAATGCAGAAGCATGCAATGACTCCCGGGTTCCAAGGTCCATGACCGGTTGTCATCTTTTTCTTTTTTTAATCACCGGCCGCGTGCCCAAAATCATTTTCCCGTTTTCTACTCTTACGACTGTGTGTTTTTCCCAATTCTGATCGTCTTGCTGAGGAAAGTCCGCCCGATAGTGGGCACCCCGACTTTCTTTCCTGGATATAGCGCTAGCGGTTATCAACTCAGCCATCAGAAGCATATTATGTAAGTCGAGAGCATCGATGAGTTCTTTATTGTAAATCCTTCCGGGGTTTATTTGGAGCCTTTCTGTCTTAGACTTCAGCCCGCGAATTCCCTCGATGGCTTCCCGCAATCCCTTTTCATCCCTGATCACCCCTGCTTTCTCGTACATGAGATCCTGCAATTCCCTTGCGATTGCCCAAGGGCGGAATTCCCCCTTTTTCCCCTCCTCCATAAGCTGCTCCATGTCATGGATGTCCTCTTTCATCTCCGGTAACGAAATATCAGGTTCCTTTATGGTCTTGGAGTGGAGTGCCGCAGATCTCCCTGCAATCTGTCCGGACACGGCACATTCGGGCAGAGCGTTCCCTCCAATCCGATTGGCCCCATGAAGATTCCCCGACACTTCACCGGCCGCATATAATCCGGGTATCGTTGTTTCTCCCCGTTCATTTCTCCTGATTCCACCGATGGAATAGTGGTGTCCGGGAGCAATTTCCAGCCATTCCTGCTTTAAATCCAGACCCTCTTCTTGATACATTCCAAAGGAGGTGGGAAATTTCTTCGCAATATCCTCCACCCGGGAAACATCCAGATAAACCGCCCCGTGTGGGGAGCCATTCCCTTTCTGAATCTCTTTAAGGTAGATAATGGAAGCTCTGTCCCTGGTTTGATATTCCCCTTCAGGGAAATAATGATGCATGAATCTTTCCCCTCGCCCATTCAGAATACGGGCGCCCAGCGGAAGAACGGTTGTATAGGGGGCGTTCAAACCCCTCAGGAAGTCGGGAAATACCAACGTGCCGGGAAAAAACTGTTGGAATTCCAAATCGATCAACTCCGCCCCTGCCCGGTAGGCCAAGGCCATTCCATCCCCTTTGGCGTCCTCGGGCATACTCGTCAACTTGAAAAGCCTTCCCAGACCTCCCGTAGCCATGACCACGGATTTAGCCGAAATATACGTGAGGGTGCCTTTGCCGATGTGCCAGGCTAAAGCGCCGACAACTCTGTTGTCTTTCTGGAGGAGCCTGATCACCTTCTGTTCGAGGTAGGCGATATTTTTTCTCCTCTTGATGGCTCTCACAAGTGCATTTTGCAGGGCCTGCCCCGTTCGATGGTCAACGAAACACCCCCGGGGATGGGTCATTCCGGGAAGCTGGGCAGAATCGTATTTCCCGCCCACTTTATCCCAGTTTACCCCCAGCTTCTCATAATCCAGTACCGTCTGTTTGCTCCGCTGGACCATGATCTCGATGAGATTTTGATCCCCCAGGCAAGCGCCTCCTTTTACGACGTCAGCAAAAAATATGTCTTCCGTATCCTCGGGATGCAGGCCCAGGTCTCCCATCACGGCCTGGTAGGTCATCAGGCCCAGAATCGTGGTTCCGGATCTTCCCATGGGATACTGATTCAGCAAAAGTACGTTCACATTTTCTTCGCTCCCCTTTAGAGCTGCCCAACAGCCCGCACTTCCTCCCCCAATGATTAAAACATCGGTTTGAATCTTTTCGGGATTTTCCTTCATGACCTGATTCTTCCGGCGGGGGTTATGAGTCTAGATTGGAATAGAATCTGAGCTTAAATCACTCACTTTCTTTTTGAAATCTACCGATTACATTCAAGCCTGTCAACTTTTAATTAATATTCTCGGTTTGAAGGTATCCCCTCTCCATCCGATATCTTCCAAGACGTCATCAATCCGGGCTGATCAAGGCGGGCAGAAATTCTCCTCAATAGGGTCCCCGTCAAAAACCCAAGAGGAAGGGGGAGAGGTGGAGTGTACAATGAAGCCACAGCGGGCTCCACCCCCCACTCATCGAAAACGCCATCATCCCTCGGGGAGGAGGCAAGAAATCATTCCTCTGCCCGAACAATTTCGAAAGATTAAAGGCCAAAAGGTGTCCCGTACCGCTTTGCGTTGATGTTCCTAATAAAGCATCAGTTTCCCTTGACACCCCCAGCCGATTCTTATAGAGTTCTTTCAGCCATGAAAAGAGACCAGATTGGAGGATTGTTTTTCCTTTTTTGTGGGGGTTTCTTTTTTTTTGCTTTCCATTAAGCTTCCGATGGGCAAATTGACCCAACCCGGCCCTGCGATTTTCCCCCTCGCCCTCTCACTTTTGCTTTCTACAATAGGCCTCCTGGTTTTTTTCTCGAAGGAACAAAAAGCGAATATCGAGTGGAGAAAAGACTTGACCAACCTGGGAAATCCTCTGGCGATCATCTTGCTTACCCTGGCCTTCATTGTCCTCATGGACCGGTTGGGTTATATCGCGACTTCTTTCCTCTATCTTTTCAGTCTTTTTTTATTCGTCTGCCGATTCAAAATTTTGTTTTCTGCGGGGCTTTCCGGAATTCTAGCTGTCGGGAGCTGGTATTTGTTTGGAAAAACTCTCGGAATTCATCTTCCTTTGGGTCCGTGGAATTTGTGAAACTACCGTCACGTTCTGAAAGGACTTTTCCCCAGGATGGATCTGTTCAATAATTTGATGGGCGGGTTTCAGACAGCTCTAACCTGCAGAATATCTACCTTTGCTTTATTGGATGCCTGTGGGGTTCAATGGTGGGGGTTTTGCCTGGCGATCGGCCCCTTGGCCGGCATTGCTCTTCTGATCCCGGTTACCTATGGACTGGAGGTGACCGGGGCAATCATCATGCTGGCCGGAATTTATTATGGGGCCATGTTTGGAGGCTCGACCACCTCCATTTTGATGAATATCCCCGGAGAATCCGCTTCGATCGTAACCTGTCTTGATGGGTACCAGATGACCCGCAAAGGGCGGGCCGGCGCCGCTCTCTTTATTGCCGCGTGGGGGTCCTGGGTGGGGGGCACTCTTGCCGTAATGGGCATCATGTTATCTAGCCCCTCTCCTGGCGAATTTGGCCATGAAATTCGGCCCTCCCGAAATGTTTTCACTTCTGTTGGTGGCCTTTTTTTTGCTCGGCTCCCTGGGCACAGGCTCCTTTATCAAAAGCATGGCGATGGTCATATTCGGCCTCCTCTTAGGAACGGTGGGCATGGATTCCTTAACGGGGACCTTGCGTTTTACCTTCGGAATTCAGGATCTTTATGATGGAATCGGATTTGTCCCCGTAGCCCTGGGCGCCTTCGGTTTTGGAGAAATCCTTTGCTCCACTCGAGGAAAGCATGGTTCGGGAGGTGTATAAACCCCGATTTCGCGAACTTTTCCCCAATCGCGAAGAGCTCCGCGCGTCCTGGGCGCCCATGCTGCGCGGATCGGGAATCGGTTTTTTTATCGGTCTGTTGCCCGGCTCCGCCCATATATTATCCAGTTTCGTCAGCTATATGACCGAAAAGAGGCTGGCCAATAGGCCGGAAGAATTCGGAACGGGCCGCATCGAGGGCGTCGCCGGACCGGAAACAGCCAACAATGCCGCCACCGGCGGAGCCATGATCCCTTTCCTGGCGCTTGGGAATTCCAACGGGACCGGCCATCGCGGTCATGATGATCGCCCTGCTGATCCACGGGATTCGTCCGGGGCCGCTCTTCATTTCCGAACAACCGCAGATATTTTGGGCCCTGATCGCCAGCATGTATATCGGAAATATCATCCTGGTTGCCTTGAATCTCCCCTTTGTCGGCCTATTTGTAAGCCTCCTCAGAATCCCCTTTCGCATTCTTTTTCCCGTTATCCTTCTGATCTGCCTGGTCGGCACGTATTCGGTGAATTTGAGTTCTTTTGAATTGCTGGTGCTTTTAGGTTCCGGAGTCCTGGGCTATTTTTTCAGAAAGCTAAATTATGATCTGGCTCCCTTCATTCTGGCCCTGATCATCGGGCCCACTCTCGAGGAAACCTTCCGGCAATCTCTGATGCGCAGCGCAGGGTCCTTTTCCATATTTTGGCAAAGCCCGATCGCCCTAGTCTTTATCGGGATATCGACGCTGCTTTTGGTCTGGAATCTGTACCGGGCTTTATGGAGGGGTGAAAAAGTTCCCCAAAAAGCGTAACTGAGAATCGGGCCAAAGAGGAAGCCCTTCGAACAGCGCCTTCTCTCTTGTCGCCGGGAGACAATGGAACGGTCACATCTCGGGAGAAGCTAAATTGCCTGTCTCGGCCAAAGTGGGAAGAGAAACGTTTCATGATTCGAAGGCGTCCCCAAGGATGGAAGTGATATTAAATATGAATGGAGGCTGAATCATGCGATCGAGAAAATCATTTTGGACATTCCTCACCGTGTTTTTGGTCATCGGTCTGGGCTTCCCCGCTGTGTATGCGGCGGAATATCCGACCCGACCTGTAAACTTGATCAGCGTATATCCGCCGGGCGGCTTTTTTGAAGTCCCAGGACGGGCGTTTGCTGCTGCGGCGGAAAAATTGCTGGGGAAGCCAGTGGTGATCTTGAATAAACCCGGCGCCGCGGGGATGATCGGAACCCACGCGGGCGCACAGGCTGCCCCCGACGGTTATACGCTTACGATGGGCTGCACGACCATTACCTGCGCGGTTGAATGGGACCTGGCCAACGGCCGCAAGCCTTTAACGACCCGGCAGGACTTCACCCTCATTGGCTCCTACATCCTGAGCCCCACCCTGATCTCGGTGCCCAACGACAGCCCCTGGAAAACCCTGAACGACCTCGTAAAAGACTGCAAAGCAAAACCGGGACATTATGCTTTCAGTTCCGGGGGTCTCTATGGGATGAGTCACGTTCCCGCTGAGCTTCTGATGAAGGCTACCGGAATTCAGTGTCGCCACGTGCCCCATAAAGGAGGAGCGGCCGCCCTTTCCGCCGTCGTCGGCGGGCATGTGGATTTCACCACGCAATTCTGTCCTTCCACCATTCCTCTCTACCGGGGAAAGAAGTTGAGAGTCCTGGCGGTTCAAAGCGACCGTCGGCTTAAGTCGGTGCCGGAAATTCCTTCGGTGAAGGAGCTCGGGGTGGACGCCGAATACAACGCCTGGATCGGGATCCTGGTTCCGAAGGCAACGCCTGCACCCATTGTGACGAAGCTCAGGGGGGTATTAGAGACGGCCGTGAGAGATCAAACATTCGTCAACACGATCGAAACCGCGGGTGAAGTGGTCCATTATATGAACCATGAGGAACTTTCCAAATACTGGGATAACGAAACCGCAAGGATTACCAAAATCTACGCTCAATTGCCAAAGGAGCCTACCAAGTAAAGTAAGAAAGAATAGAAGATAGGGTGGGGGCATTCGCCAGCGGGTGTTACACTTGCGTAGCCCTTAAGGGGCTGTAGCTCGATCACGGGCTCTTGCCATCCCGGGATGGAAGGTAAATATCCGCCCGAAGCACCAAGCCATCATCCATGGTGATCCGAAGATCCCAGTCAATTTGCATCCCGCCTCGAATTTCACTCTTCTCGATCATGCCCTCTCTCCCATATCCCTGTTCGTTGGAGACGACCTGGGGGAATTCCGGATGAAAAACTATCTGACAAAATCCCTCGTCAATGTCTGATCGGGGTTCCGTTCATATTGTCGGTCAGAAGATTTGCTGGAAACCATTAAACCAGACGTCCGCCATCTTCTGGTAGCCCGTTTGATAAGGATGTATATTGTCGCACATGTCGCCGGCGGGGAACAGGCGGTAGTCTAGACTTGCACCATTTTCCATATCAACAATAACGATCTTATCTCCATTCAGAATTCGGCTTTCGGCCATCTGTCTGACTGTATTGTTATAATTTAAAGTTACTGCGCAATTGTTGCAGGGTGGATCTGCCTGATGAATGATCAGTGCCAGGATGACCCAAATAACTCGATTGTGATCTTGACCATAGCGATAAATTTCGTCCAAGATGCCGCTTACCTCGGAAGCGTTTGCCGATCCCGCACCGATATCATTCGTTCCGATATGCAGTAGTACGACATCCGCGGGTTATTGACGAGAAAGCCATAAACTGCGGGAAGTATATTCACGTCGGGTGGGCTACAGCCACTCGCACACCATCCGCCATGCCCTTCATTATCGGGATCGCTAAGGATCGCACCACCGAAGTTTTGGCTGCCGACAAAGTCAATTTGATATCCCGCCGCAACCAGCTTGTCCCATAATGCTTTCCGGTAGGCAACCCAGTGATTTGCATCATCAGGATTGGCGCACGAAGAGCTCCCCTTAGTTATCGAGTCTCCTAACGGCATAATTCGTATCCGGGGGGGTCGTAGATTCTTCGCTCGACTCAGCACTCTCCCCATAATTGTTCCCCGAGGTGATCACATAATAATAAGTTGTGCCATTGGTCAACCCCGTCTGCACGAACGGGCTGGTGGCGTTGGTAATCTTTGTCCCCGTGCTCTTGCTCACCCCCGGAGAAGTACTCCAGTAAATATTGTAAAAGGCAGCCCCCGGAGCGCTTTGCCAGCTCAACGTCACCTGCCTATCCCCAGGCGAAAGATTCACCCCCGTGGGCGGAGAGGGCGCAGCTCCTGAAGTGGCAGAAACCTGAGCCGAATCACTACTCTCCCCGCAGTCGTTCTCCGCTGTGACTACATAATAGTAAAGCGTTCCGCTCGTTAACCCTGAATGCGTATAGGGACTCGTGACATGGGGAATCTTTGTCCCTGTGCTCTTGCTCACCCCCGGAGAGGTGCTCCAGTAAATATTGTAAAAGGCAGCCCCCGGAGCGCTTTGCCAGCTCAACGTCAATTGCCTATCCCCAGCCGAAAGATTCACCCCCGTGGGCGGAGAGGGCGCAGCCCCTGGAGTGGCAGAAACCTGAGCCGAATCACCACTCTCCCCGCAGCTGTTCTCCGCTGTGACTACATAATAGTAAAGCGTTCCACTCGTTAACCCTGAATGCGTATAGGGACTCGTGACATTGGCAATCTTGGTCCCTGTGCTCTTGCTCACCCCCGGGGTGGTAGCCCAATAAATACTGTAACCAGTCGCTCCAAGTGAGTTATCCCAGCTAATACTTATGGAACTGCAACCAGGCGCGGCAGCCGCACCCGACGGAGGGGGCGGCGGCTGCCCCTGGGCAGTGGATACGATGAACGACCAAGGTGGCGACCAGTTAGATGCGTTCCCATAAACATCTGCGGTCCTCACCCGCCAATAATATGTTCCCTCAGCGAGAGGCGGCGGCGCATAAGAAGTCCCGCTCGTTTCCTGCCGAATATTGGGAGAACTAAAATTCGAATTATCATCCACCTCAAGGATATACCTTGCCCCGGTAAAGGTCGCTTCCTGCCAGGTAAAGGTAAAATTGCAATTGGTAATGATCGACCCGGGAACAGGACTCACCTGGCTAACACCAAAAGGGAGGAGATAAATTGTTCCCGCATCATAAGGTTGATTCTTTACAATCGTTATGCCCGATGCCCTGCCCGTATAAATATTATTCCCGGAAGAATCCTTCCCCAAAAGAACTACCTTCCGGTTCGCCCCTGCCCTGACCCCCGAAATGGTCTCTGAATTATCCGTACAACTCCACGGCCCCGCACTCGTGAGCAAACGAATCATTTTCATCATATACCCGGCCCTCTATCGTTTGAACTCCCGCGCTAGCGCAGTCCAAGATCGTCTCAGCCTTAACGGATGATTGCAGTGCCGATTTCGGAGGCTCCTGCAACGCCATTCTGAAAATAATGGACCCCGTCCCTGGAGAGCTATCAGAAGAACTCCCAGACCCCCCTCCACAGGAAGAAACCACGATAAGGAAAATGGAAGCCAAAGAATGCCAGAACCTTTTTCTGTTTTTCATTTCTGACCTCAGGAATTCTAGTCGATCCTCCAATAACTCAGTCTTGTCCAAATTTAATTTTAAGAAGCAGGTCCTTTCAGGCGTTATGTGATAAATTGGTTTCGACCAAGAAACCAGTTTCACAAACAAAGGAGAACCAGGAAAAAATTTTTTATAGCATATTCAGTCCGTTATTACAACTCTTTCCCCGAATTCCCTTAATTCGGAATCAAATTTGTTGTCAGGAAAAGAAAACACAAAATCTCCCCTACGGCTCTCCCCTGCCGAACACACTCAACTTTCGCTTCAAGTTTTTGGGATTCTCGCTATTTCCTACAAAGTAGAAATAGAATGGCATTATTTGAGGCCGGAAGGAAATCAATCCCCCACCCTGACCCTCCCCCTTGAGGAGGTTGGGGAGGGGCGGTTCTTGCGCCTCAATGTTTCTATTTGACAATCAATCTTTTCCCTTCTATCTATAAGGAAGAAGAAGACTCCAGGGTTTTCGGAATAATCCGGAAACAATAATGCGGAGGAGATAAGGAGGTTGAATATGGACGTTTACGAAGCGATTGAGAAGAGGAGAACGATTCGCGTTTTCAAAAAAGGGGCTGCGGACGAGCAGTTGCGGAGGATCATTCTCGCGGGCTCGAAGGCGCCCTCCGGCGGAAACCGTCAGCCATGGGAGTTTATCATCATCGACGATCAGAAGGTCATTGATCAGCTTGCCGAGATGAAATATCAATTAAACAGAAAGATGGCCCCCGGAGCGGGAGAAGGTCAAAAGGAAGTGGAAGAGAGGGCTTTGAACCAGAAGAAATGGTTTCAGAATTCGAGCGTTGTCGCCGTTTGCACAAGCACCGGGCAGTCCACGAATGGATGGCTGGCCGTGGAAAACATGTCCCTGGCAGCAGTGGCCGAGGGCTTGGGCAGCAATATCATTTGCTACTGGGGAGAAGAGAAAAAAGAAGTGGAAAAAATCCTCGGCCTTCCGAAAGATTTCGAACTTACCTGTGTTCTGAAATTCGGCGTGCCCGGGGAAGAAGGCGCAGCCCGAAAGAGGCGGCCGGAATCGAGCTGGTTACATAAGAACAAGTTCTAGAAACGTCAGGGTTGCGGAGAAACGGATGGCGGGAAAAACAAGGGTGGCTGTCGTCCATCGGAAGGTCATTCCCGGACAGCCCCGGGAAATACGGTGAAGAAAGCCTTCGGGTTGTTTATGGCATGATCAAGAAGGCCGTAGATTCCGTCGGCGGGATGAAGTCGGTCATCAAAGATGGGGCCAAGGTTCTGGTCCGGGCCAACGCCTGCTGGGCGGTGAAACCTGATTCCGGGATCGCCGCGGACCCCCGCGTCGTCGAGGCGCTGATGCGGCTCATCCGCAGGGAGACAAAACCCCGCGAAGTGATCGTCGCCGACCGGAGCTCCATCGGGGCCGACACAGCGGAATCGTTCCGGGTGACGGGCATTGGGGAGGCAGCCCTTCGCGGCGGCGCGGACCGCGTTCTCCCCCTGGAACAGGACGAGAGAGTCCCCGTGCAGGTTCCTAACCCCATGGTCCTCTTCGAACCGGTTTATTTAGCCAAGACCATGCTCGAAGCGGACGTCCTGATCTATCTTTCCAAGATGAAGGTCCACAAACTTACCGGGATCTCTCTCAGCCTGAAGATGAATCAGGGGAGTCTGGACTGGTACGATGCCCTTCGCAATCACCGGGCCGACATGCACCAGAAGATGATCGACATGCTGAAGGTGATGCGCCCCCACCTCTCGGTTGTCGATGCACTGTGGCCGATGCAGGGCCAAGGTCCCGGCTCTCCCTTCCCGGACGACCTGATCAAGGACTTCAATGTCATATCTGGCGGGGAAAGATCCTGTCGCCGTTGACACGGTGGGGTCAACGATCATGGGCTTCGATGCCAAACACGAAATCCCCATGCTGAGGGGCGCGGAGATGGCAGGATTGGGGATCACGACCCTGGGGCAGATCGAGGTCGTGGGTACGCCCATTGAAAAGGTAAAACGTCCGTTTAAGCGGGGCGACATCCACCTCATCGGGCTCGACCCAAGAATTGAGGTCTATATGGGCGGAGCGTGCGACGGGTGTCTCCACTTCACCCGGACGGGTCTTGATGTTTATCTGGCGAATCCGAAATTAATGGAAGGGGTCGAGAAGATCACGTTTATCATCGGAAACAATGCCGAAGTCCCCAAAGAGCTGCATCACGCTCCCCCCGAATCCTACGTCTTCGTTGTGGGGGACTGCACGAGCAAGCACAAAGATCGGGGGATCTTCCTTCCCGGTTGTGCCTCCACCAGCATGCACCGCACCTTCTTCCCGGGAAAGAATTCAGAAGAAGTACTCGAAAATTACCGGAAGGTTCAACCCAGGAAGTTCAATCTCGAAGGGTATGCGTTTCCGTTTGAATCTGCCCGAGGAAGGATTAACAATGAAGATCTTTAAATCGGAAGATTATGTGAGGATGGTTAACCCGACCCCCGGTACCTCCTACCGGCCCGAGATTCTCACCCCGGAGCACAAGGCCAAAAACCTGGGAGGAATGTTCGGCCTCCTCGTTCCGGGCGGCCGGGTGCCCTATCATTTCCACAATAACAGGGAGTCGATTATCCTCATAATCAGCGGAGAGGCCACTGAAGTAATCGAGGGCCGGGAGTTTCCCATCAAGGCTGGCGATGTGTTATTTATTCCCGCGGGGGAAAAACATACGACCATCAACAGTTCCAATCACGATCTTCGGTACCTTGAGTTCTTTACCTTTCCGCCTCTCACAGCCGACTTTGTGGAAGTGAAATAGGGGAAATCTCCACCCTCATATTTAGCCACCTGCAACCAGCACCGTAAAGGTAAGCTCGTCCCCGTCCTGTATTTTTGTTGCCGATGGATCGAGCGACAGGATGTTTCGGCCATTCAACAGGATGGCAGAGCCTTCCGCGGGGGAAAGATCGTGGTTAATGAACCGTTGCAAGTTGCCCTTATACCGATCTTTGAGAGCCCTCAAGACATGTTTAAGGGTGGGCGAGGAGAGGTCTAAAGCGACCTCCTCCTTCAGTCGGACATCCGTGCCCAACAAATTGATATAGAGCTTCACGGCTCACCAACCCGACCGGTTGAAATCCCTCCCCGCCTCCCTTTTTCAAAGGGAGGAGATAGATTCTCCCCCTTTGAAAAAGGGGGATCAAGGGGGATTTCTAGGGTTCCTGTCCATTTCTTGGAACTCTTTCCATGAGGCCAACCAGCTACGACAGATCGTACTTTCGAAGGGTAGCTCCCGTCGGGACTCCCGCCGAATCCCATCCCCGGCATGTGTAGTATTCATCGATCATCCGGTTGAGATTATCCTTCCCGATAAACTGCCCTTTGGCCGGTCCGTCCGGCAGAGGTTCAAAGAGCGTCCGATACGGTAGGGTATCATCGCTCCGGGTAAATCCTTCCCGGAGATTGAACATCCGGATCAAGGTTTCAATTCTGCCGGCAATGTTCCAGAAAGTCATTCTTCGAAACCGCCTCCCCGGTAACCGCCTGAAAATAAGCCGAGTAATCGTCCAGAGACAAAGGAATGAATTTTGCCGGCATATCGCAAACCAGCAGGGAATGCAACACGCAGTTTTCATCGTACAACTCCTTTATCATCTCCGCCTTTCCCTCGACGGTGTAAGGAGGATAGCCCCCCAGGATCTCTTTCGCCGGGGGCCAGGCCCTTCGATGGCATGCGCCCCTCGGACTGACGGCATAGGAGAGCCCGGAACCAAAGGCGCCCCTGGGTTCGTAGGCGGGGAATTCCAGCCCTTTGACGTGCATGGCAAAGCGATCAGAGCCGTCTCCGATGTGACCTGCCGCTGCCCTGACGCCCTCTGCCATGATGTCACCGAATCCTTGGCGATGGGCGATCCGTTCGATCGCTGCCAGGCCGGCTTCACTGTCTCCGAAGCGAAGTTCGAAGCCTTCTGTCTTTTCGACGGAAAGCACCCCTCTTTCGAAGCATTCCATGATAAAGCCGATGACATTCCCCGTAGAAATGGTATCCAGCCCCAACTTATCACACAGGACATTGGCCTGGATGATGGCCGGGAGGGAATCGATCAGCAGGTTGGACCCGAACATCCCCAGGGTCTCGTATTCCGGGCCTTCCACCGTGACTCCTTTATATTTTCCTTCCGAAGCCTCGGCGATCAGACCGCAGGGGACGAAGCAGGAGATACAGGCTTTGTGTGATTTGACGCTCTTATACACTCCGACGGAATCGATCTTCTCCAGAGCCTTTTCCCAGGTGCCGAATTGGAAATTCTTCGTAGGCAGGATCCCGCCGGCGTGGGTAACATTCAGGGTGAGAGGGGTTCCGTATTTCATCCTGGCCTGGGCCACCCGGCTTGTTCGGGAGCGCTGGTAATTTTCCCGGTTCAGCTCGTTCAGCTTTTTGCGGTCGTAGGGTTCCATTCCCCTGGATCCCTTGACCAGGATGGCCTTGAGTTTCTTTGACCCCATGACGGCGCCCACCCCGCCCCTTCCCGCCTGGCGGTAGAGATCGCTGTTGATGCAGGCAAATTTCACCAGGTTCTCCCCGGCCGGTCCGATGGAGGAAACTCCCGCGGAAGGATTCTTCTCGACTTCTTTCAGCATCCTTTCCGTTTCGAAGCTGTCCTTTCCCCAGATCGAATCCGCTTCCCGGATTTCGATCCGTTCCTCGTCGATTTTCAGGTAGCAGGGGTGATTCGCTTTCCCTCGAATCACCATCCCGTCGTACCCTGCCTTTTTCAGTTCAAGCGCGATCCTTCCGCTCGAGTAGCTGTCGCACCATCCCTGCGTGAGCGGGTGACTTGGTCACAACGACGAATTTGGACGAACCAGTCACTGTCGATCCCGTGAGGGGCCCGGTCAAAAAGATCAGCACGTTCTCCGGGGAGAGAGGGTCGGTCTTAGCGGGAAGGAAATCAAAGAGCAACCGTGCTCCCAGGCCTCTTCCTCCAAGGTATTTTTTTACCATCCCGTCGGAAACCGGGATGTTCTTCGTCTTGCCGGATGTGAGGTCAACCTCCAGCAGTTTTCCACATACTCCGTTCATAAATCACCGCTCCCGAGTGCGGCATGGCCGCAATTGAGAAATCAAAGGGCAAAGGGCAAAAGGCAAAAATCAAAAAGCAAAAGGGAGAGGCAGACCAATGGGTTAAAGGCAATTTTTGATTCTTGCTTTTTGCCATTTGCCCTTTGATTTTTTCATCTCTTCTTTGAGACAGCTTTCTTTTTCTCCTCTGTCCTCCCGGCCAGCTCTTGATAAATCTTCATCACCGCCGTGGCGTCCTCCCGATCCCAGCCATTGTAATGCGCCTTCAACAGCAACTGTTGGTACAGGGCTCCCATGGGCAAAACCACGCCCAACTGCCTTGCCGTTTCCAGGGACAGGGCCAGGTCTTTATTCGCAAGGACCACCGGGCCTTTAGGAGAAAAGTTCCCGTCGAGCATGTCTTTTCCACGGGCGGTGAGCAGGTCGCTGGAGGCGGCCCCGGAAGTGATCACCTCCAGCAACACGCCGGGATCGAGACCCGCTTTCAACCCCAGGACCAGCCCTTCGATCGCGGCAGCCTGGTTGAGGTAAAGGGTGTGATTGACGACGAGCTTCAATGTCGCTCCGGCCCCGCTCTTCCCGACATAAACCGTCTTTTTGCCAATTTTGTCGAAGACCGGCTTGATCTTTTCGAAGGTGGATCTTTTCCCGCCCGCCATGAAGACCATGTTTCCGACGCGGGCCTGGGCGGAAGATCCGGAGATGGGAATATCCATCCAATCGGCGCCTCTCTTGGCCATCCTTTGCCCGAGGGCTTTACTCTCCCGTGGAGGGGATGTGCTCGTATCCACAACGATCTGGCCTTTGCGAAGACCGTCCATCACGCCCCCCCTCCCCTCAACGGCTTCGAGCACCGCATTCCAGGATGGAAGGGATAACAGAATGAGGTCTGCCCCCTGGGCCGCTTCTTTGGGGGAAGTCGCGGCCCTGAGACCCAAAGGGATTAAATCGGAGACCTGGTTTCGGATGATATCAAAACCCGTTACCCGGAACCCGGCCTTCATCAGCAACGTCGCAATGGGCGCCCCCATTAAACCCAGGCCGATGACTGTTACTTTTGTTATTTCCATATTTTATCGTCAATTATCGCACAATTTACTTAATATTCAGGTCCACGGTTTTTCCTGTCCGGGCCGCGTCTATCGCCGCCCGGATCAAAGCGAGAGCGACCAGCCCGCCCTCGCCGTCGGTCTCCGGTTTTTTCCCTGTGCGGATGCATTCGGCAAAATCGTCGATCTCTTCGAGGATCGGGTCGCCGACCGGTAAAGAGATCGGTTCCGGTCTATCTTTCCGCTTATCGAAGAGCTCCAGGAGGGTGTATTGATCTACCACCGGCCAGATCTTCAGGTACTCGTCGAAAGGCACGTTGGGCAAAGACACGGAGCACGAGAGGATCGCATCGGTTCCGTAGACTTTTAACCAGTTCGTCCTCGGAGTTGCATAGGAAGATCCAAGATAACCCAGGACCCCCGATTGGAACTGACAAATCGTCATGGTCACATCCTCGACCTGCGCCGGAATGTAGAGTTTGTTGAAGAAGGCAAAGACTTTTTGGATTGGGCCTAACAAATGGTTCAGGGTGTCGGCGTGATGTACTCCCATAGTCATGAGCGATCCCGCGGGGCATCCCGAATCGTCTCCATAGTACCGCCATTTGTCGGGAGTAAGATCAAACCCGAAATTGGCCGAGAAATTGGATTCCACCATGACCGGCTTGCCGATCGCGCCTTGATCCATGAGCTCCTTCATCCTACGGAATCCGGAGAGGCGGCGCATATCATGCCCGACGAGGAGGACCACTCCTGCCTTCCGGCACGCATCGATCATTTTTTTTCCATCCGCCAGGGTGTTGGCGATTGGTTTGTCCACGAAGACGTGCTTTCCATGCTCGGCGGCCATTACGGCTTGTTCTGCGTGAACTGCATTCGGGGTCGTTAGAAGTACTCCGTCCACATCCTCTCTCCTAAGGACATCTTCATAGCTTCCCTCATCTTCACACCCGTATTTTTCCCTGTACCGTTTCCTCTTTTCGGAATTTCTGGAGAAGCAGGCCACCAGTTCCGCTTTCTTGCTTCTTGTTGCGGCATCGGCGATCACCCCCGACCAACTGCCGACCCCGATCAGAGCCAATCCCGCCTTTTGCCTTTTGCCCATCGTCTCCTCCGATTAATACGGGTATTTCCAACTGTACCATCGAATGGGGGATTCTAACACCCCCTCTGGGAAATTTCCATTCCTAGGTGGGGAATCGAGCTTTGGGCCTGGAAAGAATGACCTCCCCCGGGCAGCGTCTTCTGTTGCCAAAATTGCATGCACCGCGCTATATTGAGAATCCCTGGCGCGATCCGCGTCAAATCTTAACCCCGAACGCTAACCGTGAGAGGGAATTCGTGACCGAGACGAAAACCTTCCGCCCCCCGGCGAGCAGAAAAACAACCCAGGAGAGTCTATGAAACCGGCACCCATCGACATTCATACCCATGTGGAGTTTGCGGGCAGTTTTGAGATCCTAAAAAAACGGTATTCGGAAGAGGAAATTTTCGAGCGTTTTGTCGCCTCGGTCAGCGGCCGCCGTTCGGCCGAAATTAACCGCGGAAAGGTCTCCGTCATTCGAGATGCCCTGCGGGACCCCCAAAAAAAGATTCGGGACATGGACGAGCAAGGGATTGGGCTGTCGGTTCTCTCTTCCACCCCTTTTGGGTTCTTTTATGAGGTGGAGGACGACCTGGCCGTGGAATTGGCCCGGTTTCAGAACGACCGGCTTTCCGACATGGTGAAAACCGATCCGGACCGTTTTGCCGCCATGGCCACGCTTCCGCTCCAAGTACCGGGAGAAGCCCTGCGGGAATTGGAGAGAGCCGTTAATCAACTGGGGCTCCGGGGCGTCGAAATCGGTTCGCATGTCGGCCGGCGGGAACTGGGAGACGAAGCTTTCTGGCCGATCTATCAGTCCCTTGAAAGCCTGAACATGCCCATTCTCATTCATCCCCACCATGTGGCCGGGGTAGACCGGCTCCTGGATTTTTATCTCAGCAATCTGATCGGCAATCCCCTGGATACCACCATTGCCGCGGCCAACCTGATTTTCAGCGGGGTCCTGGAGAAATACCCCGGGCTTAAGATTATCCTTGCTCACGCCGGCGGGCAGTTTCCCTACATAATCGGAAGGATGGAGCACGGCTACGAAGTCCGTCCTGAATGCCGGGAAAAGGTTCACGATTCCCCCCTCGCCTTTTTCAAGAATTTCTATTTTGATATCATTACTCACAACCCCAGCGCCCTCCGGTACCTCATCTCGCTTGCCGGGAGCGATCATGTCCTTCTGGGGAGCGATTATCCCTACGACATGGGCGACCCGGACCCGGTAAAAACGGTTTCCCAGCTCCCGGGAATGAAGGCCAAAGACCGCCAAAGAATTCTGCGGGAAAACGCTATCGCCCTTTTTGGCTTGAAGATCTGAAGGGTCCGGATACCCCTGGAAGTACGGCTCAAGGACTTCCGGCTTTTCTGCGAGGTTTTCCGATGCATCAATGGGAACGCGTGAAGAATTTCATCAAAATCGATTCCCCCGACTTGATCAGGTTCTACCAGCTCCTCCACACCCATCCCGAGCTTTCGGGCAGCGAAAAGGAAACCGCGTCCCGGATGGCCGAGGCGCTTTCCCGCGCGGGAGCGGAGATCACGACCGGGGTTGGGGGAAATGGAGTCGTGGGCGTGATCCGGAACGGGCCGGGACCGACGGTCATGGTCCGGGCCGAGATGGACGCCCTGCCCCTCGAGGAGGCCTCCGGGCTTCCTTACGCCAGCCAGGCGAAGGCCAAGGGAGAATCCGGCGAAGATGTCCCGGTGATGCATGCCTGCGGGCATGATATGCATTCGGCGATCCTCGCGGGTACGGCCGGCCTCATGTCCCGAATGCAGGAGGATTGGGGCGGGACCCTTCTCCTGGTCGCCCAGCCCGCGGAAGAGGCCCTCGGCGGAGCCCGTTCGATGCTCCAGGATCACCTCTTCCAGCGTTTCCCCCGGCCGAACTGCGCTCTCGCCCTCCACGTGAAACCGGAGCTTCCCACCGGTAAGGTCGCCCTGAAACCGGGTTACATCACCCTTGGCGCGGAGGCCCTGAACGTGATCATTCACGGGCAGGGAGGACACGGGGCCACCCCCCACAAGGCGAAGGACGCGGTCGTCCTCGCGGCCCAGATTGTGCTTGCCCTCCAGACGATCATCAGCCGCGAAGTCAACCCGGTGGAGACCGCCATTCTCACCGTCGGCGCAATCCAGGGGGGAAGCCTCCCGAACGTGATTCCCGAGAAGGTGAGCCTTCGCCTCATGACCCGGTTTTCAACGGTGGACGTGGGAAACCAGATCCGATCCAGCGTAGAACGGATCGCCCGCGGGTTGGCGCAAGCGGCGGGACTTCCTCCGGAGCTGATGCCGGAAGTCCTCGACCCGGAGCACCCCTACCCTCCCGTTTTCAATGAGCCCATGGTGACCGAGCGGATGACCCGTGTGTTCGGCGAGGTATTGGGAACCGGCAACGTGGTCCAGATCCCTACCCAGATCATCTCCGATGATTTCGGCGAATTCGGGGTCATTTCCCCGCCCGTTCCGCTCGTCTTTTACTTCATCGGCTGCACCGATCCCGATCGCTTTGCGGACGCGGCCCTGGGGGGCGTGAAGATCCCCCTCCTGCACCATCCCTCCTTTGCCCCCGAACCGAATGAGACCCTGAAGACCGGGCTGCTGGCCATGACCGCCGCGGCGCTGACCCTTCTTGGAAAGGCGTGATTATAGTGAATGTGAAAGACAATTTGTCATCGACAACTCATCCCCAATGACCTGTGAGCCGCAGAAATCCCCCCGCGCCCCCCTGAAGGTGTGAAAAAATTCAGGGGATCGGGAAATGGGAAGGGGTACCATGTCCAGAGGATGGCAAAAATTTACTTGCCAAAAGAGGCACTGATTGCTTCTTTGCCCGCGGTATCTGAACTCATGCCCGAGGGCAAATGGAAATTATATTGTATTTACCAGGTTAGTTCGAATTTGCCCACGTTCCATGGCGGAACTCAGGTGAGTCTGTCTTACCTAACGAATGTCCCGCCGATTTTGGCAAGTAAATTTTTGCCATCCTCTGGACAACAAGAAAAGTTTTTGCCTTCCCGGGTTGAATTTTTTCACAGCTTCCCTTTATTAAAGGGGTTGGGGGGATTTCGAGAGATGAATGGGTTGATCCCGCCGGTTCTCTGTTAACGTGTGGTTACTTCTGTTGTCTTTTACAGGTGCGGAGATTTGAGAGCGTGCTGAGAGGAAGAAGAGGCGCTCGTCTCCACGAAATGAACTTGGCGGAACGGCAAATCCCGCCGGCGGAAATTTCAGCGAAAGGAAAATTATGAAAAACAGAGAGAAGCTATTGGAGGAAGTGTTCGAGCTGGCCCTTTACAACGACATGACCTACCGCGGCTGAACCCAATCGGTTCTTGCAGCTCTGCAGGAAAAGCTGAATGTGGGAAGCCAGGAGGTTTTCAAGGCGGGCAGCGCGCTCGCCGGCGGGGTGGCCCGCAGGGGCGAAACCTGCGGGGCGCTCACGGGAGCCATTCTCGCCGTGGGCAGCCTTGTGGGCCGGGAAAAGCTTGGAGACTTCGAGCAGTACGGGAAAGCGATGAAAGTCTCCGACCGGATTTGCACCCTTTTTAAGGATAAGATCGGACACACGCTGTGTGAAGAAATCCACCGCATCCGCTACGGGAAGGTCTATCACCTGATCAATCCCAAGGAGAGAGAAGCCTTTCACGAAGAAGGCGGCCACGGCCGGACGGGCTGCCCGGAAGTGTGCGGCGTCGCGGCGCGGATCGCCGCCGAGATCATTTTGGAGCTTCAGGAAAAATCATAATCCGGCGGAGCCTTAACGGGCGGCCACGGGGGGCCGCCCCTACCCGTTACGGTTGGCAGGCGGGGTAGAGGTGGCACATGGCGAAGTGGTAAGGCTCCACTTCCGCCCAGACGGGTTCGACCTGCGGGCAGATGTCCATGGCCTTCGGGCAGCGGGGATGGAAGCGGCAGCCCGAGGGCGGGTTGACCGGGCTGGGCACGTCGCCCTTCAGGATGATCCGTTTCTTTTTCTGGTCCGGGTCCAGAACCGGCACGGCGGACATGAGCGCCTGGGTGTAGGGATGGAGCGGCTTGGTCAGCAGTTTCTGTTGGAGGCCAGCTCGATGATCTTTCCCAGGTACATGACCGCGATCCGGTTGCTCACATGGTTGACCACGGAGAGGTCGTGGGCGATCAGGATGTAGGAGAGGTGGAACTCCGACTTCAGGTCCCCTAGCAGGTTGATCACCTGGGCCTGAATCGATACATCCAGGGCGCTCACCGGTTCGTCGCAGATGATCAGCTTGGGTTTCAGGATCAACGCCCGGGCGATGCCGATGCGCTGTCGCTGGCCGCCGGAGAATTCATGGGGGAAGCATCTCATCTTCTCCCGGTGAATTCCCACCTTGTCCAGCATGTCCGCCACCCGGTCCGGCACCTCGCCTCCGCGTGGCCAGGCCGTGGGTTTTGAGCGCGTCGCCCACGATATGTTCCACGGTCAGGCGGGGGTTCAGGGAGGAGTAAGGGATCCTGGAAGATGATCTGCATCTGCGGCCCGGAGCTTCTTCATTCGGCGCGGCATCTTCAGACGGTGATGTCCCGGCCCTCGAAGAAGATTTCTCCGGCCGTCGGTTCGAGGAGATGAAGGATCGTCCGCCCGAGGGTCGATTTCCCGCACCCCGACTCCCCCACCAGTCCCAGGGTCTCCCCCCTCTGCAGCTCGAAGGCTCACCCCGTCGACGGCGTAGACCCGCTCCCGCGGCCCGAACAGCGCTGGTCCGCTTGAGCAGAAAATGTTTCTTCAGGTCCCGAACGCTGAGAGAGGGATCCGTTCGTCTCATGCGTCCCCTTCCGCCGCCCGCCCGCAGGCCACCCAAGTGGCCCGGTTCCATTTCCCGCAACTCCGGGCGGACTGCAGTTTGCAGCGCTGCCGCCGCCTCCGCGCACCGGGGATGAAAATCGCAGCCCGGAGGAAGGTCGTAGAGGCTGGGGACCATCCCGGGAATCTCCTGCAGCCGGTCCTGTTCCGCCCCCAGACGCGGGACGGAAGCCAGGAGCTGCCGGGTGTAGGGATGCAGGGGGTTGTGGAAGATGGAATGCACGTCCGCCGACTCCACGATCTTGCCCGCAGTACATGACGATCACCCGGTTGGCCACCTCGGCGATGACCCCCAGGTTGTGGGTGATCATCATGATGCTCATGTTGATCTTCGGCTGCAGATCGAGCATCAGCTCCAGGATCTGGGCCTGCACGGTCACATCCAGGGCCGTGGTCGGCTCGTCGGCGATGAGGAGGGCCGGGTTGCAGCTCAGGGCCATGGCGATCATGACCCGCTGGCGCATCCCGCCGCTCAGCTGGTGGGGATACTCCCGGACCCTCCGGCGGGGGTCGGGGATGCCCACCAGGTCGAGCATCTCCACGGCTTTCTCTTCCGCCTGGCGGGCGCTCAAGCCCTGGTGGAGCTGAATCGCTTCCTGGATCTGGTTGCCGATGGTGAAGACCGGGTTGAGGGAGGTCATGGGCTCCTGGAAGATCATGGAGATGCGGTTTCCCCGCACTCTTCGGATCTGGTCCGGCTTTCGAGCGCAGAAGGTCCATGCCCTCGAAATTCGGCCCGCCCGGCCACCAGTTCTCCCGGGCGGCATGGGGATCAGCTGCAGCAGGGCCATGGCGCTGACGCTCTTGCCGCACCCCGATTCCCCCACGACCCCCAGCGTCTCTCCCTGGTCGATGTGAAAGCTCGACCCCGTCCACGGCCCGGACGGTTCCGGCCAGGATGTGGAAATAAATCTTCAGGTCGTTCACCGTGAGCAGGCGGCCCATATCAGACCTGCTCCCGGGACCTGGGCTCGAGGGCGTCGCGGAGCCAGTCGGCCACGATGTTGATGCAGGCCACGAGCAGCATCAGGGCCAGGCCCGGGAATATGGAAGCCCACCAGCTGCCGGAGAAGAGGACCTGGTAGCCCCGGGCGATGGCCAGGCCGATGGAAGGGGTCGTGACCGGCACCCCCAACCCGAGGAAGCTCAGCGTCGCTTCCAGGATGATCACCCGGGGAACCTGGACGGCCGAAAGGATCAGCACCGGGGTGATGGCGTTGATCAGCAGGTACTTGACCATGATCGTCCAGGGACCGAAGCCGAGGGCATGGGCGGCCTCCACATACTCCTTCTCCCGGATGGAAAGGACCGTGCCCGCGGACCGTCCGGGCGTATTCCGCCCACCCGGTGATGGCCAGGACGATGATCATCTTCCACAGCCCCTGCCCGAAGATGACCATGAAACAGAGGGCGATCATGATCAGGGGCAGGGAGAGCTGGACATCCACCGCCCGCATGATGAAGCTCTCCCAGAAGCCCCGCTTATACCCTGCGGTCGAGCCCCAGGGTCAGGCCGATGACGCAGGGAAATCCCCACGCTGACGAAGCCCACCAGGAGGGAGATCCGCAGACCGAAGATGATGTTGGAGAGGACGTCGCGGCCGAGCCGGTCCGTACCCAGGTAAAAGGGGCTCATGCCCCGCTCCTGCCAGATGGGGGGCTTCAGGCGGGCGTTGAGCATCTGTTCGAGCGGGTCCACGGGCGCGATCCAGTAGGCGAAGACGGCGCAGAGGACGAGGAGGAGAAGAATGAGCAGAGCCCCCTGAACCAGCTTGCTGCTGAAAAAGGAATGGAGAAGCTGCCGCTCCGCGGGAATGTACTCGAAGCCCAGGTAACGGGCTTTCGGGGGAGCGTAGGGCTCCTCGGCAATGTTCGATGAAACGACTCCGCTCGCGGTGCAGTGATCCATGTTAACCGACACTCATGAATTTGGATGGGTACTTGTTAGGCTGCTATGAAAGTGTTCCGAAACCGGCAAACCCAGAAATTCCCCTTGAAGGCCGCAACCGGGTTGTAGGGGCGGGGTGACCCCGCCCCTACGCTCTCGCGCCCTCGCGACTTGCGCTCTCGCGGTTTTTCATTTCTCGTGCCGGATCCTCGGGTCCAGCCAGACGTAAATAATATCCACGGCCAGGTTCACGGTCAGAAAGATCGTGGCCGTGACCAGGGCCCAGGCGATGATGACCGGGAAATCCATCACCCCGATGGCATCCAGGAAGAGACGGCCCATGCCCGGCCAGGCAAAGACCTTCTCGGTGACGATGGCCCCGGCCAGGAGCGAGCCCATCTGCATCCCGGCGATGGTCACGAAAGGGATCATGGTGTTCTTCAGGGCGTGCTTGTAAACCACCTTCCCTTCGCTCACCCCTTTGGACCGGGCCGTGCGAATGAAATCCATGGTCATGACGTCGAGCATCCCCGCCCGGATCAGTCGGATGAAAAGGGCCAGTCGGTAAAGGGCGAGCGAGGTGGCCGGCAGAACGAGATGGGCCCAGGTCCCCCTGCCCGAAGAGGGCAGCCACTGAAGCTCCACCGAAAAGATGAGGATGAAAGCGATGCCGATCCAGAAAGGCGGGGCCGAGATCCCGATGAGGGAACCGAGCAGACTGGCCCGGTCGAAAGGCCTTCCCCGTTTCGAGGCGGCCAGGACCCCGATGGGAACAGCCAGGATGAGGCTGATCAGAATCGTCGTGACCACCAGTTCCAGAGAAGCGGGCAGGCGCTCCAGGACGAGCTTCAGCGCCGGCTGGCCGTGGTGGTAGCTCACCCCCAGATTGCCCTGGGCGGCGTTTTCCAGGAAGAGGCCGTACTGGACGACCAGCGGCTTGTCCAGCCCCAGGGTCCGCCGCATCTCCTCGATGTCCGGGGGCGGCGCATCCTGGGGCATGAGCAGGGCCAGGGGATCGCCGGAGATGTGCAGGATGACGAAGACGATCCCGGAGAGGACGAGAAAAACCAGGATCGCCTGGTAAAATCGGCGCAGGAGATAGAGTCCCATGAACCTCTATTTCATCGATCCGGGATCGTCATGTGAAAATGCCGCGGGCCGGGAAAAAGCCCCGCGGCAGCAGGCAAAGCCGGAAACCACGACATAATTTTTCACATGGACGACTTTTTCCGGAAATCCCCCCTGCCCCCTTTTTCAAAGGGGGGTTGGAAGGATTTCAGTGACAGGTCCGCAAATCAAAGTACGTTCCACACTGCAAGATAATTACATCGCGGGGAAACCTGCTCCTACTATTGGGCTTTCTTCAGCTCGTGGGCAAAGAGCCTTTCGTCCACCCGCGCTTTGCCGTCTTTGATCCGCCGGGTGAACCCGAAGACGTTCTCCTGGTAGTAGAGCGGGATGACGTAATAGCGTCGCGTAAATCTTCTCGGCGATCTCGTTTCTCAGTTTCTGCCTCTTGGCATCATCCATGACGCTGTTGGAGATGTCCATCTTCTTTTCCAGTTCGGGGTCGCTGAATCGGCCCCGGTTGATTCCGCCCATAGGTCCCTTTCTTTTCCCGGAAAAAGGAGTTCATGGTCCCCTGCCAGGAAAGGGTTCCCCACCCGGCCAGGAAGAAAGGGAGATTCAAAGCGGTCCACTTTGGGGAAGAAGACCGCCTTGGGGGTGGCGATCACTTTCAGGCGGATCCCGACCTTGGCCAGCTGGGCGGCGATGGCCTCGGCCACCTGCTGGTCGTTGACGTACCGGTCATTGGGCGTGTCGAAGTTGGACTCGAACCCGTTCGGGTAGCCGGCTTCGGCCAGAAGCTTCTTCGCCAGCTCCGGGTCGTACTTGGGTCGCTGGATGTTCTTGTCGTAGTCGAAGGCGTAAGGGCTGGCGAGCTGGGAAGCCGGGTAGGCGCTCCCTTCCATCACGTATTTGATGATGTCATCCGCGTTGATGGCATGGGCGATGGCTTTGCGGACCCGGAAGTCCTTGAAGGGATTCGGCTTGCCCGCGGGAAGCCCGGGCTGTCCTTGGGCGGCGCGGGCCGCCCTTGTCCGCGTGAATGTCGAACATGACGTAAATGGTCCGCTGGCTGGGGACCCGGCTCACATAGGTGTTCTTGTTCTTCTCCACCCGGGGGATGTCCGGGATCGAAACGCCCCAGCAGGCGTCGATTTCTCCGCTGATCAGGGCCGCAACCCGGGTGGCGTTTTCCGGGATCGGGCGGAGAGTGACTTTTTCAAAATCCACCTTGGGTCCCCACCAATCCTTGTTGGCCATCAGGGTGATGTGATCGTCCTTCACCCACTCGACGAATTTGTAGGGGCCGGTCCCAATCATGTTCCGCGTCAGATGAGAATAGTCCTTCTTGTCCCATTCCTGGAAGAACTTGGGGGGAACGATGCTGATGTTTTCCAGCATGATCAGGGCCTCGGGGGTGGGCGACTTGGTGATGAACCGGATGGTATTGTCGTCCACCACCTGGATCTCTTTGTAGTCGGGGACCATGTGCTTGTACTGGCTCTTGGGGTGGGTCTTGCAGCGCTCCAGGGAGAACTTGACCGCAGCGGCGTTCATGGGCTCCCCGTTGTGGAACTTTATCCCCTTGCGCAGTTTGAATTCCCAGGTGTTGTCGTCGATCAGCTTCCAGCTTTCGCGCCAGCTCGGGGACGATCTTCAAATTGGCGTCGAACCCGATCAGGTTCTCGTACACGTGGCGCTGGACCGTGGTGGTCGTCGTCTCGCTCCGGGCATGGGGGTCCAGGGTGGCCGCGTCTCCCTCGAAACCGATGACCAGGGGCTTCTGGGCGAGGGCAACGGAACTCAGCGAGAGCCCCACCAGCACACTCATCGTCAGGACCAGCCAGGAATACCTCTTCATCATCTTTCCTCCTTTGCGAATGCGGCGGTCTGCAACATAGGCACGATCCCCTTCCCTTCTTCGCCGAAAGGGCCGTAGGAGCGATTCATGAATCGCCCCTACAATGCCACGAAACCGTTTAGCCTCCCCAGAAATCCCTCCCAGCCTCCCTTTAATAAAGGGAGGGAATAGTCTCCCCCTTTATTAAAGGGGGATGAAGGGGGATTTCTGGGCATCCTCGCATCTTGGAACCTATTTCTTCACAAGGCTGAACTCTTATGAAAGTGGGAATCACCGTATTCTCTTGGCCTTCTTTCTTTGGGGTGATCTCCCGTTCACTCCTTCTTCCCGAAGGCTTCTTTCACCTTTTCTCTCAATGCCGCCTGGGCCAGAAAATCATAGCCGGTCATGGCCAGGAGCTTGGCGGCTTTGAGCAAAGCCTCCCGCCCGCGCGGCCCCACCGCGGCTTCCCGGAAAGCTTCGGAGTGACCGGGCACCTCCGGGTCCACGATGGCCAGGGAAGGATGAATGGCCGGAAGATAGTAACTGAGGTTCCCGATGTCCGAGGACCCCCGGCGGCCGTCGTCCGGGTCGATCGCGATCCCCAGGGCTTTCATGTTGGATGTGGCCGCTTCTTCCAGGGGACGGTTGGGTTTTAGGGGGTCGAAGGTGGGCTGGCCTACTTCGATCTTGTAAGTCGCCCCGGCGGCGATGGCCGCGCCTTCGATGCATTTTTCAACCCGCTTGAAGAGCTCGTCGCGGTAGCTGCGGGTGGCTGCCCGGATGTAAAACATGCCGGAGGTATACTGGGGAATGACGTTGGGGGCGTCCCCCCCGTGCGTGATGATCCCGTGGATCCGCGCCTCGGAACGGACCGCCTGCCGGAGAGCGCTGATGTTGTTGTAGGCGCCCACCATGGCATCCAGCGCGTTGATCCCCTGGTCCGGGGAGACCGAGGCGTGGGCCGCTTTCCCGAAAAACTCCACTTTGAACTTCACCCGGCCGAGCATTTCCTCTCCCGGCCTGTTGAGCCGGCTGGGGTGGCACATGATCGCCATGTCCATCTCCGAAAAAACCCCGGCTTCCGCGAGGAGGATTTTCCCCCCTCCGCCTTCTTCGGCGGGAGTTCCGACCACGGCCACGCTCCCGCCGAGGTCCGGGAGCCGGCTCAGGGCCACGGCGGCTCCCAGGCTGGAGGCGGCGATCACGTTGTGCCCGCAGCCGTGCCCCACGCCCGGCAGGGCGTCGTACTCGGCCAGAAAAGCAACCGCCGGGCGGATTTTCGGACGCCCGGCGGGCCGGGCCAGGAACGCCGTCTTGACTCCGCCGGCGCCCCGCTCGACTTCAAACCCGTGCTTCTCGAGGTAGGTGCTCAAGAACTCGCAGGCTTTAAATTCCTGAAAGCCGATTTCCGGGTTTCTGTACAAGTAGTCGCTGACGGCGTACAATTCGTCCGCCAGCCTGTCCACCTCCGACGCCAAACGGGTCTTTTTTGAATCCATACCTGCCTTTCCGTTAAGGCGAATTTTCCTTCACCCTCGATGAATTTTTGTTTCGAAGTGCGCCAGGATTGCCCCGGGAAGGGATGGTCGAAACATGGCTCGACGCTCCTCTCCTTCCGGGGCGTTTTTCAGTATATGCAAGGGGGGTGGCAAGTCAAGGATTTTTGTCAAACGACTCCAGACTCGAGACCGCAGACTCCGGGCCTGGAATCCGACTTGATTCGTCGTCAGTCCGAGGTCTGGAGTCCGATGTCTGAAGTCTAATGTGCGACCAGCGGCCTCCTACGGTCTTTCCACCAGTTCGATGCGAATCCCCTCCGGCGCGTCGATGAAGGCGAATTTCACTCCCGCCGGAGTGACCCCCGGCCCGGCGCTGATCTTCGCGCCCTTTTTTTTCAGGTCCTCCACCGTCTTCTCCAGTTCCGTTACCTTGAACCCGAAATGGTCAAGCCCCCGGCTGCCTTTTCCCACTTCCAGGGGTGCGTTCTTGGGGTCGGTGCCCATCAGGTTGAGGTAAACTCCTTTTACATCCATCCGAATCATGGGGAACCCCCGCAGTTCACCGCGGGATTCCACCTTTCCCCCGAAGACCTCCTCAAAATACTTGACTGACTTTTCGACGTCTCCGCACAGGATGTGCACGTGATCCAAGCCCGAAATCATTTCTTTTCTCCTTTCTTTGCCAGGTTTGGGGAAATCCATTCCCCGCGCCGGATTTCTGAATTTTCCGTTCCGCTCCCCGTCCGATTCGGCACCCGGTCGTCCCCGGTTAAAAGGACGAACGGACAGGGTTCCGTTTCAGCCGCAAAAAGAAATAGGCCAGGATAATGGAACAAAGGACGCTGCCGCTCAGTCCCAGGAAGACCGACTGCAGCCCGAATTCCTGGGCGAGGTAACCCGAAAAACTCGCGGCGAGGGACCCGATGCCGAAAGCGGCAAAAAAATGGATGCCGTAAGAAGTCCCGCGCATCTCCACCGTGGTCCTCAGGGCCAGGAGCACGTTCAGCATGGGCTGGAGGGCGAAGTTGAAAAAGAAGAAGGCCAGGGCCATGACCAGGAGAGACGCGTCCTTGACGAAAGCCATGAGGAAAATGAAAGGGAAGCTCCCGGCCGCCATGAGGAGGACGTTGCGCTCCAGCCGGGGCTTCTGGCCCAGAACTCCGCCGCTGTACTGGCCGAAGACCCCCATGAGCAGGGCGAAGCCGGAGAGCATCCCCCCGATCGCCACGCTGTCCCAGGAAAAAATCCGGAAAGAGGTATATTTGGCCATGTAAGCCGGGAGGAAGGTGGTCGTGCCGTAAAAGCTGAAACTCTGGAGGCAGTTGAGAGCATAGATAAGAACGAGCGGCAGGGAAAAATAGACCCAGGCGCCTTTCCTTCCCGGGAAGGCGGCTGGCGAGAGAGCCGCCGGCGCGGGGTCCTTTCCCCCTTCCCTTTTCACGGACATGTCGATAAAGAGCGACCACACGGCGAGGACGATCCCGGGAACGGAAAAGAATAGATAAGCCTGCCGCCAGCCCCACCCCGAAGCGATCAGACCGGCGATAATGGGGGCGAGGGCCACCCCGATGTTCCCCGCAGCCCCGTGAATCCCCAAGGCGACCCCGTAGTCTTTCACTTTCGAGGTGATGAGCGAGTTCACCAGCGGGTGGTAAACGCTGCCCAGCGCGCCGAGAAGCGCCAAGCCGGCGGTGAACAGGACGAAACTGGGGGAAAAAGCCACAAGCAGGCAGGTAAAGGCCGACCCGAGGAAACAGATAAGGTAGAGTTTCTTGGGCCCCAAACGGTTGTAGATCATTCCCCCGGGGAGGGCCCCCAAGCCGTAGGTTAGGCTCATGATGTTCCCGATGACTCCCAGGCCCAGGTACCCCATGGAAAATTCATCCTTGAGAAGGAGCAGCACGGCCGGGAAGATCAGGAGGTACCCGTGGGTAAGGCCGTGAGAGCACCCGGTCAGGGTGACGATCATCTTCTCATCATGGGTCATAAAACAAAAAAAATAGGTCCTATGAGACTATAGTGAACGGCTTAAGTAAGTCGACATCCAGTTGCCTCTTATTGACTTATGTCTCGCCGTAAAATCCCCCCTGCCCCCCCTTTGATAAAGGGGGGTTTGGGGGGATTTACCAGGGATTGCCCATGCAATGTCCACTTGCTTTGGTCGGGCACTATAATAAGATCTATTTCCCTTTACCGGGTGATGTTGATCCCGTGATCGGGCCCGACCACGAACATATCCTCAACTCCAAGGGCGTACCCCTGGTAGGGCCACTGGTACTCGATGGCCGACACCATGCCCTCCCGGAGCGCTTGCGAGCTTTCGCCCTTCTTAAAGAAGAGAGTTGTGGACTCCTGCTTCCCGAACGTGTGGCCGATATCCCGGTTGTAATCTCTCTTGAGCGAACCCCCGGGCGGGATCAGTTTCCAGGCTCGAAGTTTTCTCTCTTCCCCGAGAAGGGGGGCCAGCCCCGCCCAGTACACCTGCTCCCCGGTTCTCCCGTCTTTTCCTCCCGGGATGGCCCCTTCCAGCATGGCCTTTTCCAGGAGGCGGTAAAGGTCCTCTCCCTTTTGATCCGTGGTGATCGAGCGCGCAAGGTCCGAGCAGGCGAGGATCAGCCCTCTATCTTTCACCACGATTCCGGCGTCGAGTTTCAGCGAATTCATCTTCCCGTCGAGGCGGAAGATCCCGGGGAGAGACGGGTAGGGGGTGCGAACGCCGGCGTGCAGAACCGTGAAGTACGGGGCGAGCTGCAAAGGGGTCTTCTCTCTTTTTTCAAAATCCTTCAGGAGGCGGTAAAAGGCCGCTTCCACCTCTTTCTCGAAGAAGGGCTTTCGGGCCTTTATCTTTTCCGACGCGATCTTCAACGCGCCCTTCCATGGCGTACCGGGTCGCGAGAGAGCCCAGGATGTACGCGCCCAGGTCCTGCCCCGACCGGATCTCCCGCCAGGCCCGGAAGAGATTGGATGCGTTTTCGAGGCGGCTCAGCCCGAGGGCCAGGGAACGCCCGATGTCCAGGTTCTTCTCCTCCACCCCGAGCCGGCCCTTTCCCGCAGAGGGCTTCGATCGCCTCCCTGCATTCCCGGGAAACTCTTCCCCCTCTTGAGTCCCGGAAGAGGCCGGGGGCTGATCAGGTAAACCTTCTTCCCCGCGTACAAGCCGAGGAGGCCCTCCTTGATCCTGTCGAAGGGGATGCCCGTCATCTCCTGCAGATTGATGGGCGAGCTGGCCAGAAGGCCGGACAGACCCTCGCCGGCCATCAAACGGTCCAGGACCCGGAAGGCGCGGAAAGGCGGCCGGGCCAGGAATTTCCCGATCGTCCTCTTATCCCGCGGGGCTATTTTCAACTCCCGATCCACCGCGCGGGAGGCCCATCGGTTCACGGCCTTTCTTTTCTTCAGGAAGGCGGCCTCCACCCCTTTGAGCGGCACAGGGTAGGCGAACGCTTTTCCGGCGGACGCGGGGGAGGTGAGAAAGTTCAGGTCGAACTTCTGCGTCAGCCGGCGAAAGCGATCCAGAGCCATGTCGGGGTGAATGGCGAACCTTTTCGTCCGGAAGGCTTTCTCCAGGGCCGCGGCCTCATCGGGCGGGAACTCGGGCCTCTTGCGGGCCAGCTTGTCCCAGGTGAAATAGGAGCTGTAAAAAATCGTCCGGATCTTCCGCTTTCGAATCACCGGCTCGGCAGACCCCCCGGCGGTGAAATTCCCGGTCTCCACTTCCTTGACCAGGAGAAAGTATTCCTTTGGCCCCTTTTTGACCAGGATCGGGGTCACGTCCTTGTAGGCATCCAGGTTCAGCTTGGGATAGAGCGAGCTCTCTTCCAGGCGGAGCCCGATTTCTTTCCGGATCGCTTTCAGGTCGGTGATCAGTTCCATTCGCCGGGCACCTCTTGGTTTGTTCATATTTTTATTGGACGCAGATGAACGCAGATTTTCAGGATTTCAAAATCCTTGTTCCACGATTTTATTTACCTGCGCTAATCTGCGCAAATCTGCGTCCCGATAAAATCTTCTGTGTGTTCTCTGTGGCTAACGATTTTTTTTGGGAATTCTTCCCCTGAGCTCCATCGCTTTCATCACCCGTTCCTTGGAGATGGCCAGGGCGACTTCCCGGGGCAAGCGCTTGCTCTTCTGGGATTCCTCCATGACCATCGTGACGTTCTTCCACATCTTCTTCTTCACCGTCTCGTAAACTTCCTTGGGTTCGAGGATGTCGCAGGAGTAGCGGTTGTCCATCGCTTTCCCGGCGCCCATCACCGCCCCGGCGTTGGCCACGAAATCCGGCACCATGAGGATCCCTTTTTGATGGAAGTATTCCTGCGCGGCGGACTTGGTGGGGAAGTTCGCCCCCTCCACGACCATCTTCGCCTTTACGTTTTTCATGTTCTCTTCGGTGATCACGTCTCCCGTGGCGCCGGGGATGAGAATGTCCACGGGCAGCTCCAGCTCCTTGCCCCTGGCGATCTTTTCTCCCCGGGGAGCCTTCAGGACGGCTTTGTCGCCTTCTTTCGTCCCTCAAGGAAAGGAGGCTTCTCCACGTCCAGTCCCTGGGGGTCGTAAACGGCCCCTTCGATGGAGGAGACGGCCACCACTTTCGCGCCCTTCTCCCGCATGAACTTGGCGGCAAACGCGCCGACCGCCCCGAAGCCCTGGATGGAAACGGTCGCCTTCCGAAGGTCGATGCCCCGGTAGGGCGCCGCGCATTCCGCGGCCTCGACGACCCCGTAGCCGGTGATCCCCAGCTCGTCGTAAGGCAGGCCCCCCAGCTCGGCCGGCGTGCCCACGGCCGCCTTCATGTCCTCGGCCTCATCCAGGGCGATGGCCCCGTCCTTCTCGGCAAAACCCATGTCGTTGCCGAAGACATACTCGTCCGGAAGGAACTTGCGGATCTTCTTCACGTAGGCGCGGATGATCTCCTCCTTATAAGGGGACTTGGGGTCATTCCGGATCCCGGCCTTTGCCCCCCCTAAATAGATGTCGGCCATGGCCCATTTCCAGGTCATGGTCCGCGCGAGCCGGAAGCAATCCTGGAGGGTCATGTTGGGGTCCATGCGGCACCCGCCCTTCCCGGGCCCCCGGGCGGTGTTGTCGATGACCAGCATTCCCATCATGCCCGTCCTGGTGTCGTGCACCACGATCATCTTTTCCGGTCCACACTCATCCATCCATTCAAAAATGTCGGCCATGGTTTTCCTCCTGTGAATTGGAAGTTAATGCCGGTTCCCTGCAGGTTTCGCGGAACACGTTTGCTAAGGTTCGTCCCCATATTTCTTAGCATGAATCTTTCGGCCGGGACAAGATATTTTAGAGCGGAATTCTTCTCGAAGTGGGTATTGAGGACCGAAGGGGCGGGGCAACCCCGCCCCTACAGCCCCGGCAGGAGCCTTCGGCCAGAAAGGGCCGGGAAGGCCGCTGGTGCGGACGGAAGATCTCTGCTTCTCTAATCCCTGATTGCCCGTTTTCCGCGCCGAATCTCAATCATCACCCCATGCATGTCCTTCGGGTGAATCATGGCGATCGTCTCACCGTCCGCGTCTTTGTGCTCGATCACCCGCACCCCGCATCGTTTCAGGTGGTCGATCGCGTTATTCACGTCTTCCACGGAAAGGCAAAGGTTCATCATCCCTTCTCCGCAGCGGTCGAGAAACTTCTGAACATGATCCGCGGCCCCAGGCTCTTTCAGGGGCGCCGCAAGCTCAATCGCGCCGTCACCAAGCGGCAGAAAGGCGTTTTCCATGCCCAGGTGTTTGACCCGGCGGCGGTCCTTGGCGTCGAGCAGGAAACACCGGGTAAAAGTGGCGATGGCCGCGTCCAGGTCCCGCACCGCGATGGTGATATGGTCAAAACGGCTGATTTTCATCCCCCTCCCCTTCTTCAAACGGCCGGCCTGCCCGGGACCTCCGCCACAATGGACCCGGTGATCACCTTCTCGCTCCTCTGGTTCTCCGCCAGGACATCCGCTTCAAGATAGTTCTTCCCGCCCTCCGCGTATTTGCGGGTGATCTTTCCTTTGCAGGTAACCGTGTCTCCCGGCCACACCTGCCGGGCGAAACGGACCCTGTACCTCCGCAGTTTTCCGTCGCCCACCCAGTCGGTGACCATGCGGCTGATGAACCCTGCGGTCATCATCCCCATCGCAAATACCCGGTCATTTCCCCCGCGGATGGCGTACAGCTCATCGTGGTGGATGGGGTTAAAATCCCCCGAAGCCCCGGCATACCTCACGATGTGGGTCCGGGTGATCTTCCCCACCACGACCGGGGGCGCTTCGTCCCCCTCGCGGATATCCTCAAAATAGAGTGTCTTCTTTCCCATTCGGCGACTCCTTTTCCTATCCCCCCTCACCCTCCCCTCTCCCCCGAAAGCGGGGGAGAGGGGAAGGGTGAGGGGGAATTTTCGGAGGAACTTCTCCGCTCAATTATGGACTCGTTATTAATTCCCGACCGCACCTTGCGTATGGACTGAGGTGGTCCGGGAGACCACCGCCTTCTCTCCCCTCTGGTTGTAGAAGGTAAACTCCACAACGATAAAGCTCATCTTCCCGCCTCGCTTCCCGGGCTTTTCGTAGGCCTGGGTGATTTTGCTTCGACAGGTGAGGACGTCTCCGGCCACGATCGGTTGAAAATACTCGTATTCTTCTTCTCCGTGCAGCCGGAAATGCGGGTCAAGGCCGGCCAACTCCGAGATATTCGCCGCCGACCGGTAAAAAGACTTTATCGCCGTGAACGTGGGCGGGGCGATGATCCCTTTGAACCCGGCCTTGGCGGCGTAATCGGGATCCGTGTAAATCGGGTTCTCGTCGCCGATGGCGGCGGCGAATTCCCTGATCTTCCCGCGCTCGACGGGAATTTCAAAGGGGGGAAATTCCTTGCCGATAAGGTCCTGAAGGGCCATGATATTCTCCTTCAATTTTGTCACGCAAACCCGCAAAAACCGCAAAGATCAATCGTCCGAAGACCCTTGAGTCGCTTTATTTTTCAATACTTCCTTTGCGCCTTTGCGTGAGATATTAAAATTTGAAGAGACTGAGTACCTCTACCTTCCCCTGAATTGGGGCTTTCGTTTTTCCACAAAGGCCCGCATTCCTTCTTTGCGGTCTTCGCTTCCGTGGGCGAGTGTCCGGGCCAGTTTCTCGTAGCCCAGGCCGATATTCAGGCCGGCTTCCATCCCCATGTTCATGGACATTTTGGCCAACTTCAGCGCCAGCGGGCTCTTGGCGCAGATCTTCCGCGCAATCTCCATCGTCTTTGGCATCAGCTCCTTCGCCGGAAACACCCTGTTCAACAGCCCCAACCTCTCGGCCTCCCGAGCGTCGATGATCTCCCCGGTGAAGATCAACTCCTTG
Source organism: uncultured delta proteobacterium (assembly GCA_963712535.1). Lineage (GTDB taxonomy): Bacteria > Desulfobacterota > SM23-61 > SM23-61 > SM23-61 > CAVQIK01. The sequence goes on along the minus strand of CAVQIK010000019.1, from coordinate 16,658 downwards.
GCCCTTCCCGGCCCCACCAGACGCTGCAGCCTCTGGGTGGCGCCGCCGCCGGGGAAGATCCCCAGGTTGATTTCGGGCTGGCCGAGCCGGGCGTTCTCGCTCCCCACCCGGAAATCGCAGGCCATCGCCAGCTCGCACCCGCCCCCCAGCGCGAGGCCGTTTATGGCGGCGATCACCGGTTTGGGAAAATGGTGGATCTGGCCGAAAACATCCAACTTCCGCTCGAGGATGTCCCACATGGTGTTCTCCGCCATGGCCTTGATGTCGCCCCCGGCGCTGAACACTTTTTCCCCGGCCCCGGTGATGATCACAACCCGCACTTCGGGATCTTTCTCGGCCGCTTCCATCGCGGCGGCGATCTCTTCACGAATTTCCGCTTTCAGGGCGTTGCGCACATCCTCCCGGTTGATCGTGAGGACCCCGATCCCTTCCTTCTTCTCCCAAAGAATATTTTTAAAGTCCACTCTTTCCTCCAATCTTTTTTATTATTTCTTACCGCAGAGGACGCAGAGATCGCTGAGCAAAAAGATTTAACGCCGTTTAGGTAATCCGTTTCCGTACGGAATTATTGATTTCCTCTGCCTCCTCCGCGTCCTCTGCGGTTATATCTATTTTTCTTCTCTGCATTTCTTTTCTCATTCAAACTCCCCTTCCACCCCTTTCCACTTTCTTGCCCTGAACCAGGGCAGGTTGGGGACGATCAGCAGCAGAACGGCCGCGATCATGAGGACCGCCGAGATCGGCCGGCTGAAGAAGATCCAGAAGCTCCCGTGAGAGAGCAGCAGGGACTGGCGCAGGCTGTTTTCCATCAGCGGGCTCAAGACCATGGCCATGATGAGCGGGGCGGTCTCATATTCCAGCTTCTTCAGCAGGTACCCGACAAAGCCGAAGACGACCATGAGGATGACTTCGTGGGTGTTGTTGTTCAGGCTGTAGGCCCCGATCACGCAGAAGAGAAGAATGAGGGGAAACAGGAGCGCGTAGGGCACTTTCAGGATCTTTACCCAGAGGCCGATCAGGGGAAGGTTCAAGACCAGGAGCATGGCGTTCCCGATGTACATGCTGGCCACCACCCCCCAGAAGATGTCGGAATGCTGTTTCAGGAGCAACGGCCCGACCTGGACCCCGTAAGAAAGAAGGCAGCCCAACAGGAGGGCCATGCCCGGCGTTGGGGGGATCGCCAGGGTGAGCAGGGGGATAAACGCCCCGCCGATGGAGGCGTTGTTCGCCGTTTCCGGCCCGGCGACCGCTGCGATCATGCCGGTCCCGAACTTCTCCGGATGTTTCGAGAGTTTCTTCTCGGTGGCGTACGAGGTGAAGCCCGAAACGACCGGCCCGGCCCCCGGCAGAATGCCCAGGAAGAAGCCGATCACCGTGCCCCGCAGGATGGGAAAGATGGAATCCGCCCATTCCCTCAGGTTGGGGAGGAGGTGGGTGATTTTGGCTTTGAAGACCTCGCGGGAGACTCCCTCCTCGATATTCAGGATGACCTCGGAGATCCCGAAGAGGCCCATGATCACCGGGACCACGCCCAGGCCGTCCATGAAGATCTGGATCCCGAAGGTGAACCGGGGAGTCCCCATGATCAGGTCCGTCCCGATCGTTCCCAGGAAGACGCCCATGACCGCCATCATCAGGGCTTTGGCCATCGAGCCCCTGGCCATGAAGGTGAGGACGACGAGCCCGCAGCACATAAGCGAGAAATACTCCGGGAACCCGAAGATCAGGGCGATCCGGGCAAGGGGGGGAGCCACCATTTGCAGGGCCACCACCGCCAGGGTTCCGCCGATGAAGGAGCCGATCGCGCTGATCCCCAGCGCCACCCCCGCCCTGCCCGTGCGGGCCATCTGGTAACCGTCGATGCAGGTGATCACCGAGGCGGCTTCCCCGGGGATGTTCACCAGGATGGAGGTGGTGGAGCCCCCGTACATGGCCCCGTAATAGATCCCGGCGAGCATGATGATGGCGGAAACCGGGGGGATGTGGAGCGTCGCGGGGAAGAGGAGGGACATGGCTGCGACAGGGCCCAGGCCCGGCAGGACCCCCACGAGGGTCCCGATGAGCACTCCGGCGAAGCAATAGAAAAGATTACCCCAGGTCAGGGTGATGGAAAACCCGTAAAGGATGTCGCCAAAGGTTTCCATGCCTTTCCTCTAAAATTCAAAGATCCCCTTGGGCAGGGGGGACTTCAGCAGAATCTCGAAAATGGTAAAGGAGGCCGACCGAGGCCAGCAGGGAACCGAAGAGGACAATGTACCAGCGCTGCGGCTCGACGGCCCACAGGAGGAAGGCCAGGAAAAGGGTCGTGCTTACCAGGAAACCCAGGTAATTCATGGCGACCGCATAGACCAGAAGGGCGATCAGAGTGAGGGTCGCTTTCCAGGCCCTTTGTCGATTGACGAGGAAAGGCTTTCGACGTGCTTGCTCCCCTGCCCGCCCTGATTGAATAAAGACCATCAGGGATAGACCGGTCAGGATCACCCCCGTGATGAAGGGGAGAAACCCCGGGCCGGGGTTGTGGAAACCTCCCAGGTTCAGCCGAACGGAACCCACCGTGATCAGAATTCCGAAAATCAGCCAGACCAGACTGCCCCATCTTTCTCGGTCCATCGTTCCTCCAGGAGGCGGGAAAGCAGGGGTTCGGAAGCACCGCTTATTGTTTCACGCATCTTCAGGATCCCGGAGAACAATTCATACTGCCGCGCGAGGTGGGCGGTGTACTCCTCCGGGCTCTCCAGGCCGATTTCCGCGCCCAGCTTGTCCAGGCGCTCGGAGACGAAATCCCGTGTGGTTGTCCACAACTTTCTTGGCCGCCTGGTAGAGCGTGTCCACCACTTCTTTGGGGGTGTCTTTCGGGGCCAGGATTCCGTAAGGGCTCGAACTGGAAATGGGATACCCCAGCTCCTTCAGCGTGGGGGCGTCGGGGAGAGCCCTCATCCGGGTCGGCCGGTACACGGCTAGAGGGCGGAGAGTCCCGGCCCGCAGATGGGGAAGAGCCGGGGCGATGGCGGTCGAGGCCACCTGTACATGGCCCCCCAGCAAGGCGGTGATCGTGGGCCCGCTCCCCTGGGAGGGGATGTAGGTCCACTTGATCCCGGCTTCCTTGCAGAGGGCCTCGGGGATCAAGTGGTTGGTCCCAAAAGTCCCGGAGCTGGAGTAAGTGATCTTGCCCGGCGATTTTCTTGGAATCCTCCACCAGGTCTTTCAAGGTCTTCCAGGGCGACGTCGGACTGCACCACGATGAGGGAGCTGGCCTCCACCATGGCGCAGATCGGGGCGAAGGATTTCCAGGTGTAGCCCACATCTTTGTGGGTCAGGGGGACGACGACGATGGAGGAGTGGGAAGAGCCCACCAGCAGGTACCCGTCGGGCTTGCTGGCGGCCACGAATCCGGCCCCCACCGACCCTGCCGCTCCGGGTTTGTAAACCATCGTCACCGGCTGGCCCAGATATTCGGGCATCTTTTCCACGAAGGGCCGGAGGAGGTTGTCCGTGTCCCCGGCTGGAAAGGAATGATGACCTGGATGGGTTTCGTGGGGAATTTTTTCTCCGCCGCCGGAGACCTCCCGTCCCATGCCAGCATGAAAGCTGCGGCCGCGACCACCAACAGCAGAATCGCTTTTGCCTTTCATTCTTCAACCTCCTTGAGAGTTTCGCAAACATTGGATCCCGCATTGCAGGGACAACACCGGCCTGGGTTGCCGTCTTCGGGAGGCCGCGAGGGGCCAGCCCCATACATTCGAGCGATCTTGCCGCATCTCGTTCTGCCGATCGGCTAGAATCGTGAGCCGGTATTCTCGCCCCTCGCAACCCGCTGCTAGCCGTTTTTTCTGCAATTCCGCGTATTGAATCAAGGCGCGGACGGCCTGCACACTCTTTTTCGTGTTCATGAAGAGAGGAATCCCGGCCTCCCGCAAGATCTGATATCCTTCTTCCGCCAGGTTGCCGGCGATCCAGGAAACCACCATGGGCTTGTCCGTCTCCTGATAAATCTCCACGATGTCTCTGGCCATCCCTTTGGCCCGTTCTCCCGTGGACATGGTGATCATCAGAATGATGCTGTGGACCGATTTCTCCCTCACCATGGGGCGAAGCAATTTTTTGAAGTACTCGGGGTCTTTGGCCAGAAACTGGGAGAACATGGCCGTCGTATCCACGGGGTTCAGGGCCGAAGCCGAAATAGGGCAGGAGCCTCAGATATTCCTCCCGCGTCTCTCCCTGAAGCTCCGGCACCTCCAGCTTCGGCTGTCTCGCACTGGTCGGCGATCAGCCCTCCGGCCCCGCCGGAGGTCGAAAGGATGCCCACGTTCTTTCCCTTGGGAAACCGCCCCTGGGCCAGGACATTGCCGATCTCCAGGAGCTCATCCCCGTCATCCACCCGGAGGATCCCCAGACGCTGGAAGAGCGCTTCCACCTCGCTGTCGGGGCCGCTCACCGCCCCCGTGTGGGCTTGCGCCGCCTTTCGGCCTACCGCGGTCCTTCCCACCCGCAGGGCCACGATCGGTTTTCCCGCCTGTCGGGCCGCCTCGGCCGCCCGGATATACTTGGCCTCGTCCCGGTAACCCTCGCTGTAATTCAGGATGACCCGGGTGTTGGGGTCCTCCACAAGATACTGCATGTAATCCGCAGATTCCAGGGAGGCCTCGTTGCCGCTGCTGATCCAGTAACTGAACCCGATGCCCAGCTGCATGGCGTTGCTGAACAGGGAGCCTCCCATGGCCCCGCTCTGGGTCACAAAGGCGATCTTCCCCGCCTGCAGGTTTGCCGCTCCAGGGCGGGGGTAAAGCTCAGGGTGGCTCCCTCATGAAGATTGACCACGCCCTGGCAATTGGGCCCGCAGAGGATCATGCCGGCCCGTCTGCGCCAGGTCGCGAAGCTCTTCCTCCATCTCCGCGCCTTTTCCCCCGATTTCGGCGAAACCGGAAGCAAAGACAATGACCGATTTCACTTTCCGCTCCGCGCACTCCTTCACCGCCTCCAGCACGCTTTCGGCCGGCAGGCCGATAACGACCGCGTCGATCTCTCCCGGAACCTCCGCCAGAGAGGGATAGCAGGTAAGCCCGGAAATCTCCTTGTACTTCGGGTTGACCGGGTAGATCTTTCCCTTGTACTTGTGCCGCTGCAGGAAATAAGATCGGCTTCCCCACCAGCTTGGTCGTATCCTGGGAAGCCCCCAGGACGGCCACCGTTTTCGGGTGCAACAAGGATGCGAGTTGTGAATTGATAGATGCCTGTGGCGCTGCCGCTCGTTGGAACACTCATCCTTTAACCTCCTGATGATTTATATTTTCAACCCGAAGGGTGATTGAAATTTAATTAGGGTTACTATAAGTTATTCAGTCGTGGATTTTGAAGGCGTCGAAATTCAAGAGATCCGTCATTCCGGCGAAAGCCGGAATCCATTTTAATCCAGGCATTCCGGACCCCGGCTTTCGCCGGGGTGACGATCCAAATTGGCCATTATCATCCGTCGGTTAAAATTTGAATTCGGGTTTCCGCGGAATGCAGAGAAAAAGGCAAAGCGGTTTTCAAGAATTCCCCACGCTTAAGATACATGTAAATCTTCCTGTCATTTCCCCTTGTACTGCGGGGGCCTCTTTTCCCGGAAAGCCGCGACCCCTTCTTTATGGTCTTCCGAAGTCAGCGTGATGGTTTCGCAGGCCGCGGCGACCTGCAGGGCCGTCTCGAGATCCATCTCCAGGCCTTTGTACAGCTGCATTTTCGCCAGCCGGATGGCGATCGGCGGGCCGTTGGCGATACGTCGGGCCAGGCCCATGGTTTCCTTTTCCAGGTCCGCGGCCGGGACCAGCTTGTTCAGCAAGCCGTACCGCTCGGCTTCCTTGGCTTCCATGAAGTCTCCGGTGAAGAGCATCTCGGCGGCCTTGGGAACGCCGATGATTCGCGGGTAGAGCCAGGTGCCCCCCCAGCCCGGGAAGAGGCCGATCCGGGTGAAAGCGACCATGAAGCGGGCGTGCTCCGATCCGGTGCGCAGGTCGCAGGAGCAGGCCAGGTCAAAGCCGCCGCCGACGGCGGCCCCGTTGATCATGGCGATCGTGGGCTTCTCCAGGCGGTGGAAACCCAGGATGATCGCCTGGATGTTTCGAAAACCCCGCCGGATCTCCTCCGCCCCTTTCGGCCTTCTCTCCTCCGGTGACATCCCGCCCACGTCCGCGCCCGTACAGAAGGCTTTTCCGGCGCCGGTCACCACCAGGACCCGGACCTCATCATCCTGGTTCACTTCCTGGAGCGCCTGGACAAGCTCTCCCGCCATCTTCGGATTCAGGGCGTTCATCCGTTCCGGCCGGTTGAGGGTCAAGACCGCTATCCCCTCTTTCTTCTCCAGCAAGAGAGTCTCAAAGGACATGCTTCTCTCCTCCACAAATTGTCAAGAAATCAAAAGGCAAAAAGACGGCGCAACAAAATTCCATGAAGTCAATCTTTGATTTTTGCCGTTTGCCTTTTGATTTCTTTTTTTGCTTCTCCGGCCCTCTGGGCCGGCAAACGGAGGGGCGGTCCGCGAACCGCCCCCACAAGGCTCAGAGGGAGTCCCCTTCTATTTCTCTTTCCAGACGCCCTTTTCCTTCAAGTACTTGACCGACCCGGCATGCCAGGGGATGTACTTGGTCGTGTAGTCCGCGCCCCGGAACATATTCTCCAGGTTCCACTGCCGGGCCTGGGGATGGATCGCGTCTTTCTCCTTCGAATGGTCATACAGGGCCTTCATCATCTGGTAAACCAGGGTTTCGCTCATCTCCGCCCGCAGGAAGATGGCGGTCACGATTCCCCGGGTAAGAGTATTGGTGTCGATGCCCTGGTAGGTCCCCGCCGGGATCATCACCTGCACATAAAAGGGGTACGCGTCCATGATCGCCTTCATCTCCGCCTCGCTGTACGGGATCAGCCGTATGGGAACGGTCCGCGCCAGGTCCAGCAGGCTGGCTACGGGATAGCCCGCGGAGATGACCCCGACGTCCACGGTTCCGTCCTTTATGGCAGTGATGGATTCCGTGAAGGAAAGATAGGCGGGTTTAATATCCTCGAGGCCCAGTTTGCCGGCCGCCCCCAGCTCCATCTTCGAGGAGACCAGGGTCCCGCTACCGGGCGACCCCAGGGCAACTCTCTTCCCCCGGAAATCCGAAATGCTCTTGATGGGGGAATCCTTGCGCACGAACCAGTGCCGGTCGCTGGTGTGTCCCAGGGCCATCAGGCGCAAACCGCTCAAGTCCATTTTTTTCTCGAGCGCGGGTTCGATGACGTGGATCGAGATCAGTCCCATGTCCATCTTTTTCCTGATTACGTAGTGGAAGTTCTCCTCCGACGCTGCGGTCGATTCGGCGATCACCCGCACCTCGGGCACGTTCTTGTTGAAGAGATTGGCAAATCCGGCCCCGATGAAATAAAAAGTACCCCCGGGATTCCCGGTCCCCAGGGACAAATATTTCCGGGCGGCGTCTCCCTCGGCCGGCAGGAACAACATAATTCCAAGCGCCAAGGCGATGGCCCAACGAAAAACTTTCGATGCAGTCATGTGAACCTCCTTGGAAAAGACGTTTGCTGCTCCGGCTATCCTACTCTTCCACATCTCTGACGACCAGGGCAAAGCCCTTGGGCAACTCCTGGCTGAGCACCGGCCACTTTTGAACCATGATCTCCTTGGGCTCGAGGGCCAGCGGTTTCCCTTTCCTTGCCACGAGGGGATAGAAACCGGCCACCGGGTCTCCTTCCAGGGGATAGATCGTCAACTTGAAGCGGGTCGCCTTCTCGGAAACATTCTGGATCCCTACTTCGTAGGTCAGCATCGGCCCGGCTTCGGTCTTGTCCATGTAAAAACTGACCTTGGTGATCTTGGCGGCCGGGATCACGTCATAGGCGATTCCCGAGGTCCAGTTTTCGGGAGGCTCCCCCACGGCGGAGCCGCCCATCAAAATCCCCGCGGCCAGCAATAGCCCCAGAAAGAATCCCATCTTGCCCTTTTTCATTTTCCGGTCTCCTTCCTTGTTCATGGTTTTCTTTGGCCTCTTTCTCCGCGATTTCTCCCGCCTCTCCGCAGGCGACGGCGGCCCGTCATTTTATGCCGCCTTCTGCCCGCCTCGAATCCGAAGCCGGCATCAGACGCCGCCCTTCATCTGCGGGGCCGATCTCTTCCTTCTGAGTAGGTCTATGAAGAACGTGGGCCTCTGCAGAAGGATCAGGCCCACGAAGATGGCCAGTCCGACCAGATCGGACATCCAGCCGGGCTTGATCAGGGCCAATGCGGCAACAAAAAACAGGATTCGCTCATAGATTCGGGTGGGTCGGAACATGTATCCTTGAATCCCGCAGGACAGGGCGTAGACGCCGATGAAAGCGGTAATCGTCGAGGGGATGATATCGCTCATCGTCCCCTGCAGCAGGAGCGCATTGTTGTAAACAAACATGTACGGAAGAATGTAGACGACCAATCCCAGCCTGCAGGCCATCCAGGCGGTGCGCATCATGTCGGCGCCCGCGATGCCCGCGGCTACGAAGGCCCCCGGGGCCACCGGCGGGGTGAGGTCAGAGACCAGGGCAAAAAAGAAGATAAAGAGATGGGCCGCGAGCGGGGGCACCCCCATCTGAGTGAGGGCGGGGGCAACGAGGACGGCCAGGACCAGGTAGGAGACGATAATGGGGAGCCCCAGGCCCAGGATCAGGGAAGCGATCATGGTCAGAAACAAGAGCCAGAAGAGGGAGTTGCCGGAAAGCTCGATGAGGATGGAAGAGATCTGCAGCCCCAGGCCGGTGAGGGTGATCATCCCCACCAGGATGTTGCAGGCCACGACGACTCCGGCGATAGGGAGAAATCCCAGGGCTCCCCGCTCCAGCGCGCGGAGCATCTTTCGGGGGCTCATCCGGGTCGATTTCCGCAGGAAGGACGCAAGGGGAACGGAGAGGATGGCCCAGAAGGCCGCGCGGCTCTCGGTCACATTCGCATAGATCAGAAGATAGACCAGGACCGCCGGGGGGATGATGAAGTGGAAACCCTCCTTGAACACCTGCGTGAATTTCGGACACTCGGACTTGGGCTGCCCTTTGAGATTGTGTTTCACCGCCTCAAAATCGACGATGAAAAAGATACCCACGTAGTAGAGAATGGCCGACAGGACCGCAGCCTTGCAGATCGCCCCGTAGGAGACTCCCAAAATCTCCATCATGAGGAAGACCGAACCTCCCATGACCGGGGGCATGAACTGGCCGCCCACTCCCGAGGCCGACTCCACCGCCGCGGCAAAATGAGGTTTGTAGCCCGCCTTCTTCATCATCGGAATGGTAATCTGCCCGACGGCCGACACGTTGGCCATGGCGCTGCCGGAGATCATCCCGAACAGGGAACTCGCCACCACCGCGATTTTCGCCGGCCCTCCGCGAACGTGCCCGAAGAGGCTGGAGGCCAGACCGAAGAAGAAGGTGCCGGCGCCGGACTCCTGCATGAAGGTTCCGAAGAGGACGAAGAGAAAAATGAAGGTGCTGGCGATCCCGGTGAGGGAACCGTAGATTCCTTCCGTAGTCATAAAGAGCCCGCTGATGATCCGCTCGAGGGAATAATTGGGGTGGCCGAGTACGTCGGGAAGCCAGTCTCCGAAGCGGGCATAAAGAAGGGACCCGATGCAGAAGATCGCCAGAGACCACCCCGTTGTCCGGCGGCTCGCCTCCAGGGTCAATACGATCAGGACCCCCCCGAGGAAGAGTTCGTACAGGGGCGGTTCGAGACCGACCTGGTCGGCCCGGGCGATAAAGTGAGTAATCACGTAGTAGCTGATGTAGAGGAGGAGGGCCACAAACAGGTACCCGTCCCAGCTGAGCCGGTCTCTTCTCTGCTTTTTGAACATGGGAAAAAGAAGGAAGATAAGGCTGAACCCGAAGATCACATGGAAGACCCTCTGGTACATGGCGATGAGGGGATAGTAGCCGGTCACGAGCTGGAAAACGGAAAAACATACGGCGATGACCGAAATGGCTTTCCCTGCGTTCCCCTTGAGAATCCGCCTTGCCCCCTTCTCCTCCTCTTGGGCCGTGATCGCCTCTTCCGCGGCCTGGAGCGTCTCTTCGATGTCGGTGGGTTTCTTCATCCGCCGTTACCTCCGAAGGATCGTAATACGGGACAGCTTGCAAAACGGGCACCTTCCAAATGGCCTCCGATCGCCTCCTTATCCTCCCCTCTCCCCCGAATGCGGGGGAGAGGGCCAGGGTGAGGGGGAATTCGGAGGAACTGTCTCCTCCAGTCATGACCACCACCAGAGGTGGAGGTTTGAAAAACCGGGAACCGCTCAAAGCGGATTGAATTTTCGCCACCTACAGGTGGCCAGCTCTTTCCAAGGCCCGGGGGCAAGGGCGGTGCGCGCAGAAACCCTGAGGCAGGTTTCGATTCTCGGGTCGGGGCGAAACCTCTGCCGCCGCAACCTCTCCGGCTCAGGCTTTGTAGTCCCGCTTCCGGGTCTGAAAGGGGCTTCCGCCTGTTTCTCGCGGAAACCCGAAGGAATCCTCTGCCAGACATTTCGCCCGCCGAGGCTTTCTGCGCGCACCGCCCTTGCCCCCGGGCCACAACACAAGGGGGAGCACAAAAATCCCCGGAAACATCAAACCTTATGAGTCCCCCGGCAGAGCCGGGGGTTTACCTAAATAAAATTAGAGCCCTTAATATCCGGACTCGACTCCGAGGCTTCATCCCTTTGGCTGAGGGGGTTCCATCAACCTTTCCCCTTCCAAATGCCTTTTTCCTTGAAATATTTTACGGCCCCCGGGTGGAAGGGAATGTACTGGGCAGTGAACTCCGCTCCCTTGAAGACATTTTCCAGGTTCCATTTTCGCGCCTGCGGGTGAATGGCGTCTCTCTCTTTGGGGTGCTCGTAAAGAGATTTGGCGATTTTGTAGATGTGATCTTCGCTCAGATCCGCCCGGCAGAAGAACCCGGTGGAAACTCCCCGGGTCATGGTGTCGGTGTCGATTCCCGGATAGGTCCCGGCCGGAATGATCACGGTGACGAAATAGGGGTGTCTGGCCATAAGCGCCTTCATCTCTTCCTGATTGTAGGGGATCAGGCGGATGGGAAGGTGCCGCCCCAAATCCAGGATGCTGGCCACCGGATATCCGGCCGAAATGACCCCCACGTCGATGGAATCGTCCTTGAGCCCGATTACGCATTCGCTCTGGGAAAGGTAGGCCGGCTTGATGTCGTTGAAGGTAAGCCCGCCGACGGCCGACAGCTCGGTCCTCGAGGAAACCAGGGTGCCGCTGCCCGGGGGCCCCACCGCAACCCGTTTGCCCCGGAAATCGGCAACCCGCTTGATGGGGGATTCCTTCCTGACGATCCAGTGGCGGTCGCTGGTGTGTCCGAGGGCGATGAGGCGCATTCCGCTTAGATCCGTTTTCTTTTCCAGGGCCGGCTCTATCACATTAATGGAAACCAAGGCCATATCCATTTTCTTGCGCAGGATTAAATTGAAATTCTCCTCCGACGAAGCGGTGGATTCGGCGATGACCCGGACCTCGGGGACATATTTGTTAAAAATGTTGGCGAACCCGGCCCCGATAAAGTAAAACGTCCCCGCCGGGTTTCCCACTCCCAGAGAGAGAAATTTCTTGGAAGCGGCCCATCCGTCGCTTCCCAACCCGATCGCCAAGAACCCCAGCAGGAGGGCGGCGGCAGGCGCCTTTTTGGTAAAGAAGTTTCCCCTCATCGTGTCCTCCTTTCGACGAGTCCAAAACATCCCATTTTCAACGCTGGCGGCTATTCTCTACGGTTTGCTGCCTAATCGACTTCGCGGCGTAGGGGCGGGGTCACCCCGCCTCTAGAATGGCTGGTAGGCACCGTCCGCATCATCGTTCCTCAAGAGGGAGGCCCGGGAAAGTCAGCCTCACAACGGGATGTTCCCGTGTTTCTTCCAGGGTCTCTCCTCCGTCTTCTCATGGTAAGTTTGGAGCGCCCGAATCAGCAGCGGCCGGGTGTCCCGCGGGTCGATGATCTCTTCCACCCAGCGCATCTGCGCCGCGTGGTAAGGGAACCTGCCGAAGGTCGCCTTGTACTCCGCCAGCCTCCGGCTCCGGACTTCCTCCCGGTTCTTCGCCTTGGCGATCTCATTGCGGTAGATGATGTTTACCGCCCCCTCCGCGTTCATCAGCCCCATCTCGGCGGAGGGCCAGGCCAGGAGCAGGTCCGATCCCAGGGGCTCGCCGCACATGGCCGGGTTTCCGCCGCCGTAGGCTTTGCGGATGTAGACCGTGAACTTCGGAACGGTCGCCTCGGAGATGGCGTGGAGCACCTTCGCCCCATGCCGGATGATCCCGCCCCTTTCCTGGTCCACGCCCGGCAGGTACGCGGGGGTGTCCACCAGGAAGACCAGGGGGATGTTGAAACAGTCGCAGAACCGGATAAAGCGGGCTTCCTTGTCCGCCGCGTTGATGTCAATGGACCCGGCCTTGTTTTTCGGGTTGTTGGCTACGATCCCCACGGAGCGGCCGTTCAGCCGGGCGAAGCCGGTGATCATGTTGGGGGCAAAATCCGGCTTGATCTCAAAGAAATGGCCTTTGTCGAAGATGTGCTGAATGACCTGGTGCATGTCGTACCACTTCTTCGAGTCCACCGGCACGACGTCGAGCAGCTCCTCGTCGCGGCGGTTCGGGTCGTCGCCGGTTTGGACGATCGGCGGTTCCTCCCGGTTGTGGGCCGGCAGAAAGCTCAGGAGCTCGCGGCATTTCCGCAGGCAGTCCTCGTCATTTTCGGCGAGGAGGTCGCAGCAGCCGCTGACCTCCGCGTGCATCTTCGCCCCGCCGATCTCCTCCTCGGTGACGTCGATGAACTGCACGGACTTGATGAGCGTGGGGGAGGCGATGTACATGTGGCTCGTCTTCTTCACCATGATGAGAAAATCCGTCAGGATCGGGGAATAGGCGGCTCCGGCCGCGCAGGGACCCATCAAAAGGCCGATCTGTGGGATCACTCCGGATGAGACCGTGTGCAAATAGAAGTAAAGCTGGTAGGAATCATTGAAATCGCGGGTCACCGCGTCCTGGATCCGGACACCCCCGGAATCGATCATGTGGACGCAGGGGACACGGGCTTTCAGCGCCTGCTTCATCACCCGGAGGCTCTTCTTTCCGTGAACCGTCCCCTGGCTGCCCCCCGCGACGGTGAAATCCTGGGCATAGGCGAACACGGGACGACCCCCCACCATTCCGGACCCGGTAATCACCCCATCCCCGGTGAGGTCCTGCTGGTCGATGTCGAAACCGGTGATCCGCGGCTTGGCAAAGAGCCCCAGCTCGGTAAAAGTGCCCTGGTCATAGAAGAACTCGATCCGCTCCCGGGCAGTCATCTTTCCCCGGCTGTGCTGCCTTTCCACCGCTTTCGGGCTGGCCAGGTTGTAGAGTCTTTCTCGTTCCGCCTTCAACTCCGCAAGTTTCTGTCGCATGGACTTAAGAACCTCCTTAGGCGCTCGGCGCTCGTTTTAATGCAAGGCGGTTCGCGAACCGCGTTACACTACAGTGCCCGATGAAAGAAAGTGGACATTGCATGTTAGGCTATCCCAGTAAATCCCCCCACCCCCCCTTTATCAAAGAGGGGCAGGGGGGATTTTGCGGGTCAACCAGAGGAGAACATCATGTCAACTTATTTGAGTCGTTCACGATAATTTAGGGTCTGGCCAAATTGGCTGGAAATTCAGAAATGACCCCGGGTCCACTTGATCTCTCCCTCTTCTCCTCGGCCCAGGGCGCGAAGCTTTTAATGACCGCTCACTTCATGACCTCTTTGACAATTTTCATGAACTGATCGAAGACTTTTCTTCCGGGAAGATTTTTCTTCTCCACTTCGGCGATGTATTCGTCTTCAACCCCTTTCAGGGGGGCGTCCCACTTGGCTCTCTCTTCGGGACGGATTTGGTATATCTCGATGCCCTGTTTGGCGAACTGTTTCACGGTCTCGTCGTGCTGCTCATTCCAGTAGGGCCCCCAACGCTTGTGGGCGTCTTGGGAGGCAAGGATTAATTGCTTCTGGATTTCCGCGGGCAGTTTCTCCCATTTCTTCTCGTTGATGATAACGGCTCCCGGATATCCCCCGCACCGCATCCCGTTGGTGATGTATTTAATCTGCTCGTTCAACCGGTAGGAGCGAATGCTGGGAAAGTTGAAGATGCATCCTTCCACGACGCCCCGCTGCATGGCTTCGTAAGTTTCCGTAGCGGCGATACTGACCGGCGTGATCCCGTAGCGCCTGGCGATCTTGTCATACATACCGCCGGCGGTCTTGAGCTTCAGCCCTTTCAAATCCTCGGGGCCTTTAACCGGTTTCTTCATCGTGGCGACATCGTACTGCGCCGTCGTGTGCCCCTCCAGGGCCTTCACCCCGTATTTCTTGAATTCCTGCTGAATCTCCGGGCTGGTATCGATCAGCCTCCGGTAAATTTCGCAGCCTTCCGACGCCTTCGTGTAAAAAGGCAGCTGGGAGACGTTGTTCAAAGGCAGCTGCCCCGCGAAATAGGTGATATGGATTTGGGCCATGTCCGCCACCCCCTGGCTGCAAAGAATCAGGAGGTCCTTGGCCTTGCCCAGCTGTTCGGCCGGGAAGTGGGAGACTTTCACCTTGTTATTCGTGCGCTGGTGAATAAAATTGATAAACTCATTCGCCATGACGTAGGAAGGGTGGCCTACCGGGTAGGGGCTGGCCCATTTTAGCTCGATCGGCTGCTGGGCGCCCGCTCCCGGCGGGCTCGGCCGTAAAGGCGAATACCGCAAAGAGCGCAAACACAACCATCAATTTCTTCATTGAGTGCTCCTTTCCTATTCTGTTTTCCGAAATTTCGTTTGGCCCAGTCGATGGATTGAACAGCCCGTTTCTACAGGCGTTGCGAGTGGCACCCTGCGTCGGACCGACTCCAGCCGGAGCTGCGCCCGGATATCCTCTACAGCCCCTTGAACTGGGGCTCCCGTTTTTCCATGAAGGCTTTCACCGCCTCTTTCTGGTCCTGGGTGTTGCGGCAAACATTTTGGGCGTAACTCTCGAAGACCAACTGTTCCCGGAGCTGGTTTCGGACCTTCTCCCACATCACCTTTTTCGCCAGTTCCACGGATACCGGCGGCGCCGCGGCGATCTTGTGGGCGAGCTCTTTCGCCCGGGTCATCAGTTCCTCCGCGGGAACAACCCTGGACACCAGCCGGATCCTTTCGGCCTCCTTCGCGTCGATGACCTCCCCAGTAAAGCACAACTCCAGGGCCTTCTCCAGGCCCACCGTGAGGGGCAGCAAAAGGGTCGCGCCCCCGTCCGCGATCAAGCCCCGCTTTACCCAGATGGCGGAGAAACGGGCGGCCGCCGAAGCGATCCGGATGTCGCAGACCAGGGTCATGGTGAGCCCGACCCCGGCCGCGACCCCGTTGACCGCGGCGATGACCGGCTTGTGGATCTTCTCGAAACCGAGGATGAAGTTCCCCGTCAGGGCGAGAAGCGTTTTCCGGCTGGTATCCGTCTGCTGCCCGGCCGCGCGGGCCGCCTGGACGGCGACGTCGGCGCCGGAACAGAATCCCCGGCCCGCGCCGGTGAGGATCACCGCCCGGACGTTGTCGTCCTCCTGGATCTCCTGCAGGGCCTGGGGGATCGTCTCGCCGCATCTCCAAGCTGATGGCGTTCATTTTTTCGGGTCGATTCAGCGTGAGGATGGCCACATGGCCGTCCTTTTCCAGAATAAGATCTTTTCCTTCCATTCCATCCCTCCACGAAAATCAAATATGTAGGGCCTGATCCCCGATCAGGCCTGTGGTTTCGGTGCGTTCGGGGAACGCACCCTACACCGAACCCTCCGGAAGAGCAACCCCCTTGCGGATGAGATCGTCAATTTCAAGATCCCCGTACCCCAGCTCCCGCAGAATTTCCCGGTTATGTTCCCCCAGCATGGGGGCGCGCCGGCGGAAGGGGGCGGCCTTTCCCGAAAACAAGATGGGGGTCTTGAGAGCTGTCACTTTGCCCAGGCCGGGAACGTCGGCCTCCTCCAGGACTCCCCGGTTTTGAACATGGGGCTCTTGAAGAATATCCCCGATCGTGCGGACGGTCCCGCAGGCGACGTCGGCGGCCAGCAGCCTGGCCTCGAGTTCCCGGCCCGGGTATTTTCGCGTCTCTCGGCTGATGATTTCGGCGATCTCTTCGCGCTGATCCGCTCTCTGCTGCCGGGCCGCGAACCGCGGGTCATCGGCCATCTTCTCAAGGCCCAAAACCCGGCAGAGATTCTTGAACATGTGATCCGTACCGGCCACGACGTAGATCAATCCGTCCGCGGTCTCGAAGTTCTGGATGGCCGCGCCGGAAGGCTGAGCGGAGCCCGCTCTCTTGGGTATCTCCCCTTTCCGGAGAAACTGGGTCACGTAGGGAGCCATCGCAAAGAGGGCCACATCCAGGAGGGCAAGGTCGATCCGCTCCCCCCGCCCGGTCTTCTGCCGCGACATCAACGCGGCGGTGATCGCGAAGGCGGCGCTGACCCCGGTGCAGTAGTCGATCATGGCCGGACGGGTCCGGACCGGGGGCCGGTCCGGCTCGCCCGTGGAATCCATGATCCCGGACATGGCCTGCAGGATGGGCTCATAGGCCGGGCGGTCCCGCAAAGGCCCGCTCTGCCCGAACCCCGATATGGAGCAGTAGATAATCTTCGGGTTGAGCC
>CAVQIK010000018.1:0-122851 GCA_963712535.1 uncultured delta proteobacterium | reverse complement strand
CGTCGGCCGAGCCATAGGCCATGTCAGGCAACACGTAACAGTCATTGAACCAACCTATTTTGGAGACGCACCGGACACGCACGGGCGGAAGAGACTGCATCAAATACCTTTCAAGCAATTCCTTCGCTCCTCGACCGGGTTCCAAAAGGAGCCCCATTGAAAGCAGTTCCGCCCGAAGCTGGCTTCCGTCTCCCGATAGCAGGCTGGTCGGCATTGCCCATGTTTTTTGCTGACCATCGGGGTTTAAAGCGCAGCAATCGCCCCCAATCTCGGCTTTCCGCATCTCTCGTCAAACCCAATACTTCCAAAGGAGAACAGATCTTGACCGGGATAATCTCCCCGTCCACGCTCTCTTTGTTGAAGTAAAGGCCGTCCGTTTTGAGATGAAACCCGTAGGGTAGTTCAGGGGACTGGGCCTTGAGATGGTCGGCCTCCTCTGCGGTGGATGCGGCTTCTGAATGTTTGCCACGTTTCAATTCGGAAAATAACCTATTTGGCCGGATGTTTAACTTCTTGGCAATCGTTCGGACCAGGCATTCCCGGCCGAAACGGCCAAAGTCACCATTGGTTTTTTTCAAAGCCCGTAAAAGTGCATCTTTATCATCCAGCGAAATGAATTTATCAAACGATAAGGCATCCCTTTCTAAGGACTGAAGCGCCATTTCGGGGTTGCTGCGCTTAACAAGGTAATCATCGATTCCTTTTTCTCCTGTCCATTTGGGAAAATGGATGATGGCCCCCCTGCTCATCAGCTTGAGGGCAAGCTCAAAGAGGGCAGACCGTACTTGTGGGTTGATCCATAAATCCTGGTCAAATCCAAGGTAGACCGTCCTTCCCTTCAACGAAAACGCTTCAAGGTCGTCAAAAAGGAAAGATTCATCACCCTCGCCCGGCTCTCGAAAGTTCCATACTCCTTGTAACCCTATCGCAGCCCTTCCATGCTGTACCAGTTTCAGTACCTTTTTTGCACCTTCGGTGATCCATAGAGGCCTATTCGCTTTTTCACGCATGGCCCAGACGCAAGACAAGATATAGGGCCGTGCCGGTTTCCCCTTTGGGTGCAAGTACCGCCGGTCCTCTATGGCAGGGTAGAGGCGAAAATGGTATCCAGAAATCCTTCCATCAAGAGAAAACGAAGGAATTTCGACGAGGCGGGCAAGAGCGAAAATGCTTTGCCCGTTGAAGGAGGAAAAACCCAAATGCTCTTTTAGTCTTTTCCTGTTCCCGGAAAAAATCCGTACTTGCGCCTGCCTAAGGATTTCTCCGGATAGGCCGCTTTTGTCCCGAAAATCCTGAAGCGCACATTTTGCGAGCCCATCGTTTTCCGGGTTAAAGCCGTTTAAAAAGAAAGAGTATTCCCCATCTGAATGGCGGCTGAAGCCATTCTCCTGCAGGTCATCCATGCTGGATCTTCCACTTTCGCCATCTTGCATCTGGATTCCTCCAGATCACTCCATACCGGCCGATCAATCGGGTCAACCAGATTCCAGAGTAAATATTATTAGATTACCTCCTGTCGTGGGCCGCCTTGACTGAATCGACGGTCAGTATTGGCGTGGCGGTAAAGAAATCCTCCAGGTCTTCCATCCTATAAAGGACTTTCCGATTGATCTTGTAAAATTTCGGACCCCTCTTGGCTGATCTCCAATTGGCAAGGGTTCCCACAGGGATTGAGAATATACTCTCGACTTCAGCCGGCCCTAGCATTTTCCTCTTGTCCATCTCCAAACCTCCCGCGAAATCTTCATTAATAATAACTGCAGATTACCAGTGAAAACTCGGCCGGAATAGCGCAATAGTAGCGCGGACACTACTATTTCGTTTTCTTAGAATGCTGAATTGATTCCAATTCAAAATTTCAGTTTTCCCCTTACAGTAAAGGGGAAAACTGCCTCGTGGGACTCTGCTGGACTAAATTTAGCAATCTCAGTAACGAATCTGTTGTGATTTTTCAGACGAGAAAGGAAGGAACAGTAGTGAAAGATGTTCCATGGAAGAGGGAAAAAGAGGGGTTCTCAAACCGGTGGGATACAAGAATGCAATCCAGATAAGCTATGGCAACAAATTTAACCCGAGACTTTCGTGAGAAGAAATTAACGACGATATTTGGGGAACAACCCCTTAGCTGCATTTCCCATGATCTCTTTTGCTATTTTGTAATCCAAGAGCAAAGTGCGAGCATAAGACGCCTTCGACCCAAAATCCATTCTTTCGATGAGTTCCTTAATTTGTGCCTTCGATTTATTTTCTTTTTTGAGATCATATACCTTAAGGTATCCTTCCAAATCCTTCTTAGGAAAGGTTCCCAAGGGGTATCGACCCCGTTTATAATCCAGGGCGTCTTTCCCCAATCGTAATTGTTTTCTTCTCCAGTTTAAAACGCGCACAAATTCCGCTTCAAGCTCTTTGTTGCTCCTATTTTTATCTAAATGGACCAAAACGGAGAAGCGAAACCTGCTATTGGCCACCCTCAGGAATTCCTTCTTAAATATTTCTCCAAAAGCATCCACCGGTAGCGCATCCTCAACCTTCCGCTTCATTTCTTGCATAGCTTGCGCGAAGTCATCTTGGAATTGAGACCAGCGCCCCTGTAAAGGGCCACGTATATAGTCTTCCACTGCCATTTCATCTGAATAGAAATTTTCAAAGTCTCTCCACCATTGATCGAAAGAATAACCCCGCACCCAAATTGCCGTAAAGCATGGAACGTCATATTTAAAGCCATACCCCCAGTCTGTCTCTTTTTTCAATTTGTCGGGTACATTGGCAAGGAATTTTTGGAATTCATTAGGATTGTCTATTCCTCTCTTGACTCCTTTCCACCATTCTCTTCGCCAATGTACTGATTCCATGAATTCATCATGCCGCTGGAGATAATCCCACCACAATTTGTATTTGTCCCTTAGAGTGACTTCCTCTTTTTGAGGCACGGTTTCAATTTCCAAAACCATTGTTCCTTTCTACTGTCACGCAGGTCCACGTTCGCGTGGTGTGAAATAATCTTTCCGCTATTTCGGCTCTTGTCCAAATTGGCTTTAATGGAGGTGTGGCTTCTATTTCATTTTTGGATGGCGTTATGAAGTTATCCCTATGTCACCGCTGCCACAGAGTTCTTAACATCTTTCATTTGCCGGACTTTAATTTTCACTTCGACCCGTGACCCGAGCCGATTCAGGATCGCCATAAGACGATCGACGGTGAACCGCCCGAGATCCGCGTTGCGAATGCGTGAAAAATCGGCGGCTGCAACCCCGGTGCGTCTTTGCGCCTCCCGCACGGTCAGGCCGTCCCGATCAAGCCTCTTGATGATCTCGGCGGACAGGATCGCCTTTAACTGTTCAATATCGGCGTTCTCATGGCCCAGATCCCGAAAAACGTTCCCGCTTCCGCGTACCACCTGCAGATCCCCTTTCATCTTAAAATCTCCTTCAATCTCTTCAGACGGTCACTTATCAAATCCACCTCGCGCTTTGGCGTCTTGATGCCGTGCGTCGATTTCTTTATAAACGCGTGAATAACCCAGATTTCCTCCGCGAGCTGCACGGCGTAAACCACCCGGAACGCGTTCCCCCGATACGGCAGAGCAATCTCAAAAACGCCGCTCCCTACCCCATGCAAGGGCTTCGCAATATCGGCCTTGCCGCCCTCGGCGGCTATCGTCAAAGCGGTGAGACAGATGAATCGGGCTTCTTCGGGAAACGTCTCAAAATCCCTCAGTGCCGCCTTGATCCAGGAAATGGGTCTTGTTTTTCGAGTCATCCACGCCGTCGCTGCTCGTTGGGTATTCCCGGTAATTCCGTTAAATCCTTCTTAGAGATGTTGTCATATCTGACAACAAATGTCAATGCTCCCGAATGCTCTCCTTCGCCGCCTCAATCGGAATGATTTTCTCCCCCCGGCTCTCGTTAAAACTCGCTTCCAAGGCGAGCGTTGCGCGTTTCTTCACATCGGGGGTTAAGTGAGCATACCTCTCAGTCATGGCAAGAGTCTTATGTCCCAAAAGCTCTTTAATGGCCAATAGAGGGGTTCCCTGAATCGCCAGCCATGAGGCAAACGTGTGCCGGAGCGTATGGAATACGACGCGTTGCCGGGGATCCTCTACCTCCCTATTCAGCCCCAAACGGTCAATCGTCCGTTCAAATGTCTTAGATACTGCCTTGATCTTCCCGCCCGTGTCCCGGTCCTTAAAAATTAGTCCACCGGGGCTTTCGGTCATGCGTGCTTTTAGAATATCCTTTACGGCCCGGGTCATGAAGGCTGTTCGATTCGTTTTGTTTTTGGGATCCATGACCCTGATTAGCCCGTTATCAAAATCAATATCCTGCCCCCGAAGGTTAAAAATCTCTCCGGCCCGTAGTCCGGAATGAAGGGAAAGTAAGGCCTGGTCATGAACGCTTTCGGAAACCTTCTGCAGCTCGGTCAGGAGATTATCGGCCTCCTCATGGGAAAGGAAGCGTTCCCTGCGATTATTCAAAGTTGGCATCTTTACCCCTTTGACAGGATTTCCGCCTTTGTAATGACCCCACTGGAACGCTTTGTTATAGATTTGCCTGATTAGAACCAAAGCGTGCTTAACATAGGCTGGGGAAAGTTCCTTTTTCGTTAGATCGTTTTTTAACCTTTCCAAATCAAAAGAAGTTATCTCGTTCATCTGCTTATCACCAAAAAAATCCCAAAGGTATTTATTCAGAAGGTAGTAGTCGTTTTTGGGCCTGGCCTTATTCTGTTCCGCCCATTTCAAATATTCTCTGGATTCCTCGGAGAATCGCGGGATCTTCTCTCGTTCTCTTGGAAGTTCCTCTCCGTGCCGCATCATCCGCAACCGCTCGGCCCGAATCTGCGCGGCCAGTTTTGGGGTGTACCCTTCGCTTGCCCAGCCGACTTTTTCCCATATTTTCCGGCCTTCTTTTTTGTAGGAAATATCAAAGCAAAAATCCTGCTTGCCCTTATGTTTTCTTTGCTCACTCGGCCGGCCGTAAACCCCTGGATATTTAGTCCGTGTTCTCAGATTTCCTTTTTGCATCGTTGCCCTCTGGATGTAAGTTACGAAGACAGTTGACAGTCCCCTAATCACCTTTGATACCCTATTGCTACCCTCTGAATTCTCAAGGAATGATTCCATGTGATTGTATACGAGGGCCGCAAAGCACAAAATGTATTGTAAATACAAAGAGGAATGAAGTCAAATGAATTCAGGTGAGAAATGGGGAAAAATGCTAAAAACCGATTCGTAATCGGCCGGTCGGGAGTTCAACTCTCCCCGTCGGCTCCATTTATCGGTAAGCCAATCTATTCTCTAATCTTGAAACGCCTACACCTTCCGGAGATTCACCCATAACTAACGGCTAAGCCTACATAACTCACTGAAGGGCCCGGACGGGAAGCTCGCCCTCGATGTCATGGCCCGGTCGCTGGCCTACATCTCCCTCCTCGGTGGCGTCGTGGCGCTGCCCTTCCTGGATGACCTCCTGGATCTTTGGGAGAAGTTCTTCGGGACCCCGGTACGGTCGAACATGGGAAAGACCCTGCGGGATTTCGGCGGGCCGGTGATGGAGAGGATGGGCATGGCGGGGATCCCCGCCCTCATAGGGATCGATATTTCAGGATCATTGAAAACCGGGATCCCCTTCACTTCCCTCGTGGGAGGGCAGGGGGCGCCGGCGGATACGGTCTACGGAGTTTACGCCGGGCTCGGAAGGAAGGCCCTGAACGCCATGAACGCGGCCGAGCGAGAGGATTACCTCCGGTCCCTGGAATTCGCCTCGCCTTCCTTCATGGAGGCGGTCCTGAAAGCCTACCGCATGGCCGACCAGGGCGCGACCACGCCCAGGGGGAAGGTCCTCACCGACGAGAAGAGAAAGCCGATTCAGTTGGGCACCGGCGAGGCGATCGCCCAGGCTGCCGGCTTCCGCCCGGAGCGGCTGGCGCGGATCGCCGGCGAGCATGGGAGCATGGAGAACGTCAAGATCAACTTCAAGGACCGCCGGGACGACCTCTACGCCCGCTACCGCCTGGCCAAGACCCAGGAGGAAAGGCAGAAGGTCATCCGCGATATGCAACGATTCAACATTGACGCTCGGAGATATCGGGGAGTCATTCCCGCGATCACGACGACTTCTTTGAGGCAGTCGGCTTTACAAAAACGGGAGAAGCCCTTTTTGGCTTTCGGTAGGATGAGAGAGGCGAGCATGTGAGCGTTATTACACCTTACTTGACCCGATGGGTCTTTTTGAAGAACACGTACCTAAGTACTTCATCTACAAAGGTGCAGTCTAAGATGGCTTTGATGGCCAAAGATTACTGGTTGAAAGTGAGCCTACCCGATTGAATTCACCGGGCGCGAGCGAACATCATTCAACCAACAATCGCAGGAGCAAGGTTGAGAAAAACTCTACCCCGCGCTCCAGTTCAATGAGTTGTTGGGCATCGCGCCGAGGTACGCAAATCCAACCCAACGCTTATTTCGCTACCGCCTTCACTGCGCGGGCGGCCTTTTCGATGATTGCAGCCACCGCATTCGGCTGCGACACGTAGATCGCGTGACTACCCGCAGCCTCGACGACAGTTGAACCCGCGCGCTTGGACATGAAGCGCTGGGCCGGAGGTGGGATCATCTTGTCGTCAGTGGCAACCAGGTACCAGCTCGGCTTGGTTTTCCAAGCCGGCTCACTGACCGTGCCGCTCAGCGCCTCGACGCCCCACGGAACTTGAGAGTCGGCCATGAACGCGGCCCTTTCTGCTTTCACGTCACCCGCGAATGAGGCCGGGAACTTTGCCTTGTCAAGGAAGAGAAAGCCGTCCTGCGGTGGCAGGATCGGCGGCACCGGTGCGCCAGGCGGGGGATCCTTGATGAGAGTGGACACCGACTCGCCCTTGTCTGGCGCAAACGCAGTGATATAGACAAGCCCCGCCACTTTTGGATCGTTGCCCGCCTCGGTGATCACCACCCCACCGTAGGAGTGCCCGACGAGAATCACAGGGCCATTCTGCACAGCAATAATGCGCTTGGTTGCGGCAACATCGCCAGCCAGCGATAGCGTCGGATTCTGAACAATTGCGACAGTGTAGCCGTCCTTCCGCAGAATATTATAGACACCTTCCCAACCAGAGCCGTCCACAAAACCACCGTGGACGAGAACAACGGATCTTGCTTCCGAACTTGATCTTTCAGCCATGATGTTCTCCCTTCTCTGGGACAAATCGTAATAAATCAGAACGCTGCCCAACGTAGCGAATCCCCGGGAGCCGATGAATGTCTCGTGCGACGGGTAGACCTCCAAGGCCCGCATGTCGGACCACACCTCCAAAGCCAATCTTCACCCACGTTTCCCAAATCACCGTCACGATCATCCCCATACTCCTTATATTCATAGCGTGAATCCATCCATCCTCCACCGCCTAATATTTTTGGTGAAATTTGGAAGCATTCGATTCCTCAAGAAAACCTGCAAGGAGAAAAAGCCTTGATCTTATGATGGCCGAGGCATTTACAGTTGGAGGACAAGGCATTGAGGTGGGCATAAAAAGATTTAGAAAGGGTAATTAATAATGAAGAGATCGTGCCAATCTCCGCACTTCGTCGAAATTTCTGGAATGAAAAGTATATCCAAACATCATTGAATATGGATTGAAATCTACACCGATCCGCAAAATTTATAAACTGAAGAGTTCAGGAAGTAATCAACAATTCCCTCTCCATTTGAATTCGTTCTTGACACCCCATCAAGTGATGAGTATCGTGTTCCTCAGGCGGGAAAATTCGGGGAGTGAAATTCTCTATCGATTTCAGGAGGGGAATATGGGCCGGACAGTCTTGCCTTACAGCCATATTCTGAAAAAGAAAAGGAAAGTTGGAAATTATTTCGGAAAACCATGAGCAAGGAGGACCAGGAGGCGTTTGACCGCCTCTTCGACCGGGCAAAATTCCACACCCATGCCGCAGTGTACCAGGCCCATTCCTTTCCCATGGAAACAATCCTTCTTTCCATCTGCCTGGAACACGAGAAGATGCTCGAGGAGATCCTCCGTAAACTCAAAAACAAGGGAATTGAGAAGCGGTGATCGGCGGTGCCATCCTGACCGGGAACGAACGGGATGAATTCGGGGCCTTTCGCTGGGAATTTATGTAGGAGATCGCCTGGGATACGCCGGCCTAACGGACTGCCCGATCCACGTGGCATACCGATTGGATCGCTGGCCATACCGATGAGGAATTTTGAATCGAGATCTCAAATAGGAAACTCTTTGACAGGCCTTCAGAGATTTTGCCATGGACATCCTTTTCCACCAAAACTGCAAAAGTGAAGGGCGTCCCCAACCTTTCTATTATAGCCCGATAAAAGGTCTGGAACAAGACGAAATTTGAGTCGGATAGAGAATTAGCTTATTTGGCAAACGCACACGGGTTCTGTTTGGAACATGGGAAGCTGATCGAGGAGTTTCCTTTGAAGATTGGCGCTTAGCTCAATTGAATCTAAAATCGAGATGAAAAGGAGATTTTGATCTTGCTTGGTTCTGAAGAAGTCTATAAGATTGAACTATTCACTCCATAAATGGGGACCCAGATTGTTATCTGCAAACCTGAGTCGAAGTGGATGAGGTTACGGAAAAATGATCAAGCAAATCGAAAAGGAAATACGGGATCTGCAAAGAGAACGGGCCGAAGTCCAGAAGGGACAAGCTGCCCTCTGCCTCCAACCTTGCCGGGGAGATTCAGAAATCCGGGAGAAGGATGGAAAACTGGAAGAACTGGATAGGCGAGCAAAAACCATAAATGGAACCATCCATGACCTGCAAAGAAAAAGGCAGGTGTTGATTTCCGGTCCCATTATAAAAGAAAACTCATAGTCTGACCTTTGAATGAATCAAGGGAAGAACGACTCTTTTAAATGTACTTCACCGTTACATTGCCGGTTGCATTTATTGTGCTATCGTCCTTGAAGGTGAACTCCCAGACACAATCGTTTTTCTCGGGAATATTTATCTCCCTGATCTCTTCGGGATTAATACTGTGGCCGTTGATTTCTACTAAAAGGATTTTCCTCTCTTCAGGGTTTAATACCATCTTCTTCTCCTTTTTTATTTAAATTGATCTTAACATATTGCCGCTGGATTGATGCGGAAATATCATTATCGCGACGGAAGTTTCATTCTTATACCGTGCCTTTCAATAATTTCTGCCAGGAAGATGTCAGCCTCCCTTTAAGTATTCGGGCCTGAGCCTGATCGGCAGTGCATAAGGGGTCGGGGCTGTGGATCTTGCAATAGGGGCCAATTCCCGGTATATTCGGTTCAATCTGAAAAAAACGCCATAGGCGATACGGCCTGTTTGTTCACCAATCGAAGACACAGGGGGGGCAGATAGGATGGGTTAGAACCCCATTGGAAAATAAAAGGGATGCATTGGAGGAAAAAATGCCCAAAACAAGCTTGAAGCCGACAAGCGCACTTTTAGTAACTCCCGTAATCTTGGTCACCTGCCAGGATGCGGGGGCAAAGCCGAACATCATCACTCTGGCCTGGGTAGGAGTGGCCAACTCCGAACCGCCGATCATCTCAATCTCCATCCGTCCGCAACGGCACTCGTACGGGATCATAAAAAGGACGGGTGAATTTGTGGCCAACCTTCCCACTACTGGAATTCTGAAGGAGATGGATTTTTGCGGTGTCGTCTCTGGAAGCAAGTTGGATAAATTTTCAACGACCCAGCTCACCCCCATGGTTGCTGAAAAAGTAAAAGCTCCCCTGATCAAAGAGTGCCCGGTGAACCTCGAATGTCGGGTGAAACAGGTCATTCCTCTTGGGAGCCATGATCTTTTCTTGGGAGAGGTGGTGGCTGCCCATATGGATACTGAGATCCAGGATGAGAAGGGGCGAATGGACATTGGCAAGGCCAAGCTTTTTGCTTTCTGTGCGGGAGCAACGGAATACTGGAGCCTGGGGGAGAGAATTGGAGGGTACGGTTTTACCAAAGGTAAGCTGGATTAAGGCCCAGATGTTTTTGTCTCCTCGCTGCATCAAATTCTACATATAGGGTCAATGGGGGGGACGGATTATTCAGCCGGTTCACCAGATCATGCAGGAAGGTTTCCCCTGGGATGAATACTTCCGGTGGGTTTCCGGGCCGTCAGAAAATAACCGCCCGGCTATTCCGCCAGATCGCCTTTATGCCTTTACGCCGAGTTTCCTCCCGCCCTGGGGGCTGTTAATTGTTTTGCAACCCCGGACACAACGTCCCTCGCGCTCACTACCCCAGTTTCCTCCTTCACCGCGACGGTATGACCAGATCCCCGACCAGAAAAATATCATTATTTTTCACGGTATGCACGTAATCAAATAATCATTTAAGTATTTTGGCCGGGTGCCGATAAAGAAAAAGTGTGCAAAAGACATGGATATACATACGGAATTTATGATTTCCAGAAGCCTCAAGGCGACCTATATTTTAAAGCGTAAGGAGGAAAATCTTGGACCATCTTTCACCCCGTTGCGAGGGTTGGACAGCCTCCAGTAATGCGGAATGGACTTCCATTCCATTTGGGAATAACGAGGGTAGCCAGGAGACGGGTAAGGACTCTTCAACGACGGCCCCCGGAATATTTTCCCCTGCCGCGCTACCGGCCCCTGGATGGGAAAGTATAGCTGCTCCGGAAATGAAGACCCAAGCCGAGCCGAAAATTTCTATAAACACCAATTCCGTGAGCTTTGGTCGTGTCCGATTAAGGCAAGCAACCACACGCTCTGTTCGAGTAACCAATAAGGGCTCTGCTGATCTGATTATCCGTGGGGTTTCTATCCTGGGGTCGGGCCAACAGAATTTCCGACCCAAAAACACCTGTTCTGTCTTATCCCCAGGGAATAGCAGCCAGATTTCTATTGCCTTCAATCCCCTTACCGCCGGAATCAAGATGGGGTACCTAAAAATATCTTCCAATGACCCCAAGGAGACTGTTAGTCAGGTATATCTCAGAGGATCCGGCCAGGAAATTGGCTAGAGCCTAAAAATTCAAAACAGCCCAATGTCCTTTCCAGGTGGACGTTCGTCGAGTTCCTTTGCGGAATTCTTTATGACCAAGTGTCCACCTGGAAACCTCGCTTTCCCCTTCCCCTCGATCCATTTTTGTCGCTGCAAATGATTGCCATCCTTCTTGCGTAATAGGTTTCCTTCTATGAATCCCATGCGCGAAAGAGCGGGCTGAGGATCTCGTGTCATCGTCTTAGCCCACCCCCCCTGCGGGCTCACCGTTGCCTCCTCGCGGAGTTTAGACCCCGATCTCACCGAACAAAGATTATCCATTCTGTATAAGCCGGAACATATGCTCAATTACTGGTTGGAATTTACAGATTTGGTCCTCTAGAGCGGTCAAGCGATACTTTCAGGAAGTAATCAGCGTTCCCCGCCCGATTGGAATCAACTTGACAACTCACCAAAAGATGAGAACCATAATCCTATTAAGGTCCACAAATTCGTGTTGGGATATTGCCCCTTGGCTCTTTGGGAGGGATAAATGGGCCGGACAGTTCTGCCTTACAGCCATGTTCTGGAAAAAGAAAAGGAAAATTGGAGACTATTTCGGAAAGCCATGAGCAAGGAGGACCAGGAAGCGTTTGATCGCCTCTTCGACCTGGCAAAGCTTCACACCCACGCCGCAGTCTACCAGGCCCATTGCTTTCCCATGGAAACAATCCTCCTTTCCATCTGCCTGGAACACGAGAAGATGATCGAGGAGATCCTGCGCAAGCTGAAATTGAAGCCGGCTGAAGGTGAAGATCAAGAGGTGTCACGAAGCGGTGATCGGCGGTGCCATCCTGACCGGGAACGAACGGGATGAATTCGGGGCCTTTCGCTGGGAATTTATGTAGGAGATCGCCTGGGATACGCCGGCCTAACGGACTGCCCGATCCACCTGGCATACCGATTGGATCGCTGGCCATACCGATGAGGATTTTTGAATCGAGATCTCAAATAGGAAACTCTTTGACAGGCCTTCAGAGGTTTTGCCATGGACATCCTTTTCCACCAAAACTGCAAAAGTGAAGGGCGTCCCCAAAGTTCCGTCCCGGCGAGTTCAACATGGGCTGGATCGACAAGTCGCTCGACCGCTGGATCCTCGAGCGGCTCGAGCGGAACGACCTCGATGCCCTCAAGCACCTGTTCACGTTCGACTCCGACAACCTGCGCTCGGGCACCGGGGAGGTGCGTGCGTGGATCAGCGTGGCCGGCGCGATGAAACGCTCCGCGACGATCGTGGAGTATGTGTCCGCCCACTGCACGCTGACCGGCTGCGGCTTCGCCTACTGGCCCGCCGTGCCGGAGGTGGCGGCGCCGTCGCGCACCCTCGCGGCGGTCGCGCGCGCCTGAGCGCGGACACGTCCATCCGGCTAGGCTCCATCCCCTGACAGGGCGGGGGCTCCGGCCGACTCGAGGACCGCCTCGCGCCATTCCCGCTTGATCGGAAGGATGGGCGGCATGGGCGCCATGTCGGGAGGCGGAGTCGGCGCGGCGACGGCATCCCTGCGATCGGTGGCCGATCCCCTCTTCATGAACAGGTTGTAGATGGACCACTGGAGCCGGTGGCGCCGGCCGCGGAGGGGGAAGCGGCGCGCCATGGACGATGGCGCATAGAACGATTCGTAGGCGCGCTGCTGGCCCAGACGGAGATCGTCGCCCGACATCCGTTCCGGCCGGTAGACCACGTTGGTTTGATCGTACTTGGCCCAGTCGAAGGACACGATGCGATCCGCCTTTTTCATCTCGTACCAGGTCAAGGTTCCCGGATAGGGCGTGAGGACCGAGTAGGCGCAGGCATCGTAGTCGGCCTCGATGCTGAAGCGCGCCGTCTCCTCGAAGACCGAGGCGTCGTCGCCATCGAACCCGAACATGAACAGCCCGAACACCATGATCCCGTACGAGTGGACCTTCTCGACCAGCGCGGCGAAGGTCTCCGGTCGGTTCACGAGCTTGTGCACGCTCTTCAGCGTCTCGCGTGAGATCGATTCGAAGCCGATGCTCAGCAAGGTGCATCCGCTGGCGGCGGCCAGCTCCAGCATGCGATCGTCCTGGGCGAGCTTGGAGGTGACCCCGGCCTGCCAGTGCACCCCGCGGCCCTTGAGGGCGCGCATGACCTCCTTCGGACGGTGGAGCGTGCCGAAGAAGTCGGCGTCGTTGATGGAGATCATCCGCGAGCCGCAGGTCTCGACTTCGCGGATGACCTCCTCGACCGGGCGGTACCGGAACTTCAGCCCGTTCATCAGCGGCTCGGCGCAGAACGTGCAGCCCTG
Source organism: uncultured delta proteobacterium (assembly GCA_963712535.1). Taxonomy (GTDB): domain Bacteria; phylum Desulfobacterota; class SM23-61; order SM23-61; family SM23-61; genus CAVQIK01. Next base: position 109,570 of record CAVQIK010000018.1, on the reverse strand, counting down.
ATGGCAGCCGCGCGAGGTCTGCACGAACGTGCGGTTGACGTAGCGGTGCTTCTTGATCAGGTCATACCGCGGCATCGGCAGGCCGGTCATGGGATGGAGGTGCTCCGACCTGTAGGTCCCGCGCATCTCGCCCCGTTCCAGATCGTCCAGGAGCTTGTCCAGCACCAGCTCCGCCTCGCCGATCACCACCGCATCGCAATGCGCCAGCGCCTCCTGCGGCATGAAGCTCGGGTGCACGCCCCCCATCACGACCGGCACCCCTCGCTGCCGGAACGCATCGGCGATCTCGTAGCCGCGACTGACATAGCAGGTCATGGCGGAGATTCCGACGAGGTCGGCCTTCAGGTCGAAGTCGATCGACTCGATGTTCTCGTCGGTCAGCACGACCTCGTAGCGGTCGCGCGGAATGGCGCCGGCCACGGCCAGGAGGCCGGCGAGCGGCGAGTAGAGTGCCCGGTTCAGGTACTGCGGCCGCGTGGTGATCGAGTCGGTTTTGGGATTGATCAGATGGATGACCCGGTGTCGCATGCCCTTCCCCCCTGGGACCGTGATTCGGGGACGCCCTTCACTTTTCCAGTTTCAATCATCAATAGGCCTGACCCTTTACTGATTACCAATGCTTCACCCCGGCTGAGCGATAAAGCTGTCCCCAAGAATTAAAGACCGAAACTTCTGGATAAGTACTCATCGGTATTCCAAGATCACGCACCTCCGTGGGTGCGTCAACTCGTAATTCTAAGGCATGCTGATTGAAAAAAGACTCTCTTTCGTCCAGAAATTGCATAAGTAGGATGGTCATGGGGAGGTGTCCAAAAAGTTCATGCTGTCGCGGCCGCCGCTTCCCCAACTGCCCTGACTTGACGCCATTCCTTGGAATCATTCTTAGCGTGCCAAAGGTCATATTCCTGTTGAAGCCCTAACCAAAGGTCAGGGGTGGTATTGAAGGCGCGGGAAAGCCTTAAAGCCATGTCTGGAGTGATCGATCCCCGCTCGTTCACGATCTTGGAAAGGGTCTTCCGGGAGACCCCCAGGTTCCTGGCCAGTTCCGTGAGGGAGATGGACAGGGGAACCAAATGGTGATTCTTCAAAATGCGCCCGGGATGGACGGGCGGTCTTTTCCTCTCTCTCATGATTCACCTCTCAATGGTAATCTTCGTAATTCACTTCGAAGGCGTCGCCCTCTTTGAAGATCAACGTAATGCGCCAATTGCCGGAAACCTTCACCGCCCATCGCCCTTCCTGCTTGGGCTGAAGGAGATGGAGTCCTGAGCCCGGGAAATTCATATCCCTGATTTCCCTGGCTTGGTTCAGGCGGTCAAGGATTTCTTCCAGCTTTCCAGCGTGCTTGGGCTGAATTCCTTTCTTGCTCCCATCGTAAAAGAAATTTTCCAGGCCCTTATGAAGACAAGATTGAATCATAAGAATATTGTAACCTTAAGGGTTACGTTTGTCAAAAGCTTTTATGGAAGTCTTAGAAACACACTCTATCGACTCCGCTTAGGCCCCCTAACAGTTTTGAAGAGAATTATAAATCGTGAAATTGTCAGATCAGGACAATTAAAGCCGTGAGGGGGTAATCATGCTTCGACCACAGATGGACATTGTTGCCGTAGGCAGGGCCTCGTGCGGCGATTACATGTCGTATTCTACGCAAAATGTGCGGTGAAGGCTTGCTTCTTGCGGTGATTTCGGGCTATAATCTCCGCAGGAGATGCAGAGAATGTATATCCACGAACTTCACGACTGGCCCCGCTTTGACTGGAATCGGGAGCGCCTCGCCGAACCTCTGGCCGCCGTCCGCCACCGGCAGGGCCGGCTCATCGGCCACATGGAGGCCCTCGGCTTCAACCTCCGTCAGGAGGCCGTCCTGCAAACCCTTACGGCCGATGTGCTCAAGAGCAGCGAAATCGAGGGGGAAAAGCTGGACGCCGAACAGGTCCGCTCCTCGATCGCCCGCCGCCTCGGCATGGACATCGGCGCACTCAAGCCTGCAGACCGCAATGTTGAGGGCATCGTTGAAATGATGCTCGACGCCACGCGCCACTATGACCAGCCGCTCACCGCTGAAAGGCTCTTTTCGTGGCACGCATCCCTGTTTCCCACCGGGCGCAGCGGCATGAGCAAGATCAGGGTAGGGGCCTGGCGTGACGACAGCACCGGGCCGATGGAGGTCGTTTCCGGCCCGGTCGGCAAGGAGCACGTCCATTTCGAAGCACCGGCGGCGGCACGCCTCGACAGGGAAATGAAGGCATTCCTGGACTGGTTCAACAAGCCGCCTGACATCGACGAAGTCCTTAAGGCTGGGCTGGCTCACCTCTGGTTCGTTACCATCCACCCTTTTGATGATGGCAACGGGCGAATTGCGCGCGCCATAGCCGATATGGTGCTGGCGCGCTCCGAAAACAGTCCGCAACGCTTCTACAGCATGTCGGCAGAGATCCGGCAAGAGCGCGCGGCCTATTACGACATTCTTGAGCAAACGCAGAAGGGGACCCTGGACATCACGCCCTGGATGGAATGGTTCCTCGGTTGTCTTGGCCGAGCCATCGACGGTGCACAAACCATTCTAAGCGCTGTCCTAGCCAAGGCGCGCTTCTGGGAGCGCATTCAAGGTACCTCACTAAATGAGCGGCAGCGTCTTGTCCTGAACCGTTTGCTTGACGGCTTCGAGGGCAAGATCACGACATCGAAATATGCCAAACTCGCCAAGTGCTCCCAGGACACTGCTCTACGTGACATTCTGCCTCTCGTAGAACGCGGAATTCTCGTCCGCAATCCTGAAGGCGGAAGGAGCACGAGCTATTCGCTTGCCATGGCCGAACCAAATACAAGGTTATAATGTGATGAACGAACGAGACCTGACCTGTCCCGGGACCAATTCGCCTCCCAAGACTTTTCCTTGACAATTCTTGCAGCTCCCGGAAAATTAACTCTCGGAGACCCCGAGGGAGACCTAGGGATGAGGGGATAATCATGCTTCGACCCCAAATGCACCTTATCGCCGCGGGACACCTGTACCCTAAAGCCTGGCGCCAAGCTGGTCAGTTCCGGGCCGATCGGGGAAAGAGCGGCCTGCCGCCTTGGCCCTCGTGGTGCTACCTGCCCATGGCCGCCTGGTACGCCATCGTCTCGGAAGGGAAGGGACTCTTGCCTCTTGATCGGATCGGAGATGTCGGCCGTTTGGCCGCCCTGGGATCCTGGCGGGTTACCCAGGGGGTATATCGGTTCGATCAGGACCTCTACGAGGCAGTCAGGGGCACGCCCCTCGAAGGTGACCTGCCTGCCGCAATCCTCTATCGACTCCCCGAGTGGTGCGTCTATGTCGAAACCCCGGGGATGCAGGATGGGCGCCTCCATGGTTTTTTTGCCCATCTGGAGTGGGACGCCAAAACGGGGAGGCATGAGCTTCGATTGCTCCTGGATCAAGAGGACCTTCTGATCCCGCTGCCGATCCATATTGGGGCCTGGCCTCTGGAAGAAGCCATGCGGCGCGTCGGTGCCGAAGCGGCCGCCCAGAGTGGGAGGACGCCGCCGCCAATGGAGGAATTAACTCCTGAAATCGCCCCGATCCTCTCTCTGTTGCTCTATCTATGCAGCGAGGCGGCGGATTATTGCGGGAGCCCCCGCCCGACTAACCCCCGCCCGGTGAAGACCGCCAAGGGGATGCGTATCTTTCCTCCGCCCGGGCCGCGGGTGTGGGAAGTCGGAGCGCGCCTTGGGGCCGCACTCCGCAGGGCCTACGCGGATGCGTCTGAAAAGGCGGATGCGACCGGCGATCGCGCCCGTCCCCGCCCGCACATCCGGCGGGCCCACTGGCACGCCTACCGCGTAGGGCCAGGACGACAGGAGATCCGGCTCCACTGGCTCCCGCCGATTCCAGTCAATGTGGAGGATCTTTCCGAGCTGCCGGCAGTGGTACGTCCGGTAGAGCAAGATTCATCCACCCAAACACGGTGATTTCCCCATAGCGCCCCCGGTAAGAAGCTGGAAAAGAAATTCCCAAGGTGCCCCTGCCCCAGTGTTCAATCAGCCGCGCCCGGTAACGCCTGAGCAAGACGGGGATTACGCCGATAAGAAGTGAGAGAACAGGCCTGCCGCTGTGCGGCCGCCGGCCAGCCAGAAAGGGAAGATGGAAAAATGGTTTAAAAATATGGTGATTTCCTGCCTTCTGGTAATGAGATTTTGTATTTTGTAAACCATCCCATTCCCGCTTGTCTTTTAAATTTAGGGAGGATAAAATTGAAATGGCTGGCGATTCACTCAATCTATCTAAGGATATTTTCTCGTGGAACTTAAAGAGCTTTTAACAAGAAAAAGAGAAGAGATTCTCCGGATCGCCGCCAATCGGGGAGCGTATAACGTGCGGATCTTTGGCTCCGTGGTGCGCGATGACGCCGGGCCGAGCAGCGACGTTGATTTTTTGGTCGATCTTGAGCCTGAACGCAGCCTCTTGGATGTCGGGGGATTGGTAATGGATCTGCGAAACCTATTGGGCCTTGAGGTGGACATCGTAACCGAGAAGGGACTGCACTGGTACATTCGAGATCGGGTTATAGCGGAAGCACGGCCCCTATGAAGGATGATAAACTCTATCTGATTCACATCCGCGAGTGCATCGAACGGATTGAAAAATACACCGCTGGAGGGGGAAAAGATGGCTTCCTGGCTTCCACGCTGATTCAAGATGCAGTAATGAGAAATCTTCAAACCATGGCGGAATCAACCCAACGTCTATCGGATGCCGCGAAGGAAGCTCATCCAGAGGTGGATTGGTATAAGATCTCCGGTTTTCGTAATATTCTCGTCCATGGATATCTGGGTGTAGACCTAGACAGGGTTTGGATAATCGTCGATCGAGACCTGCCGGGTCTAAAAAGTGCAATTATTTCTATGCTAAAAGAACGGGAGTAACGCTCTCAGTAGGGCTTTCACGACGCTTTAACAGTGTCGGCCGGATCTTCCTATAAGTCTCCTGCCCATACCACGTCATGACCGCCGGCCCCCGCAATTCCAATCGGTTTCCCTCCGAAGATTTTCGGGTTCACCGCAATCCTTTCCAACAATCTATTCTCATCCATAGAAACCTTTCCCGAGGGGGGATGAAGCCGCTGTGTTCTCTATGTTTGGAAGGACTCCGTTAAAGGCATCTTCAGCACCCCATCGGCGGTGCCCCCTTGCCCCGCCTTTAACAACTATCCACCTACACCAGCTCAATCATCACCCTGCGTCCAACTATGGCCGCGGCCCGCTGCAGGCTGGAGAGGGTGATGTCGTTTTTGGGGTCCAGTAGGCGGTCGACCTGCGTGCGGCTTGTCTTGAGCAGCGTGGCCATCCGCGCTTTGGATATTTTCTTTTTTTTCATAGCCTCGGCCAACTGCCACGCGACAACCTCCTTGATCGCCTGTGCCTGCGCCTCTTCAAAGACGCCCTCCTCCTTGAGGAAATCATCAATGCTCGAACCCATATGCTTCTTGCTCATTGCTTCAACTCCTTCTGGCGCTTGCGCGCCAATGCCAAATCCTCATCCGGCATCGCCCGCGTTTTTTTGATAAACCCGTGCAACGCGACAAGGTGTTCGCGATAAAGACAGGGCAAGACACGCGCTGTCCGTTTCGTCGGCAGGTCCGTTCGAACTTCCCACAACCCGCTTCCCAACGGGCGGCCTAGCCGGTCGACAATTTCCGGCTCACGCGAATGAAAAGGGGATATGCATCTTATGCCCGAAAGCTTTTTATGTCGGAGGAGGGGGAATAAGTTTTTCGAGTGAAGAAATAAGATCGGGGATGCGAATCGTAGCCACCTTCCATATCAGTTCATGCTTAATCTCACCGTATTCATGGGCCAACACATTTCTTTGAGCTATAATACCCTGCCAAGGAATTTCAGGATGTGCCTGTCGTACATTTCGGATACCCGCCGGGCCGCTTCGCCTATGATCTCTAGGGCTCTCTCAACCGCTAATTGCAATTTCCTGTCCCGGGTGTAGCTGTGAAAACTGACGCCAGCGACGAAAGTAACGAGCGTTCTGGCTGAGTCCAACATGTCCCAGAGATACGCGGAATCCCGTTCGTCAGGCTGCATAGATTACCTTTTGAGTGTTCAAAATATGATGCCGGCGAAAAGGGTTCCTCAGGGCGGTCTCTTCCACCAAATCCACTTCCCGCCCAAAGATGCTCTTTAGCTCCTCGATCATATTCACCCAGTCAAATAAATCCCAGTCTGCATCCCCTGCGAATCTCACTAAAATATCAACATCGCTGTCGGATCGGAAATCCTCGCGCAAAGCGGAGCCAAAGAGGGAAAATTGCGCAACCTTCCACCGATGGCAGAACTCTTCGATTTTATCTTTCTGCACCGTGAGCCCCTCATTTTCCACGACGGTCTTCCTCCGGGGTAAATATAGCAGATCCGCCGGACCTTGAACAGAGCCTTCCGCCACATTTGGAGCACCTGGATCAGCATCGACCCTCTTTTAATCAAAAGGGCCCACAAAAACACGGGGTCAGCGCGCTGGGCCTGAAGAGTACCTTGGGCCTGGGCAGTTACCGAACCGCATGGACGTGGTTGCACAAACTGCGCTACGCGATGGTGAGGCCGGGGCGGGATCATCTCGCGGGCATTGTGGAGGTTGATGAAGCTTACCTTGGTGGAGAAAAGCCAGGAAAACGGGGTCGGGGCGCGGCCGGGAAGGCGCTGGTAGTTATCGCGGCCCAAGAGGATGGCCATCGGATCGGACGAATCCGCCTTCGCAGAGTATCCGATGCTTCGGCACAGAGTTTGGGGCGTGCAGTACAAGATGGTGTTGATCCAGGCACTGTTGTCCGTACGGACGGCTGGAGTGGGTACGGGCAATTGGAGGCTTTGGGCTATGTCCACCAAGTCGTCCGACAAGATTCGCATATCGGCGAGAACCTGTTGCCCATGGTAAATCGTGTTGTTTCTCTGCTTAAACGCTGGCTGTTGGGAACACATCAGGGAGCTGTCCGTATATCGCACTTAGACTATTACTTGGACGAATTCACCTTCCGCTTCAATCGCAGGAAATCTAAGTCGCGGGGCAAGCTTTTTTACCGGCTTGTCCAGCAGGCCATGGCAGTTGACCCGATGATGGGTAAGGATATTAAAGGCGCCAAAGCGAAACATAGAACACAAGATATAGTATGTACTTGAGTCAAGTGCATACCCCCATTAAAAAATACTGTGAGGGATGGCCTATGAACGGGAGATCGCTTCGTTTGGAAGATGGAAGAAGAGGGTAAGCATAGATATAGAATGAGGAACCGCTGTTAATTCATGCTGTTTGGGAGAAGGTGCTCTTTTCCAGATAGCCTTTCACTGCTTGCAGGGAACGTCCTGCTTTGATCGATAAAAGGCCGGACCAAGTCGTAGCTGAGTTCTTCAAGTTCCCGGTAATCCCCTCGCTGTCGGAGTTCAAAAGCCTTGTTTATGACCCGACCCAGTTCTTCAGGAAATATTCCCGTTTTCACAAAGCGCCGGTTAAAGTAACCCAGAATTCCGCTATGCTTGGACGAGGCGTACGGCTCGAAGATCAGCAAGGCAAGAACCGCGTAAAACATGCCGTAGTACGCCCGGTTAATCACTGAGCGAGGACTTTTCCTTCCCTGGAGCAGAAAGTCGGCTTCGTCAATACTTTCCTCGGCTTGCTTCAGGCGATACTTGGCCAGCTCTATCTGACTTTCGCCGGCAGTCAAACTGGGATTCCTTCCTTCTGGATGGCCTTGTAGATGGGCGATTCCTTCATCGGTCCCCGTTCCAGCTCATCTTGACCGAAAAGGATTGTGGTTATGAAAGAATCGTTTCTCAGGTTCACTTCAAACGTGATGTCGTCTATTTCCGACTCTATCTGTGGGGAGCGCTTCGCCAGCTCGATCATGATGTCCACATCGGAATCGGGACCAGCTTGACCTTTCACCTTTGATCCAAAAAGGCGCATATCCTTTACGTCAAACCGGTCCATCAATTTGGTTTTCAGGCTTTCGACAGCTTTCTTTTCATTGTCATTCAGGTAGTCCCATGCGTTCATGACCTGATTCCTATTGCCGATATTTTTCAAACCGATGGGATTATAGCACCTTTCGCGGGGAAGAAGAAAGAGGCAGAATGACAGACCAGGTAAGTGGTAAATAAACAAAAAGGAACGTGGAGCAACCGCCGCAACCCAAGTGGCTAATCGCAAGAAAGAGGGCTCGGTCCATGAATTTGGGAATTAGCCGCTCCAATTGCATCTTCCGCCGCCGAATCTCCCTTTCTTTCCCTATTTCTACTTTCCTCACCGCACTGGTGACGCTCGATAAATCACCCATCCCCAAATTCTCAATAACCATTTCCGGCTCACCACCGTCTTCCGATTGTCGGGTCGGACCAGGCCAATGCTTTGAATTTTCAGCAAAACGGATTAAAAATCTAGCCTTTCTTCGCTTTAAACCTGCATTTTTGGGGTGAAAATAATCATTCCAAGAAAGGATTAATGCAAGAACTGGGCAGCATGTTTGGCCTAAGAAAAGGTTTAAGACCAGAAAAAATCCCTTGAAATTTATCGAGCGGAGATGAGGAAAGGCTCTGCTGAGCACGGGCAACATCAAGGTCAGACCTGTCTCAGGATAACAACAACTCCAGGTCCTCCCGCCCCAGATTGCGGATCAGGCTGTTGTCTACGTTGAGGATGGCGTCGGCCAGGTCGCGCTTGGTACTCTGCAGCTCCAATACCTTTTCTTCGACCGTGTCCCTGGCGATCAAGCGATAGGCAAACACCCGGCGTTCCTGGCCGATTCGGTGAGCCCGGTCGATGGCCTGGGCTTCCACTGCCGGGTTCCACCACGGGTCCAGGAGGAACACGTATTCGGCGGCGGTGAGGTTAAGCCCGAGCCCGCCGGCCTTGAGGCTGATCAGGAAGAGGGGACAGTCCGGTTCGCTCTGAAATCTTTGCACGCGGGCAGCGCGGTCCCGCGTCTGGCCGTCCAGGTACTCATAGCACAGGCCCTTCGAGTCCAGCCGTTCCCGCAGGATCGACAGCAGGCTGGTGAACTGCGAAAAGACGAGGGCCTTGTGCCCCGCCTCGGTGACTTCCTCAAGCTGGGGCAGAAGAGCGTCGAGTTTGGCGCTGGAATCCTGACGCCGCGCCGGGTCGATCAGCCCTGGATGGCAGGCCGCCTGCCGCAGCCGCAGGAGGGCTTCCAAGACCTGGATCTTGCTCCGGTTGAGGCCTTGCTGGCTCACCTTGGCCAGCAAAGTGCGGCGATAAAAATCCCGCAGTTCGTCATACAACGTGCGTTGAGGCATCTCCAGGTCGCAGTACAGCGTTTGCTCCAGTTTTGGCGGCAGGTCGGGCTCGACCTGCTCCTTCGTGCGGCGGAGGATGAACGGCCGCAGCGCCCTCCCCAACAGGTCCCGGGTCTCGGCGTTCACCTGCTTTGCGCCCGGGCCAATCAGCTTGAAAACAGACGCCGAGCCGAGCATCCCCGGGTTCAGGAACTCGAAAATGCTCCACAAATCGCCCAGATGATTCTCCACCGGCGTGCCGGTCAGGACGAGACGGTGTTGCGCCTGCAGCAACCGGGCGGCCTTGGCCGAGGCGGTCGCCGGCATTCTTGACCACCTGCGCCTCGTCGAGGATGGCGTAATCGAAGCGAATATCCTTGAGCTTGGCTGCGTCGCGCCGCAGCGTACCGTAGGTCGTCAGAACCAGATCGTAATCGGAAAAATGATCGAGTGATTCCCCGCCATTCCGCCCGATGCGTTCGGCGCCGGTATGGTCCAGGACTCGCAGGCCTGGCGTGAAACGGGCGGCTTCCTGCTTCCAGTTGAAGACCAGCGAACGGGGCACGACCACCAGGGACGGACGCGGCGAATTCCCGTTGTTCCCGGCATTGACCTTCTCCCGGCGCCGTTCTTCCAGCCTGGCCAGGACCTGGACGGTCTTGCCCAGGCCCATGTCGTCGGCCAGGCACCCGCCGAATCGGAAGTCGCTCAGGAATTGAAACCAGCCGAGTCCATAGCGCTGGTAGGGCCGCAGCTGACCGGTAAATTGCGGCGGAGGATCGGCGGGCCTGACACCCTCGAATTGCCTCATCCGGCCGGCCGCCCGGGTGAACACCTCATCGCATCGGGCTTCGGGCATCGCCGCCAGGAGGAGATCCAGGAACCCGACCTGCGTCGGCCGGAACCGCAGGTGATCATCGTGGGCCTCGCTCAGCGACACCAGCGGGGCGTACTTCTTGAGCCATTCTTCGGGCAGAAGACCGAACGTCCCGTCCCCGAGGGGCACCATGCCGTCGCCGCGGCGCATGGCCTGCAAGAGTCGCGGCAAGGGAACCGCCTGGCCCTCAAAGGCCACCTCCGCGTGGAGCTCAAACCAGTCAACGCCGCTGCTGACCTTGATATCGATTTGACCGGGTTTGCGGTAAAGCTTGCCCTCGGCCTCGACCTGCCAGCCCTCTCCCAGGAGCTGCATCACCACCCGCGGCAGGTGCTTGGGCGCCAGCTCCAGCAGGTCGCGCTCGGGCCGGTAGTCGTAAACTGAATCGCGAAAACCCAGTTCCCGCAGCCTGGCGCCGGCCCGTTCTTCGGACTGCCGGTCGCGCACGAGGAGGCGGCGCTTTTCCGCCTGATACAGACCCGGCCGGGGGTCGGCTGCCTGCACGGTCACGCCGTCGTAGTCGAATTCCCACTGGGCGGAATGCGTCGCCCGGTAGAATATCTGCCGCGGCTTATGCACCTTGAGGCGCGGCTTCGGCGTGATCCGCACCTGCTCAACCTGCAGCTCAGATGGCAATCGAAGCGGCGCCTGAACGGGCAACGTAAGCAGCCGTTCCAGCATCGCGCCGCCCTCTCTCCGGGGAACACGGATGCACCCCTGCCGGCGCAAATACAGGAGCCAATCAAAAGCTTCGTGACACTCCAGCCTCGCTGCAGTTTCGGTGGTGAACATAAGGACGCTCGTCGTCAAGAGCGGGGCACTCAGCGGTATGAACTGCTCGCCTCGGCGAAGAGCGCCGGTTAGCATGTAATGTTGCCCGTCGGGTACGACGTCGATTCCGAAGTCCCATGCCGGGCCGTCATCCCATGCGACGGGGAAAAGCTCGGAATTCTCTTTCGCTCTCCGGCGGACCCGGCATCGTCCCGTGGCGCCCATCAGGGGCACGAGCTCAAGGCTGAGCTGCGGCGAAAGCAGAAACCGAGGAGGCAGCACCCGCTGCAAAAAGGAGTCGCGGTAGAAGTTTCCTGCATAGCTCCAGGAGTAGCTGTCCTCGTCGGCGCCCGCAAGAGCTGTCATGAGCCGGCGGTCCTGCGGGTCCGGAAGACGATCGATTTCAGCCCGTCTGATGGAAAGCGACCGGACCTTCCCCCATTGACCATCCTTCTTCTGGTCCTGTGCGCCAATCTCGACCGGCAAAATCGAATCCCGGGGAGCTTCGGCCGCGTCAAAAATATAGAGCACCTGGCGGTTGGGCGGACAGGGAACCCGCGCACTGGATGGACGGGCCTGCCTGAACCTGAGCTGCTCCTGCAGAGAATTAAAGTGCTGCTTCCACGAAAGCAGATGACTCGACGCACGCTGGGACTGCTGCAGCGCGGGTTCTTTTCGCCGGAAGGAGGGGTCGATCCAGCCGGGAGTTTCGTCTTCGTCGTCGTCCAGGGGGTTCGGGTCATCTTCAGGTTCGACATCGACGAGCAGGGTGCATCGGTCTTTGGCAGCGGCGGAGAGCAGGCCCTCTCTTTCCGATGCCAGCAGCACGGCCCAGAGGTGCTTACATGCCCCGTTTTCGGCGAAAAAGGGGCATGTGCACGAGCCTTCCAGAACTTGCAGCTCGGGGTCGTAGTCGATCGCAACGTCGTAGAGGCGCTTCCCCTGAACGTTCGCCCGAACAAAAGACGGACCGCCTTCCAGATCGCGGACCACTCCCCCCCGGTAGTAGTCTTCGCCCCTCCGCCGAATGTTCCCAGGGATGTTTTTTTGCAGGAGACTGGAGAGAGATGGCTGGCGGGTGTTTCCTGACATTCTTCTACTCTTCTTGACCCGGCGGGGCGTTCATGCCTGTCTGCCTTCTTTAACCTGAATGGACCCTTTCAGAAGGAGAACCTTTGGGTCCCAAAGCTAAACCGGGAATCACAGGTTTTTTCTGATGTACTCGACCGCATTCCGGAAAATCGCCAGGCCCATCCCTTCCTCCGGAACTTTTTCCCGGGTCCAGCGGGGGTGATTCACCGAGTAAAGATAAGCTTCGGGGTGGGGCATCATTCCAAACAGCCGCCCTGTTTCGTCGCTGATGGCGGCAATAGCGGACACGGCGCCATTCGGGTTGAGGGGGTATTCCATCGAGAGCTTGTTGCATTCCGAGTCGGAGTATTGCAAGGCGATGAGGTTTTTTCTTTCCAGCTCCCCCAGGATCTCCTCATTGCGGGGAATAAATTTCCCTTCGCCATGCCGTATCGGCAGGTAGAGACATTCCAGCCCCTTGGTGAAAACGGAAGGACTTTTCGGAGTTGACTTTCAAGTGCACCCAGCGGTCTTCGAACCGTCCCGAATCGTTGAACGTCAAAGTGACCGATTGTTTCCCGTAAGTCCCTTCAGTAGCGGGGAGCAGTCCCGCCTTCACCATGAGCTGAAACCCGTTGCAGACCCCCAGGATGAGCTTCCCTTCCCGGATGAACCGCAGGACCGCCTCCTCCATCCGCTCCCCAGTGCCTCCGATCCGGGCGTGCTTCATCCGGTGGGCCATGGCCTTGGCCGAGCCCAGGTCGTCCCCGTCAAGGAACCCGCCCGGGAGGTTTAAGAAATCATAATCATCCAGCTTTATTTCCCCGGAGAGGAGGTCGTAAATATAGACGATGTCCACCACGTCCGCCCCGCCCAGCTTGCAGGCGTGGGCCATCTCCGTCTCGCAATTGATGCCGTTTCCGGCAAGCACCAGGGCTTTGACTGTTTTCATAAGGATTTACCCGATTGTTCCTTGGGGGCGGTTCTAAATGCGTCCCCAGTTTTCTGAGTCAGAAATCGATGGACATTTTCTTTGGCTATAGGGCACCAGCGGCTAGCGAGATGGATTTTGTTACCAACGCCGATAAGCGCCCGACCCCCTCACCCAGGCCCTCTCCCCCAGGAAAAGGGGGAGAGGGGAAGGGTGTAAATTTACCACCGCAAAGGCCTTTGCCAGGTCTCTTTCAGGTCGAAAATATCGGCCTGAAGAACAACCGCTCCTCCTAAGCCCGTGGCGGTAAATTCCTTTCCGGGAAGGACCCGTCCCGCATGGGTGGAGATATTGCCTTTCAGGCAATCCTCAAAAGCCTGCCGGTTCTCCGGATGCACCGTGACGACGAACCGGCTCTGGGACTCGGAGAAGAGCAGGACATCGTTCCGGTCCACGCCGGAGCAGGGGACCCGGCGGAGGTCGATTTCCATGCCGAGGGCTCCGGCAAAGGCAGTTTCGGCCAGGGCTACGCCCAAACCCCCGTCGGAGCAGTCGTGGCAGGAAGCAACGAGGCCTTTCCGAATGGCCTCCGAGAGCGCTTCATATAGCTTCTTGGCTTTTTCGGCATTTACCCGCGGGACCTGATTGCCGATGAAACCCTGCAGCGCCAAGTATTCCGAACCCCCCATTTCCGGGAGAGTTTGGCCCAGGATATAAACAAGGTCGTTGGGGCGCTTGGCGTCCATGGTCACGCATCCGCGCACATCGGGGATCACGCTTATGACTGAGAAGAGAACGGTGGGAGGGATGGAAATTTTCGTGGACCCGATGAGGTAATCGTTTTTCATCGAGTCTTTTCCCGAGATGCAGGGGACCCCGAAGGCTTTGGTGTAATCGTACAGGGCCATGTTGGCCCTCACGAGCTGGGCTAACTTGTATTCGCCGTCCGGAGTCTTCTCCGACTGCACGGGGTCGCACCAGCAGAAGTTGTCCAGCCCGGCCATATGCCTCATATTCCCGCCCACGGCAATGTTGTTCCGGACCCCCTCGTCGATGGCGCAGGCCATCATGTGATATGTGTCAATGTCGCTGTACCGCGGGCAGATGCCCGACGAAACGGCGACCCCTTCCCAGGTCTCCAGGAGGGGGCGGAGTACGGTGGCGTCCCCGGGCCCGTCATTCCAGGCCCCGACCAGCGGTTTGATCACCGTCCCGCCCTGGACCTCGTGATCGTACTGGCGGACGACGGATTCCTTGCTGCACACGTTGTATCGCGAAAGCACCTGTTTTAACGCCGCGGTGAGGTCCCGGGGATCCGGCGCTCCGGGGTTCGGGGTAGACTCTTCTTCTCCCACCTGGCGCGCAGCTCCATCGTCGGATACCCGTTGTGGAGGAAATCCATATCCACGTAAGCCACGGTCTTTCCGCCGTACAGGATGTGAAATTCCCCCGTGTCCGTGAATTCCCCAAGAACGGTGGCTTCCACGTCCATCCGCGCGGCCATTTCCATGAACCGGTCGATCTTCTCCGGGGGGACGGCGAGGGTCATCCGTTCCTGTGCTTCGGAGAGGAGGATCTCCCAGGGGTCCAGGCCGGCGTATTTCAGGGGGGCCCGCTCCAGGTCCATCCGGCAGCCGTTCGAGTCGCGAGCCATTTCACCCACGGACGAAGAGAGCCCGCCCGCGCCGTTATCGGTGATTGCGTTGTAGAGGCCCAGGTCCCGGGCGCGGAGGAGAAAATCGGTCATCCTCTTCTGGGTGATCGGGTCGCCGATCTGCACCGCGCTGGTGGGCGACTCCTCGTGGAGCTCTTCGGATGAAAAAGTGGCCCCGTGAATCCCGTCTTTCCCGATCCGCCCGCCGGTCATGACGATGAGGTCGCCCGGCTTGGCTTGTTTCCGGTCGGAAGGTTCTCCCAGGATCACCCGGGGCATGATCCCGCCCGTCCCGCAGTAAACGAGAGGCTTTCCCGCGTACCGGTCGTCGAAGACGATGGAACCGTTTACGGTCGGGATGCCGCTCTTGTTGCCCCCGTGCTCCACGCCTTCGCGCACCCCTTCATAAATCCGCTTCGGATGGAGGAGCCGGGGGGGGAGGGGTTTGGAATAATCGGGAGGGGCGAAGCAGAAGGTGTCCACGTTGAAGATCAGCTTGGCCCCTTTGCCGGTCCCGAAAGGATCCCGGTTCACCCCCACGATCCCGGTCAGCGCGCCGCCGTAGGGGTCGAGGGCCGAGGGGCTGTTGTGCGTTTCCACCTTGAAGACGAGGTTCCACCCTTCGTTAAACCGGATGACGCCGGCGTTGTCCTTGAAGACGGAGACGCACCAGTCCGAATCCCCCATGCTCTTCCGGATCTCATCCGTGGATCTCTTGATGTAGCTGTCGAAGAGGCTGTCGATCTGCCGTACCCCGCCTTCCCCGTCGTGGTACTCGATTCGGCCGTTGAAGATCTTGTGCTTGCAGTGCTCCGACCAGGTCTGGGCGAGGGCTTCCACCTCGCAGTCGGTGAGGGTTTTCCCCAGCCCCACTCTTTGGCGTTTTCCGAGCCGGGCAGGGTCGCGCGCGTAAGCCTGCAGGGCCTTCATTTCCTTCAGGCTCAGAGCCAGCACCCTCCGGGAGCTGATCCGCATCAGCTCTTCATCGGACTCGGCGAGGTTGATCTCCTCGACCCGGACTTCGTTTCTGCCCGCTACCCGTGGGATGGGCAGGCTCATCCCTACGTCCGGGTCCCAGGATTTCCGGTCCCTTACTTCAAATCGCTGGATCAGGGTGTTGGCCAGAAGCCCCGTGGCGACGGACTCCGCCTGGCTTCGGGTCAAATTCCCTTTCAGGAAATAAAGGATCGAGGTGTAAACCGCCTCGTCCGGCTTGAACTTTCGCTGCAGCAGGAGCTCCACGGCTTCCCGGGCGGTTCGGCCTACATTGTCCGTCACCCCGGGCTTGTAGCCCACCTCGACGGCCCAGTCGAAATCCTGTTTTAAGGGTCTGCCGATCGAGCAATCCTGGATAACGGGGTCCAGGAAAGGGCCGGAGGCAATCTTTTCAATCTCGCCGTCCCCAAGGGCGGCCTCCACCGTGTAAACATCCACGGTTCTCACCGAATCCACCGGTATCTTCAAGTCATTGATGATCCGTCCCTTGATCTTTTCCCCCCGGGCGTCCCGAATTCTTGGCTTGAGCCCGATCTCTACGCGGTACGGCATGTTTTCACCCCTTCTTATCTACCGTTTGAATCCCGGCGGTCCCTGTCCGCGACCATCCGGGTCTGACCGGGGCCGGCTGAAAGGCCTTGGACAGTTCAGAGGAAAGCGCCGAGGAGGCCCAGATTCCCGCTCCCAGGCTGAGGGCGCCGATAATGAAGGGGAACCCGATCCCCCACTTGTCGGCGATGATTCCACTTACGTTAGGTCCCAGAAAGAAGCCCAGCATGCGGGTGGTGAAGAAGACCCCCAGACTCGCGCCGCGGACTTTTGCGGAAGTGAGGTCGGCTATGCCCGCCCGCACCGCGGGGGAGTAAATCCCCAGCCCGGCGCCGGCCACGGCGAGGACCAGGAGCAGGTAAACCATGTTGCCGCCCCAGGACAGCAATAGAACCGCCAACGTGTAGATGCTGATTCCCAGCAGAATGGGCTTCTTGCGGCCCTGCCGGTCGGACCACTTCCCCGAGGGCCACTGCAGGAAAATGTAAACGATGAAATAGGCGCTAAAGAGCCAGCCGATTCTTCCCGGAGGAATGCCGATACGGGAGGCCATCACCGGCAAAAGGGTCATGATCATCCCCCAGACAAAGGCCTCGCTAAAACCGATGAGGCAGAGGAGGCGGATGTCAGGAACCCGCAATGAAGAAAACCCGTATCTTTCAAAGAAAGGGGTAGTGGCGCGGGATTTGTTCGCGCTGGGTTTCTCCTGAACCATGCTCCAGATGACCGCGGCGCTCAAAAGAGCCAGGGCCGCGCAACCCCAAAAAGGGAGGTTCATTCCCCCCACGCTGTAGAGAAATCCCCCCAGAAGCGGCCCGAGGGCGAATCCGATCATCTCCATCCCGGAGAGAAAGCCCATCGTTTCCCCTCTCCTCTCCAGCGGCGCGAGGTCCACAATGAACGCCGAGAGCGCGGGCCAGATCATTCCCGCCCCGATGCCGTGGAGCAGCCGGACGAGGAAGACATGGGAGAGGCTCTCGGCCAGGACGTACAGGCAGGCCACCACCCCATAACAGACCAGGCCCGCGACCATGAAGAACTTGCGCCCGAAACGGTCCGAAAGCCCGCCGAAGAAAGGCTGGACAAAAAACTGGCTGAGGGTAAACCCGGAGACGATCAGGCCCAGCTGGAAATTGGTGGCCCCTTTTTGGGAGACGTAAAGGGGAAAAAGGGGGATGATGAACCCCAATCCCATGACCACGATGGTCCCGGCCAGGGAAGCCAGGATTAATTCTTTCCGAAGACCGAAGATCATTGGAAAAATATTGAATTTTTATTTGAATTGGATCAAAATACTTTTTCGATCGGTCAGTGCTTCTTGCGGGCAAGACTGACGAGCAATCGGAAGATGATTTGAATTTACCACAGGCGTTCGGAAAAGGTCAACCGGCGGCCGGAACCCCGCCCGCGAATGATTCGCCTCTTCTGCTGGTGGGCACTGCACACCGGGATCCCAAGGGAAAGCCAAGGCTTCTCGCGCTTCTCGAGAAGGAGAGACCGGCATTCATCACGGTGGAAATCAGCCCTTACGCCAGGACCTTTCGGATTCGGGAGGCGGCAGCGTTTCGGGCGGTCCTGCGGGAGAATCTGAAGAAGATCCATGAGGAGGAGAGGATTCCCTGGCGGGAACTTCTTTCCCACGGCGCCGTCCAGGGGATCTTTTTCCTGCTGAAAGAGCCGTACGAGTGGCGCGCGGCTGAAGAATATGCAAGGGAGAGAGGGGCTGTCCTGGAAGATATAGACCTTTCCCGGTATTCGGCGGAGAAACTTTCCTGGATTCCCGAACTCGTTTCGCAAAACAACTTGCGCTTCCTGCTTCGCTCCTCATGCGCGGGCATGGCTGAGCAGGCCGCGGCCCAGTACCGGCGGGCCCGGGCTCTTTTTTCCAACCCGCCTTCGCTATGGCCCCAAAGCTCCGAGGACCTCGAAAGAGAAAGCTTCATGGCCGGTCGGATCCGCCGCATCTTTCATCGAGCAGGGGGGAAGAAGATACTTCATGTGGGCGGCTGGGAACATCTCGTTGAATTTTCCGGCGGGGTAACTCTCTTCGGGCTATTGCAGGATCTCCGCCCCGGGAGGGTGCTTCTCGCCGCGGGGGAATAGGAGCGAAACCCGGGACCCTAATTTATCCACAAAATCTGTGAAAAAGCTGTGGAAAAGTTTTGGGATAGAAGGCATAATCATAGAAAATTCCTGTATTTTACGAAGATTGCCTATTTTTGAGTCAGTGAGAAAAGCGTTTCATTCCCAATACTTAGTAAAATAGGACGCCTGGGGTTGGGTTCTTTCGAACACACCGGGCTGAAAAGCCCCATTTATCAACAGTTTTTTGTGGGTATCCTCGTGAAACCCGCAAAAGAAGGCCTTTTTCAAAGCCGGTGCGCCGAAGAATTCCGTCTGGCTTCGTTCTTGGAGAGGAGGCACAACGCAGCCCATGAGCCGGAGGTTCGGGGGGATGTGATCTGGTTTTCAACTGAGATGATCGCAGAATTCAATCGGTCCGGAATGTTAATCCGTCCTTTCACACAATACTTTGCAAGGAGGTGCCGCCATGCCCAGCTATGAGTTCCAATGTCAGAAATGCAGCAAGAAATTCTCCACTTCTCTTTCCATCAAAGAGCGCGAAGAGGGAAAATACAAGTGCCCCAAGTGCGGAAGCCGGAAGGCCCAGCCGGTCTACAGTAATTTTTACGCCAAGACCTCGAAGAAGAGCTAGCGCGCGTTCGAAAGGAGAACTACCATTCTTAACTTCCCATTCGCTTTGTCGATGCGGGGAAACCTGAGACGAGGGATATGGCTTTGGATGCTCCTCCTCTTCAGCCTTTCTTTACCGGCCTGCCTCGAGGAGTCTGCGGACGGGCTCCCCCAGCCGGTGAATAACAGCAGGGTCTTTGAATTCAGTGACAAAATCCTTTACAAAGCCATGACGAACATCCTCAAGGAGCGTGGTTTTGAGGACCCCAAGGTTGATGCCGACCAGGGTAAAGTTGAGACCGAATACCTCGTCCAGGACAACTTCAGGACCAAGGTGGAAGCGCGGGTAAAAAAAATCGGCCGAAGAGATCACGAAGTCACTCTCCTCGTCGCCACCGAGCAAAACACCCCCTCAGGCTGGAAGGCGAGGAAGATCATGGAAAAGGCGCAGTACGAAAAGTTCTTCGAGGAGATCGAGATCCAGGCTTACCGGGAGTTGTCCAAGGGAGAATAGAACTATATCAGTGGATACTAACTTTACACGCGGGACGGCGGGGCGACCCCGCTCCTACCAAACCGGGGACCAAAATTCCCTCCCCTTAAAGGAGACTGTGTCGTAATTCGCCGCCGGCCCAACCATAAACGGACTTACGACACAGACTCTCTCCCGCGCCGGGAGAGGGAGTTCCGCATCAAAACCGACTCGGTCATTCTGATCATTTTCCTCTTTTTCCTCGCACTTTCATCCGGAGCTGCCGCCGAAACCTATCACGCGAGAGTGGTTAAGGTATTCGACGGGGACACTTTCCTGGTCCTTCTGCAGGGACGGAAAGAATATGTCCGGCTGCGGGAGATCGACGCTCCCGAGGTTTCCCGCCCGAAACAAGCGGGGCAGGAACCCTGGGCGAAGAGGGCCAGGGAGTTTGCCCTGGCCGGAGTCAAAAACAAGCTCCTTCGCCTCGAGGTGGAGGAGCGCGACGAACGGGATGCGTATCACCGCCTCCTGGCGTACGTTTTCGCGGGCGATTTGTTGGTTAACGAGGAGTTGATCCAGTCGGGGCACGCCCTCTTTTACCCGGGGCGTTTCCGGGGGAGGTACGCCTCCCGGCTGGAAAAAGCCGAAAGGGCCGCCAGGGAAAAGGGATTGGGGGTGTGGGATCGGAAAAACGGGTTGCGGGAGCGCCCTCGGGATTTTCGCGACCGCAATCAAAAAGACGAAAGCCTCTTTTCACTTGCGCGGCGGGGCAAAACCAAACCGAAGCGCTCCTTCGGCGAGGCCGGAAATGCCCCGGCACTCTAGGAGTGATCCCGACATGCATGCGAGCATGCGGAGAGATCCCCTGCAAAACATTTCCATCGTGCTGGTTAGGTCCCAGTCTGCCGGGAACATTGGGTCCGCTTGCCGGGCCATGAAGAACATGGGTCTTTCCAGCCTCATCCTGGTCGCGCCCGAAGAGGACCCCCTCTCTCTCGAAGCTCGGATGATGGCTACTTCGGCCAAGGATGTTCTTGAAAAAGCCAGGATCTGCCAAACATTGGGGGAGGCGCTCCTCGGCTTTCGGTGGATCGTCGCCACGTCGGCCCGCAGGGGCAAGAACCGCGGCCCGTTCATCTCGCCCCGGGAAATCTCCCCGGAGATCATCGACCACGCCTGGTCAATCCCCGTGGCAATAATATTCGGGCCGGAAGACCACGGCCTTTCGAATGAAGAACTCGCCCCGTGCCACGCCTTGATCTCTGTCCCCACTCACCGGCGTTTATCTTCTTTGAACCTGGCCCAGGCGGTGATGCTGGTTGGCTATGAGTTGTACCTGGCCAGCCTCTCTGAAATGCGGAATGTGGAATGCGGAATGCGCGCTGAACCACGTAAGGTTCAGGGCAGTCCTGCACTCCACGTAGTGCAGGACGGAATTCGGAATCCATCTGAAATTCGGGGTGCGGATTTCGGAATGCGGAATGAACCTGAACTCGGAAAGGCGGCGCGAGGGAGAAAGCGGGCGCGGAGGGCGGAAGTCGTTTTCTCTCCGGAGATGCCGGCCCCGCTGGCTGAATTCCAGAAGGTGGAGAAGATGTACGCCCAAATGGAGGAACTCCTCCTCCGGATCGGTTTCCTGAATCCCAAGAACCCGAAAAGGATCATGCATACGTTGAGACGAGTCTTTGGCAGGGCAAAGCTATCCGACCGGGACGTGGCCATACTGCGCGGGGTCTTCCGGCAGCTGGATTGGTACGCCACTCACTACAATGATTCGAAAAAATCCGGGCTGCCGTGAGCGCCCGGACATATCCCGCGAAGTGACCGGCTCCGGGAGGAAAGGCCATGCCCCCAAATTGAATTTTCCGTAATGCCGTTAATAGACGATTAGGGAAGAAATACATAATTTTTACCGTAAATTTCCGTATTTCACCCTATTTTTTCCGGTAACCTTTCCGTGTAAGGTAATTGTGGAGTAATTTGTAATTTTTCCGGCCAGGAGGGAATCTCATGAGTGAAAGCGGGGATGCCGGATATCCGGAGTTTTACGGGTTTTCAGAAAACCCTTTTAACGGGACCCCGGATCTGCGTTTCCTATTTTTAACGAGAAGCCACCAGGAGTGTCTCGATTCTATCTTTTCGGGGATCCAGGAGAGGGAAGGCCTCATATCCCTCCTGGGGGAAGCAGGGACGGGAAAGACGTTCCTCATACATTCCCTGACCAAAAGGTTGGAAAAAGATTTCAGGACCGTTTTCATCTCCTCCTATCCCGGCATTTCTTTCACCGATCTCCTGCGGAAAACCGACCAGGGTTGTCCTCCGGCGGAAAAAGAGAGCCTTGCCCACAACGGCAAGCGAGGAGAGAATTGGCACCCTGGGCACATAGTGGTTTTTCTCGATGAGGCCCAGAGCGTAAACCGGGAGTTTTTGGAGCGTCTTCAGGAGCTTCCGGAATTAGATGGAAATTCCCTGCAAATTATCTTCGTGGGCCATCCTGAGTTCGATGCGGCAATAGAATCCGAAAGCTTGAGACGGATAAGGGAAAAGATCCGTATCCGCCGCAGGATCGGGGCGCTTTCCAGACGAGAATCAGAGGAGTACATCGAACACCACCTGAACCTCGTCGGAAGCAGCAGTTCCGAGGTCTTTACGCCTCAGTCCCTGGGTCTGATCTGCCGGCATGGGAAAGGCATTCCCCAAAGCATCAACACGATCTGTGAAAACGTTCTCTGGATCGGATACCGCCGTTCCCAAAGAAGGATCGACATCCCCATCGTTCGGGACGCATTGGATCAGATGCACGCATCCGAACGAATTCTATTCTATAAAGAAGCTTTTGCGAATTTCTCCTCCGGCTTAAAAGCCCGCCTCGGCCCTGAATGGAAGGCATATTTGAGAAAGCTGGGCTCGGTCCCCGGTTTCGTGAAAGGGAGGCGGTGGGCTTTTGGGGGGATGGTTCCGGATGCCGGGCCTGCTTGGGCTTGGGTGTGCCGGGCTGGCCGGTCAAGCGTGGATTTGGCCGCAAAATGGCGGCAATCAAGAGTCTTCCCCGCCCTCGCTGAAGGACTCGGAAAATTCACACGGGGGGCGGATTGGCGCCTTGCCCTAATGCACTTTCCGCAAAGAATTTTTTCAATTCTTTTCCCCCGATTGCGTCGCTTTCCCCGCCTGGCAGCGGGCACCGTTCGGGAGAGGTGGGCGGGGTTCCGGGAAAGGTTGGGACTCGTTCGGGCATTTTTCGTGTCCTGGCCGAGTCTGGCCGGCCGATTGGGAATGAAATGCCGGTCGGGGTGGCAGCACCTTTCCCATCTCCGTCCCGCTTGGGAGGGGAGGGAGGGGTTCCGGGAAAGGTTGGCACCTGTTCGTGCGTTTTTCGCGTCCTGGCCGAGCCTGGCCGGCCGATTGGGAATGAAATGCCGGTCGGGGTGGCAGCACCTTTCCCATCTCCGTCCCGCTTGGGAGGGGAGGGAGGGGTTCCGGGAAAGGTTGGCACCTGTTCGTGCGTTTTTCGCGTCCTGGCCGAGCCTGGCCGGCCGATTGGGAATGAAATGCCGGTCGGGGTGGCAGCACCTTTCCCATCTCCGTCCCGCTTGGGAGGGGAGGGAGGGGTTCCGGGAAAGGTTGGCACCTGTTCGTGCGTTTTTCGCGTCCTGGCCGAGCCTGGCCGGCCGATTGGGAATGAAATGGCGGGTCGGGTGGCAGCAGCAATTTTCCCATCTCCGTCCCGCTTTGGGGGCCGCCGAACAGAAGGCGCGCCGGGCGCTCCCTGTGTTGGAAAAAAGCATCCGGTCTCTCCGGCCCCGGCCGGGGATGGCCAGGAAAATATCCTATGCGGCTGCGCCCGCGGCAGCTTTCCTGTTTTTCATTGCCCTCTTCCTGAGCAGGGAATACCCACAAAACTTTTTCGCCAAAGTGGAGCTTCCATCGCTTCTGCCCGAGCAGGTGAATTCCTCAAAAGAGCTCTCTCCCCCGATCCCTGCGGTTAAGAATGGGCCCCCACCCCGGGTTCTCAAAAGGCCGGCGCTTCCCCCGAAGAAAAGAGCGTCCGAAGGCTCGACGGAGAAGGGAAAAGAGGCCAAGAAAATCTCCCCTCCTTCGGCCGAAAAGAAAATCAGCACGCCTCCTGCCCATCCTCCCGTATTGGCTGCGGACAGAAAAGAACCACGGCGGTCCATGGAACGGCTGCCGGTGATAAAAAAGGCCGCCCTTATTTCAATCGAAAAAACCGTGCCGGCTCGCCCGGCTGAAAAGCCGGGTTTCGTTTCCGCCAGGACGGGCCCGATATCGCCCGCCGGATTGCCTGCCGGGAAGATGAAAATGAATGAGAGCAAAGAGCCGGAGCCGGCCACGCTCGCTCAAAGAATCCCGGTGATTCACAGCGCATTCGCGGCAAGGGAAATCAGCCCCGGGGAGACCTGGAAAATTTACCTGGAAGCCTCCGCCATGAACGGGGACATGAAAAATATCTTCAGCATTATTGAACGGGGAAATTCTTTCCCGAGCATCACCCGGATTCATGAAAAAAACAGGAAGCACCTTGCCGGCTACCTTTTCCTTAAAACCATGAACACCGCGGATCCCTTTGCCAACTCCAATCTCACCTTGCGGGTCTGGATTCAGGACGCGGCGGGGCATTTCAGCGAACCGGTGGTCTTTCCCCTGCGGTTCCAAAGTCCCAGCCGGCCCGAAGAACCGCCTCCGGGGCTATTCGCAGAAGAAAACCTGGGGCCCATCATGGTCCAACTGGTCCCCTTCGGCGTGGAAGGGGGATAAAAGGGCGAGATTATTTGCGCGCATCCGCGTAAATCTGCGTCCCCGCAATATCAGATTGGGTTAGTCCCGATCGTTCGTACCTCTCCCGAACGGATGAAGAAAAAAATCACCTCGTTCACCGGGCCCCCGGCCAAATGCCGAACCGCCCGGGCGTACCAGGCCCCCTGTTCGCGGTAGGACTGGAAACGGCGCTCCAACGCTTCGCCGGAAACGTCATCGGTCTTATAATCTACGATCACCCAGCCCCCCTGCTCCCGGAAAAGAAGATCGATCTTCCCCTCGATGATCTTGTCGTCCATGGCGACCGAGAAGGGCACTTCCCGGAAGAGCCGGTTTGAACTGCGCGCCCGTTCCATGACGGGATGGCCTATGCAACCGCGGCAAAGCTCTGCGAGTCTCTGAGCCACCCCAGCCACAGGCGTGTCCATGGTTTTTTCCCGGCAGAGTTCTTCCAGGTTCCGCCCGCTCTTCAGGTCCAGACGCTCCATGACCGAGTGGAAAGCGAGTCCCAGCGCGGCCCCCGTCCAATCCACGCTCCTGCCCGGCTCCCTTGATTCCGGAAGGCCCTCGAAAAACAGCCCGCGAAAATCGGCCAAATCCGCGGAGGAGGGGGCGAGGACCGAAAGGCCCCGGGAAGCCCTTTCCTTGACTGAATCGAGGGTCTCTTTCCAATTCTTCCTCCGGTCGAGGGGAGTCTGATCCTCGTCGGCGGATGATGCGGGACTTAACCTGAGCGGCGGTTTATCGCCGCACTCAAGGTTCAAGGACCCAGCGCCGGCGATGAGTTGCCCGTTTACGGCTGACCAGGCCCGCATTCCCTCGAGGGGGGGGAGCTTCTCTTCGATCATTTCGAAGAAGCCCTTTCTCCTCCCCCAGAAGAGAGGAACGACCAGGTGATCCCTAGCCCGGGTTGCGGCGACATAGAGAAGGCGACGCTCCTCGGCTTCCATCTTTTCCTTCTCGCGTTCCAGGGCGGCTTCGAAATCGGCTGTTTTGAATTCTCCCAGCCGGACCTGAAAAGTCCCCTCCCCACGCATGGGGATGAACTCCTGTTTCCTGGACCGCTGGCTCGCCAGATTCGCTAGGAAAACCACGGGGAACTCCAGGCCCTTGGCCTTGTGCACGGTCAGGAGCTTCACGTTTTCTTCCCCCTCCTCCGACCAGGGGGACTCTCCTTCCCGCACGCTCTCCTCTTCCCTGGTATCCAGCCACTCCACGAACCGCCGGAACGTGGCCTGCCTCTCGCCTTCGAAGGCCCGGGCCTGCTCGAGAACTTTGCGGAGGTTCGCGGCGACCTGTTCCCCTCCCTGGCGAAGAAGAGAAAACTCCAGCGCCTTGGTCCGGGAAAGCAGCTCTGCCACGGTCCGGGAAAGGGAAATGGAGTTTCTGGTTTCATGGAGCCCGCGAAGCAGGGAAAACGCCTGGTCAAAATCACTCCCCTGCTTCCGGGGAGGATGGAGATAATTCAAACGGTTCCCGGACGAGGCGAAGAGGAAGATCTCTTCATCGGAAAAACCGAAAAAAGGGGACCGCAGGGCCGCGACGAGGGAGATCCCGTCCACCGGGTCGTCCACGGCTTTGAGGCAGCTGAGAAGGCTGCGCACTTCCTGGCGGACGTAAAACTCCTTTCCGCCTTCCAGCCGGTAGGGGATGGACCTTGCCTTGAAAGCCTCTTCGTAGGCTTCGATCCCGCTCAGGGTAGGGAAGAGCAAGGCCATATCCCGGAAGCGGACCGGCCTGGGGCCGCCCTCTTTTCTGTCGAAGACCATCCAGCGCGCCCCGGCCTTTTCGCCGGCCAGCTCCTCGATGAGCGCAGCGATGGACTCCGCCTCCCGTTCCCTCACCTGCTGCACGGATGCTTCCAGGAGGTCGAGCCCCGGCGGCGGAGCCAGGAGGATAACACCCGGTTGATCGGGAACGATCTCCTTCCGGCCGGGATCGGCCACGAGCGGGGTGTAAACGGGCTGAAAAGCTCCTCCCCGCGATGGCTGAATGAGATCGGCAAAAATCCGGTTCACCCAGGAGATGATGGACGGCACCGTCCGGAAGTTCTGAAAAATATCCAGGCGCCCGCCACCGGCCGTTGCCTTCGCCCTGGCTTCCTCGTAGATCTCGTTATCCGCCCGCCGGAAACGGTAAATGGACTGTTTGGGGTCGCCTACCAGGAAGAGTTTTCCCGGGGAGACTGCCACTTCGTCCCAGGTCTCTGCCCGGGCTCCTTGTTCGGCCAGGAAGAAGACCACCTCCACCTGGAGCGGATCGGTATCCTGGAACTCGTCCACCAGGAGGTAACGGAACCTTTCCTGAAAATACCGGCGGATTTCCTTGTCGTCCCGCAGAAGATTCCGGGCGAGGATCAAAAGGTCCTGGAAGTCGAGCACCCCCCTCCTGGCCTTCTCCTCCTCCAGGGCCGCGACGAACCCTTTCAGCCAATCCAGCACTCCGGCGATTACCTCGGCGCGGATCGAATCCTGCAGAATCTCGAGCTCCCCGGCAAGGGTTTTCAGGATTTGCTTCTGGGCTTCGCAGCTCGCCGCCTTTCTCCACTTCTGCTTGTTTCCCTGCGGCCGGATATCGAGGTCGAGAATCAGAGCCTCCCTGCGGTCCGGAAGGGCCTCTTTAAGCTCTCTCAATTTTCCCCGCGCGTCCTGTATGGATTGGAACCCCAGGTCGCCTTCATCGCGGCAATCGGCCGTAAGTCCCCAGGCCCTCTCGATTTCCGTTTCCAATTTCTCGATGAAAGAGAGGATCGAGAATACGGGTTTAGGAAAACCGCCCGCGGGCAGGAGGTCGCGGTTGTCGTAAACCTGCCGGACCAGCCGGGGCAAACCGTTGAGGTCCATATGCAGGAACAGGGCGCGCCGCAATTCGGGGGCCCTGCGCTCCATCTCCCGCCCCAGCCACTGCTCCCAGGACTCCTGGAAGAGCAGGTCCATCCCGATCTCGTCCAGGGGCTCAAAGTAGGGATCGATCGACGCTTCCACGGGACGCTCCCGCAGCAGGCCGGCGCAGAAGGAGTGAATCGTGCTGATGGGTGCGCGTTCGAGATCTTCCAGCGCGCGGGAAAAGGCATCTCCGCTTTCCCCGGCCGGGCCGGAAATAGCCTTTTCCAGCGCCTCCCTTAACCGTACTTTGAGCTCCCCAGCGGCCTTTTCGGTGAAGGTAATGGCAACGATTTGATCCAGGGAGGCCCGCCGATCCCGGATGAGGGCGAGAATCCGCTCCACGATGAGGGTCGTCTTCCCCGTTCCCGCCCCGGCCTCCACGGAGAACGACCGGTCCAGATCGTTACGGGCCGAATCGCGTTGGGGTTGGTCGGCTAAGAAGATTTCTTATTCATCGGCGGTCAGTTCAGGCAATGGGCGATCGGATCCGCCCGATCCGATTGATCCGACCGATCGGTCCGATCCTATCACCCCATTGCCTATTGCCCATAGCCTATAGCCTTTGTCTTTATTCTATTTCCCTCATCCTGATAAAATCCGCCGCCCGGGGGTCGTTTTTCTTTTTCTCGAAGAGAACGCCGACGCCGTACTCGCAAACGATCCTGAAATCGCAGTACCCGCATTCCCTGCGGTCCTCCTGGAAGGGGAAGAAAGTCCCCGCAGCGATCCCCCCGGAGATGATCTCAAGGATCCCTTTCAAGGTGGATTCTTTCTCCTCCCACCCTTCCCCGTCGAAAGAGGAGGCGCTTGAACCCCCCCTTCCGGCTCACGCTCTGGTACTCCGCCCAGCTCTTTTCGACGTCGGAGTCCTTCCAGATCCTGGACGCGGCCAGGAGGTAGAGGGGCAGCTGCAGGGTCGTTC
The DNA here is from genome assembly GCA_963712535.1 of uncultured delta proteobacterium. Classification (GTDB taxonomy): domain Bacteria; phylum Desulfobacterota; class SM23-61; order SM23-61; family SM23-61; genus CAVQIK01. The sequence continues at coordinate 81,693 of CAVQIK010000018.1, read as the reverse complement.
CTCCGCAGAAGCCGTCCTCCTTCCCGCTCAGCTTTCCGGTCTTGTAATCGACGACCCGCAGGGATGTTCCGTCGGGCGAAGAGTCCACCCGGTCGATCCGTCCCCGGAAGGAGATTGAGCTTCCGTCCCCGAGAACCAGCGCGATCGGTTCCCCGGACCTCCCGCGGTACCCGAAAGAAAACTCAAGACCGCAAGGGCTCCGCCCTTTTCCTTCCTCGACTTCCCGTTCCAGGAACGTGCGGAGATCCTCCAGCAGCTCCTGTTTATCAATCTCCCAGAGCATGGGAGGCCCGGTCAGCCCCCGGGCTTCTGCTTCGCGAAAGACCCGCGCAGCAACCTCTTCCATCAGCTTGCCATAAACTTCCAAGTTTCCGGGTCCCAAAGGTCCCGCTCCCCCATTCAACGCTTCCCGGTACGACTGGTGCAGAATATCATGGCACCACCTTCCCCCGGTCGATGGGCTGGATGCGCCGGATCTCCTCGGGCGAAGGGAGCTTTCTCAGGCCCAGCACCCGGGAGAGAAAGTAATTGAACGGACACGACGCGTAGGTCTCGAGTTGGGTCGGGGAAAGGACTTCCCCGGAAAGGGCGAACCTTTCCCGGAGGCGCCTGCGGGCTTCGGCCGAATTCATGCAGCCATCATACTCGGTGAGGGACTTGAACCCCCAGCGCCGGAGGGCAAGCTTTTCAGCCCTGGCGAAGACCGGGAAGAGCACCGAAAGGTAAGAGATTTCGCCGCGCGCCCCGCTCCGGAGGGATTTCCCGACTTGGGCCAAGTCAAATTCCTGTTCATCTACCGCAACCCTGGCATCTTCCGGCCCGAGGCTGGAGAGCGGTATGCGCCGGTATTCGGGGATCGCTTCCAGGCGCCCGTAATCGATCTTTCCGCCGTGCAGGGCTTCCGCCACGCGGAGCAGGAAAAAAGAAGGGACCCGTTCCCGGCCGGAAGAGGGGTCCAGGCGAGGGTAGGACAGAATCAGTCTCTCCCGCGCGGAGTTTAACGCGAGGCTGAAGAGGAGCGTTTCTTCCCGCAGGCGGGAGCCGCTTCAGAGGAATGCCGCCCTGTTCTCCCAAGTTTTCGTTAATCCTTTTCCGCTCGGGATCCAGCAGGAGAGGATCCTGGCGAACGGCCGCCGGGGAATGCTTTTTCGACGACTCCGGGGATGAAGACCGCCCGAAAAGAGAGGCCCCGGGCGGGCATCAGGTCAGAGACGCACACCCCGCCCCCCTGGAAGCGGCCGGGGGGAAGAGTCTTTCCCTCCAGGGCTTCCGACAGGATCTCCTGGAACTGACGGACCGGGACCTCCTGTCCGAGGGCGTCAAGGGCTTCCAGCTCTCGCAGCGCCGCGCAGACCGCGTCCCGGTCCTCCCCCTCCCGAAAGTAAGTCTCCAGCAAGGCGACGGCGGAATCGACCATCCCCCGCCAGGCGGACCGCCGGGGAAAATTCTCGAGGTCCGCAAAGAAAGGCTTCAGGAAATTGCGGAAACTTTCCGCCTCTGCGGCGGATGATTTTAACCCCTCCTCCCCCTCTTCCGCGTCATCTTTCTTCGCCAACTCCCAGGCGCTCAGTTTCTCTTCCCACTCGGGCCTGCCCGCCAGAATTCCCGCTTCCCGGGAGATGAGGTCCCACTGCGAGGGGGAAGGCTCTCCGCGGACAAACCGGCCCCATTCAATGGGGGCGAAGGTCAGAAACTCCATCACCTGGTTTCGGGGAAAACCGCTGCCGATGAGATCGAGGAGGAGAAGGACGCTTTTGCCAGCCTGGGAGCGGGAGATCGGCATGCCCCCCGGCAGGTAAACCGGAATTCCCAGCGCTTCGAAAGTTTCCTGCAGCAGGGGAGCGTAATCTTCGAAGTTGCGGAGGAGGACGGCCATCTCGTAGAAGGGGATCTCCTCTTCCCGCGCCAGCCGCAGGATTTCCCGGGCGATCTCCCGGACCTCCCGGGCTTCGCCCGGGGCATCCACGATGGAGACGCGCCCTTTCGTCTCCCCCCGCGCCCCGCTTTGCTTTTGCCGGAGGGCGGAAAAGATTTTCCTGCAGAACCGCAAGCGGCCCCGCTCCTCTTTTCAGGAGAGAAGAAATGGGCTGAACCCGAAACCCCGATTTCCGGTACCAGTCACGGACCGGCGATGCGTAGGCGAACGCCGGCGTTTCCCGCCAGGGCATGAAAGCAGTGAGGCTGAGGTGAGCCGAGCAAGCGTGCAGCAGTTGTTTTTGGCCCTGGGTGAAATCGTAGAAGCCGTAGATCAAAAGCTCCTCGCATCCGAAAATTTCCGGAAACCTGTGCGCTTCCCGGGCGGCCCGAAAGAAAAGCTCGGCTTCGGGATAGAAACCTTGCCCCTCGAGCGAGCGGTAGGATCGGTATAGCGCGGCCAGCTCTGATATTTTCCGGTCCTCCGCGCCGGGGATCTCTTCGATTCCGCCCTCCCACAGGTCGCGGAAGGTCGCTCCCAGCGCCCTCTGAAAGCCTCTGCGGGCTGCGATCGGGCCGAAGTACCCGGCCGGCTCGACCTTCTCCGCGAGGGATGAGAGCAGGACGAGATCTCCAAACCGGGGGAGCGGCCGCAGGCCTTCCCGGCTCATCGATTCGGCGGCCAGGACTCTGGCGAGGTCGAGGAAAGTGAGGAAGCGAAGGTTCATGTGGTCGAGCCCGCTCAGGACCAGGAACCTGCGCAGATAAACCCCGAGCAGGTTCGATCCCACCAGCACGGCCATCGGGGCGAGAGGGTCCCCCTCTTTCTTTCTTTTGATTAGGGCCAGGAATTCCGATTCGAGGTCCGGCTGAAAGGGGCCGAGGAAAAGGCGATGTTCTCTTTCCGTCCGCTTCATCTGGTTTCACCCCGAAGACGCTCTCCGGCGAGCGCAAAAATCTCGTCGAACATGGGACGGGTGAGCTTTCCGGTCTGGGTGTTCTGCTGGCTGGGATGATACGACGAGATCAGGGTTTGACCGGAAGGGAGAGGGTAAGCTCTGCCGTGCCCAAAAAGCAGGGGTGGGATGACGAGCCCCTTTACCCGAAGAGATTTCAAGGTCTGGCTGAAAGCGATCTGGCCCAGCACGATGATGACCTCGGTTCCCGTGAGAAGGTCGAGTTCCCGCAGGAGATAAGGCCGGCAGTTTTCGATCTCCGAAGGCAAAGGCTTATTCCCGGGCGGGCGCGCAGTGGATCGTTGCCGTTATGTAGCAGTCCCGGAGGGCAAAGCCGTCATCCCGTCGTCTGGGAATCGGGCTGGTTGGCAAAGCCAAACCGGTGAAGGGCGGAAAACAACCACTCCCCGCTGCGGTCGCCGGTGAACATCCTGCCGGTCCGGTTGCCGCCGTTGGCCGCGGGGGCGAGCCCGACGATGAGAAGGCGCGCCCCCGGGTCCCCGAAGCTCGGGAGGGGTTTGGACCAGTAATCCCAATCCCGGAACCTTCTTGGCTTGTGGAGGGCGACGTCCTTCAGGTGGGCGACCAGCCTGGGCACTTCCGGCAGCGGATGACGATCTCCTGAAGCTTTTCCAAGTCAGACATAACAAAGTGTGAGTGTTGACTGTAGTGGGAGGATATACGTTTAGATTATCGTCGGGAACCCGGGGTTCCGCCCTCGGTCCTCTGACTACGAAAAAGATGAAAAAAATCAACGTCATCTCGCCTTTCATTGAAGGAATAGGCGGTGTAGGTTGTGCCGTGATTCCGGGGGTCCGGAAGGAAAGGCAGATTGCGCCACAATCACGAGGCACGTATCCCTATTTGGCTTGGGCGGGGGTGTTCCTTTATCCTCTGAATCCATGCCTTTCATGCCCCCGCTGCGCTTTTCGGAAGACATCAGATCACTCTTACCCGAAGCGTTATCCCGCCAATGCTTGTGGCGCAATCTGCCTTCCCTTCCGGACCCTTGTCAGGATTTACCAGATATTCGATCAACTGATACAAACGCAATAAACAAAATGACATATCGGCACCCGGCGGCAAATCAATCCCCACCACTTCTGGCCTCAGCATCCGGAAGCTTTGGAGTGCGCAAGCCATGCTTGCGCACTGAAAGCGGCAGCATGGCTGCCGCACTCCAAAAGCGTCACCTTCGCGATGCCGGGATCGGGCGGAAATTGCCTCTCTCTCGAATGGTATTCTTTTGTTAAGGTATTTATCACGTTCGTATTAATTGGAAATGATCCAAATATTAAGAATCATAGCCGGAATGGGCAATTTTGGGAAGGACGCATCGACTGTTCGGATCATGGGTTCAGGATTTTTTGGATTGAAAACAGGGGGAGTTCGGGTTAAAACCGGAATCGGACGAAGAAAACAGGATGATGAACAAATCAAGTTTCTTTTACGGGTGGGTGATCGTTTCCGTGGGGATCGTCGGCATGATCCTCATATACGGCATCCGCCATTCCTTTGCCGTATTCTTCTCCCCCATCCTCGAGGAGTTCGCCTGGAGCCGGGGGAACATCTCCATCATGCTTTCCCTGAACATTTTCGTGTACGGCTTCCTGGCGCCGGTGGCCGGGACCCTCGCCGACCGCTGGAGGGCCAGGGTGGTGATGCCCGTGGGGATCGGAATCCTGGGAGTCGCCACCGCGGGTTGTGCCTGGGCCCGGGAGCTGTGGCATTTTTATCTCCTCTTCGGGGTCCTGATGCCCCTCGGCAGCGCCCTCAGCGGCTGGCCGATCATCGCTCCCGCCCTGATGAACTGGTTCGTGAAGAGACGGGGCCTGGTCATGGGGCTCGGGCAGATGGGCGGCGGACTCAGCTTCGTTTACAGCATTTGGGTGGAATTTCTCATCCTCAAACACGGGTGGAGGTTCACTTTCCTGGCCCTGGCGGCCACCCTGGTGCTTCTTCTCCTCCCTTTATACTTCCTGTTCTTCTATTACCGCCCGCGGGATAAAGGTCTCTTGCCTTACGGCTCCGCCTCTTTGGGCACGCCCCGGGATTCAGCCCTGAAAGACACTCCGGCGAAGCTTTCTCCGGCCCGGGAGTGGACCATCGGGCAAATTGTTCGGAGCAGGCAACTGTGGCTCCTCGTGCTTTCCTACGCGCTCTTCTGGGGAATGGGGGCTTATCTCGTCCTGGCTCACCAGGTGAGGTTTGCCGAAGACGCAGGGTACAGCAGCATGTTCAGCGTTTCGATCTTCGCCCTGTTCGGGATGACCGTTTTCATCGGGCAATCGATGGGGTTCCTTTCGGACAGGATGGGCAGGGAGAGAGCGGGAACCCTGGCCGCCGCGCTGACCATCATCGCTCTCATCGCCCTCATTTCGATCCGGGGCACCTCCCGGCCGTGGCTCCTCTACGTTTACTCCATCTGCTTCGGGCTCGGGTGCGGGTTTTTTACCCCCACCATTTTCGCCGGGTCGGCGGATATCTTCTTCGGCCGGCACTTCGGGGCGGTCTCGGGTCTTCTCCTGACCGGTATGGGGGTGGGGGGCGTCTTCGGGCCCTGGCTGGGTGGCTATATTTACGACGTCACCGGAAGCTATGTCCCCGCTTTTCTATTCTGCGCGGTCTGCATCTTTCTGTCGTGCGTGATTTTCTGGATCGCGTCGCCGGAAAAGCGGGTTCGGGAAATAGGCGAAAGGTGACACTCATCGTCCGTAATTTTTCTCCACACGAGAAAAAAGATTCGCAGGAGAAGTCGAGATTATTTCCTGCCTCCCCTTCATCAAGGATTCCTTTCAAATACGGGCGGCGACCGTTTGCGGGTCGGGGTCGAAGTCAAATACTTCCACGGAAATGTACCGCCGATCTCCCGCCCTCTTCCTCCAAGTACCACGCTGGGGCAGCCGATTGCGCAAAAGCGGATCAGCGACCGGAGATAATCCTGAGTTTTGATCCGGATGGCGGCGTCGGGGTGGCTGATGTGCAGCCCTTCCGGCGTGGCCAAAATCCAGTGCAGCCCGATTACTTCGATCCCGCTGTCCTCGGCCGCTCGGCGAAGTCCTCGTCTCTTTTCCGGCGGGATGTCCGCGACCGAGTCCGCCAGCGTGAATGGGGCAATCTCGATGCCCTCGTATCCCAGTCGGGCGGCATATTCGCAGGCTCGTTCGAACGGCCATCCCTTAATATTTCGTTGCAGATTCCGATCTTCACGCGACCTTTTCCAGCCACCGCTTCTCGATGCGGAGGAGTTTCTCCCGCTGAGACCCGCTCAGGTGGTCGGGCGGCGGCTTCTTCGAGCAGCTTCCGGGTCTGATCCAATGCCCGCTCGGTCAAGTCTCTTTTGCCCCCCTGCTCCCAGACGGCCCATCTCTCCCGGTTCATCAGAGCGGTAAAGGTCAGCTCCTCCCGAAAATGCCGGTAGGTGTGCATGCTGTTCAGGTAGTCCGCGGTCTGCCCGAGCTCCCGGATGGCTGAAAGGGCCATCTTTTCCTCGTCCACCTGGATCCCTTTCCAGGCGCGGAGAATCCCGGCGGCGATGCCGTCATCGATCACCGCCTGCTCCGGGCAAAGGGTCATCGTCGATTCCAAATTTCCGATGCCCCAGATCAGGTTGACCCCGCCCAGTGCATGAAGAAGGCCTAGGAGGGTCTTTTCATAGGCGGTCTGCCCGTCCGGGACCTTGGAGTCGGTGCTCATCCAGGATGCGGAGGGAAGGTTGTGGAACCGGGCGATCCGGGCTCCGGCTGCCCCGAGGAGGCCGCCTTCCGGGGCGCCGGTGAGGGTTTCGGCGGTTTGCATGTCGAATGTGTGGGAGAACCCGAGATTGAAGACGACAGGCCTGCCCGGCTCCAGGAGCTGGGCGATGACGATTCCGCTCAGGGCTTCGGCGTTCGCGAGGGTGAGGGCTCCGGCGAGGGAGACGGGCCCCGTGGCCCCGCAGATAACCTCCGAATTGACCATCATGGGAATTCCCTGCCCCGAGGATACGCGAAAGACCTCAAGCGCTGAATCCGACCACCGCAGCGGGCTCACAATGGTGAACCCGAAACTGAGAATCGGGTTCTCCCTCAGCGGCTTTCCATCCAGGAGAACGTCGGCCATCTCCAGCATGGCCTCGACCCCCGCGGGGGTGAAGATCACGGGGCGCAGGTGCTTGCGGGTGTTCTCCGCCATCGCTCGGAAGCCGACGAAATCCCGGGTCGGGGCCGGGTAATCGGAAATGTTCGTCCCCACGATGGCATGGAGGGTGGGCAGCTGGCCGGCCACCCGGCAGAACTCGACGTAAGAATCCCGGGTGAGTTCCCTCCTCTGGCCTTCCCGGTAATAGTACAGCGCGTTTCCGGCCCAGAAGAGGGGAGCGGCGCCGGGGCGGATCTCCTCCGATCTTCCCGTCCAGGTCGGCGAAGCGCACGGCCGGGGGTGCCGCCCGGACGGACCTTTCGACCAGGGCCGCCGGAAAGGTGAGGACCGAATCGGCTTTTTCCGACACGCCCGAATTTAGCAGTAGTTCACGCACTTCCGGATGGGTGATTTTGACTCCAACTTCGCCCAGGACTTCCAGGCTCGCCTGGTGGATCTTTCAATCTCCGCCGCGGAGAGAAACCCTTCGAACGGCTGTTCGCTCATAATCTTCCTTTCTACTCATCTTTCTTGCGGCCGAAGCCAAGGGAGTGGGTCACGGTCTCCCGTGTGCTGCTCATCATGCTCTTGAAATGGGGGTTCCGGGCGATGATCGTCAGGATGGTCAGGGCGATGAGAACGATGCAGATCGGGCGGGTGAAGAGTGGGGTCACCGCCCCGCCCGTCAGCATGAGGCTTCGCCGGAGGTTCTCGTCCAGCATGTCGCCGAGGATCATCCCCAGGATGAAAGGGGCGTCGGCGTAATCCAGCTTGCGAATGGCGTAGCCGATCACCCCGAAGATCAGCATGATCAGGATGTCGAAGGTCCGGCCGGAGATGGCAAAGGAGCCGATGGCGCAGAGGATGAAGACGATCGGCATCAGGATGGAGGTCTTCACGTTCAGGACCTTGACCATGGTACGGACCATGGAGAGACCCAGGATCAGCATGGCGAAGGTCGCGATGAGGAACATCGCCGAGACTTCGTACACGTAGTTGGGGGTCTCGATCATAAGCAGGGGGCCCGGGCGCATGCCGTGGAGCCACATAGCGGCCATCAGGACCGCGGCCGGCGGGCTCCCCGGGACGGCGAGGGCCAGCACCGGAATGATCGCCCCGCCCACGCAGGCATTGTTGGCCGTCTCGGCGGCGATCAGGCCTTCTTCCGCCCCCTTGCCGAATTTTTCAGGATGTTTGCTTGCCCGGTGGGCGAAGTCATAGGAGACGTAGGCGGCGATGTTCTCGCCCACGCCCGGGGATCGCGCCGATGATCACCCCGATGATCCCGGAACGGACGATGTTCTTCCGGTTGTTCCAGAGGTCGATCATCCGGGGGATCACTTTCTTAATCTGCATCGCCTTCTCCTGCTTCTGGATTTCGGAGAGGGCGCCGAGGACCTCGGGGATGCCGTAGAGCCCGACCAGGGCGGGGATCAGGGAGAGTCCCCCGGAGAGCTCGATGCTGCCGAAAGTGTAGCGCGGGTAGGCCTGGATGACGTCCATGCCGATGAGGGCGAGAAAAAGGCCGATGACCCCCGAGATCCAGCCCTTCAGCGGGTCCTTGGGCGCGGTCAGGTTGCCGCAGATGATCACCCCGAAGAGGCTGAGCCAGAAGAACTCGAAGGATCGGAACTCGAGGGCGATGGCCCCCAGCCAGGGGGTGAAGAAGGAGAGGAAGAAGAGACCGATCATCGAGCCCAGAAAGGAGGCGGTGGTAGCGAGTCCGATCGCCTCCCCGGCCCGGCCGCTGCGGGCCAGCGGATACCCGTCGAAGACCGTGGCCGCCGCCGCCGGGGTCCCGGGAACATTGATCAGGATGGCCGAGCGGCTCCCCCCGTAGATCGCCCCGACGTACATGCAGATGAGGATCAGGATCGCGTCCCCGGTCGCCCACTGGAAGGTGAGTCCGGTCAGGAGGGCGATTCCCATGGTGGCCGTAAGCCCCGGCAGCATGCCCACGATAATCCCGAGCTGGGTTGCCCAGAAGACCTCGAAGAGGGTGCTGAAGGTCATCATCTTCAGGAGTTCTTGAACAATAATTATGGGACCCATTCACTCGCTCCGTTAGGGTAAGGGCACCAGGAAGATGCGGAGAAAAACGATATAAATGACGAACGAGGAAGCCAGGGAGATCAGCAAGGCTTTAATCCAGCTGCCCCGCCCGAAGATGAGGATGGAAAGGAAGAGGTAAACCGTGGTGACGGCGATGAACGTGACGCGCCCAAGCAGCGCGTAATAGAGGATGAACAGGCCCATGCAGATGAGGAAACGCACCGTCCTCGGCGAACGGAAGAAGAGAACGGTTTTTTCCCGGTCGATCGAGATTTCGTGCCCGCCGGCCCGGATGGCGCGGATCAGAAGATACACGCTCATCCCGAGCAGGGTCAGAGCCAGGAGAAAGGGGACGAAGCCCGGGTTTGCGAAGAGAGGACCCCATTCCCCGTACCGCGGAAATCGAAGGGTGGCAACGATGATGAACACGCTCCCCAGAATCAGCAGGATTGCGGTGATAAAATCCGCCTTGGCCATCTGCCGGTCATCCATTTCGTGTCCGTTTGCTTAAAGATACGAAGGGATTCCTCGGCTTGGCGCCGGAAATCCCCATTCCGGTGAGATCGCGTTTCGGCAGGCTCAGGGTTTCTTGAAACCGAAATCGGCCGGAGATTTCTTCGCCTGGCCGATGTCCTGGAACATCCAGTTCACGATGGAGCCGATTCGCTCGTTGGACTCGTCCGCTTCTTTGCCCTGGATATTTACGACCTTGCAGGCCTTCTGGTCAGCGAGGCGCTTTAAGGATTCGGACTGCACCGCCTTGTCGAAGGCTGCGTCAATCGCGCTCTTGACTCCTGCGGGGATGTCCCGGGGGATTTGCAGGCCGAAGAGGTACCCGAGCGGGGGGTGGTTGGGAATAAATTTGGTGATCGGCGGGATCTCGCCGTACCCCGAAATGGTAAGGGGGTCTTTGGCCATGACGGCCAGCGCCTTGAGCTTCTTCGCCCGGAGCATGTCGGCCACTTCCAGGGAGAGCTGCATGACCGTGTCCACCTCGCCCTGCACCGTGGCCACGACGGCCGGGTAGCCGCCCTTGTACGGGATGTGCTTATACTCGATCCCGGTGGCCTTCCGAAAAACCTCCGCCGCCGCATGTCCGCCCGCGCCCACACCGGCGGAGGCCACCTTCACCTCCCCGGGCCGCTTTTTCATCTCCGCAACGAGGTCGTTTGGCGTGTTGATCTTCGAATCCGCGGGAACCGTGATCACGATCGGCGTCGAGATGGCGTAGTAATGGAGCCAATCCCGGTGAGAGGGGTATTCAAGGAGCCCCAGCACCTGGTAAGTGACGACGCTGCCGTCGGCGTTCCCGGCCCAGGTGTAACCGTCGTGCTTGGCGTCATAGACGCCTTTCTGCCCGATGGACCCCGAGCCCCCGGGCTGGTTGACGACGGCGATCTTCTGTCCCAGGGTCTTCTCCATCTCCCCGGCCAGCACCCTTGCGGTCTGGTCGGACGCGCCGCCCGCCGCCCAGGGGACGATCAGCGTGATCGGCCGTTCGAACTTGAATTGGGCGGAAGCCAGGGACGCCGAGGAAACGATCAGGCATCCGATGGCCAGCAATACGAGCCATTTTTTCATAGGACCCTCCTTTGCAAAATTCCCATCGGATTGTATCTACTTGCAAATAAAGGTGTCAAGACTTTTCCGGACGCTCGGCGGCCCCGCCCGGCTTATTTCGCCCGGGACGAATGGCCGTCATTTCGGAGACGACGAAGATAGACGAAGAGCCGCGGCGATCCGGTGAAAGCCACCACCGCGGAAAGCATAAAGGCAGGGGTAAAAGATCCGGTTAGGTCGGCGATCTTCCCGGCCACGGGAGGGGCAAGGGCCTGTCCCACGCCGAAGATGAGAATCGTAAACCCCAGCGCCGCCGGAGCCAGGCGGGCCCCCACCGTATCTCCTACCGCCGCAGCCATGATCGAGGGAACGGACCAGGCGGTGATGCCGAACAGGATGGCGGACATCAAATAGCCGGCTTCGGATTTCACCAGGCCAAAGAGGAGGTACGAAACCGCCTGGGTCAGCAGAACCAGGGCCAGTCCGTATTTGCGTCCGATCACATCCGAGACCGTTCCCCAGAGGGGTCCGCAGAAGATACTGAGGATGCCCAGCAGCATGAGGTAGTTCCCGGCTTTGCCCGGGCTCAATTTCACTTCGTTGACCAGGAAAGCGGAAAAAAACTGCACATAGATAATGTAGGAAAAACCGAATGTGAAAAAAACCCCGGCCAGATGCCACAGCGCACGGGAGGTGTAAATGCTCCCCCAGGAGAAAGGGGCCGCCGGCGCCGGAAGAGAAGAAGATTCACCGATAGGCCTCAGGTTCTTCTCCTCGGGCCGATTCCGGAGGAACAGATAATTCAGGAGAGCAATCGCCAGGGTGAAGATTCCAAGCGTGATCCAGCACACTCTCCATCCCGATCCGGGAAAGCTCAGCAGGATAAAAGGAACGAGCGGCCCGAGCAGGAAGAGGGCGATGCTCGAACCGCTGACCAGGACTCCCGCGGCCAGGCCCCTCCGGCCGGCGGCGAACCAGGCCGAGGCCAGGGCCATGATGGGGACGTTCGAGCCCGCGCTTCCCGCCCCGGTGAGAAAACGCATGGCCAGGGCGAATTCGAAGGAATCGGACAGGCCGGTTAAGATCATGCTTCCGGCCACGATGACCAGCGAAACGGAAATGACGACCCGGGAGCCGATCCGGGTCGCCAGGTAGCCGCCCAGCAGGGAACAGGTCAGGTATCCGATAAAATTCCCGGTGCCGATCCATCCCATCTGGGCGTACGTGAGGGAGAGCCCCTCCTTCATGGCGGGAAGAATCGGAGTGTAGGCGAAGCGCCCAAACCCGAGGGCGCCCATGACGCCGATGAATCCCACCAGAAGAATGATCCAGCCGTAATGTAGGCCCTTCCCGCCCGCGCCCATAGGTTTTCCATAACATAGGTGGTATATTATGGAAAGGGAAAATCCTGTTCTTTCAAGGGAAAGCGGTGATGGCCGAGAGGGAAGACGGAGCGGAACAAAACTCTAATTTTATGGGACGCAGATTTCCGCAGATTTGCGCAGATAGAAAGGGAATCGTCGAATAAAAGTTTTTAAATCCTGTAAATCTGCGTTCATCTGCGTCCAAAAATCAATGAAATGAAAGCAACCATCTTTCTGTTATTTTTTTCTCTTTTCTTCAGCCAGCAAGACTCCTTCGCCCTCACCTGCGGCAACAAATGGGTGGAGACGGGGGATAGGAAAGTGGAAGTGCTCATGAAATGCGGCGAGCCTTTGCTGGTGGAGAAATACCATGAACGGGACATCATTTACAGGGACTTTCTGGGCCGGGTCATCAAAGGGAGGGACGCACACACGTACGTGGAGGAGTGGACCTACAATTTCGGGTCCAACCGGTTCCTTTCCTTTCTGAAATTTGTGAACGACAGGCTCTTCAATATAGAAGAAGGGAAGCGGGGGTTCGACGGTCCGCTGCCTTCCAGGCCCAAAGCCGCCTGCGGGCAGACCGTGGAACAGGGAGATCGCAAGATCGACGTTCTCATGAAGTGCGGCCCTCCCACCCTGAAGGATGAGAAGGTGGAGGAACAATATCACTCTATTTTCAGCGAACAGGATCGGTTATTCGAGGAACAGAATTCTTACAGATACATCGAAGAATGGACCTACAATTTCGGGCCGAACTATTTTCTATATTTCATCAAGCTGGAAAACGGCCGGGTCCGCCGCATTGAATCGGGCGGGTACGGATATTAGAATTCGGCGAATCGTGGAAATGGAAGGCGCCCGGCTTGAAGCCGCTTCTTCACCCTGAACTCATCAACAGCCCGCTCGGGGACCCGGCGCTCTTCGTCGAGATCCTCTGGGAACACCGGGCCCTGCTGTTCGACATGGGGGAGCTGGGGAGCTTTCGGCCGGCCAGGCTCTTAAAAATTTCCCACGCCTTCGTTTCGCACACTCACATCGATCACTTCATCGGGTTTGACACGCTGCTGCGGTTGATGCTCAACCGCGAGAAAGCTTTGAAAATTTACGGCCCCCCCGGCTTCCTTTCCAACGTTCGAGGCAAGCTGTCCGGGTATACCTGGAACCTGACCGAGGGCTATTCTTTTTCGGTCCGGGCCGCCGAAGTTCACGCGGATAAAATTTTGTTTCAAAACTTTCAGTGCCGGGAGCGATTTTATCCGGGCGAGGAGAAAGAGGAAAGTTTCCGGGGAGTCCTCGACGAAGATCCGCACCTTCAGATTCGTGCCGCCCATCTGGATCATTCCATCCCCTGCCTCGGCTTTGCCTTGCGCGAGCGGTTCCATATCAACGTGCACAAAGACCGGCTCGCCGGGATGGGGCTTCCCGCGGGTCCCTGGCTGAACGAATTGAAGGAGGCGATCTGGAAAGAGGAAGGGGCGGATTTCCGGCTGAAAATTCCCCTGGCGGATCGAGGGCAGCTGCGGGAGAAAGAGTATTCTCTTGGGGCGTTAAAAGAAGCGGTTACAATCACCGCCGGGCAGAGGATTGCGTACGTCGCCGACTGCCGGTACACGAAAGAGAACGCCGAGGAAATCATCGGGCTGGCCCGCGGGGCGGATCACTTTTTCTGCGAGGCGGCTTTCCTGGATCAAGACCGGGACCGCGCCGAGGAGAGGGCCCATCTCACGGCCCGCCAGGCGGGGGAACTGGCCCGGGAAGCAGGAGCCCAAAAGCTGCATATCTTTCATTTTTCCCCGAGGTATGAAAAAGAAACAGACCTCCTTTACCGGGAAGCGGAGGAGGCTTTTCGGGGATGAAAAATTACAGCTGGTCATACCTGCGAAATGGTCATTCCGGGCACGCGAATCGCGACCCGAAATCCAGTCCCGCAGCCGGCGGGATTAACAGCATTCTGGATTCCGGCTCTCGCCGGAATGACGAATGAAATGTAAAGAAGTGTTAGGAACACTACCCTAGGCTCGTGGGCCAACCGGGGACGCTATTTTACCCGACTCCAAATGTATGTCTTTCCTATGAGGGACACGCCAATGAACCCGCGGACCTTCAGCCGCTCGGGCGTCTCCAGCGTCAACTTGCATTTGTAGGTCTTTCCCTCACGGGGATTGTAGATATGGCCCCCTTCCCAAAGGCTTTCGCCTGAGGGGGTGAATCCCCAGAGGAGATTCATCCCCATCATGGCCCGTTCCCTTCGGGAAGCATCGGGGTTCTCGCGGTCCACCTTCGGTTTTCCGTCCATCCCTTTGGGATCGTTTAGGGGATAGACGGGTTCTTTCAGCCAGACGATCTTCCCGCACAACTTCCCCTCGCAGGGGTAGATTTCAATCTGCGCGTCTTTCTCCTCGTTCCACCATTTTCCCACGATGGCGTCGGGCTTTTGAGCCGCCGCAGCCGTAGCCAGGATGAAGAAAATGCCCAGTGAAATAATAACGGAGAGCTTTTTCATGGCTTCACCTCCGGAGCAGGATGATCAGCTAGTTTCAGATTCCCGAGCAGCCCGATTTTAAGGCGCGCAGCCGGGAAAAAGCAAGATCGGCAGGTCGGATCAAATCCAGGCTTCAGACCCCTGTCTCTCCTCTGTGGATCAATCCCATTTCCCCTCTCGTTAACTTTTTGATGACGGTTTGAAGGCAGACTGTCAAAGATTTGAAATGGAAGGTTGACGTTTGGGAATCCTTTTGGCTATACTAGGCGGCAACTTGGTTCCAGGGGTTCTGGTTGCTCGTTACTGGTTGAAAAACGAACAGAAGAAAAGAACCGGAAACCAGCAACGAGGAAAGAAACCAGCAGCCATCACGATCCTCATTTTCTACAACTCAGGCATGGCCAAAGAAGAAGATAAAACCAAAGCTCAACTGGCGGAAGAACTGAAGGCCTTGCGCCCGCGGGTGCAGGAGCTGGAGAAAGCCGACCAGGAACGGAAGCGCGCCGAGGCGGCCCTCCGGGAAAGCGAGAAAAAATTCCAGCAGTTTTATGACGAGTCCCCGGTCGGCTACCATGAGGTGGACACCAAGGGACGGATTACCCGGGTCAACCGCAAGGAACTTTCCATGCTCGGGTACACCGCCGGGGAGATGCTGGGAAAGCCGCTCTGGAATTTTTTCGTCGAAGAAGACACCACCCGCCATGTGACCCTGGCCAAACTTTCCGGGGATATTTCCTTCCACGATACCTTTGAACGGACCTACCGGAGAAAAGACGGAACGACCCTGCCGGTGTTCATCGAGGACCGGCTGCTGCGGGACAAAAGCGGGCAGATCATCGGGATGCGTTCGGCGGTGGAGGATATCACCGAGAGGCGGCAGACCCAGGAGGCGCTCCGGAAAAGCGAGGAGCAGCTCCGGCAATGGCAGAAGGTCGAAGCCATCGGACGGCTGGCCGGGGGCGTCGCCCACGATTTCAACAACCTGCTCATGACGATCAAGGGGTGCAGCGAACTGCTGCTGAACGCGTTCGACCGGCGCGATCCCCGACGCGATGAGGTGGAGGAGATCCTCAAGGCTGCGGACCGGGCCACCTCCCTCACCCGCCAGCTCCTGGCTTTCGGCCGCAGGCAGGTCCTCCAGCCGCAGCTTCTGGACCTGAATTCCATCGTGATGAACATGGACAAGATGCTCCGGCGCCTCATCGGCGAGGACGTCCAGCTGATTACCTCCCTCGATCCGGAGCTCTGGTCGGTGAAAGTGGATCCGGGGATGATCGAACAGGTGGTCATGAACCTCGCCGTCAATTCGCGGGACGCCCTGCCAAACGGCGGCAAGCTGACCATCGAAACCTCCAACGTCGTCCACGACGACGAGTATGCCAGCGCGCATATTTCCGTCAAGCCGGGGCACTACGTGATGCTGGCCGTGAGCGACAACGGGTGCGGCATGGACAAGGAAGTCCAGTCCCACCTCTTCGAACCCTTCTTCACCACCAAGGAAAAGGGGAGGGGAAGCGGACTTGGACTTTCCACCGTTTACGGAATCATCAAACAGAGCGGAGGGAACATCTGGGCCTACAGCGAGCCCGGCCAGGGCACGACATTCAAAATCTACCTGCCCCGGGTGGAGAAGACCGCCAAGGTGTACAAGCCCAAGGCCCGGCCCTCCACCGCCCCAGGGGGGACCGAAACGATCCTTCTGGTGGAAGATGAAGAGGCCGTCCGCACCATGGTGAGCCGGATCCTGCAGAACAAAGGCTACACGGTGCTCGAGGCCCGGCATGGCCTCGAGGCGATCGACATCTGCGAACGGTACCAGGAATCCATCCACCTCATGGTGACCGACGTGATCATGCCCCAGATGAGCGGGCGCGAGCTGGCCGAGCGGCTCGCTCCCATGCTTCCGGATATGAAGGTCCTGTACATGTCCGGGTACCCGGACAACACCATCGTCCAGCACGGGGTCCTGGAGGCGGGGACCGCCTTCCTCCAGAAACCTTTTACCCTGAACGCCCTGGAGCTGAAGGTCCGGGAAGTGCTGGACGCCGCCCGCCAGGGAACGCGGGATTCCGTGCCCTTCGAGCAGTTCAGTCTGTTCCGCCAGTAGGCAGGAATGCCGATTCATAACGGTCTGGCCTTTTGGAGTTCTTTCTGGTTCCGCAGAAAGCACTTATCATCCAGGGGGTTGGCCTGGAAAATTTCGGCAATATTGAGGCCGGCTGTTCCCCCCTTCTCTCTTTTCTTTTCCTTCTTGTAATTCCTTTTCTGCTCCTTTTTATCCTTCTATCTTGCTTAAGATTGGAATCCCCGTTAATCTGAAACAAATCCTTTAGCCTCGCCTAAAGTTTTTTAGCCAGAATGCCGATCTTTGGGTCAAATTGAAGGGAAAAAAGGATGACCATGGAAAAGATCATGACGGCCAAAGAACTGAGCAAATTCCTGAAGCTGAGCGAGTCTACGATCTACAAGCTGGCCGCCAGCGGGGAAATCCCGGGATTTAAGATCGGCGACTCCTGGCGGTTTGAATTGGAAGAGATCCAGAAACTCATCCGGGACTCGAAAAAGAAAGGGAGAAAACAAAAAGATCCGGCGGAAGAAAAATAGAGAGGAAAAAGGGCCCGGAATGAAGGCGGCCGGCCGCAGGATTGGCCCGAATTGAATCGGTGGCTCTTCCCAACCAGAATATTCATAGGCCATAGGCCCTTCTCGAACCTTCCATAAAGGTTTTTAGCTGTGGCCTTCCGGGCGGCATTTTCCCGATGAAAGACCAGCCCCAGGAAATCATCAGCGGTGAAAAGGTAACGGATCTGCTCAATAGCCTGATCACCTCCCGCCACATGTGCAAGGTCAGAATTCCCAATACCCATTACTGCTGGATCACCCTTTTGTCCGATATCAAGGAGGAAGGGCAATCCTCATACTTGCTCATCGATGGACTCCCCGCCCTCGGCCGGGCGCTCTCGGTTTCCCGACAGAAGGAGGTCGCCGTCGAGTACCTGGACGGCGGAGGGGTCCTCTGCCACTTTCAGTCGCGCGTGGTGAAGAGTTTCCCCAAAGTCATATGGGTGGAATGCCCTGAGGTCATTTACCGGGTTCAAAGGAGGACCTATTACCGACTCAAAGCCCAGGCGGGAACGGAGCTGGTGTTTCGCCGCCAAGGGGAAAAAGAGGAGAAAGTGAACGTCCGGGACTACAGCATCGGGGGGGCCGCCTTTTCCGCGGGAAAATCCCTTTGCTTGAAGACGGATGAACAGCTTTGCGATCTGCGGCTGAGAATTCCCGAAGGAGGGGACTGGCTCACTTTTTCAGTCCCCCTGGCGGTCGTCAGAAGGGTTGAGTCTTCCGCGGGAATCTTCCTCTATGGTTTGGAGTTTTTGGAGATGCCCGACTCGATGAGAAAAAGGCTGGCCCGCCACATCTTCGAAAAGCAAAGGCTGCTCCTCCGAAAATTCGGGAAGAATGCGGCCGCTTCAAACCCGTTCTGAATTCAATCCCGGATCCGCTGAAGGGGGCGGCTTATGAGTTTCATCGAGGCGATCCTTCCGTTCGTAAATAAAATCCCTCCTTTCCCGGCCGTCCTGCAGAAGATTTTGACGCTGGTGGAGGACCCCAAATCTTCCGCCCAGGATGTGGTCGAGGTGATTCAGTACGATCAAGCGATCACCGCGAATGTCCTCATGGTATGCAACTCGGCGTATTTCAATTTGCGCCGCCCGGTCTCTTCCATCCGCGATGCGCTTGTAAAAATCGGGTTCAACCGGCTGATTGAAATTACCCTCACCCGCGGAAGCGCTTATATCTTTTGTCAGCCCTGCCAGGGGTACGATCTTGACGAGGGAGAACTCTGGCGCCATTCGGTGGCCTGCGCCCTGCTTTCCCGGATTCTCTCCAGGGACGCCGAGAGGGAGAAGAGCCCGGCCCAGTTCACGGGCGCTCTTCTTCACGACATTGGAAAAGTCATCCTGAGCCGATTCGTAAAAGACCATTTTAACGAGATCAAATTCCTCGTCGACGAGAAGAATCTCTCTTTCTCGGACGCGGAAAAAGAAGTCCTGGGGATCGATCACGCCGAACTCGGAGGGAGAATTTCCGAGCGATGGAAATTTCCCGCCGGCATCGTCGCGGGCATTCGGCATCATCACCACCCCTTTTTCCTTCCCGAGCACCGTGACCTCGTTTCGCTCATTCATCTTTGCGACCTCGTCGCCAGCCGGACAGGGTTCGGAGGAGGGGGCGGGGCGTTGTCCTCGCCCGGCTGTGGGGAAATCATGATTCAGTACGGCTTATCGGAAAAAGACCTCGAGAAGGTCGCCGGACAGTTGGAGGACGGCCTCAAGCAGGTTGAGTTCATCATGAAGATTCAGTGAGGAGCAGCGGGGGGCCCCGGATTGCCTTCGCATGGGAAGTAACTTGGAGTCGAAGGTAGCCCGGCAATTTCTGCCTAGCGCAGCTGGAATAATTTCTGGATCATCTCCGAATTAGTTAATCGAATATTTTATCGAAGCCTGCCCCTGAGATCACTGGACAATTTCGGAAACTATAGTGCCCGACCAAAGAAGGTGGACATTGCATGGGCAATCCCTGGTAAATCCCCCCAAACCCCCCTTTATCAAAGGGGGAGGGGGGATTTTACGGCGAGACATAAGTTAATAAGAGGCAACTGGACGTCGACTTACTTAAGCCGTTCACTATAGCTTTTTGACTCTCAACTAATTTAGAGATGATCCTGATTTTCCAAACTTTTAGGATTTTCCATCCGGTACCCAAATTCCTCCGCCAAAAACACGAACAGCAAGGGGCATCAGTTTTGCATCTTTTGTGGGCGGATAGTGTTAAGAGGAGGGAAAATTTATGGACGTGAAAGAGATCCAGGCGGGGGCCCTTTCCGGCCTGGCCGGGAAGAGGGGCAAGCAAGAAGAGGCGGGCGGGGTGGAATTTCAAAAAGTCCTGCAGCAGGCCCAGTCCAGCCGGAAGCCCATCGAGGGAATGGATTCTGACCGAATCCCCAGTGTCGGGGGCGCGGAGATTCACGCCGGCCCCGCCCTTTCCATTTCCTCTGCGCCTTTCATACCGGGATTAGCGGGAACTTCGACCGTTCAAGCGGAGGGAACCCTTGCCTCGGAAAGAACCCTGGCGTTGCTGGAGAGGTACCAGGTGGCCATGGCCGACTCGAATCGTTCTCTTCAAGAGATCAGGCCGGTGGTCCAGTCTCTCTCCGCGGAATTGGACGAGCTCACGGAGCGTGCCGGAAAGCTTTCCCCTTCGGACCCTTTGCAGAAGATCATGACCGCGATCGGGGTCCTCTCGTCGGTGGAAATTGAGAAATTCAACCGGGGGGATTACAGCTAAAAAACATTGTTAGGGCGAGTCGTTAGCGTCAGGTCAAGAAACATTTCAAGTCAGGGAGCCTTGGAGGCACCCGTTCTACCGAAGCCCCGATCCAGAACACCGAAAACCTTTTGCGGGAAAAATCCTTTGGCCTGAATTGAACCGGGATCTTCTTTGAAACCGCTGCGGACTCTCATTTTCTCTCTCTCCGGGTTGGCCATGATGGGGGCCCCTGCCTTCCCGGAAGGGAAGGCCGGTCTCCAGGATCCAAAGGGGTTCGTACAGGAGGAAGACATGACTCCGGACCCGGCGCCGGGAATGGGCACGCGCGAGATCCCCGCGGAAGACGGTGGGAAAGATAAAATATATTATTCGGTAACCACTCCCGAGGAAGAGAAGAAAGCCGGGCAGGAGGAAAAAGAAAAATTGGAGAAATCCTGGGACGCCCTGAGAAACATCGTCATTGACCGGAGGAGGGGACGATAACCCACCCGGCAGCATACGCCCGCCTGTTTTCCGCGCGGTCGGCTGTCGGAACGCCGGCTGGGCCCCGCCGTCGTATTTTTGACGCCATGAATTTACCGGAGCGAACCTCGCCCCGCCGTGTTAATTGTAACTGTTGAATATATTTCGAATACTGCAACAAATAAAAAATTGACAGATCATTCTACCTATTCTAGAATAGCGCCAAACTTTTCCCGAGGAAAAAATGAGCAGTGAAAAAATTCTGGTCATTGACGATTCCGAAGAAATCCTCACGCTATTCTCCGAGTATTTGAGGGCGGAAGGGTACGAGGTCGAGACTTCGGCGGACGGCGCGGCCGGTATCGAGATGATCGAGAAAAAGTTCTACGACCTCATCGTCACTGACTTGAAAATGCCGGGGATGGATGGAATGAAGGTCCTGGAGTTCGCGATGAACCGCTCCCCGGATTCAATCTGCATCATGCTCACCGGCTACGGCACGGTGAAGAACGCCGTGGAAGCCATCAAACTCGGGGCTTTCGACTACCTGACCAAGCCGGTAAAGATGGATGAAATCCTGGTGACCCTGCAAAGGGCGCTGGAGTACCGCA
The DNA here is from genome assembly GCA_963712535.1 of uncultured delta proteobacterium. Classification (GTDB taxonomy): domain Bacteria; phylum Desulfobacterota; class SM23-61; order SM23-61; family SM23-61; genus CAVQIK01. The sequence continues at coordinate 60,839 of CAVQIK010000018.1, read as the reverse complement.
ACCTGAAACTGGAAAACATCAATCTCCGGAACCAGCTGAAGAAAAAATACAAGTTCGAGAACATCATCGGCGACCACGAGAAAATGCAAAAGGTCTTCGAGATCGTGGAGAAGGTTGCCGACACCGACAGCACCATCCTGATCCTGGGAGAGAGCGGGACGGGGAAAGAGCTCATCGCCAAGGCCATCCACTACAACAGCTACCGGCGGGAGAGGCCTTTCATCCCCGTGAACTGCGCCGCAATCCCCAGCGAGCTCTTGGAAAGCGAACTGTTCGGTCATGAAAAAGGGGCCTTCACCAACGCCATCCGCACTCGGATCGGCCGCTTCGAACTGGCCAACGGGGGCACGGTTTTCCTGGACGAGATCGGTGACATGAACCCTCTCCTCCAGAGCAAATTGCTGCGGGTCCTCCAGGAGAGGCAGTTCGAGCGGATCGGCGGGATCAAGACGATCAAGATCGACATCCGGGTCATCGCCGCCACCCACCAGGATTTGAAGCAGGCCGTCCAGCAGAAGAGATTTCGCGAGGACCTTTACTACCGCCTGAACGTCATCCCCCTCCGGATCCCTCCCATCCGGGAGCGCAAGACGGACATCCCGCTCCTCGCCCATCATTTTCTCGATCACTTCAACCGGAGCAAGAAGAAGAGGATCCGCGGGATCAACGACCAGGCGATGGAGCGCCTCATCGCCTACGAATGGCCCGGAAACGTCCGGGAGCTGGAGAACACCATCGAAAGAGTGGTCATTCTCGTGGACCACGACGTGATCACGCCCGAGGACCTGCCGGAAAAATTTCATGCGCTCCCCCAACCCGAACCCCCCCAGGCGGTGGAAATCCCGGAGGAGGGGATCTCGCTCGACACGGCGGTGAATGAGTTTGAAAAAAACCTGATCCTTCAGGCGCTGGTGAAGACCGGGTGGGTCAAGAACAAAGCGGCCCGGCTGCTCAACCTGAACCGGACCACGCTGATCGAAAAAATCAAACGCCAGAATCTTCAACGGCCAGAAGCTTAACCAAAAATCCCTCTCACTAAACAGTCCACAATTTAGCAGACATCTTTTTGGGAAAATTCCCCTCACCCCGACCCTCTGCCCCGGTTTTCGGGGGAGAGGGTGAGGGAGCCGAGACCCCCAGGGATTTGTTTACCCCCCGGCCATCCCGTGTTCTAATTCTTCGCAATTTTGCCGCCCTCTTGAATTTTTTGTCAAAATAGTGACGACCACTCAATTATTGACCGTTGGGGAACGCCCGCCAGCCGCTGGTTTTCTTTCAACACGCAAAGAACATTCAGATTTGTCCGGATCCCGGATGGGCATAAGAATTGCTGAAAAGCCCTGGAGGAAGAGCATTCATTGGGTTCGGCTCGTGACGAAATCTGTCCCTACCGGAATATCCATTCGCGATGGACAAAAGACCTATACTGATCGTCGAAGATGAACCGGAACTGGGGAAGGTCCTGGCCCAGAACCTGTCCCAGAATGGTTACGCGGTGCAGCTGGCGGAAACCGCCGAGAAGGCTCTGATCGTTTTTAATCAGAAGCCTTTTGACCTCGTCATCTCCGACATCCGGCTGCCGGATATGGATGGGCTCGAGCTGCTCGACAGCTTGAGGCGCCGCTCCCTCCCCCCTCCGGTCATCCTCATGACCGGATTCGGCACGGTGCAAAACGCCGTGGAAGCAATGCGAAAAGGGGCCGCCGATTATCTCCTGAAGCCCTTCCCCATGGAGATCCTGGAGCAGGGGATCGAGAATGCGATGCGCCAGAGACCCGCGCCGAGAAGCGCGGCCCAGGACCAGCCCTCTGCCGCATCTTCCCATGAAATCGTGACCCAGGATAAGAAGATGAGAAACCTCCTGGATTTGTGCGGCCGAATCGCACCGAGCAAGGCCACCGTCCTCATCCAGGGGGAAAGCGGGACGGGCAAAGAGCTGCTGGCCCGGCACATCCATGCCCGCAGCGAGCGGCATCAAGGCCCATTCGTGGCGGTGAATTGCGCGTCCCTCCCCGAAACCCTCCTGGAAAGCGAGCTATTCGGGCACGAGAAAGGGGCGTTCACGGGGGCCGTCGGCCGGAAGATCGGAAAATTCGAGCTCGCCCACCGGGGAACGATCCTGCTCGATGAAATCAGCGAGATGAACACATTCCTCCAGGCAAAGATCCTCCGGGTCCTACAGGAAAACGAAGTGGACCGGATCGGGGGAAGCCGGCCGGTCCAGATCGACATTCGCGTGCTTGCCACCACCAACCGGGATTTGGAGGCTTCGGTGAAGAAAGGCGAGTTCCGGGAGGATCTCTATTACCGGCTGAACGTGATCAACCTCATTCTCCCTCCCCTGCGGGAAAGGCCCGGAGATGTCGAGCTCTTGACCCGCCACTTCCTGAAGAAGTTCGGAGAAGATTCGGGCAGGGCCGCCTCGATCTCTGACGCGGCCCTTGAGTGGCTCAAGACCCAGGAGTGGCGCGGAAACGTGCGAGAGCTGAGGAATACCGTCGAGCGGGCGGTCCTCCTTTCCTCCCGAAGGACGCTGGAAATAGAGGATTTTTCTCGCCCCACGGAAAGGGGGGCTGAGCCGGCGCAGAAGATTGAAGCCGGCTCTTCCTCTCTTTGCCTGAAGGACATGGAGCAGAGGCTAATCTCCCGGGCGCTGGAGAAGACGGAGGGGAACCGGACGCACGCGGCGAAGATTCTGGGGATCAGCATCCGGACGCTCAGAAATAAACTGAACGAATATAAGAAAGAGGCTTTCGCCGGCGTCGAGACCCCTTGAGCGGCTCCTTTGGGAGATCCGCTATTTGGCATGGTTATTGCTAAACAACCTCCCATGAACCACCTTCTGATCGGCAAAAAACTCTTCGACAAGACCATGGCGGTGGTGCAGAAGTCCATGGACATCCGGACTTCCCGGCACAAGGTCCTCTCGAGCAATATCGCCAACACCGAAACTCCCGATTACGTTTCCAAGGACCTTCCCTTCGAGAAAATCTTCGAGCGCACCCTCGAGACGCCTGCCATCGCGGTGAAAAGAACCCATCCGGGTCATCTCCCCTCCATGGATGACCCAACGAGGGATTTTTCCACGGAAGCGGAAGAAGACCCCGGTTCGGGGGGAGTGAATATCGATCAGCAGATGGCGAAACTGGCGGAGAACAACCTGATGTTCCAGGCCGGGGTGCAGGTCCTGATCAAAAAATTCGAGGCCCTGAAAGCGACCATTTCGGAGACGAGGTAACTATGACGCTATTCAATTCCATGCAGGTCAGCGCCAGCGGACTCAATTCCCAGCGGGTGGTCATCCGGGTCATCGCGGAGAACATGGCCAACGTGAACACCACCCGTACCGAGGAGGGAGGGCCGTACCTCCGCAAGAAGGCCGTCCTGGCTCCTTCTCCCGTTCCCGCCTCAGCGTCTTCCCCATTCTCCCTCCTCCTCACGAAGAAGATGGGGGACGAGGCGTTGGGGGTGAAGGTCGCGGAGATCATGGAAGACATCTACGGGGTGAAAGAAGTCTATGACCCTTCCCACCCGGACGCGGATGAGACCGGGCTCGTCTCCCTGCCCAACGTGAACCTCATGGAAGAGATGGTCGCCCTGCTCAGCGCTTCCCGGGTGTACGAGGCCAACGTTACCGCCTTCAACGCCGCCAAGACCATGGCCATGCGGGCTTTGGAGATAGGGAAATAAGGGATTTAGAGCCATTTGGCAATTTAGCCATTTGGCAGTTTAGGATCTATATACACCAAGTTGGTACTTAACAATAAGGCTGTCGCAAAATTGGAAAGAAATTTCAGAAATCCCCCCTTGCCCCCTTTGACAAAGGGGGGTGGGGGGATTTCCGGCAAATGGATCGGAAAGATGATCTGTCTTCTTCGCTCTGGCTACGCCGGGTCAGGAATTTAGGAAGCTATAGTGCCCGACGAAAGAAAGTGGACATTGCATGTTAGGCAATCCCGGTAAATCCCCCCCCCTTTATCAAAGGGGGGCAAGGGGGGATTTTGCGGGTCAACCAGAGGCCAACAGCATGTCAACTTATTTAAGTCGTTCACTATAGTTCGAGGCTCGGGATTTGGGTTGAAGCTCAGCGTTCTTGCGCGCAGAAAGGAATGGCGATGGAAGACCTCCGGATCGGAAAGATTTCTCCCCTTCCCCCCGGGCCGGCGGAGTTTGAAAAGGCGGCCCCTCACGACCCCATTTCGGACTTCAAGAAGATCCTGGGCAAATCCGTGGAGGAGGTGGACAAGCTTCTCACCGAAGCGAACGAGAGCGCCGGCGAGATGGTCGCCGGGAGAATGGATATTCACCAGGCCATGGTCGCCATCGAGCAGGCCAATGTCTCCTTCCGCCTGATGATCCAGGTCCGAAATAAAATGATGGCCGCGTACGAAGAGATCATGCGGATGCAGGTCTAGGAAACAGTGTCAGTGTTTAGTGTCAGTGTCCGTGAAGAGAAATAATTATACGTTGATCCGCTCCCACTGACCTAGTCGATCAACCGTGCCCGTGTGTGGGGATTATCAGTGAAAAGAGTTTTTCACTGATCACTGACACTGACACTCACACTTCCTCTTTATGCCATTGTTCGAGCAAATCGCCCAGTGGATCGGGTCTCCCGCCAAGGGACGGAATGTCCTGATTGGAGTGGTGCTGCTGTGTTCCCTGGGCGGGTTCGGGGGCTTGATTTACTGGAACAGCCAGCCGGAGTACCAGGTCCTTTTCAGCAATCTCTCCCAGGAGGACGCGGGGGAGATGGTCGCCAAGCTCAAGGAGAAGAAAGTCCCTTTCCAGCTGTCCGCGGAAGGGTCTTCCATCCTGGTCACCAAGGAGCAGGTTTATGATACCCGGCTCTCCCTGGCGGCGGAAGGGTTGCCCAAGGGAGGCGGAGTCGGATTCGAGGTATTCGACCGGACGAACCTGGGGGCGACCGATTTCGTGCAGAAACTGAACTACCAGCGCGCCCTCCAGGGGGAACTCAGCCGGACCATCCGGCAGATCAAGGAGATCGAACACGCCCGCGTCCACATCGTCACCCCCAAAGAGTCCCTCTTCGTCGAGGATCAGAAAAGGCCCACCGCTTCGGTCCTGATCAAGACCCGTTCGGGAATGAGGCTGGAAGCATCGCAGGTGGAAGGGATCGTGCACCTCGTGGCCAGCGCCGTGGAAGGCCTCGATTCCGGCAACATCACCGTGGTGGACACATCGGGAAAGATCCTCTTCAAGAGGAACGATGCCACGTCCATCGGGCAGATGACCACGAACCAGCTCGAGTACCAGAGAAACATTGAAGAAGGCCTCAAGAAAAAAGTCCAAGGCATGCTGGAGGAGGTCCTGGGCCTGAACAAGGCCATCGCGCGTGTTTCCGCGGACATCGATTTTCAGCAAATCGACATCACCGAGGAAACCTTCGATCCCGAACTCGGTGATCCGGAGCGAGCAGAAGAATTTCGAAAAATCCTCCATGACCTCAAACCCCAAGCCGTCCCCCGGCGGGAAGGCCGATCCCGCCAAGTCCGCTGAGGGTAAGCCCAAGGCGCCGGCCACGGCTGAGGCCAGGGCGAAGGGCGGCGAGCCCGTTCCTCTCCAGTCCAATCAGGCGGAGCGCCAGAACGAGATCCGGAATTATGAAATATCCAAAGTGAACAAGCGGATCAAGAGCCCCATGGCGAGCCTGAAGAAAATATCGGCCGCCGTGGTAGTCGACGGGTCCTATAAGGAAGTTGCCGATGCCAAGGGGAAGAAGACCCGGGAATTCCAGTTGCGCCCCCCGGAGGAGATGAAAAATATCGAGGCGATCGTGAAGAAGGCGATCGGCTACGACGAGGAGCGGGGAGATCAGGTAGAGGTCATCAACATGCCCTTCACCTGGTCCGTCTCAGAGGAAGACTCAAAGGCCATAGCCGCGGAGCGGTGGAAAGAGTACATCCTGATCTCTTACAAACCGCTCGTGAGCCTCATCCTTGCGGTCCTGTTCATCTTCTTTGTGGTCCGCCCTCTGCTCAAGAGAAGGGTCCCGCTTCCCCAGGAAGCAGGGGTGAATTACCTGCCGAAGATGCCCCCCACCCAACCCGCCTCGCTCCCGACACAACCCTCCGGGGAGGGGAAATCCCTCGACGCCCGGCAGCAGACGCTCCAGCTCGCGCAGGAGAACCCCTCGAAGGTCGTGGGGATCATCAAGGACTGGATCAACGAAAAAGGGGAGAATTCCTAGTCGATGGAGAGCAACCGGATTACCGGGCCTCAGAAGGCCGCCGTCCTCCTCTTCAGCCTGGGTGAAGACATCGCCGCGGAAATCGCCAAGAACCTGGACGAGCTGGAGCTGAAGAAGCTGGGGGCTTCCATGGCCCGGGTCTTCTCTCTTTCGCCGGAGGCCATCGATTCGGTCTTCTCCGAATTTCAGAGCCGGGCTTCCTCCAGCCAGAGGATCCCCTTGAACCCGGCGGAGAGATCCCAGTTCCTGCGCAACGTCCTCTCCAAGGCGGTACGGGGGGAGAAAGCCCAGGCTTTGCTGGACGAGATCCAGCAGAAGGGGAAATGGAACCTGTTCCAGAAGGTCCGGAAGCTCGACGCGAAAACCCTGGCCAACTTCATCCAGAACGAGCACCCGCAGACGATCGCCGTCGTCCTTGCCCACCTGGATGCCGGCCAGACGGCCGCCATCCTGGAAGAGTTCGCCGCCCCCCTGCAAACCGACATCCTGTACCGGATCGCCATGCTGGAAAATATTCCCCCCGGGGTCCTGGAGGAGATCGACCAGACTCTCCAGGACGAGATCTCGATGATCGAGAATACCGAAGGGAGGAGCGTGGGAGGGATCCGTTCGGCCGCGGAAATCCTGAACCAGATGAAGGGTTCCGCGGAAAACCAGATCCTCCAGGCGATGGAAGAACAGCAGCAGGGCCTCGCGGATGAGATCCGCAGGTGGATGTTCGTCTTCGAGGACCTCATCCTGGTGGACGACCGCAGCATCATGGCCGTCCTGAAAGAGGTGGAGGCCGACACGCTCAAGCTCGCGTTGCGGACCGCCTCCGAGGAGCTGAAAGAGAAGATCTTCAAGAACATGTCGGAACGCGCGGCGGTGATGATGAAGGAAGACCTGGAAGTCATGGGCCCGGTGCGCCTGAGAGATGTGGAAGCGGCCCAGCAGACGTTCATCAAGATCGGCAAGAAGCTCGAGAGCGAAGGAAAAGCGGTCCTGACCGGAAAGGGGAGGGAAGACGAGTTTGTCTAAAATGTTCCTCCCTCAGTTCTCTCCGGCGGAGCCGTCCAAGGAATTCTCGGCCGGGGAAGCTCCTCCCGGGCAAAGCCCCGGGACGGTCCTCCCCCTGGAATGGCTTCCGCTTCAATCGCGGGAGAGCGGCCTGAAATGGGAGCAGGCCCTGAAGGAGAAGGAGGAAAGGGTCCTGAAGCAATCCCGGGAGAAGGCCCTGCGGGTGGAGAAAGAAGCCTATGAGAAGGGTTTCGCCCAGGGGGAGAAGGACGGACTGGAGCTGGTCCAGAAGAGGCTGGAGACCGTGCTCGGCTCTTTCAGCAGGATCCTCGGGGAAATGGACCGGCTTCGCCGAGAGCTGGATGAAGAACACGAAAGGGAGATGGTCCGGCTCATATTCGCCCTGACCCGCAAAATTGTCCGCCATGAGCTCGCGCTTCCCGACGGGGTCATACGGGAAACCCTGCGGGCGGCCTTTCAACATGTGGTCGAGGCGCGGCACATCACCGTTCATCTGAATCCCAAAGACCATCAGTATCTTCTTTCCCACCCCGCAGGCCTCCCCTGGCAGGAGAAGGAAGGCGCGGCCGCCGTAAAGATCCTGCCGGATGCCTCGGTGACCCGGGGCGGGTGTTTCCTGGAAACCTCCTTCGGAGAAATCGATGCCACTCTGGAAGGTCAGCTGAATCAGATCCTGTCCGCCGCCGCATCGAAGCTCGACGTCGCCTCCCCCTCCGCCGATCGGCCCCAGCCATGAACTCCGAACCCGAACCGCCCTGGCAGAAGTTGCACCGGATCATCGAAAGCACAGAAACCATTCGCCGGTACGGACGGGTGAACCAGGTGATCGGGCTGGTCATTGAAGGGAACGGCCCGGCCGCCGCGGTGGGGGAGATGTGCCTCATCAGCGCAGACGGAAAAAGAGCGGCGGTTCCCGCCGAAGTGGTCGGGTTCCGGGAAAACAAAATCCTGTTGATGCCCCTGGGAGACCTGCGAGGCATCGAGCCCGGGCGCAGAATTGCCTCCCTGGGTGTCCCCGCAAGAGCGCGGGTCGGGAAGAATCTCCTGGGGAGGGTCCTGGACGCGATGGGCGCTCCGGTTGACGGAAAAGGGCCGGTGGACGCCGAGGCCGAGACCCCCCTTTATGCCCGGCCCTCGGACGCCATGTCAAGAAAGAGAATCGCGCAACCCCTCGATGTGGGGGTGAAGGCCGTCAACGCCTTGCTTACCATGGGGAAAGGCCAGCGAATGGCCATCTTCTCGGGGTCCGGAGTCGGGAAGAGCACGCTCCTGGGCATGATGGCCCGCCACACCGCGGCGGAGGTGAGAGTCATCGCCCTCATCGGAGAACGGGGCCGGGAGGTGAGGGAATTCATCGAAAAGGACCTTGGCGAGGAAGGCCTCGCGAGATCGGTGCTGATCGTGGCCACCTCCGACCAGCACCCGCTTCTCCGGATGAGGGGGGCTTACCTGGCGACCGCCGTAGCCGAGTACTTTCGGGATAAGGGAAAAGATGTCCTGTTCATGATGGACTCGATCACCCGGTTTGCCATGGCCTCCCGCGAGGTGGGTCTCGCCGTCGGCGAGCCGCCCACCGCCAAGGGATACACCCCGAGTGTTTTTTCCCAGCTGCCGAAATTGCTGGAGCGGGCGGGGACCACCCCCGGTCCGGGGAGCATCACCGGCATCTACACCGTCCTCGTCGAGGGGGACGACCTGAACGATCCCATCGCCGACGCCGTTCGGTCCATCGCCGACGGGCATATCGTCCTCTCCCGGGAACTGGCCAACCGCGGCCACTACCCGGCGATCGACGTCCTCGCGAGCATCAGCCGGGTCATGCCGGACGTCGTCAGCCCGGAGCAGATGGCCGCCCGCGGCAAACTGGTGTCGGTCCTGGCCGTTTACCAGAAGTCGGAGGACCTCATCAACATCGGGGCGTACGTGGCGGGCAGCAACCCGCAGATCGACTACGCGATAAAGAAAATCCCGGAGATCAACGCCTTTCTGCGGCAGCCCGTCGAGGAGAAGGTCCCCCATTCCGAATCTTTTTCCCGCCTGAACGCCCTGTTTACCGGATAGCCATGCGCTTCTCCTTTCCCCTGCAGGCCCTCTTGAACTGGAAACGAAGCCTGGAAGAGCATTCCCAGATGCGCCTGGCCGAGATGAGCACCCGGCTGAGAGCGAAGGAGCGGGAGATCGAGCGGCTGAGCCTGAAGAGGCTCTCCTATGAACAGGCGTTGAAAGAAAAGACCGGCCAGGGTGTCGCGGCGGGGGAATACGTCCTCTACAAGCAGTTTTCGGAGGAAAGCCTCCGGGAACTTTTGTTCAAAGAAGAAGAGAAAAGGCGCACGATCCGCGAAATTGAAAAGGAGAGAGCCGAGCTTCTCGCTCTTACGAAAGAGAAGAAGACCCTGGAGAAGTTAAAGGAGAAACGGCTCAAGAATTTTTCCATGCGGATGGAGAAAGCGGAGCAGAAGGAAAATGACGAAATTTCCACGATGAAATACAAGCCGCCTGCCCGAAAAAAAGGCCCTTAATAGCAACCCCCGGTGGGAAGATTCATTACCACAAAAAACAATTCCCGCAAAATCCCTCCGACCCCTGTATGTTGCCCCTGATTTTTTCATCCAAATCGGAGATGATCCCCAGAAACTCAAGTACGCCTTTCCGTTCCGCCAGCGAGGGTTATGTGGCTCAACATCCGGGGCGGCAATAAATTTCTTTCCCGCGGACGTAAGCCGGAAATTTTTGCCCGCGTCTTCCCGGGCAAATTTGCTTCCCTGCCCGGCTCGCCTGTAAGCCCTCGATTTAAAATCTGTTTTGTTTTCAATCTCGGCTGAGCGAAGTTGGCATCTCCATTGCTACATGAACGACCAAACTATGGAAAACATGATCCTGCCCATAACCTCTCCCGCCGAAACGGCCGGGGCTCCTCCATCCCGGGGAGCCTCACAGCCCGATGGAAATTTTGCCGCCGTTTTGGCGGATTCTTCGCGGGTGGGCCGAGGGAACAGGAGATCCCGAAGGAGAAGCGGCGGCCGAAAACCCCGCCGCTTCTGAAATGGGTTATCTGCTCGCCGGGTTTTTGGGCTTCACCTCTCCCGAGGCCCCGGTTAAAGAAGATACAAATATGTCCCTGCCGGATTTCGATGCCGCCTTCGCGCGGGAATCCTACTCCCAGCTTCCCTCCACTCGATGCGACGGCGTCGCCCTGGATGCCCGCCGGCTCTGCAGGATACCCTCTGCCTTCAGGATTCACAATTTCGGACCCGGGAGAAACGTCCTTCCTAAACTCTGGCGAAAAAGATGGCGGTCGAATAATACCGAACAACCAGGATGGGGGAACCAATCCTCTCGCATTCTCCGTCTTCCACGGCGCCCCCGGGGAATGAAATAACCACAGCTCTCGAGGCTGTTGAAGAGAACCTCCTTTCGGTGAAAGATTCAAAATGGGCGGAGGCGCAGCCGAACATTCCTCCAAACCAGGCGATTTCTCCGGAGGGAACGGGGACTGCCGAGGAGGTTGATCCCGGCGTGAACCAAGACTCTTCCACGGGACCCGGCGGTGCAAAGCCGAAAATCGGTCATACTGCCTGTGCACGACGGAGATGGCCCGGTTGAAAATAACCGAAGCGTCAAGTTCTCCCAGGAGCCCTCGCCGCCGGCCCGGTGAGCCTCCCGAAACCCTGTTTCCACGCCAATTGATACCGCAGGTTCAAACTCAAAAAGCAGCGGGGGATTCCACGCCCCGATTGAAATCCGGGAACCCTCTGACGCCACGAGCCCTCCGGGGCCGAAGCGAATTCTCTTCCCGAGAGTCCGGACCCCGCGCCTCTCTCCCTGCCCAGGGCGAGTCAGAGTGCCAATGGCGCAAGGGGGAGGAAAAGGCCAGGGAAATAATCAATGCCGGGAGGGGAACCGAACCCCCGGCAAAGAAAGAGATTCAGACCCAGACCCAGGTCGATCCGTACGGGGCATCCTTCGAGGTGAAAGAAGCCCGGGCGGGTCTGATCGAAAAAGGAGAAGTGAAAGAGACCGGGTCCCCCCTTCCGACGAAGACGGAGGCTTCGGGGGCTTCGCAGCAGGTTGGCCAGAGGCTCATCTGGTCCATTCGGAACAATGAAGAAATCGTGAGGATGAGCCTGGAGCCTCCCGAGCTCGGCCGCATTGTCCTGGAGATCAACCGGAACAAGGAAAATGTCAAGACCACCCTCTGGACCGATAACCCCCAAACCCGGGCCGTCCTGGAGAGCGGGCACCTCGAAATCCAGAGGATCGTGGAGAACGAAGGTTTCAAGCTGGAGAAGTTCAATGTTCTCGTTCAGCAGGAGATGGGAGGATTTCACGAAGGCCGCGAGAATTCGCTGAATCCGCACCCCTGGAGGGGGGCAAGTTCCCCGAGGGCCCAAGTGCCGGATTTCCGGCCGGCCGACCCCCTCCCATCCATCCCCGGGGCACCGCGTTCGGCGAGCACATATTTGGATCTTTTGGTTTAATGTTGGGTGTCGCAAGAAGTCTTGAATCGTCACCCCGGCGAAAGCCGGGGTCCAGAATGCTTTGAATTAATTGGGATTCCGGCTTTCGCCGGAATGACGGGAAAACGAACTTTTTGAATTTTACGAATTCATCAATCTTCAGGAAGGAGAAGAACGATGAGTATTTCTCCGGTCACATCCGGCGCGAGCGCCACCGCCGCGGCGGCGACCAGGAAAACGTCGCTGACCCAGGAGGATTTCATGAACCTGTTCACGACCCAGATGAAATTCCAAAATCCCCTGGAGCCGCTCGACAACTATCAGATGGCCACCCAGCTGGCCCAGTTCAACACCGTGGACGCGCTGGCAAAGATGAATGAAACCCTGAATCAGTGGATTTCCAGCCAGTCCGCCCTCGGCAACCTGCAGGCCAGCAGCCTGATCGGAAAGAAGATTGAAGCCAAGGGCGACCATCTCTCCGTGAGCCGGGGCTCGGTGTCGGAGGGGGAATATCAACTCTCCCGCCCGGGCAACGCCATTATCCAGATTTTTGACTCCGCCGGGGTCCTCGTCCGGCAGATCGATGCCGGCTACAAAGACGCTGCCCGGCAAAAAATCGGCTGGAACGGAAAAAACCAGGAAGGGACAACCCTTCCCGATGGGGTTTACACCTTCCGGGTTGTGGCGGCCGATGTCAAAGGCCAGGAGGTTCCGGTCACGAGTTACCGGCTGGGCACGGTGGACGGAGTCTCCCTTGAAAATGGGACCGCGGTGTTCCAGATGGGCGCGGACAAGATCAATTTCAGCGACATCCTGTCTATTTTGAATTAGCGATCAGGAGAAAGGAGTTCCACCATGTCTTTGCAGGCTTCCTTCTTTTCCGCCTTGAGCGGACTCGACACCCAGTCCACCGCCATGCAGGTGATCGGCGACAACATTGCCAATCTGCACACCAACGGGTTCAAAGGCAGCCGGCGTCCACTTCGAGGACGTCCTGGGCCAGTCTCTCAACTCCGCTTCGGGTACGAACGCGACGGGCGTCGGGGCCAAGGTCGCCTCGATCGACGAGAACTTCACCCAGGGCACGCTGATGACCACGAACGTGGACACCGACGTCTCCCTCAACGGGAGGGGGTTCTTCATCCTGAAGGATGCGTCCACAAATGAGCAATTCTACACCCGCTCCGGTCACTTTCCATTTGGACAACGATGGGTATTACGTGAACACCCAGGAAAAACGGGTCCAGGGGTTCATCTACAACGATACGGGGACCAGCATGGTGGAAACCCTGGCGGACATTCAGATCGATCAATCCAACATGGTGGATCCCAAAGGTCAGCGCGTCTGTAGATATGGTTGTGAACCTCGACGCGTCCGAGACGGCGGACACTTTTGACATAACCGATCCCGGGAGGATCTTCTCAGTACTCCACCGCCCTGACCATATACGACTCCCTCGGGAAGTCGCACACGATCACCACCTATTTCACCAAGACAGCCGCCCAGGCCTGGCAGTGGAATGCCACGATCGACGGATCCGATGTGGTGGGAGGAACGGCAGGCACCCCGGTCCTCTTCGGCACGGGCAACCTCGCTTTTGACACCTCGGGGGCCCTCACCACGACCATGCCCGTCAGCTTTTACACCGCAAGCGGCGCCGGAGCCGTCACTTTTGCCGATGGAATTGCGGCCTCCGCGGTTAACATAGACCTTACCGGGACGACCCAGTACGGGTCCGCCTCGGCGATTCAGTCCCTGATCCAGGACGGGTATGCGGCGGGGATGATATCGGGCGTCACCATCAACACCGACGGGACGATCGTCGGCTACTACACGAACGGCCAGGTCAAGAATATCGCCCAGCTCGTCCTGGCCAACTTCACGAATCTGAGTGGCCTGGGAAGATGCGGGTCCATGCTCTACCAGTCTTCGCCCAGTTCCGGCGACCCCCTCTACAACAAGCCCGAGGTGGGAGGAATGGGCACGATCTCCTCGGGCATGCTGGAAGAATCCAACGTGGACCTGGCGGCGGAATTCATTAAAATGATCATCACCCAGAGAGGGTACCAGGCCAATTCAAAAGTCATCTCGACCACCGATGAAATGCTGGCCCAGCTTCATCAGCATCAAGTAGCCTCCCGCGCATCCTCGCTCACCGGAGGAGGAAGCCGGGCAAAGGCGGTCCTCCTCCTCACTCCTCGTTCTGCCGGCCCTTCAGGATGCTTCCCGCACTTCCTTCGGTCCTAATTTGTAATCCGAAAAGCCCGAAAGATCGAGTTTGCGCAGTCACTTAGCGTGCGCTACCCTGCTTGCGCTCTCAAAGGCGGCAGCATGGCTGCCGCACTCCTCAAGTCAAACCATTGACCGAACAATGATTAATTGACGGAAATTCATTAAAAATGAAGGAGTTTGAAGGAAGATTTTATTGATAAATCAATTGATTGTACGGCCTCCCGGCCGGGGTTTTCGATTGGCATGCCCATTGCAGAAATGGGTAAACGTCCTTGAGTGGTGGGGTGGACGAAAGATGAGTCATCTCTTGGCGGAAGGTGGAAAGAGCCTTGGAATCCCCGAATCCTGCGAAGCCTCCAAAATCGTTTAAACTCCTGATCATCCTGGGCGTCCTCATTTTCCTTGCGGCGGGCGGAGCGGCGGGATTGTTCTTTTTCCTGCCCGGATCGCCGGAGGACGCTTCGGTCACGGCGAGAGTGCGGAACCTTTTCGCCGGCGAGAAGAAACCCGCCGAGAGCACCGGCCCGGGGTACATATACAAAATGGAACCCTTTCTGGTGAACCTCCTGGACCCGGGCCAGCTCCGGTACTTGAAAGTGACTCTCCACGCGGAGAGCAACCGGGAAAAAGAAAGCGAGGAGGTCGAGAGGAGATTGCCCCAGCTGCGGGACGCGGTTCTCACGATCCTCTCCAGCAAAAATTACAAGGAGATCATCACCGCGGAAGGGAAATCCGCCCTGCGGGAAGAAATAAAGATGAAGCTGAACCAATTGCTCCCCGGCGTAAAGGTGCAGAACGTCTACTTTACCGAATTTGTGGTTCAATGATGAAACGCGCCGAACAAAAATATTATCTTCATCGGACGCAGATGAACGCAGATTTCCAGGATTTCAAAATGCTTGTTCCGTGCCGTCATTCTATCTGCGCCTATCTGCGAAAATCTGCGTCCCGGTAAATTGTTGTTATGGAAAAAATACTTTCCCAGGAAGAAATTGACGCCCTCCTCAAGGGAATCGAAAACGGAAAAGTGGACACCACTTCCGCTGCCTCTCCCGAATCCCCGGTGTCCTCGTTCGATTTCGCAAGTCAGGACCGGATCGTGCGCGGCCGTATGCCGACGCTCGAAATCCTCAACAACTTCCTGGCCCGTCTTCTCCGGAACCCGATCTCCCTCATGCTGAGGAGGACCGTGGATATCGTTCCCCAGGCCCTTCAGCTGATCAAGTATGCGGAATTTACGAAAACGCTGACTATCCCCAGCAGCCTCCATGTATTCAAAATGGACCCTTTGCGGGGGCATTCCCTCCTGGTCCTGGATTCCAAACTGGTCTTCTCGTTCATCGATATTTTCCTCGGGGGGAGCGGGAAGGTGGGCTCGCTCATCGAGGGGAGGGACTTCACGGCCATCGAATCCAAGCTCATCCACAAGATCGTGACCGTGGTCCTCGCGGAATTGGAAAAGGTCTGGAACACGGTCCACCCGGTCACGGTCCAGTACATCCGGAGCGAGTTCAATCCCCAGTTCGCTTCCGTCGTGCCTCCGGGCGACCTGGTCCTGGTCCTTCCTTTCGCGGTGGAGTCGGAGCAGTTCGGCGGACTGGTCACGGTCTGCATCCCTTACTCCACGCTGGAGCCGATCAAGACCAAGCTTTATTCCGTGTACCAGGCCGATCGTCTGGAACTCGACCGGGGCTGGATCGAAAGATGGGTGGAGCAGTTGAGAAACACGGAGGTGGAAGTGTCCGTGGAGCTTGCCCACGCCATGGTCCCGGCCCGGAAGATCCTCCGGCTCAAGGTCGGAGACATTCTTCCCCTCGGGAAAGACCCCGCCGACCCGCTTCTGGCCAGGGTGGAAGGGGTTCCGAAATTCGTCGGGAAGGCCGGAATTTACGGCACCAACAAGGCGTTCCAGGTCGAGCAAAGAATCAACCCCTTATAGGACCCAAGGAGCACCGGGAAGATGGACCCAGAAATTGCTGAAAAAACGAGCGACCGGGAGAATAAACCTGGGGCCGAGAAGAAAGCCGAAATCGGGGGAGCCGACAAGCTTGAAGCGGCAGGGAAAGAAATGCCCAACCTGGATTTCATCCTGGACATCCCCCTCGAGATTTCAGTTGAACTGGGCCGCTCAAAGGTGCTGATCAGCGAACTGCTGCAACTCGGCCAGGGATCGGTCATCGAACTGAACAAGCTCGCGGGGGAGCCTCTGGAGATCTTCGTCAACCAGAAGCTGATCGCCCGGGGGGAAGTGGTGGTGGTGAACGAGAAGTTCGGGATCAAGATGACCGACATCGTGAGCCCCCTGGAAAGAGTGAAACAACTGGGAGTGTGACGCAGGCATGATGTGGGCGGCCCTGAAAATGGCCCTGGCGCTTGGGTTCGTGACCGCGGCCCTGGTCTTCCTGTCCAGATTCCTCAAGAAATGGCAGGGGGCACAGGCGCTCCCGGGGCCCGAGGGCGGAATCCGGGTGCTGACGAGCAAGGCGATCGCCCCTCAGAAATACGTATCCCTGGTCGAGATCGCAGGGGAGGTCCTGGCGCTGGGGGTCACCGCCCAGCAGATTACCTTCCTCTCCAAGATCGCGAACCCGGAACGGGTGAGGACCGGCGCCGGGGATGGCCAGCTGAAACCCGAGGTTCTCCCGTGGCTCAGGGCTTTCGCCGTGTTCCGCAGGAAGGCAAACGGGGATTCCGGAGAAGAGCGATGAGGAATCGGGTCATCCCCTGGATCGTGGCCTTCGGGATCGCGGGTTTCCTTTTCGTCGCCGCCCCGGCGAGCTTTGCCCAACCCCAGGCCTGGCCGATTCCGACGATCAAGATCGGGGTGGGGGAAGCCAAGGACGCCGGGGACGTCTCGGTCCTGATTCAGATCCTGGTCCTGGTTACGGTCCTCTCCCTGGCCCCGGCAATCCTCATCATGATGACTTCTTTCACCCGGCTGGTCATTGTGTTTTCTTTTCTGCGCCACGCCCTGGGTACGAACCAGATGCCCCCTAACCAGCTCCTGGTCGGCCTGGCCCTGTTTTTGACGTTTTTTATCATGACCCCGGTGTGGCAGACGATCCATGACCAAGCCCTCGTTCCTTACCAGGAAAAGAAGATTTCCCAGGGGAAGGCGCTCGAGGAGGCCCTGAAACCGGTTCGCAAATTCATGTTCAAGCAGACCCGGGAGAAGGACCTGGCCCTGTTCATCCAGCTGGCCAAAATTTCCCGGCCGAAGAACCAGGAAGAAATTCCGACCACGGTCCTCCTTCCCTCGTTCATGATCAGCGAGCTCAAGACGGCTTTCCAGATCGGGTGTCTCCTCTACATCCCTTTCCTGATCGTGGACATGGTGGTGTCCAGCGTTCTTCTTTCCATGGGAATGATGATGCTGCCCCCGGTCATGATCTCCTTGCCTTTCAAGGCTTTGCTTTTCGTCCTGGTGGACGGATGGAACCTGCTGGTGGGCTCGATGGTGAGGAGCTTCTATTGAAAAGCGAAGAGCGGAGAGCGGAGAGCGGAGAGCATAGGGTATAAGAGCTTTTGCGATTGCACACCCTTTGATCTCTGCTCCAGGCCCTCCGCGGAAAGGTTTTTATGAGCCCGGACCTGCTCGGACAGATCGCCCGGGATGCCATTGAGATTACCCTCTACCTGACCCTTCCGATTCTGGGCATCGGGCTGGTGGTGGGCGTGCTCGTCGGTCTCTTTCAGGCCGTAACCCAAATCCAGGAGGCGACCCTGGTTTTCGTCCCCAAGCTCGTAGTGGTGCTGCTGGCGCTCTTGTTCCTGTCGCCCTGGATGATGAGAAAGATGATGTCTTACACCGAACAGCTTATCGTGAATCTGCCCCAGTACGTGAAATAGGAAAGAAAAATGCCGGCCGTCCTGGTCAACTGGTCGCTCCTCCAATTCCAATCGCTCATCCTGATTCTCATGAGAGTTGCGCCCATTCTCTTCATGATGCCGATCCTGAGCTCCGGCAGCCTCCCCGCCCTTTTGAAGGTCGGTTTGAGCCTGACTTTTGCCCTCCTCCTGCTCCCCCTGATAAAAATCGACCCGCGGCTCCTTCCGCGGGAACCCTTTCAATTCGCGGCCCTGATGGGTGCCGAACTCATGATCGGCTTCATTCTCAGCCTTTCCATCAAAATCATCTTCGCCGCAATCCAGACGGGGGGTGAGCTGATCGCTTTCCAGATGGGATTTTCCATGGCCAGCGTGGTGGACCCCCAGTCCGACATCAGCACACCGGTGATCTCCCAGTTCATCTATTTCATGGGCATTCTCATCTTTCTCTCCATTGACGGGCATCACTGGTTTTTCCGGGCCGTCCACCAGAGCTTTCTCCTCCTCGCCCCGGGTGAGATTCATCTCAAGGCCGGACTCTATTCCCATCTGGTGAACCTCATGGGAAACCTGTTCGTCATCGCGGTGAAACTCGCGGCCCCTGTGCTCGCGGTCCTGACGTTTACCCAGATAGCCCTGGGGATCCTGGCCAAGGCGGTGCCCCAGGTAAATATCCTGCTGGCCAGTTTTTCCCTGACGATCGGCATCGGGTTGCTCTTCCTCGGGTTTTCCATGGAGCTCCTCCTCCCGTATTTCGGGAATCTCTTTCAGGCGGCGGGTAAGGGCCTGGTTTCCACCCTCCTGCCACTCATGCAGAGGTAAGCATGGCGGACGATTCCTTCGGCGAACGCTCCGAAAAAGCGACCGGCCGGCGCCGGACGGAAGCCCGGAAAAAGGGAAATGTCGCCAGGAGCCGGGAAGTCTCCACGGTCGCCGTTCTTTTCACCGGCCTTTCGGTGATCTATCTCCTGAGCGCTTACGTGGTCCGGCAGCTTTCTTCCACTATGGTGCAGGGTCTCATGAAGGTAAGCTCCATCTCCCTGAGTTTCGAAAACACGGTGGCCCTCCAGGGGGAAATTCTCTGGGACGTCTTTAAGGTCCTGGCACCCATTTTCGCCGGGATGCTGGCAATGGCCGTCCTGAGCAACTACGTCCAGGTGGGGAACCTTTTCACCCTCGAAGCTCTCCAGCCGAAATTTTCGAGGTTGAATCCCATCTCCGGATTCTCCCGGCTGGTGTCCAAGGAATCCCTTGCGGAGCTCGCGAAATCCATCCTCAAATTGTTGATCATCGGCTGGGTCGCCTATTCCACGATCCGGAAGGAGGTCCCCGAGATCGTGGCCCTCACCGACCAGGAGGTGGGGAGCATTTTCGGCTACATAAGCCTCATTTCGGCGCGTATCTTTTTCAAAACCCTCATCGTCATGATCTTCCTCGCCGCCCTCGATTACGCCTTCCAGCGATGGAATTACGAGAAGGGTCTGCGCATGACCAAGAGGGAAGTGCAGGAGGAGTTCAAGCAAACGGAAGGGGACCCGCAGATCAAATCGAGGATCCGGAGCATCCAGCGGGAGCTGGCCCGGAAGAGGATGATGGCCGAGGTGCCCAAGGCCGACGTGATCATTACCAACCCGACGCACCTTGCGGTGGCCCTGCATTACCAGAAGGAGGAGATGGCCGCGCCCCGGGTCCTCGCCAAGGGAGCCGGATACGTGGCGGAGAAGATCCGGGAGATCGCCGTCGCCCATAAAATTCCGATCATCGAGAACAAGCCGCTGGCCCAGGCCCTGTTCCAGACGGTCGAGCTGGGCCAGTCGATCCCCTCGAACCTGTACCATGTTGTCGCGGACGTGCTGGCCCATGTGTATCGATTGAAGAAGAAGATTCTTTAGGCTCTTAAGCAAACCCCTCTCCCCTCGCGAGAGAGGGGTTCTGAGGATCTTTATCACCCCCACCCCTGACCCTTCCCCCTCAAGGGGGAGGAAAATCAGGGTCTTCGGATGGAAACGAGTTCGGTTAGGAGAACATGGCGGAGAAAGCGATTCCAAGCCCTTTAATTCCGACCGGCGAGATAAGGATCGAGCGGAGCGAAATCGCCATGGCGATCGGGGTCG
Organism: uncultured delta proteobacterium; assembly: GCA_963712535.1. Classification (GTDB taxonomy): domain Bacteria; phylum Desulfobacterota; class SM23-61; order SM23-61; family SM23-61; genus CAVQIK01. Next base: position 40,976 of record CAVQIK010000018.1, on the reverse strand, counting down.
TCTCCATCCTGATGGTCATGGTCATTCCCCTGCCGACCCTTCTCCTGGACATCCTGCTTTCCTGCAGCTTTACGGTGGCCCTGCTCATCCTCCTCACCTCCCTGTACATCAGCCACCCCCTGGAATTTTCGACCTTTCCCTCCGTTCTTCTGCTCAGCACCCTGTTCCGCCTTTCCCTGAACATCGCTTCGACCCGTCTCATCCTCCTCCACGGGAACGAAGGGACGTCGGCGGCGGGGGTGGTGATCAAATCCTTCGGGCTTTTCGTGGTGGGGGGCAACTACTTCGTCGGGATGATCATCTTTCTCATCCTGGTGATCATCAATTTCGTGGTCATCACCAAAGGAAGCGGCCGCATCGCGGAAGTGGCCGCCCGCTTCACCCTGGATGCCATGCCCGGCAAGCAGATGAGCATCGACGCCGACCTCAACGCCGGGATCATCGACGAAGCGGAGGCCCGGCGAAGGAGATCGCTCATCTCGCGGGAAGCGGACTTCTACGGGGCCATGGACGGGGCCAGCAAATTTGTGCGCGGGGAGGCGGTCGCCGGGATCCTCATCATCCTCGTCAACATCGGCGGGGGGTTTGCCATCGGGGTCTTCCAGCAGGACCTCCCTTTCCTGGCCGCGGCCCAGACCTACACCATCCTGACGATCGGCGACGCGCTGGTCTCCCAGATTCCCGCCCTGATCATCTCCACGGCAGCCGGCATCATCGTGAGCCGGGCGGCCTCGGAGCTCAGCATGGGCAAAGAACTGGGGCGGCAGTTTACCCTTCAGCCGCAGGCCATGGGCCTCTCCGCCGGGATTCTTTTCGCCCTCGGGCTGATCCCCGGCCTCCCGCATGTTCCCTTCCTCCTCCTCTCCCTCGTGGTGGGCGCGGCCGCCTACTTTATCCTGCGGGAAAACAAGCGAGCCGCGGCGAGGAAAAGGGAAGAGGTCCAGAAAGCCGTGCCTTCCACCCCGGCGGAAGTGGCCGAGTCCCTGCTTCAACTGGACCGCCTGGAGCTGGAGGTGGGCTACGGCCTGATTCCCCTGGTGGACGAGGAGCAGCAGGGAGAGCTGCTGAACCGCATCCGGTCCATTCGGCGGCAGTTCGCCTCCGATATGGGGATCATCATTCCTCCCCTGCGGATTCGGGACAACCTGCAGCTCCACCCGGGGGAATACCGCATCCTCATCAAGGGCAACGAAGTGGCGAGGTCCGAGATGATGATGGGGTATTCCATGGCCCTGAACCCGGGCGAGGTGAAGAAGACGGTAGAGGGCATACCGGCGAAGGAGCCGGTCTTCGGACTGCCGGCGTTGTGGATCCCGGAAAAGAAGCGGGAGGAGGCCCAGTTCTCCGGGTACACGGTGGTGGACATCTCCACCATCATGGCCACCCATCTCACCGAGGTCCTGAGGGTCCATTCGGACGAGCTGCTCAGCCGCCAGGACGTGCAGAAACTCCTCGACCGGCTGGCCCAGACTTCGCCGAAAGCCGTGGAGGAGCTGACCCCGGCCAATCTTTCCCTCGGGGTGATCCAGCGGGTGCTGCAGAACCTGCTGCGGGAGCGGGTGTCCATCCGGGACCTGCTGACCATCGTCGAGACCCTGGCCGATTACGCCCCCGCCGGCAAAGACCCGGAGATCCTGACCGAGTACGTCCGGCAAAAGCTGGCCCGCTCGATCGTCAAACCGTACGAGACCCCCGAAGGGACGCTGCCCATCATCGCCCTCGACCAGAGGGTCGAGGACCTCCTGCGGGAGAAGATCCAGCGGGCGGAGCAGGGCTCTTACCTTTCTCTGGAGCCCGCGCTGGCCCAGAAGATCCTCCTCAGCATCAACCAGACCCTGGACCGGGCGACGCATCTTAACACCCAGCCGGTGATCCTCTGTTCCCCGGGGATCCGACGGCACCTGAAAAAGCTGCTCGACCGGTTCCTTCCCCAGGTGGCGGTGCTCTCCCACAGTGAGCTCACGGCCCAGACAAAAATTCAATCCCTAGGGACGGTGAATCTAAGCCATGCAGATTAAAAGATTCGAGGCGGGGGACATGCAGGAGGCCTTGCGGCAGGTGAAAGAAGCCCTGGGCCCCGAAGCGATCATCCTTTCGACGCGGACGGTCAAAAAACCCGGCGACCGATTCCGGCCGGCGAGACCGCCGGTCGTGGAAGTGGTGGCGGCAACCGACAGGCCCGCGGCCGAGTCCCCGAAACCGGCCGGCAGGTCCGCGATCGGGCTCCCCCCCAGGCCCCCGGCGAAAAAAGGGCCTGCACCCGGGACCGGCGACCCGTTCCTCCGGAAGATCCTCTCCTGCGGGCTCCCGCCGGATTTTGTGGACGGGCTTGGCCGAGGAGATCAAGGCCCTGGGTCAAGGCACCCAGGAGGGAAGGACCGCTGAGGCCTGCCGGAGCTATCTCCGGTGGAGATTGATGGAGGCGGTGGAGGTGGCCAGCCCCGACCTCACCGGCACGCAGGTCTGGGCCTTCGTCGGCCCGACCGGGGTCGGAAAAACTACTACGCTGGCCAAGGTCGCCGCCCACTACAGCCTCCGGCTGGCGAAGAAGGTCACTTTGATCAGCATCGACACTTTCCGGATCGGAGCGGTGGAGCAGCTCAAGACCTACGCCCGGATTCTGCGGCTCCCCCTGGAAATCGCGTCGGGCCGGGAAGATCTACGGGAAGCCCTGAGCCGAAGCGGGGACCGCGACCTGGTCCTGATCGACACGGCCGGCCGGAACCCCTACCATCCCGGCCAGCTGGAGGAGCTCAGGGATTTTCTCGCGGTGGATTCACGGGTGGAAAATCACCTCGTCCTCAGCGCCACCACGAAGGATTCCGACCTTGCCCACATCGCGCAGCGGTTCAGCCTGCTCCCCCTTCGAAGCTATATTTTCACGAAGATCGACGAGACCGAAGAGTACATTTCCCTCTTCAATCAGCTTTGGCGCTACAAACGGCCCCTGTCCTATCTGACCAATGGACAGAGGGTCCCGGAAGACATCGAATTGGCCACCAAGGGAAAGATCGCCAGCCTGGTTCTGGACCGGATCCCCTGGAACTAAAGAGGAACAAAATGGACCAAGCGGAAGGACTGCGGACCCTGATCGAAACCCCCCCGGAGAAACCCGCCCGTTCGGGGGAGCCGGCGAGTGAAAGAGCGAAAGGCCCGGCGCACTGGCCGCGGGTGATCTCGGTGGGGAGCGGCAAAGGGGGCGTGGGAAAGACCAACGTGGTGGCCAACCTGGCCTTCGCCTTCACCCGCCTGGGGAAAAAGGTCCTGGTTTTCGACGCCGACCTCGGGCTGGCCAACATCGACGTGCTCCTGGGGCTCACCCCCCGGTACACGATCCAGCATCTTCTGAACGGGCAGAAGACCGTCTTCGAAATCCTGACCCGGGGGCCGGGAGGAATGGCCATCCTGCCGGCCGGCTCGGGAGTCCTTGACCTTTTGGACCTCGATGAGAGCCAGAAGATCTTTCTCCTCGGGGAGCTCGACCTCGTGGCCGAGTCGATCGACATTCTGCTGATCGACACGGCCGCGGGCATCTCTTCCAATGTCCTGTATTTCAACGTGGCGGCGGAAGAGTCGATCGTGGTCGTGACCCCCGAACCCACCTCGATCACCGACGCCTACGCGCTCATCAAGGTCCTTTCGACCAAGCACCGGAAAGAGCATTTTTCGATCCTGATCAATTCAGCCCAGAATGCGGAAGAGGCCAAAGAAGCGTTCCGGAAAATCAGCAGGGTGGTGGACCGGTTCCTCGCCCGGGTATCCGTGGATTACCTGGGTTTTGTGCCTTTTGATGAAAAGCTTCCCGCAGCCGTGAAGGAACAGCGGCCGGTCCTCGAGATTTACCCGCAGGCTCTTTCCAGCCGGGCGTTTTTGGATATCGCCAAGGCGCTCATGGAAAAGCCCATGCCCGCGAGGGCGGAAGGGCAGGTTCAGTTCTTATGGCACCATCTCTTTCAAAATCAGCAACTAGCGCAGCAGAACGGGAGGGGCGATTGAAATCCCGGGCCATAAACCACAAGATCTACTCGAGCAGTCTGAAATCCGCCGGGGGGTCGCCGGCTCCGGAACCTGCCAGCCGGGATGAGATGATCCTGAAATACACTCCCCTCATCAAGTACATCGCCCATCGGCTGGCGATGCGCCTCCCCCCCCACGTGTCGGTGGAAGATCTCATGAGCGCGGGGGTGATCGGCCTGATGGACGCCCTGACCAAGTTTGACCCGGAGAAAAAGGTCCAGTTCAAGACCTACGCCGAGTTCCGGATCAAAGGGGCGATGCTGGACGAGCTGAGGTCGCTGGACTGGGTTTCCCGGTCGATCCGCCAGAAAGCCGCCCAGCTGGAGAAGGCGTACCATGCCCTGGAGAAGAAGAGGGGGAGGGCGGTGGAAGACGAGGAGGTGGCCCAGGAGATGGGCCTCTCCCTCGACAGCTATTACCACATGGTCAACGAGGTGAACGGGGTCTTTCTGCTGGATATCGACAATCTGCGGAACAAGCTTCCCAAGCTGCCCGAGGAAGATCTCATCAATCTCCTCATCGACGAAAAGGAAAAACAGCCGCTCCATCTTCTGGGCCTGGAGGAGCTGAAGAGAGTTTTGGCCGAGGCGATCGACGAGCTCTCGCCGAAAGAGAAGACGGTCATCTCCCTGTATTATTACGAGGAGCTCACCCTGAAAGAAATCGGGGAGGTCCTGGGCTTCACCGAATCCCGCATCTGTCAAATCCACGCGAAGGCGATTCTGAAGCTGAGGACCAAGATCCGGTATTACATGAAGGATTCGACGTGAAAGAAAAGTGCTGACGACTGAGTGCTGAGGGCTGAGCAAAAGCGATCCAGATAGGACTCAGTCCGCGAGCGCTCCGCACTTCTGTGCACGGGCAGGTTCCATGGCGGATGAATTTTCCATTTTTGGCCAGCTCACCGGGCTCACCCCGTCGGGCAAGCCTAAGGACGCCAAGGAGGTGCCCGTGGACAAAGACTCTCGCCGGAAAATGAAGGGGAAGAAGAGGAAACGGCCGGAGGGAGCGCCCGGGGAGGAGTTGGCCCGGGACCTGGAGGAGCAGGAAAAAAGCGAGGCGGAACGCAAGGCTTCCGGAAAAGTGGTGGACATCCTTATCTGATGTCTATGTCTGGGACTTTGGGAGGGAGTCGAGAATGAACTTTGCCGAAAACTGGGCGTTGCTTCTGGTCGAGGGAAGCATCCTCGCCTCCTCAATCGTCGTTATCCTGGCGTTCAAGAGAGAACTGAAGGCGGCTTCCCCCAAGAAGGTAAGGGCTCTCTCCGGCGGCCGGAAGAATCTGGAAAACCAGCTGGAAAAGATGAACCAGCTGCTCAAGGAATCCGAAACCCTCTCTTCGGATCTTTCCCAGAACCTGGCGGAAAAGAGAGAGATGGTGAAAAAGCTCGTTGAGGCGCTGGACGGGAGAATCCAAACCCTCCAGCCTTTGCTGGAAAAGGGCAACCCGGAAAGCCCCATTCCTGCGCCGGCCGTCCCCGGCAAGGATCCCATCGTCGAGATGGCGATAGCAGGGTGCGAGGTGGGGGAAATTTCCAAACGCCTGGGACTCTCCAAGGAAGAGGTCCAGCTGATCCTGGATTTGCGGAAGATCACCACCCCGTGAGCAAAGGATCTCCCCGCCATTGAACGAGATCCGGGTCCTCAGCCCATCCCTGCTCCCCTCCCTTTCGGACGAGATCCCTTCCGAGGAAATTTTTCGCCTGTTCCGAGAGGGCGAGGCCCTGCGTGGCACGCTTGTGCGCCAAATCGACTCGGGGCGAGCCTTTCTCCACTTGCGGGGGAAGGACCTTCTCGTAGAGAGCCAAATTCCGCTCCCTCCCGGTGTTGAGCTCCGGTTCCGGGTCGAGGAAGTGAAGCCCAGGGTGATCCTGAAGCTTCTCCCCCCCGAAACTCCGGGCGAAGAAAGGATTTCCTCCCTTCTGAAGAGGCTCCTCTCCGGAGATATTCCATTGGGAAATCTAGCGGAAAATCTGGGGGCGCTCGGGGAAGAGGGATTCGGCGCCGTTCCTCCTGCTCTCCAGGAGTCTTCCAAAAAATTCTTCCATTTGCTCCGGAATTTTTCCCCCTCCAGCCTTTTCTCCGGCGATCCGGCCGTCCTCGCAAAACTCATTCATGAATCGGGTTTTTTTTGGGAGAACAAGGTCCGACAATGGACCCTCGCAGGAAAAAAAGATCCCCCGGCACAATTGATCGAAGGAGACCTCAAGGGGCTCGGAAGCAAGCTTCTGGGGGAGCTTGAGGCTTTGGGGCAGACAGGGGGCGGGGAGAAGGAAGTCGTCCTGAAAACACAGAAATTGAAAGAAGCCTTGGAACCTTTCCTCCGGAAAATCGAACTTTACCAGGCTGCCAACCTCCTTCCCGCCGAGGCACAGGACCGGTTCTATATTTTCCTTCCGTTCTGGGTTGAGAGCAGGCTCCAGTTCGTCGAGCTGAACCTTTCCTTCCGGGAGAAGGATTCGCCGGAGGGCGAAAGAGAACATTGCACGGTGCTCTTCCTGCTGAACCTCCCCGAGTTGGGCAGGGTCAGAATTGAAGTTCAGATAAAGGAGAAAGACCTCTTCTGCTGTTTCAGATTTTCCGAACCCGGAGTGTCGGATTTTGTCCGGCAGGCGCTGCCCGGGCTGGACGACCGACTGGGAGAGCTGGGGTACCAGGCCCACCTCGAGGTCCTCCTGGAAAGGGCACAGAATAGAGATGACCCCTTAATGGGGGAGCTCGAGACAGGCTCCAAGACTCTGTTGAACAAGATCATCTAATCTCAATCACAAGCTTTCTATTTTTATTGGGACGCAGATTTCCGCAGATAAACGCAGATTAAAAAATTAACCTCAGAGTACACAGAAAAAAGGCCATTCACCATTTCTTTATGTCAATTCGCTTCAAAGAAAAATCATTCTCCGTAGTACTAATCTGTGGACTCTCAAATTTTTGTTAGAAATTTCGAATTGGGAAACCCGCCTCAGAAATCCCCCCCAACCCCCCTTTGCAAAGGGGGGCAGGGGGGATTTCTGGGGAAGGCAGTCAAAGGTAATCGGATTTTTTTGTTGCGGCTCTGCCGCGCTGTGATCTATGGGGTAAATTTTTTGGTATTTAGAATCCTGTAAATCAGCGTTCATCTGCGTCCTATAAGATTGAATAAAAAGTTCGTTACGATGAAAGATCCGGAGAAAAAAAAGCCTGCGAAAGCCGTCGCCCTGAAGTACACTCCCAAAGTGGACCACGCCCCCAAGGTCGCGGCCAAAGGGACGGGGATCATCGCGGAAAAGATTATCGAGCTCGCAAGGAAACATAAGATCCCCATCCGGGAAGATCCCGCTCTCGTCCAAATCCTTTCCCAACTCGATTTCAACCAGGAAATCCCCCCTGCGGTCTATGGGATTGTGGCTGAAATCCTCGCCTTCATTTATTCAATGAACAACACCTACGGCACGGCCCGGGCAGAACGCAAATAGGCAGAAAATTCCGCCGTGCCACGGTAGTTTTTACCTTCGAGCCCGGGATGATGGAGTGCGCAAGCCGTGCTTGCGCATCAGGGCGGCAGCATGGCTGCCGCACTCCGGATAGCACTCGTTAATTTCATAGCGTTTTGATTTACGATGAGGCCCTTGTTTCCTCATCGCTGCGGCTCTGCCGCACTGGCATATTCCTTGCTTTTTACAAGCCAGAACACACGGGAGGAATGCGGTGGGTATATATCACAACATGGGCGTTGTCGGGCTTTTCCGGCAGGAGAAGAGATACGATATCATCGCCAACAACCTGAGTAATTTGCAGACAGTTGGTTTCAAAAAAGATGTCCCCGTTTTCGACAAAGTCCTCACGGAGGCCCTGAGCTCCTCGCACGGCGAAGATCCCGTCTCCTCCCTAACGGTTTTCCAGCAGGGCGACTTGCAGTCCACCCGGAATGACCTGGACCTGGCGATCGAGGGGGAGGGATTTTTCAAAGTGAAAACTCCGGCCGGGGTGCGCTACACCCGCAACGGCAACCTGCGTTTGAATCAGGACGGGGTCCTGCTCGATTCCAAAGGGCACCCGGTGCTGGGGAGAGGGAGCGAGATCACCCTGCGGGGGAGCCAGATCTCCATCGACAAGGACGGTACGATCTGGACGGACGGGAACAGCCAGGGAAAGATCGACCTCGTCACCTTCAAGGACCTGAGGGATTTGAAAAAGGAGGGAAGCAACCTTTACCGGAATGGGTCCGAGCAGGAAGAGATCGAGGCCCCGGAAAGCCGGATTCACCAGGGGAGCCTGGAGCAGTCGAATGTAAACCCCATGGAGGAGATGGTCCGGATCATCGACGCGTTTCGGAGCTTTCAAGCCTGCCACAAGGTCGTCCAGGTAGAGGACGAGCTGAACGCCAAGGCGGTGAATGATCTGGCGAGAGTATAAATAAGAAATGAGCGTAGGGGCACGATGCCTCGTGCCCCTACCCTGCGTGGATTGGAAGGAGAACGAAAATGATTCGAGGTCTTTGGACGGCGGCGACCGGCATGGCCGGCCAGCAAACAAACCTGGATTCCATCGCCAATAACCTGGCGAACGTCAACACCACGGGGTTTAAGAAGAGCCGGATAAACTTCCAGGATCTGATGTATCAGAACATGCGAATGCCGGGAGCTTCCACCTCCACCGGCGGCCAGCTGCCCGCCGGGATCCAGGTGGGCATGGGTTCCAAGGTGGTGGCGGTGGAAAAGGTTTTTCTCCAGGGGGACTACACCCAGACCAAGAACCAGCTGGATCTGGCCGTCGAGGGAAAGGGGTTTTTCAAACTCCTCAGCAATGGGAAGGAAGTATACACTCGGGCCGGGGCTTTCAAAATGGATAAAGACGGATACATCTGCGATCCCCACGGGAATCGGCTTCAGCCCGAGTTTGCCGTGCCCCCCAAGACCGTCGTGATCACCGTGGAACCGGGGGGAAAAATCGTGGCATCCTCTTCGGATGGAAAAGAGCTGGGGAGCTCGCAAATTCAGCTGTACAACTTTCCCAACCCGGCGGGGCTGCGATCGATCGGTCAAAACCTGCTGGTGACCAGCGAGGCTTCGGGAGACCCGGTCCAGGGGAACCCGGGGACGGATGATTTCGGCACCACCCTCCAGGGATTTCTGGAGATGTCGAACGTGGACGTGGTCGAGGAGATGATCAACATGATCATGGCCCAGAGAGCCTACGAAATCGGGTCCAAAGTCATCCAGACGGGCGATGACATGCTTCAACTTGCTTCCACGTTGAAGAGATAGGGATGAATCAATATGAAAATCCTCAGGCCTGCAATTTTTCCCCTCCTTCTCTGGATCATCCTGTTTTTCTTGATGGCAGGCGAGGGGGCCGCTCAGCCGACCGTCAAGCTTCGTTTCTACTCCCAGGCCTCAGTCCAGGAGGAGGTGATCCTCCTGGGGGACATTGCCGATATCCAGGGGCCCCCGCGGCCGGAAGTGGAGAAGCTGGCTCGGGTCAAAATTCAGGCTTCCCCTCTCCCCGGAGAGGTCCGGGTTCTATCGCGTCAGCTGTTGGCCTCGAAGATCGGGAGATCCGGCCTGTCCTCCTTAATCGCCAATTTGGACATCCCGGAGGAGATCGAAGTCGAGCGCCGGGGGCGGATCATGGAACGAGAAGAGATCATGCGGATTGTGGAAGACCATTTGCAGGGAATGATCGGGAGGGATAAAAAGACTGTCCACGTGAAAGAGGTTCAAGGGGGGGAGCGGGTGATCGTTCCAGCGGACCCCGTTTCCTGGGAGATCAAAGCCCCAGAACGTTTTCAGCAGGGCGGGAGCGTCCCCGTCTCCCTGCAATTTTCGGCGGGGGGGCGCAAATCCCCGGAATTTCGTTTTCATGCCCGCGTGGAGATCCATGCCCAGGTCGTCACGGCCAGGACTTATCTCTCCCGCAATCAGATCCTGGAAGAAAGGGACCTGCAGGTAGTCAGCAAAAACATTACCCTTCAGCCTCCGGACGTGTTGACTGACTTGCGGGAGGCCGTGGGGAAGCGGATGACCCTGTCTCTCAACAGCCAGGAAATCCTGCGAAAGTCCATGGTGGAGATCCCTCCCCTCGTAAAGAAAGGAGACCGGGTCACTCTCCTGGTGGAAAAGGATTACTTTCGGATTACCGCGCTCGGGGAGATGAAGGAGGATGGCCGCGAAGGGGACCGGGTCCGGGCGGTGAACGTCTCCAGCAAAAAAGAGATTCACGGGCGGGTTCTCGACGCGCACACCATTTTAGTGGAGTTTTGAATAGGAGCCGAAAGACAAAAAACAAATTTACCGCCGAGGACGCAGGGACGCAGAGGGAAGCATGATAGAGAAGGATAAAATGTCCTATCGGTCGTTCATCGAAAAGAAAAATTCCTCTCCAGGAAATGGGATGTTTTTTATATTCCGCATTCCGCAATCCGCATTCCGCATTTGGTTTGCCTTGATCCTTGGCACTTGTTCGGGGTGCCTGACCACCCAGGCAACAAACCCGGCACCTTACCGTTATAAACCCCCGATCTCCGCTCCGGCCCCGGCCCCGGGAGCGGAGGGTTCTCTCTGGTCTCCGCGAATGCCCATGAACTACTTCACGGACATCAAGGCCCGCAACGTCGGGGACATTGTTACGATCAACGTAGTAGAGTCCGCCACCGCATCCAAAAACGCGACCACGAAAACCGGCCGCACCTCCGGGCTGGCGGCCAGTTGGAGCGGGGTTCTCGCGAAACTCGTGGGGGATTGGGTAGGGAACGAACAGAAAGTCAATTTAGCCAACGACTTCGACGGAAAAGGAGAGACTACCCGAAGCTCCCAATTGAACACCTTCATCACCGCCGCAGTGATCCACGTTCTCCCCAACGGAAACATGGTCATCGAAGGCTCCCGCCAGGTGCAGGTCAATAATGAAAACCAGTTTATCCATGTCGAGGGCGTGATCCGGCCCGAGGACATTTCGGCCAACAACATCATCCTTTCCACGTACATCGCAGAGGCCAGGATCGAACTGGTCGGCCAGGGGGCAGTCAGCGATAAGCAGAGGCCGGGCTGGATGGCCAGGATACTGGATTGGGTATGGCCTTTCTAATTCGGAATGCGGAATAGGCATCACGGGGGAGTAGGGTCAATGATAGGAGAGTCCTCAATGGTCCAGAAGAGAAAGAATCATTTTATTGTTTTCCTTTCCATCATTTTGATTCTGTCCCTGTTTTCCGAGTCCTCTGGGGCCCGGCTGAAAGACATCGCCTTCTTCCAGGGGGTGCGCAACAATCAACTGTTGGGGTACGGCCTCGTTGTGGGCTTGAATGGCACGGGCGACAGCACCAACGCGGAGTTCACCATCCGTTCCATCGTCAACATGCTGGAGCGGATGGGCATCAACACCCCCCGCGAGCGGGTGACGCAGATCCGCCTCAAAAACGTGGCGGCGGTCATGGTTACCGCAAATCTCCCGCCTTTCTCCAAATTGGGCAATCGGATCGACGTTCAGGTCTCGTCTCTGGGGGATGCCTCCAACCTGGCGGGGGGAACCTTGCTCCTGAGCCCCCTCGCGGGTCCGGACAGGCAGGTCTACGCCTTGGCCCAAGGCCCGATTGTCACCGGCGGTTTTGCGGTCTCCGGGGCCTCCGGAAGCTCGGTCCAGAAAAACCATCCAACGGTGGGGTCCATATCCAAAGGGGCGCTCATCGAACGGGAGATACCCCTGTCCCTGGAGGGTAAAAAAGAGCTGGCCCTGACCCTTTTCCAGCCCGATTTCACCACGGCGGAGAAGGTAAAAGAAGTCATTAACCGGACCATGGGGGGACCCCTCTCGAAATGCCTCGATTCGGGAACGGTCCAGATTGCCATACCGACTTCTTTCCAAGACCGCGTCCCGGAATGGATGGCCGCCCTGGAGAGGCTCGAGGTGGTTCCCGATTCCGTGGCCAAGGTCATATTGAATGAAAAGACCGGAACGGTCGTCCTCGGGGAGAAGGTCCGAATTTCCACGGTCGCAGTGGCCCATGGAAGCTTGAGCATTCAGATCAAGGAAAAATTCAATGTTTCCCAGCCCCTTCCCCTCGCCCCCGAGAGTCTCACGGGCACGCCGGCAATCGTAATTCCCCCGAAAGAGGGGACCGGACCCATCGTCGCCCCCGGAGGGGCCACGGTGGTCACCCCGGATTCCAGCGTCACCGTGAAAGAGGAAGGCAAAACCATGCTTATTCTGCCCAGCGGGGCCGACCTGGGGGAGGTGGTGAAAGCCCTGAATGCCATCGGCGCGACTCCCCGGGATCTGATCACCATCCTGCAAAGCATCCGGGCCGCGGGAGCGCTCCAGGCCGACCTGGAGATCCATTAATCGAATTCTTTAACCACAGAGGTCACAGAGAACACAGAGAATATAAATATGAAGGAAATCAGGACTTCTGTCGGGCTAAATTATTCCTGTGCAAGAGGATACAAAAAGGTTTTTGGGGGAAAGTTTTAAGGCCTCTGTGGCCTCTGCGATCTCTGTGGTAAACCTCTTTCGTTCTGGGGAGTTGAAGAAAATGGAAAAAATGCCGATAGATCAAACAGACTCGGCGGCTCCTGTCCCGGCCGGAAAGCGGGGAGAGAGGAAGATTGACAGGGAAAAATTAAGGAAGGCCTGCGGCGATTTCGAGGCTTTGCTCGTGGACCGGATGCTTGAAATCGATGCGACAGACGATCCCCCGGACCGGATTTTTGGGCAATGACCCCGGAAAGGAGATCTACCAGGGCCTCATGGACCAGGAATTGAGCCGGAAAATCTCCCAGCGGGGAGTTTTACACCTGGGCGATATGATCTACCGGCAGGTTATTAAGGGATCAGAGCGGCCCCGGACCGATGGGCAGCCAGACTCCGGCCCCTCTGGACAAAACTCAAACGGAGGAATAAACACTCCATGAAAGATTTGGAAGATCATTTGCAGCTCGTAAGTCAAATGGTTGAGGAAGAAAATTCCAATTTTCAGTCCTTCCTGGAGACGCTGAAGAAAAAGTCGGAATGGCTGGACCAGTATCCCTGCTGCCTGCTCTGGACCGAACGGGGGCAGCCCCGGGAAGAAGAAAAGACAGCATGAGCGAAATAAGCACCGGTCTCTTCGATAAACTGTGCCAATCCATGGAGGAGGAGATCTTCTTCTACCATCTTCTCGCGGAGGAGTTGAAAAAGGAGTCGGATTTCTTGAGAAAGGGATCCACGGACTCTCTTCTCAGTTCTCTCCGCTCCCTGGAGGTGCACACCCGGGAAGTTCGGAAAATCCACGAGGCGACGCAGAGGATCGTTCAAAAAATGCTGGCCATGAAGGGGAGAGAAGGCGAGGAAAGCCTTCCCAGCCTGCTCGCCCTCCTTTCCCCCGCCGAATCCCAGCGGATAAAAGATTACCAGAGGACCCTGGGGGCACTCAAAAGGAGGATTACTCAGGTTAACGCCCGGAATAAAACCTTCGCCCAGGGATCCCTGGATTACTGGAGAGATCTTTACTCTCTTCTAACCCAGCCCCTGGCGGAATCACGGGTTTATATCCAGAATGGGAAGACGCAGTCCCCGACTCATCTACCCATTTCTTTAAACCGAAAGGTGTAGATATGGCCGGCATCAGCGGCATTATGGATATTGCCAAAGCGGCCCTCCAGGCTAATCAGATCGCGATGGAAGTGGTAAGCCATAATATCGCGAATGTCAATACGAAGGGGTATACCCGCCAACGGGCGGTCCTTGATTCGGAAACGCCCGTCTCCTTCAATCAGATTAAAATCGGGATGGGGGTAAAGGTCGCCTCGGTACATCAAGCCTTTGACCAGAACACCACCCGGGCGATTCGGCAAAATACGTCCTCCTTGAATGAATATCAAACCGAAGCGTCGGTTTTGTCCCAATTGGAATCCCTCTTCAATGAGATAGGGGATTCCACGCTAAGTAACACTATGAACGATTTCTGGAATGCCTGGCAGGATGTGGCCGATAACCCGGGGGGGATTGTCGAACGGACGGCCCTGTTACAAAAAGCAGAAATTCTCGCCCAAAAATTTAATTCCCTGAGCAACGATCTGACTCAAATCAAGAATAATATGAACACCAATCTCCAGATGGGAATGGAGAATATCAACGAGTTAACCGAAAAAATCGCCAATTTGAACGAAACCATTGTGGCGGCTGAAGCTGACAAAACCCCGGCGAATGATTTGCGAGATCAAAGAAATCGTCTCCTGGAGGACCTGTCCAGTTGGTTAGGCAATGTGGATGTTGAGCGGGAAAACGGTTCGGTGACCATCCAGACCGGTGACGGGGTCCTTCTCGTGGACGGCAACCAACACTGGGAATTGAGCACCCAGGGGGATTCGATCTATTGGGACAACATCCCGACGGATGTGAGCAAGAAACTGACGGGAGGGCAGATAGGCGGCTGGCTGGATATGCGCGATGAGGTCGTTCCCCAATACCTGGCCAACCTCGATGAATTGGCCGGGACCCTTATTGATCAGGTCAATACCCTGCACACTGCCGGGTATCCCATCTCGGGGGGAACGGGGAGATATTTTTTCCAGGACTTCCAAACAGCCCCGCTTGTCCCCAACCCCGGAAACTTTCAGGGGGCGGCGGCTTATATGGCCCTGAGCTCAGATGTCCTGGACCATCCCGAGAACATTGCTGCGGGAGGGCTGTCCGGAGATCCCGGCGATAATGAAAATGCCTTAAACATTGCTGCCCTTCAGGCGAATGAATCCCTTTCGATCCGAAAATGGACGATCAGCGACCGTGGAGCGACCCCTTCGAGCGGCGTCGAAACCACAACAATGGATGAGTACTACAAAGCTCTGGTTGGAGAGATAGGAATTACCACTGAGGCAGCGAACGAAAACCAAAGCTTCGTTCAGAGCATGGTGGACAACCTTGAGGACTTGCGGGATTCAATCTCCGGGGTCAATCTCGACGAAGAGATGACCGAACTCTTGAAGCTCCAGCGGACGTATGAGGCCAACTCAAAAATAATCAGCATCGCGGATCAGATGCTCCAATCCCTGATGCAATTGGTGTAGGAGAAAAACGATGCGGGTCGCCACTTCAACCTTATATCGCGGAATCGAGCGGAATATTTTGCGCCTTTCCTCTGATTTGAATAAGACGGAAGAGAAGGTTTCTTCGGGGAAGAATTTCAACCGCCCCTCCGACGACCCGGTGGCCATGGTCAATTCTCTCGGCCTTAGCAACACGCTGGCACGGATCGAACAGTACCAAAAAAACATGGATACAGCCAAAGGATGGCTGGACATCAATGAGACAGTTCTCGATCAGGTTTCCGAGCTGGCCTCCAGTGCCCAGGAAATTGCCCTCCAGCTCAGCAGCGGAAGCGCAGAGCGCCGAAGTTCGAACCGAGGCGGCGTCCCATATCGACGCCCTCATAAACCAGGCGGTCGGCCTGGGAAACACCCAGTTAAACGGGAAGTACATCTTTGGGGGATACAAGACCGCTGCTCCTCCCTTTGCCCGCAGCGTCGGTACCGGGCCTGAAACGGTCAATTATTCGGGAGATGCGAACGATTTGAAGGTTCAAATCGGCCCGAACCAAACGATTGCGGCCGGAAAAAATGGGGGAACCATATTTATGGGGGCAAACCTGTTTGACTCCCTGATCCGCCTGAAACAGGCGATTGGGGCCAACGATCAAGCAGCCATTCAGCTGGAGTCGGAGAACCTCCAGGGGACGACGGATTATTTCAACGCCCAGGTCTCCGACGTGGGTATTCGGCAGAATCACCTGAAAAGCCAGGGGGAAATCTTCAGCCAGGTCAGTCTTGACCTGCAGAATCAATTAGGTGATCTCGAAAACGTGGATTACAACAAAGCGATTTTGGAGATGCAACAAAAGCAGACGGCCTATAACGTCGCCTTGTCGACTGCCGCACAAATCTCGAAAGTCAGCTTGTTGGACTACCTGTGATGAGCGGGGAGAGCAAGATCCTGCATAAAAAGGGAGAATAATCAGCGGTTGATTTCGAGGGCCATTTCCTGGACCATTTTATCGGCGATATCCTCGGTCTTTACCTGGTAAGTTCCCTCCTCAAGGGCTTTCTTCAGCGCCGCCACTTTTTCCGTGCGCACTTCCGGAGTAGTGGCTAAGATTTCATGAATTTTCTTCATATCCCGGGATTGGGGAGAGAGCTCCACTCTATCCGCACCTGCATCCGGGCTGCTGACACTCGAACCCGGATGGGTTTTTTCCGACTGAAGGGGCTTCATTCCCTGCGTGATTTGCCGGATGCTCTGCCCATCATTGTTCATATCCTGGATTTTCATTTAAATTCTCCCTGCAGATAAATTACGATAGACAATAGATTGAGTGATGTCAACGAGTGTTTGTTTGATTCTTTCGTTTTCTTCCCTGGATAGAGAGCGGGAAGGGTCCCCCTTCTTTTCCGAAACGACCTTGAAGGCCAATTCCTCTCCGGTTTTCTCCTCCACTTCGAAAAGCTGGCCGTATGTCTGACTCAACTGACTCATGGCTTCATCAGCCGTTTCGTTCCGGGGTGAATTCTTGGCCAAATTATTTACGATCTCCTGTGAAATCTTGGCCACCATGGATTTAGTTCTGCTTTCCGGTGAGATCGTGATCATGTCCCTCGAAGCAGGACTTTTCGACTGGCCTTTGGAGATTTTCGGCCTCATCGACAATTGCAGGTTATAGGCTTTCATTCCCTGCTGTGTATGGAACGGACTTATGACCATATCGTTTCACCTATAACCTTTTTCGTCAAACCCTTACAAGAACTTGAGTGGTTTCTTGACGGGGGGCGGAAATTTAAAAACATGAACACTTGAACTAGCTTGAAGGGGGTAGACGGGCCCTATTCAAATCCCTTGCATTCATTCGTTAAATTAACCCCCTCGATTTGCCAAATGGAACAAAGTTAGGAATGTCGAATCTGGCATATTCTGTGCAGCGGAAATCGGAAGATCTCGGGTGTCGTAAATTTGACGAACCCAATATGAATACAGGAATACGGCTAACCGATTGGCCCCCCAATACGCTTTCTGTCTGTATGATCGTCAGAAACGAGGAAAAGAATGTTGGGGAATGTCTGGAAACGGTAAAGAATTTCGCGGACCAGGTCGTGGTGGTCGACACAGGGTCCACCGACCGCACGGTGGAAATTGCCCAAAAATATGGGATCGAAGTCATCCGTTCGGATTGGCGTGATGATTTTAGCTACTCACGGAACATATCCCTGGATCATGCCGCCTCGCGGTGGGTTCTTTGGCTGGATGCCGACGACCGCGTGCCTTCCTCCGAGGCGGAGAAGTTTAGAAAATTGAAAACAGCCCCCCCCGACCGTGCTTTTTACTTGAAGGTGCGAAATGTCCGGCCGGGAGGCTTTGGAGAACAATGGTACCAACTGCGAATGTTTCCCAATCACCCGGAAATTCGCTTTGAACGAAAGGTCCATGAGCAGGTCGGTTTCGCGATCAAGAAATTAGAGATGTTGGCGTTCCGGGCGGATGTCCGGATAGATCATATTGGGTATGAAAATCCCGAAGTCAAGCGAAGGAAGGCCCTGCGTAATCGTCAAATCCTTTTGGCCGAATTTCCCCGATACCGGCGAGATCCTGCTTTTGTAAGTTCCATCGGAGATTCGTACTTCCTGACCGAAGATTTTGAAACCGCGATTCAATGGTACCGGAAGGTGCTGGAGATCCCGGATGGGGAGGGCAAACAGCCGGACATTTTCCGGCAGATGCCCACTTCCATCGCCTTGAGCTATCAAAGGCTGGAGGATTGGGGGAACGCCCGCCAATGGATCGAGAAGGCGATTCAGGCCTCCCCGCAGAAGATTGACAGCCTTTTTTTGGCGGCGGAATTGCGGGAGAAAACGGGAGATCCCGAAGGGGCAGCAGCTCTGTATGAACGGATTACCCAAATCCCTCCCGGCTATACCTCGTATGCGGCCGACTTGGACGGGCTCAAGGCAAGGTCGTTCCTTGTTCTGGGAAAGATTCGCAGGAATGGAAAGAAGTTCGATGAAGCGGAAAAAGCCTTCCGAATGTGTATGGAAAAGTATCCGCAGGTTCTGAATTCCTATTCCGATCTGGGGGATCTACTCTTGGGGCTGGGGAAGCTGAGGGAAGCTGCCGACGTTTTCATGAGCTCGATAAAGAAACAGGAGGGAGGCGACTCCAGAGCGTATTTCGGTTTAGCCAGGGCCTTGGCCTTAATGGGCCGGTCAGAAGAAGCGGCAAGGTTCCTTGAGGAAGCAAGGGCATTGAATGACTCTCATGCCGATATATCCTCAGCCGAGAAGATACAGCAATGAAGGGGGAAGAGGACGAACTTCAACGTTGTTCAGACGATTTCGGAGAGTCCGCTGAACTCATCCCCAGAAGCGCTCATGGAGTTCCCGTAGGCGTCTTTGCCGTAAAATCGGAAGAGGATGTGGGAAGGGTCAATAGTCCCGTTGCCCGAGGAGTTCTGCGTCACGTTGAAAAAGACTTCGGCTTTCCGGTTTTGGGGATCATAGGTTACCATGGCGGGGAAGAGGGGAAGAGTGACCTCCGTTTCCGGTACGGGAAGGCCATAGTTATAAGCGCCCCCCGGATTTTCCCAGGAAGTCCGAGTAATCATCCAATTTGACAGATTTTCCACTGAGGCGTTATCCATATCCTTGTTGAAGATGAACTTCATCGTAAGCTGCACAGATTCACCAGGGTTTGCCAGGTCAGGATCCATGGTGCTGAGCGGCGTCCGGGGCCCGCTGGTATAATTAAAGCCGGTGTCGCTGTAGGCAATCAGGAATTCCGGGTGAGTCACCCGATGGATGTAACTGCTCAGGGTCGCAGCCATGGAAGGATCCTTTTCTTCCAGGATATTCACTTGCGAATCCGCCTCATCCATCCGCCCAAGATCAGCGTAGGCGTAACCAAGATCCAGATATCCATAGGAGAATTGTTCATCGAGCGATATCGCTTTTTGGAATTGCTCGATGGCTTTTTCGTTTTCTCCCTCCCGATAAAACGTTTGGCCCAAACCATAAAAACCGCTGTAATTGCCCGGCGCAAGATCAGTGATTTGGTTGAAAACAGCCTTTGCGGCGCCGAAGTCGCCCATAGCTAGGTAGACCTGTCCCAGGCTGTAAAGATTGTCTGTAGAATTCGGACTCCATTGCAGAGCGGCCTTGTATTCCTTCACGGCTTCCGCATATTTTTTTTCCTCCAAAAGGATGTTTCCGAATTTTACGTGGAGATCGTCACGCGAGGGCGAGAGGCGGAGTGCAGATTCGTAAGCTCCCAAGGCCTCAGGGGTCTTCCCCAGTTGAAGATAGGCGGTGGCCAAATAATCATAGGCGTTCACCGTATCCTCGGATGCAGGGGAAAGCCCGATGGCCCTGCGGAATTCCACGACGGCCCGGTCATAGTTGCCATCCTGGTAGAAATCGATCCCGCTGGAGAGAGCCGCTTTAGACAGAGCGTCCATCTGGGAAGACTGCTGGGTCATTACCGAAAACAATTTATCGGCTCCCGTTACGGCAGAAATCATCCTTAATTACCTCTTATTCATATTTCCTGCCACCCTCATCCAAGGCTCATATTTCTTTCGGCTCGAATTAGGAAAACTATAAATAGTTTTCATGAGGAAAAGCCTCCGGATGGGCACCAACGAATCTCATCCTTTTGGAACGGTGTCTGCCCGCCGTCAGGAATAAATGCTTGTTCCACATTTTCCGCAGGGGCAAGAATTCAAGTTAGGAGCGTCAAGGAAATGGAGCTTTTTGCCCGGCGGTTACCGACCTCCTGAGTAACCTTATAAAACTTAAAGATTTTTCATCATTGGGATAGCGGCATAGACTTTGCAAAATAGGCAAAAGGAAAGTTCAAACAAATCAATCTGAAAGTGCCCCAACATTCGAAGCGGCTTAGACATTTTAATCGTCGGATTTCTTACTCGGCCTTACGGATGAAAAACCTGTCGGACATCACCGCGGCCATTCTGGCGGGCGGATTGGGGACACGGCTTCGACCGGCCATCAACGGCCGGCCCAAAGTCCTGGCCGAGGTGGGGGGGCGGCCCTTCTTGACCTACCTGTTCGATCAACTGCTCGAGGTGCAGGTCAAAAGGGCCGTGTTATGCACAGGATACTTAGGCGACCAAATCGAAGCCAGAATGGGCGAAAGTTACAAAAGCATTCATCTCGAGTATTCCCAGGAAGCCCGCCCCTTAGGAACGGGGGGTGCGCTTCGGCTCGCCATGCCATTGCTCGTCGGGGATGTGATTCTGGTCATGAACGGTGATTCCTACATTGATGCGAACCTGAAGGCCCTGTCCGCCGTGCACCGTTTGCGGCAGGCGAAAGCCACCATCCTCCTGAAGGAGAAAGAGAATACGGACAGGTATGGCTCAGTGGCGGTGGAAGAGGACGGCCGGATCGCGGAGTTCTTGGAAAAATCAAAAAGGGAGGCCCCGGGCTGGATTAACGCCGGGGTTTACCTGATCCATCGCTCCTTTCTCGAGGCGATTCCTCCCGATCGGGCGATTTCCCTGGAAGAGGAACTCTTGCCTTCCTGGATCGGGCAGGGATTGTACGGGTTCCGAAGCCAGGGAAAGTTCATCGATATCGGAACTCCGGAGAGCTTCGCCTCCGCCGAGGGATTCTTCACCCAGGAGGCAGGCAGGCCAAAAGAAATTTGAGTTCCCTCGTTCCAAATCCGGTTTCACCCGCGCCACCTAAAAATCGTGGTCGAACTCGAGTTTTTCAATTTCAAAATTCCCGGGAGAAATGATGGACCTGAAATCCAAAATATACGTTGCGGGCGGAGAGACCCTGATCGGAAGCGCCATCCTGTACGAGTTGGAACAGCGGGGTTATGAGAATCTCATCGGCAGGCCGGGCGAAGAGGCCGACTTGACCGATCCCGTCGAAGTAGAACGGTTTTTTTCCTGGGCATCTCCCGAATACGTCTTCCTGGCAGCCGGGAGATCGGGGGGCATCCAGGCGAACCAGGATTGCCCCGCCAGTCTCATGCGGGAAAACTTGCTCGCGGAATGCAATGTCGTTCACCAGGCGTACCGTCACGGGGTGAAGAAGCTCCTTTATCTCGCCAGCACCTGCAGCTATCCCAAGCAATGCCCTCAGCCTATGCGGGAAGACCTCCTTCTGACAGGGGCCCTGGAGCCCACCAGCGAGGCCTACGCCCTGGCCAAGATCGCCGGGATCAAGTTATGCCAGGCCTACCGGCGACAATATGGGGCGCAGTTTGTCATCGGGATTCCGGCGAATGTCTTCGGGCCGAGGGATGACTTCAGCGAAGAAAACTCCCGGGTAATTCCCGGCCTGATCCGGAGGATGCATAAGGCCAAGCAGGAAAGGGCGGAGTCCGTGATCCTCTGGGGCAGCGGGTCCCCGCGGCGGGACTTTATCTTCTCCCGTGATTTGGCCGACGCCTGCCTATTGGTCATGAACGAATATGAGGATGCCCAGCCGATTAACCTGGGTGCCGGGTCCGATCTCTCCATCGCCGAATTAGCCTCTATCATCAAAGAGGTGACCGGATTCCAGGGACATCTTATTTTCGATACGGGAAGACCGGACGGGATGCCCCGGAGGCTTCTGGATTCCAGCAAATTAGGAAACCTGGGCTGGAGTCCTTCCACCCCTCTCCGGGATGGCCTGCATGTCACTTACGAGTGGTTTCTTCAACTGACCCGGAAGCGGTCCCATCGATCAGGAGAAAACCGGCTGTACCGGGAAGAGACATGTTAGCCACACTCTTCCCTCCAATACCCGGGCCATTCATAGCGAGACTGCGAGAGAGGCCAAAAGCCATTCCTGGCTATGTCATGCAGGTCCTTCAAAAAAAGTGCACCTTATGAAAGCTCTTATCACCGGGATCACCGGAATGGTGGGATCACATCTCGCTGACTTTCTACTTGAAAAGACGGATTGGGAAATCTATGGCATGTGCCGCTGGCGAAGCCCGCTGGATAACGTCGAGCACCTTCTGGATCGGGCCAATCGCCAAGACCGGGTGCATTTTATCAACGGCGACCTGTGCGACTATATTTCCCTCGTTAATGCCGTCGGGGACTCACAGCCCGATTATGTCTTCCATCTTGCCGCCCAGAGTTATCCTTTAACGAGCTTCACGGCTCCTCTGCAAACTCTTGATACCAATATCTTGGGGACAGAGCGCCTCCTGGAAGCATTACGCCGGCATCCCGGGATCGATCCGGTCATCCATGTTTGTTCCTCGTCGGAAGTGTTTGGCAGGGTACCGCAGGATCGGCTGCCGATTGGCGAAGAATGTTCCTTTCACCCCGCCTCTCCCTATGCCATCTCCAAGACCGGGGCCGACCTGATCGGCAGATTTCACGCCCAAGCCTATGGCCAGAAGGTTCTGGTCACCCGCATGTTCACCCATACCGGTCCGCGCCGGGGAGACGTGTTCGCCGAATCAAGCTTTGCCAAACAGATTGCCATGATCGAAAAGGGCCTGATCCCGCCGGTGGTAAAGACCGGCAATCTGCAGTCGTTGCGGACCTGGTCCGATGTCCGGGATGCGGTGCGGGCGTATTACCTGCTGGTCACCGTCAATCCCATTCCCGGTGAATATTACAACATCGGGGGGACATTTTCGTGCACGGTGGCAGACATGCTCAAGCACCTGATCTCCATCTCGACCTGCAAGGAGAGTATCACGGGTGGAGACCGAACAGCGCCGACTCAGGCCGCTGGATGCCGATTTGCAGGTACCCGATACGGCTAAGTTCCGGGCCCACACCGGATGGAAGCCGGAAATACCCTTTGAAAAAACGATGCTGGATCTGCTGAACTACTGGCGGGAGAGGGTAAAAGCGGGAAAGATCTTCTTAACCAGGTAGCGCCTTAACTAAGCAGGTTAAAAATCCAACACGGCGGCCGAGGAAATATGTTCAGCGGAAAAAACATTTATGTCTCTGGCGGGAGGACCGGCTTCTTAGGGGCAAATCTGGCGAGAGAACTGCTGCGGAGAGGAGCTGTCGTTTATGCCCAATCCTTACAGTCAAAGAAGCCCACTCTGCTCGAGGATTCCCCGCCAAATTTGAGGGAGATCATCTGCAACTTAAGCGAGTCAGCTGCAATTCCGGAGGGAACGGACTATGTATTTCACTGTGCTGCGCACACCTCGGGCGCCCATGAGATGGCCACGAATCCGGTAGCGCAGATAAACGAAAATGCTTTTATCAATTCCCATATCCTGGATGCGGCCGCCAAAGCAAAGGTAAAGAAGTTTGTCTTCATCAGCAGTTCTGCTGTCTACCCGGAACTTAACCGGTCGCTCAAGGAGGAAGACGCCTTTCTGGGTGATCCGCCGGAAACCTATTTTGGCCCGGCATGGATGAAAAGATACTCCGAGAAGCTGGCTGAATTCTATTATCGAAGGCATGGCATGGAAGCCCTGATTATCCGGCCCTCGAACGCATACGGCCCGTACAGCAGCTTTGATAGGATTGCCTCCCACGTTTTGCCCGCGCTTATAAGAAAATTCATGGAAAAGCAAGATCCCCTTGAGGTCTGGGGGACTCCCGACGTGGTAAGGGATTTCATTTACATTGATGACCTCGTGAGAGGCATTCTGCTGGCGTTCCAGAACTCTTCGGGTTTTGAAGTTTTCAATATTGCCAGCGGTTCCCTGAAAACGATTGGAGAGGCGGTCGAGAATATCAGTGAATTGACGGGTTATCGTGGAAGGTATTCTTTCAATTCCGCGAAGCCAATGACCGTCAGGCAAAGGAAGATCGATACAACCAAAGCCAGAGAGACCCTCGGCTTCCATCCGGAAATCCCGTTTAAAGAGGGGCTGAAACGAACGATCGATTGGTACCGGGAGCAAGTTAGCCCAACGGGGAAGATATGAAGAGCAGCAGCGAACTCGTCGCCAAGGCAAAATACATCCGCAGGCGATCCTTTGAGGTCGTGTTGCATGCCGGGAAGGGCCATTTAGGAGGGTCCCTTTCGAGCACGGAATTGCTGGTCGCCCTGTATTATGGGGGCGTGTTAAGGTTTGACCCAGGAACCCAAACCGTCCGGACAGAGACCGATTCATCATGAGTAAAGGCCATGCCAACAATACGCTTTACGTAATACTGGCTGACCTTGGTTTAATTAAAGAATCGAATTGAATGCCTATACCCAGGATGGTGCTTTGCTCGGCGGGCACTGCGACAAGATCGTGCCGGGGATAGAGATCACTACGGGATCTCTCGGGCACGGGCTCGGTGTCGCCCGCGGGCATGGCTTTGGGCGCCAAACTCAATGGTGAGACCTACCGAATATACGTGATCCTCGGCGATGGGGAATCGCAGGAGGGCTCGGTATGGGAGGCCGCCATGTTTGCCGCCCAACACAAATTGAGCAACCTCGTTGCTATTACCGATTGCAATCGGCTTCGGTCGGAAGAGTTTACGGAAAACAATGCCGGGCTTGAACCGCTGGCCGAGAAATGGAGGGCCTTCGGTTGGGAGGTGACCACCATTCAGGATGGGCATTCGATGGAACAGGTGTTGCACGCTCTCTTCCAGCACCTTCGAGCGAGCCGGGAAGCCCCAGATGCTGATTGCCTATACGATAAAAGGGAAAGGCATATCTTCGTTGGAGAACACTCCCCAGGCGCATCATACCTTGCCCCAAGGACGGTTTATTCAACAGGCTATAGAGGAGCTGGGGCGATGAAGGCTTATCAGGATGCCAGGGATGCCGTATTCGAAGAACTCTACTCCCTCGCTTTGCGGGACAAAGACGTCATTGTCTTGAGCGCCGACACCGGGGCGTTCATATTCAAGCTGTTCAAGGAAAAAATTCCCCGGCAGTATTACAACGTCGGGATTGCCGAGCAGAATATGATGAGCGTCGCCGCGGGTCTTACCCTGACCGGCAAGAAGGTTTTTGTTTATGGCATTTCAAACTTTGTAACCATGCGATGTCTGGAACAAATAAAGATTGACATCTGCTGTATGGAACGGCCGGTGACGATCATGGGCATGGGGACAGGGTACGTCTACAGCTCGGATGGACCTACCCACCATATAACCGAAGATGTGGCGCTTATGCGAGCTCTGCCCGGGATGGTCGTCTTGAGTCCATCCGATTGTTCGCTGTGTGCGGCATCCATCCATCTTGCCTACCGCAGTGGAAAACCATGCTACATCCGATTCGATAAGGGGCCTTTCGAGCCCATCTATTCACCGGACTCTGATTTCTCGGCCGGTGTGTCCCAAGTGAGGGCCGGCCGCGATTATGCCCTGGTTGCTACCGGGGTTATGGTAAATCAAGCCCAGCGGGTTGCAGAGAAACTGGAAAAGCGCGGGCTCGATCTGGCCGTTATTGACCTTTACCGTATTAAACCTGTAAATTCGGAGTTGCTGATCGAACTGCTTCGGCCTTTTAAGGCTATCTTTACCCTTGAAGAACACACCATCATGGGTGGCCTCGGATCGGTGGTGCTAGAGACTCTCCTCCCCCATATCATGATTCCCGTAGAGAGGTTTGGGGTCCCGGGCGTTGCCCGTTCGGAAGTGGGAAGCCGAGAGTACATGCGAGGACTGGATGGGACAGATGTGGCCACTGTCGCAGAGAGAATCTTGAGGTCTGCCGGCCGTGCGGTATAAGCAGCTTGGGAATACATCCGCCACAATTCCCGCCATCGGAATGGGGACCATGGGAGTTGGGGGCTATTTTGGGCGGGACGACTCCCGAGATGACCATTTCGTGAGCGTCCTGGAGCAGGGAATTGATGCCGGCCTGATCCTCATTGACACAGCCGAAGCCTACGGAAAGGGCCACTCCGAAGAGTTAGTCGGTCGGGCGATCAAGGGGAAGAGGCAGGATCTCATCGTCGCCTCGAAGGTATCCCCGGACCACCTGCGCCATGATGAAATAATAAAAGCGGCAGAGGAAAGCCTGGGGAGACTGCAAACCGACTATATTGATCTCTATCAGGTCCACTGGCCAAATCCGAGCATTCCCATCGCCGAAACCATGGAAGCAATGGCGCGTCTCGTCCAGTCGGGGAAGATTCGATACGTTGGAGTCAGCAATTATTCGCTGCCCGAATTAAAAGAGGCGCTGACCTGTATTCGGGAGATTGCCGCCGTTCAGGTGGAATACAATCTCTTTGATCGCACCATCGAAGAGGATATCTTGCCATTCTGCAAAACCCACAGCATAAGTGTACTTGCCTACGACCCCGTTATGCTTGGGACAAATCGCCTACAATTCGTCGATCCTAGCTCTATTGATGGACATGGCTGCCAAATATGGGAAGCACCCATCCCAAATAGCCCTGAAATGGCTGACCACGGGCAATTGTGTTGTGGCCATTCCCAAAGCCTCCAATTTTGATCATATACGAGTTAATGCTGATGCGTCCGATTTCGATCTGACGGAGGAAGACTATCGTAAGGTATGCCTTTGTAAGGAAGAACCTATAAAGGTTTCAACCGACAATATCAAAGTAAACCGAAACGGACTCGATAAGTTTGTCCCATCAGCAGAAACCCTGGCTGGGTTGATAAACCAAGGAGTTCCCATCAAACCCATTCGCGTCATTAAGTCGGTAGATCCGCTTTATGATTACGAATTGATTGAGGGAAAACTCCGGTACTGGGCGTGGACGATGGCTCATAATGGAAAGCTGCCTATACGTGCATTAACTAGAGACAAGAAATTATAGCTCCGATCCGCTGAGAGGATATATGACCGACAAAATAGATTCCCAGGAACTGTACAGGAGTGAACAAGAGGACGAAATTCGCAGTGACTTTGTGCGGCACTTTCGCAAGTGTCCCATTCCCGACGGCGATATTTTACAGAACCTAGGACTGTTTCTGAACTCAAAGAATTTATCCCGAATTCTTTTTATGCACTACATTTACCAGCAGATTATTGATGTCCCCGGGGTGGTCATGGAGTTTGGGACACGGTGGGGGCAAAATGTTTCATTATTCTCCGCCTTACGCGGAATCTATGAACCGTTCAACCGGATGAGAAAAATCATAGGGTTCGATACCTTCACGGGATTTCCCACGCTAGACAGAAACGATAATCTCCAATGCTCGATCATCCGCAAAGGAGGGTTGGCGTGCACCGATAGCTACGCCGAATATCTCAGTGGAATCATGCGGTATCAGGAGCAGGACAATCCATTGGCCCACATCAGGAAGTTCGAGATCAGAGTGGGAGATGCATGTGTTGAAGTCCCCAGGTATTTGGAGCAATATCCCGAAACGATTGTAGCGATGGCCTTTTTTGATTTTGATGTTTATGAACCGACCCGGAAGTGTCTTCAGGCAATCAAACCTCACCTCGTCAGAGGAAGCCTTTTAGGCTTTGACGAACTCAATGACCACGACTCACCCGGTGAAACGATTGCTCTAAGTGAGGTCATCGGTTTGAACAATATCAAGCTGAAGCGATACCCTTATACAGCGAGAACCTCATACTTTATCTACGAATGAGGGAAACGCGTCGGAGGGTAGGACCTGGCGGCAAGAGCGGCGGATTATGCCAAGTATGAAATCCATATCTGTTGAAAACTTTGCCCAATTGGTCGGAACAACACGTGCTGATTTCACCGACGACTGCCTAGAAACGATGGAAAGGGCCGATTTCAGGTACAGAACGTTGGGCAAAAAGCATCGGGACGCGGTGATCCTCAAAATCCTTCGACGTATAGAGGAAAAACAGTTCTCCATTGCAGGCAGGGAGGGAAAAGAACGGTGGGAAAGGGGGTGGGAGGAAAATCTTAATAACTTTATCAAGAGCAATTATGACATGGCAGAATTGATTCCCAAATATGTCAGGCAAAACCAAGTATGCAGACTCAACCAGGAATATATTTATCCAATAAGTCCACATTTCGAATTCAATGTTTTTACCGTTCTGCGGTTATGGCTATTCAATAAGTTTCTACCTCACGTTGGATCAGTATTCGAATTCGGTTGTGGCCCAGGCTACAATTTGGTCCTACTGGGTAAGCTTTTTCCTGATAAACGACTATATGGCCTCGACTGGTCTGAAGCTGCGGTGGAGACGGTAAATTTGCTCGGGACAAAATTCAATTCCAACATTTCAGGCCGCACTTTTGATCTGTTTAACCCCGACTACGACCTTCACATCCCGTCCAAATCGGCAATTATTACCATCGGCTGCTTAGAGCAAATTGGCGACAGCAGCATGTTGTTTATTGAATTTGCCCGTGTGAAGCAGCCAGATATCTGTATTCATGTTGAGCCAGTCGTTGAACTTTATGATGACAATAATCTCGTTGATCATTTGGCGATAAAGTTTCATAGATGTCGCAACTATCTTACCAATTTCCTGCCAAATTTAATGGAACTCCAGAAATCTGGCAAGATAGAAATGATAAGCGTAAAGAGAGTTTATTTTGGCAGCCTATTTCATGACGGATGGTCTTTAATCATCTGGAAACCAAAAGGATAAACGTAAAGAGGGTAATGATGCTTGCCTCCAGTACGTTGAAGAAATTCCGGGACAAAATCGTGCTCGTTACCGGGGGTACCGGACTTATCGGGAGGCAGGTTGTGGATATCCTTTGCAAGGCTGGTGCGAAGGTAACCATTGTTTCTCTTGATCGGGTGGCTGTTCACGAGCAGGCGGAACATATTCTCGGTGACCTTACCGACCTCGACTTCTGTAAGGAGATCACGGCGGGCACCGAGTACGTTTTCCATCTCGCTGGAATCAAGGGGTCTATTGAGGTATCCCGGATTCAGCTTGCCAGCCATTTTACTCCGACGATCATGTTGAACGCCAACCTCCTTGAAGCTGCACGGATAAACGGCATTTCCAAGCTGGTGTATACGAGTTCAATCGGTGCCTATGCAGATGCGGAGATATTTAGGGAATCGGATTACCGGCTCGATAGTATGCCAATGGATTTTGCCGGGTGGGCCAAGCGTGTTGCCGAGCTGCAAATTCACGCCTATAAAGTACAGTATGGGATGGAGAATTTTGCGATTGTTCGTCCCTGTAATGTCTACGGGCCCGGAGACAACTTTGACCCTGAGAACGCCATGGTGATTCCCTCCTTGATGTGTCGGATCTTGCGGGGTGAGAATCCGGTTAAGATTTGGGGCGATGGCTCTGCCATTCGCGACTTTGCGTATAGTCGCGACGTGGCGGAAGGGGTGGTTCTGGCGCTTCTCCATGGTACGAAAGGCGGATTTGTTAATCTGGGGAGCGGAAAAGGGTGTTCGATCAGGGATCTCGTAGAAACTCTGAAAAGTTTTCTTGATTTCAATTACGAGTTTGATGCAACGAAGCCTTCTGGCGCACGTACCCGGCTTATGGACATTGCTTTGGCACGGGAAACGATCGGTTATCATCCCGCTACCTCCCTCGTGGACGGCTTGAAAGCTACCTGGGATTGGTTTGTTTGCCATCAGGATGAATATCTGAGGAAAAAGAATTATTTCAGGAGCTTGTAATGGAAGTTACCACTACAGGGCTCGACGGAGTTCTACTCATAAAACCGGCCATTTTCGAAGATTTCCGGGGTGAATACGTGGAGACCTACAATCGAGAAGGAGTACCAGAAGCAAGGGATTACCTGCGATTTCATCCAGGACGACATCTCCGATCTCCACCCGGGGGGTCCTGCGCGGCATTCATGGTGATGCTGAAACCTGGAAGCTGATCTCCTGCCTGTACGGCAAATTCTACTTGGTGGTGGTGAACTGCGACACGGAATCGCCCGCGTTCGGCAAATGGCAGTCGTTCACCCTGTCGGACAGGAACCGCTGCAGGTGCTGCGTGCCCCCCATGCATGGCAACGGCCATCTCGTCATGAGCGAGACGACCATTTTTCACTATAAACAGACCACCTACTACAATCCTAAAGGGCAGTTTACCTATACCTTGGAATGACCCTCGCTTCAACATCTGGTGGCCGATAAGAAACCCGATCGTTTCCAGGCGGGATGAGGAGGGACGCTTTGTCTAAGGTGGAGCAACCATGATTATCACCCGCACCCCTTTCCGGATATCCTTTTTCGGCGGAGGCACCGATTATCCCGCCTGGTATCGGGAAAACGGCGGGCTTGGTGCTCAGCACCACCATCAACAAATATTGCCATATCTACTGCCGCTATCTCCCTCCGTTCTTTCAGTACAAATTCCTCTTGAGGTATTTTCATCGGGAAGAAACGAAAACGATCGAGGAGATCAAACATCCTTCGGTCCGCGAATGCCTCAAATTTTTGGGAATCGATCAG
Source organism: uncultured delta proteobacterium (assembly GCA_963712535.1). Classification (GTDB taxonomy): domain Bacteria; phylum Desulfobacterota; class SM23-61; order SM23-61; family SM23-61; genus CAVQIK01. The sequence goes on along the minus strand of CAVQIK010000018.1, from coordinate 10,717 downwards.
GGCATCGAGATGGTCCACACGGGCGACATTCCCGCCCAATCCGGGATGGGGTCGAGTTCGGCCTTTACCGTCGGACTATTGTCCGCTTTGTACGCATTGACCGGCAAGATGGCAACCAAGCGCCAGATCGCGCGTGAAGCGCTCCACATCGAGCAGAACCTGCTGAAGGAAAACGTGGGATCCCAGGACCAGATCGCGGCCGCCTTCGGAGGGTTCAACAAAATCGAGTTCGGCGGGGAACGGGAGTTCTACGTGTCTCCCCTGCCTCTCAGCCAGGACCGGTTGACCCTGCTCCGCAGCCATCTCATGCTGGCTTTTACAGGATTCTCGAGAAACGGGTCCGACATCGCCGCCGCACAAATCAAGAAGACCGAAAACAAAAAGGTTGAATTGAAGGCCCTCATGGACATGGTGTGCGAGGCCATCTCCATCCTTCAGGGCGATCCGCGGAATATTCATGACTTCGGAAAATTGCTGCACGAATCGTGGAAGATCAAGCGAGGGATCACAGAACTCATATCCGACAGAAAAGATAGACGCCCTCTACCAAACCGCCATGGACGCCGGCGCAATCGGCGGCAAATTGCTGGGGGCAGGGGGTGGCGGGTTTCTACTGCTTTTTGTTCCCCCGGAACATCAAGAGCGTATCAGGGAACGCCTCAAGAATGTCTTGTTCGTGCCCTTCCACTTTGAGAGCCTGGGGAGCCAGATCGTCATGTACACCACGCAGGACGCAGATGACCCGGGGTGCCCTGGATGTGCTGGTCCGTCGCCGGCGGACAGGGCATGTTTCCGAAAATGACAGCCCCAGTCATTTTCACCAGGTTCTCTGACCCTTCACTCACGGTAAATATGGGTTCTGCTGAAGAGCTGGGCGCTGCTGAAAGGCAGAGTATCATTTTGAACGGCGGCACAGTTCAATAAGAGAGACCTTCCAACGATTCAAATGGCGAAAGACCGACTTGCCGCAAATCCTGTGGCCTGGAGGATGATATGAAGATTCTTTTTGTTCAGCACGAACTTTTTACCTGGCAGCGCGCGAAAATGTGGGGGTATACCTGGCACCTCGGTCTCGAGGAGGGGTTCCGGGCCAATCAGGTGGAATTTACGACCCTGATCACCTCGTGGATGCCCTTTGCCAAGGAAATCTGCGCGGGAAAAAAATTTGATCAGGTATGGATCAACGATATTACTCACGCCTTTGAGCCCGGAGGGTGCGGCGGACATCAGCTGCAGGAAAAAGACCTGGAATGGCTTGCCGGCCTGGCGCCCGTGCGTTTAGGTTTTCTCATGGAATCCCTGGAATATACTCCGGAGGAACACGCGAGCAACCCCGGCCTGGCCTATGCCCGGTCAGTCCTGGAGAAAACAGGTCGGTACATGACCCATATCATGACCCCCGACGAAAAGGATATGCCATTGATCCGCGCTCTCCATGCAAAGCCCGTGTCCTTATGTCCCTGTCCGGTCCCCGAACGATTCATTCGCAGGAACATTACGATCCCGCCGCAAGTCAAAGCCCGTATTCCGGGGGACAGCCTACGGCGAACGGGCCCGATGGCTGGAACTGCCCGAGCTGAAAGACCTGATAAACAATGAGCCTTCGGCCGACAATTTCTCCAATCTGCCCCGTCTCTTCGATCAATTTGCAGAACCTCGCGCGGGAGACGATTTCCAGCGGCCTCATTGATCTTCCCTGGTACGAGCAGTATCTCCAGGCCTTGCGCAACATCCGGCTGCAGGCGTTTTCCGTGTACCTGGACAGCATGGCAGAAGGAAGCGCGGTGATAAACTTTCCCTCCTTCGGCAAGATATACACTGGCCGCGTGTATGAAGGCATGGCCGCGGGCCGTCCGGTCATCACCGTACAACTCGAGGACCGACCCCTGCTCGAATCGCTGTTCGAGGACGGCAAAGACATTCTGCTTTATCCCGAAGGACAGCTCCTTCGCGTCTGGCGGAACAGATCAAGCACATCCTTCGCGAGCCCGAGTTCGGACAGCGAGTCGCAATAAACGCAAGAGACAAACTCCTGCGGTTCCATACCACGGAAAAACGAGTCTGCCAGATCCTTCATTGGATCGCAACAGGACAGGAACCATGCTACACCGACATAGGGGACCCGGATGGCCGGGGGTCGCAAAAACGACTCGAATCCTCTGTCCCATGCCTCCATTCCGCGATTCCGAGAAGCGATACCTCTGGCCAGAAACAAACCCCTGAGAAGGTGGCGGAAAAGCACCCGAACGCATCCAGCACCCCGAAGGAAAAAACTTCGCATACTGCTCATCAGTCCCCCCTATGCCCGGTTCCTGGGCCTGGGAAATGCCGGTTCCCGCTCAGCTTCGGTGCTCTGGGCACGATGCTGTCGATCAACGGGCATGCCGTCGCCATTTACGACGCCGATTTCGACAAGGACCTGATCGGAAAATCCGATACCTACGAATATACATTCTCGAATCAGCACCGGGTGCAGGCGGCGCTTCGGGACGAGGGCCATTTCGTCTGGAAAGAGATCGAAGGCGCAATTGCGGAGCTTCCGCCCGGATGTGGTCGGCATCACCACGATGACCAACAAGTACCCGATGGCGTTCCGAATCGCCGAGATGGCCAAATCGATCAACCGTGACATCCGGGTGGTGGTCGGCGGACATCACGCCTCCATGTTCGGGCCCAAACTGGTCCAGGATCGAAACATCGACTTCGCCGTCATCGGCGAAGGCGAAATGACCTTTCTGGAACTGATCAACCGACTCTGCGATCCCCGGCCGGACTTCTCCCGGGTCAGCGGCCTGGTCTACAAGAATGGGGGCGGGATCATCTCCAACGGGCCGAGAGAGCTGCTCTGCAACCTGGATGTTCTGCCCATCGCGGACCGCGACCTCATGATCAACGAGGGGTTTGTCTCGGAAAACAACATCATGGCGAGCCGCGGATGCCCGTTTAACTGCAGCTATTGCGGGGCCCAGGTGATCTGGAAGCGCAAGGTACGGCGAAGGAGCGTTCCCCATGTCGTCCGGGAGATCGAGTATCTTTTCCAACGCAGCCCGTCCCGCAGCGTCAACTTTTGGGATGACTCCTTCACGAGCGACCGGCGCTATACCGCCGAGCTGATGTCCGCGCTGAAAAAATTCGACGGTCTGACGTTCAGCTGTATCACCAGGCTCGACCTCGTCGACCGGGAAACACTGGCGCAGCTGAAGGAGGCGGGCTGTTCATTGATCCTCTTTGGCATCGAATCCGGGAGCGACGAAATCCTGAAGCGAATTGACAAGAAGATGAACCGGGAGCTGATCCGGCAACAAACGGCGCTGGTCAATGCCGCCGGCATCCCCTGGCTGGGGTTCTTCATCATGGGGTATCCGGGCGAAACGAGGGAGCAGATCCAGGAGACGCTCGCGTTTATGAAGGAGCTGAACCCGAACGCTGCGGAGATCAACATTTTCAACCCCCTGCCCGGGACCCGGATCTGGGACGACCTGGAAGGGCAGGGGCTCGTCAGCAGCGATATGGATTTTTCACGATTCTCGCAGTCGAGCACGGAAAACTATTTTCTAAATGAGGACATGACTCCGCAGGAGTTCAGAGAGATGGCCCTATTCATGGCCAGGGAATTCGACGCCCACAACAGGAGCCGAAATGGGAATTGATCCATCCGCCACTAATCTCGCGAAGATCCAGAACAACCTGGAGAATGGGAACATCTACCTCGACAGCTACCCGGTCCAGGTCCACTTTTTGATGATCGACAAGTGCAACGTGAAGTGCATCATGTGCGGCGGGGACTATTTCCGGAGCCAGAGCGGCCGGATGATCACCCTGGAAAAGTTCAAGACCATGGCCGCGAATTTAAGGTTCGAAATCGTCCGGGCGATCGTTCTTGCCGGGGCAGGAGACCCGCTATTAAATCCGGACCTTGTTCCGATCCTCCAGTTTGTAAAAAAGGAATACCCGCATATTAATATATCGGTCACGACGAACGGTCTCGGACTCACCGGAAAAGCCTCCGGCCTCCTTGTCGAAAACGGGGCCAACCTGGTGAACATCTCGATCAATTCGGCCACCCGGGCGTCCTACCAGCGGATCATGCAGGTGGACGGTTTCGAACGGGTCTGTGCCAATGCAAGATCGTTCGTTGAACTGAGAAACCGGGCCGGCAAGCCGATGACCTTTCAATTTTCCGCTGCCCTGAACCGCCTGAACATCGAAGATCTCCCCCGTCTCGTTCACCTGGGCAGGGAGATCGGGATTGACAGCATCAACCTCTTTTATACCCGCTTTTACCCGGAGAAGGTTCGCCACCTGAATGTCGACAACCCGGCGGACCGTCTGGAAAACGAGGCTTCATTGTTTTTCCACCAGGAGCTCTCCGATGAAATGGTGGTGAAGGCCAAGATATTAGCCCAGCAATCCGGAATCAGCTTTACCCATGAACCGCTCTTCAGGGAAAATGCCCCTCCTCCCCCGTGCACCTGGCCCATGACCCAGCTCATGGTGGGTTTCGACGGGGAGATCTATCCCTGCGGCGGCTCGGAGATCCACTTCAGAGAGAAGGTCGAAAAAGGCATTTACAATTTCGGCAATGCGCTCCAGGGTCCGGTGGACGCCTTCTGGAACAACGAGATCTATCGGGCCTTGCGGATCTCGTCGCGGCAGGGCGAAAGGTGTCTGATCCCGGAATGCAGATGCTGCGCGAACACGGTCAGCCCCAACGACGTTCGGTCCCATATCATGGAATGGGAAATGGGAGAACCCAGGAGCGCCCCGAATTTGGGAAACCGGTCTCATCCCTCGGCTGGCGAAAGTACGGCCAGAAAAAACCCGCTGGTATCCGTGATCGTGCCCACTTATAACCGACCGGATCAGCTGGCCATGGCCATGAAAAGCGTTCTGGGGCAGACTTACAAAAACTTGGAATTGATCGTGGTGAACGACGCCGGCAGCGACGTCGAAAAAATCGTTTCTTCTCTCCAGGGCAGCCATCCGATCACTTATATAAAACATGGGGAAAATAGGGGCCTGGCCGCGGCCAGGAACAGTGGGATCAAGCTCGCCCGGGGCAAATACATTGCCTATGTCGATGATGATGACCTGTTCTATCCCCCCCATATTGATACCCTGGTCGCTTTCCTCGAGTCCGGCGAGTACAAGGTCGCCTACACCGACGCGTACCGCGCCCATCATGAAAAGAAGAACGGTGAATACGGGGTCGTAAAGAGGGATGTTCCCTACTCGTTTGACTTCGATTACGACCGGATTCTGGAGACCAACTTTGTCCCCGTGCTTTGTTTTATGCATGACCGTTCGTGTGTCGATGAGGCGGGCCTTTTCGACGAGTCCCTGAAGAGACTCGAGGACTGGGATTTGTGGATCCGGATGTCCCGAAAATTCAAGTTTGGCCATATCAAGCAGATTACCTGTGAATTCACCTGGAGGACGGACGGCTCCACCATGAGCAGCGGGCAGGGACATGAATTCGTCGAAGCGCGGAAAATGATCAGCAGGAAATATCAGGGGGCTCGCCCTGTCAGCCTCCCTCGACCGAAGGTTTCCGCGAAGGCGGAAAAATCCCTCGTCTCCATTGTGATCCTTACCTTCAACCAGTTGAAATACACGCGGGAATGCGTGGCGAGTATTCGCAAGCATACCCCCGAGCCGCATGAGATCATCTTCGTGGACAACGGGTCCACGGATGGAACGGTGAAATGGTTGACTAAATTTATTAAAGAACACCGGCGCTACAAGCTGATCAGGAACGAAAAAAACCTGGGATTTGCGAAAGGCTGCAACCAGGGCATCGAGTCCGCCTCGGGGGAGTATGTTCTGCTCCTGAACAACGACGTAGTGGTGACGAAGGATTGGCTCTCCGGCATGCTTGAGACCCTGAACAGCGCGCCCGACGTCGGGATCGTCGGCCCCATGACGGACAACATCAACGGACGGCAAAGAATCCCCTTCGAAGAACGGCCGGCCCTCACGGCGATCGACGCCTACGCCGCGGAATTCCGATCAACGAACCGGAACCGTCGTGTCCCAGTGCCTGGGGTCATCGGTTTCTGCATGCTCTTCCGGCGCGGCCCTGGTCGAACAAATCGGGGCTCTGGATGAACGGTTCGTAGTGGGTGGTTTCGAGGACGATGATTTCTGTCTGCGTGCCCGTCTCGCCGGATACCGGAATGTCATTGCCGGCGATGTGTTCATTCATCATTACGGCAGCAGAGGCTTTGTTGGAAACCGAATCGACGCAGATGCAGTCGTTCCGGGCAAACTCCAAGTGTTTTTTCGGAGAAATGGCGGCTCGAAGAGCGGGGGGCTGATGGGAAAAGGCTCGCCGCGATCCAGGCAATGGAGAAGGCAGGCGACTTCTTTGGCCGGGGGGACGTGCAAAAGGCCACCGAGGTTCTGATCGCCGGAATTCGAGATGCCCCTCAAGAAACTGAAATTTTTTTGAAACTCGCGGAAATGCTGATCAATACCGGGCTTTTTCAAGAGGCCCTCGAGGTGATCAACGCCATGCCGTCCCAGGCGCGGCGGGAACTTCGGTCAATTGTGCTCACGGGATACTGCGAAAAAGGGCTCAATCTGCTTTCTGAAGCAGGAGAGTATGCCGACCAGGCCCTCTCCCTGGATCCAAGATATGCGCCAGCTCTCAACCTCAAAGGAGTTTTGGCTTGCACCCGGGAAGACCGCTCGGGGGCAATCGATTTTTTTACCAGGGCAATCGCTGCTGATCCTTCCTACGGCGAGGCGTATACGAACTTAGGGGTCGTGAAATGGACCGGCGGCGAGCAAGAGGATAGCCTTCCGCTTCTCATGCGGGGGTTCATTCTGTCTCCGGGTGTTCCGGACTGCGCCCTAAACTTTCACAAGGCGGCGAAGGACTATGGTTGGATCGCCGAGGCGGCGCGGACCTTCCGCGCGGCCCACTGTCTTCATCCCACGGATAAGCGCCTGGTCTTCCTCCTCACGGACCTTCTTATCCAACAGGAACGATTCGCCGATGCCCTGCAGGAGATCGAGAACGCGATCCTGTATTTCGGAATCGATGAGCAGTTTCTCCCCGCGGCCCTGGAAGTGAGAAACAAAATTGGGCCCTTGACCATCAGCGCAAAGTCCGGCGCAAACGCCTCCGTGTCTCTCTGTATGGTTGTGAAGAACTGCGAAAAGAGCCTGGCCAAGTGCCTGGCGAGCGTGAAACCGGTGATCCAGGAAATGATTGTGGTGGACACCGGGTCCACCGACCGGACCCGAGAGATCGCCCGGGTCTTTGGGGCTCAGGTATATGATTTTGCCCCGGCCGACGATTTTTCAGCAGCCCGGAATTATTCAATGTCCAAGGCCACGGGAGACTGGATATTCGTCCTCGATCCTGATGAAGTGATCTCCGCGGCGGACTATCCCCGTTTCAAGAATCTGATCGCCGGGAAGAAAAGCGGCCCCTGCTGCCTATGCCTTCACGACGAGGAGTTATGTCGACTTTAGCGGCACAGAGCCCAGTGATTATCATTGCGGTGAACAGGCCGGGAACGGCTGGACGCCGAGCAGAAGGGTAAGGCTTTTTACCCGCCATGAACAGATCTCGTTCGAAAACCCGGTTCAGGAATCCGTCGAACCATCCCTGGAAAGACTCGGCGTAGAAGTCAGAGACTGCCCTATTCCGATACACCAGGATGGAACATTGGAGTCACAAGAAAATAGAATCGTAGGCGACTCCGGAGTGGAACAGGGCGCGAAACAAACACGGGGCGATATTCCGCCGGGAGACCAGGCCATAAATCCTGCCGGGTCGAGACCAGCCGCTGCGGGGTCTGAGAGCAAAGAAACCGTGGGCTGATTTGGTTTCCATTGTGATCCTCGCGTGTAATGAACTGAGATACACGAAAGAGTGTGTCGCAAGCATTCGCCGGCATACACCCGAGCCGCATGAGATCCTCTTTATCGATAACGGGTCGAAAGACGAGACGATATCCTGGCTGCGGGCGCTGGTCAAAGAAAATCCGAAATACAAACTCATCGAAAATAAGACGAATCTTGGTTTTGCCAGAGGATGCAATCAGGGCCTGAAGGCCGCGACCGGCGAATATCTCCTCCTTTTGAACAACGATGTCGTCGTCACGGAAGGATGGCTCGGGGGTCTTAGGGAGTGCTTGCAAAGTTCCCCCAAAATCGGAATCGTGGGTCCGATGACCAACCAGATCAGCGGCATCCAAAAGATCGAAAACGCCGGATATGGGTCTCTGGAGAGACTGGATGAATATGCCCGCGGATTCCGCGAAAAGAATCGGCATCGGCGAATCCAATGCCGAAGGCTCGTTGGATTCTGCATGCTCTTCCGGCGTCGGCTCATCGATGAAATCGGCCTTCTGGATGAAACCTTTGGCACCGGAAATTTCGAGGACGATGATTTTTGTCTTCGCGCGGAACTGGCCGGATTCCGGAATTTCATTGCCGGCGATGTATTTATCCATCATTACGGCAGCCGGAGTTTCATCGGCAATAAAGTTGATTACGGTAAAAGCATGAAGGGCAACCACAAACATTTTCTGGAAAAATGGAATACCCTGAACCCGCAGAGCGTTGAAGGGAAAAGATATCTGTCTTTGCGTTGCGCCATTAAAGCGCCAACGCGCCCCAACGCGCAATCGCGCCCTGCGCAGGGCTGCCTTTTTCCGCCGCCCCAGTACTACTCCCCTCTCCCCGCTTGCGTCCATGCGGAGCATGGCTTCGCCATGACGAGAGGGTCGGGGTGAGGGGCAGCCACACATTCGACCGTCGGAGCAAGCCGCTGCCCCTCACCCTAACCCTCTCCCCATGAAGAATGGGGAGAGGGAACAGGTTTGCCTCACACCGTCGCAACCGGCGTCGCCGGCGATCCCACCGCGCCCGGCAGCCCGCAGCGGCGGCGCGGTGAGCAGGAAGCGGCTGCGGTTGTTGGCGCGCAGCCAGTCGGCAAGCTCCGACAGGCGCCAGATCTCGCCCAGGTTCACGCCGGTCTTGAACAGGCAGTGCTGGTGCAGCGGCAGCATGGCGCACTGCCCGGGCTGCAGCGGAGCATTGTGGATCTCAACCGCTAGTTGTCGGAGATCAGCGCCACCAGCCTGGTCTCGGTGACCCACTGCCTGAGGCGCTCGTCGTTGCCGTCGAGGCCTGTGCAGCTGGTCTCCAGCGTGTGCCGGTCGGGCTTCTTGTTGCCTTCCAGGATCACCTCGTCGAAGCCCGTGCGCAGCAGCACGAAGTCGCCAGGCTCGACCTTGATCCCATCCGCCGCAAAAATGCGCATCAGGTCGTCGTAGCCCACCGCATGCCGCTTGCGGCCGTAGTGTGCGAACAGGTCGATCATCACGGCGCGGCCCTGCAGGCACTTCACCGCCATGTTCTCCGCGCCCAGCGCGTTGGCCGAGGACGTGCCCTTCGCCTCCACGAACGTGCCGGGCACCGCGCCGGCGCCCTTCGCGTCGCTGGGCCCCACCAGGTCGGTGTCGCCGCGATAGCCGTTGTAAAACACAGGCTCGGGCTTGCCGTCGCCATCGGCATCGAACAGCCGCCGACGTGGGCGAACGTATCCCACTGCGTCGAGTACTGCAGGTGCATGAAGACGAGATCGTCGTAAATGACGTCGTCATGCCGTGGATTTCCTGCCCCACTCGGTAGCGGTAGACCAGTTCGGCTTGCCGTCGCGCACGCTGGGCGCAGCTGCGGGGGATGGCGCCGCGGGTTGAACACGTTGCCGCCCGGATAGTCGAGCGGCATGGAGAGACAGAACGTCTTGCCCTCCTTCACCTCGGCGATGCCCTGCTTGACCTTCGCCGCCGTCAGCTCGTTCATGCGGCCGAGCTGATCGTTCGGCCCATCATCACCCCGGTGGAATCTCGGGCCGCTTCTTCCAGCGCTTCGCCTCGGTCACGTGCTCCCCCTCGCTCGTTGCGCGCCGCGTTGTCGCGATCACAGTGGGGCACGATACAACCGCCGGCCGGTCCGGGCATCAGCGGTTTTGGACAGTTTGGGCTGCTCCGTGCGAAACGCCTGGCCGCTACCGGCCTGATCTCCAGGAGCCGGAATAGTGGCTGCCGCCGAACAGGCCTCTGCCGCCCATACCCTTGATGACGGCGTCGGCGATCACGGTGCCGATCACGGTCACAACCACCCCGATGACAATCTGCGAGAACCAACCGCGCATGGGCGTGCCACGCTCCCAAGATGCCGAGGGCGTGCCTCTATCGGCGCGCAGCGGCAGAATTGGGACGAGGTGCCTGCCTACCGACGCCCGCTAGTTGTGGCCGTGGGCGCCGCCCTTGGGCTTGGCGCCGGGATTGGCCCCGAGGTCGCGCGCTCCGATCCCTTCCACCGTGTACTCGATCTCGATCTTGCCGGCCTTCTCGAAGATCAGGGTCCCTTTCACCGGCGTGCCGCGCTTTGGTCCCTGCTTGAGGTCGATGAACATCAGGTGAAACGATCCCGGCTTCAGCACGACGGTCTCGCCGGGCTTCAGCACGAGACCCGGCGTGAGCTGGCGCATCTGCATGATGCCGCCGTCCATCTTCATCTCGTGCACCTCGAACTTGCCGGCGAGGGGGACCGAGCCGCCGATCAGCGTGTCGGCCTCTTGCCCGAGTTGGTGATCGTCATGAAGCCGGCCGCGACCTTCGCGCCTGCAGGCACCTCGCGCGTCCACGCCCTGCTCACCTTGATCCCGCCGGCCGTGAAGTCCTGCGCGGGC
>CAVQIK010000017.1:0-66706 GCA_963712535.1 uncultured delta proteobacterium | reverse complement strand
GTTCTTTCTGGGTTGCTTTACCAAATAGATGAGATAGGAGACGATGCCTTTTGGGTCGACTTGGCAATTCGAGGTCGAATCGTTCAAAGCCATGCCAAGGCTGCCGAGATTTCGATTTTTCTGCGAATCTCATACGATGTATTGAAGCGGTGAATTGAGGGAACAGAATATTCAGGACGGGCGCTGAATCGGTGGCGGTAGGGACGCTGGTTGCCCAGCGCCCCCCGCACGGCGCTCTCGCGACGTCCATAAAATTATATTTCGGGAATCGTCTATGTTCGCACCTGTTTCTAGGATCAGGGCGACGTGGTAGAAAATTTGTACCCAATCTGTGTCTCTCGTTTTCAAACAGCGTCGGCGACATCGGAGGTGCACACCGCTAATTTCCGTGCCATCTCTGCCAGCGAGAATCCCATACTCCGGACTAAAATCGCCAAGCCACCTCGAAAAGGGCTTGTGAAACCCTCCTGCCCTGCGCTCCTACCCTCAACTCTCCATCTCCGACCCGCTGTTTCCCTCACATTTCTTAGCGCTCTTTCAAAGCCCCTCCATAAACTTCTGGTTGTGACCTGAATGGGGATAAGGGTATATTATTCCATTCTGACGATGGGGTCAGGTCTATTTTGTTAGCGTCAGTTGCGAAAGTGTGATGAAGGTTATTTATGGCTCGGCCACTTCGCATCCAATATTCCGGGGCTATCTAGCAGACCACCTCAGGGGGTAATGAAAAACAGTCGCGTGGACCCAGCCTGAGAAAGGGGACGTTCATGCAGAACGTGCATTGCGGAGGATTAAAGAAGTGGACGTTTGCCCTGACAGGTTGAAAATTTCTTATGTTCCCCCGCCCCACCTCTTCATCGCTTCCCTACCCATTATTCATTAAAACTTTGCGGAAAAAACCCTCTTCCTAAGCAGGGACGTCATTCTTCGCGGTAGGGACGCCGGTCGCCCGGCGCCCCCCGCACAGATCCGTACGTGAGGCTTTCCCTCATACGGCTCCTGCCTCGGGTCAGACGCTCGGGCCTCTAGGAAAGTAAGGGATGGCTGAGATAAGGCTCGGGAATCCACCTCTCTACCAAGCGGCACAGCCGTTCCGCCGTGACGGTCGTCCTCTGGCTTCGGCGCCGAAGCACCTTCCACCAGAGCCAGCCCAGACGGAAGCGGAAGGCAGCGATCGACGGTCGGTTCCCGGGCACCCCGTAATACTCGATGTGCCCGCGCATCACCGCCTGCAGGTAACACCCCTGCTCCGGTACCGGCGAATGCATTTTGCTCCGAAGCGTCGCATACACTTCCTTCAGCTTGGCCTGCCACTTCTGGCGCATCGTCTGCCGCCGCACCTCGAACCTCCCCGCTTCGTTGGTCCCGCAGCTATGAGTGAAACCAAGGAAGTTGAAGGTCTCGGGCTTTCCCCCGGCCCCGGCGGTCTCGATCCTGGGCGGCGAACCGCCCAAACTCGATCAGCCGGGTCTTGTCCGGGTGCACTTCCAGTCCGAACTTCGCCATCCGCTGCCGAAGATCGCTCTTGGAACTGCTCGGCTTCCGACCGATGCTCGAATCCCACAATGAAGTCGTCGGCGTAGCGCACGATGATCACATCGCCCTTCGCCCGCCTCGTCCTCCATTGCTGGACCCACAGGTCGAGCACGTAGTGAAGATAGATATTGGCCAACAGCGGGCTGATACTTCCGCCCTGAACCGTTCCTACCTCCCCGCGCGTGTGCTCCCCGTCTTCCAGCACACCGGCCCTGAGCCATTTCTGGATCAGCCGCACGATGCGCCGGTCCCCGATCCGGTGCTCGATGAATGCGGCCGGGACGTTGGTTCCCAGGACGCATAAGTTTGAAGACCCATTCTCCGGCCGTATCGATTTCTTCAAGAATCGCTCTTTTAGGCCTTGGAAAGACACCACCTCCCCAACGATCCAATGGCCCGCCCCTTTCGCCAAGGGGCTAGTCACCTTCCGCTCCAGACCTCCGTTACGAAGCGTTCATACGCCCTTCGGCCCTGTCCGTCCCTTCCACCAAAAAACCAAAAGTTCCCCCCGCCCGAAGAAAATCCCTGCGCTTCCTTCGGCTATGGTACCCATGATCGCTGCTCCAGGGGTATTTAAAGAGAAGATGCTCTTCGCCTCGGTGGAGAGATCCACGACCTCTCGAATACTCAGCGGGTTTAAGTGAATGTACCGGGCTTCTTGCAGAATGTCTGCATCGATGAGCAAGGACTTGACCGGCCCTGGTAAAGGGTTGGAGATTCTGGGCCAGGGAACGGTAGGTTCAATCAAGCGAGCCAGGGTCAAGCGAGGTTTGGATTCGATGATCTCACGCCAGCCTTCTAAGACTCTTAATTGGCAACTGCTTCCTCCGGCATTTGCCTTCGAAAAAAACAGGCGCCATCAGGCACGAGAGATAGGGGAACGAAGTTCGGGGAGGGGGTTTACAAGGGGCGGGCAAAACGAACACCGCTTTCGGTGACAACCACAAATCGACCTGACAGTCCGTCGGCGTAGCGTTCCAAGAGTCGCTTCACAATCTCTATTTTGACTAATGCACGTTCGTCTTCAAGCCGCAGCAAGACGATGCCCTTGTGCGGCCGCTTTTCGCGGTATACCTTCTCTCCAAAATCCTTATCATTGGTCATCAGTATCCAATTTTCGCTGAACGCTTTGCGAATGATCTCTTCATCCGCCATGCCGCGAGAATTATCGTAAACTGAAAAAACTTCATGCCCTTTCTGACGCAGCCATGCCGCGACCGCCGGGCCTGTGGATTCGTCCACCAGAAACCGCATCTATGTTGTCTCCAGTCCCAGCGGCATAAAGGTGGTATTTTCCAGTGACTTGGTTGCGAACAAAATACACGCCTGAATATCTTCCTGAGTCAGGGCATTATACTCGGTCAGGATGTCGCTTGCCGTTGCCCCATGGGCAAGAAGATTCAAAATATATTCAACCGTCAACCTCGTCCCCCGGATAACGGGCTTACCAACCATGACTTGAGGATCGATAGTGATTCTCTCAAGCAATTCCTGGTCTTTCATGATCATATCCTCCTGTGCGCATTATAGCATGCTTTGGTGAGCTTAGCCCAATACCACGGGTGGGGAAATTGGTTCTGGAACGCATAAGTCTGAGCCGCTTTTCCGTTCTACCGCGGCTGATCCTGGAAATTAAATGTTCACCTTGAATCCACAGGGTAGTCCTTAAATTTTCCAATATCTTGCCAGGCAATCTTTATCCCTCGGAGCATTCATCAGATGGGCGGTCGCTCAGGATTCCATTCGAAGGAAAAAGACACCCCTGCCGGGATGGAGGCGCGGAAATGGGCGTCCTAGGAAAAGATTTTTTCTACGCCGTTGACCATGCCTGAGGCGATGATCAGACTGTCGATGGTTCTCAATGTTCTTCCTCGCAGCTTCAGGTGTCTGCGCGAAGAATGTATGGGAGCGAGATCCTTTTAGGTTCCGGATCCCGCATCGCAATGTCAAAGTTGTTTCCTGATCCTGAGTTATGAAAGTGGCGTACTGCCGGTTGAAGATAAGTGTTGTCCCCCCGGCAGTTGAATGGTAATTTTCGAAAGTCGTAACATTCGGAACCGCGGTAGGAGGGGAAAGCCCTGAATTGACAGAGAGGCCGGGGGGCAGGAATATTCCATAGGAAATGGAGGGCAACCATGCAAAAATCACCGAAAGACTGGAATTTCAAGGTCAAGTCTGCCCCGGGGACGAGGCTCCCATCGGGCGGTATTTACCCGCCCTACGGGCACATCGGGCACTGGGAGGTTACCGGCAAGATCACAGAAGAAATGGGGTTCTCGGCTCAGTCAGTCGATATCCTTTGTGACGCCGCTCAGGACCCGGATTTCTACGATTTCGAGACCGTTCCGGCCCATGCCCAGACGCCTGATAAGGCGGATCTCTGCGGAACGGACACGGCGAAACGCACCGCGATCATCAATAAAGCCATCGACGATTACGTGAAATGGGTCCATGCCCAGTTTCAGAAATGCACGTCCGCCCTGCAGATGGGGAACGTGCGTCTGTCCCTCTACTGGCTGGGGTACGCGCTCCACGGTATCGAAGACCTGGCGGTGCACAAAGGGATCACCAACGGCGAGCACGCCTCTGCGGCAAATAATCCCGACTTTGAAGCCGCCGACGTTGCCCTTTCCTATGTGTATGCCCGCCGCATGCTCGACGCTGTGCGGAATGCCCTGGGACAGGATGGATTCGATCGGCTGCGGAATCATGACGGGGACGGAAGACTGGGCCCTTTCGAAAAACGCAGTAAGGAGGTTCACCCCGGCGGCTGGGACATCGATCATGGCATCCTCGACTATAAGGCCGCGGGGAAAAAATATAAGACCATTAAGCCGAAGCCGGACCCTGTGCGCTGGGACCGGGAAGTCGTTCTGTCCCGGGTGCTGGAGCAGATCCAAAACCGACGGGTTGCGAGAATGAAAGAAATGGCCGCAACAAGCCCCGGGTATTCGGCCAATCCTCATCGGCGGTTCGAGGTGCTGAAGCCCCTGAGCCCGCTGCCCCAACCGGCGAAATGGGCCATACTCGTCTACATGGCAGGGGATGACCGTAACCCCCGCGGCATTGAGTACGCCATCTCCCAGGATCTCATGGAAATGAAGCAGGTCGGCTCGACGGATTCCGTCCATTTCATTGTGCAGACGGACGATGCCACCGGGAACGCGAGCTACCGGTACCGTCTCCTGAAGGAAACAGATCTCGATGCGGACCGGATCGAGCGGTTCAACGGCGAACTCAACACGGGGAGCACCAAAACTCTCGTCGACTTCGTGCAAATGGGCTCACCACCTCTTCCCTGCGGAGCGGAACGCCCTGGTGCTCTGGGGCCACGGCAGCGGTCACGACGATCAAGATGTTTATCGCACCGCTCGTGGATCGATGAGCCCCCGGACGGCTGCCCGGCTCGCCCAAAGGCGGCTCGGTTTCTTCAGCGGCACGAGACGGGCCATCCTCGAACAGGGCCCAACGCGAGGCTACGGCTACGATGATACCTCCAGAGACTTCCTTGACAACGCCGAGCTCCGCAAGGCCCTGCTGCAAATAAAAGAGATCCTCGGCCGAAAGATCGATATCCTGGGGTTCGACGCCTGTCTCATGGCCATGATCGAAATTGCGTACCAGATCCAAGGAGCCGCCAACATCCTCGTGGGGAGCGAAAGGACCGAGCCCGGCGACGGCTGGTGGTACAGCCGTGCTTTCCAGGGTCTTCCCATTCATCCCGAAACAACGCCCCAGGAGCTCGTCAAGAGCATCGTCGGCTCGTTCAAGAAGCTGTACAAAGACGAAATGACCTTGAGCGCAATCGATCTGGAACAGATTCCGCTGCTCGCCGAGACTGTCCGGGCGTGGTCGACAGTGGCCGAACCGGCTGCCTATCATCGTGTGCGCCGCTGCGCCATCGATTGCAGCCCGAGGCCTGATGAAGGCTACTGCGATCTCGGTTCTTTCCTCGAAGCTGCGGCAGACCCCAAAGACAAGGGGTCCAAGGAGGCGAACAGCGCCCGGAAGGCTCTCAAGAAGGCTGTGATTGCCTCGTGCGGGAGCGCAAGCGGGCTTACGATCTATGCACCCGGGAACTTCAATCCCCAGAAGGCCGGAGGCAAGGATGCCTTGTACATGAGTTTAGACTTCGCGAGGGAAACGGAATGGGGAAATTTTCTGGGGAGAGTCTATCCTCTCGTGCCATTCGCTGCCCGTGTTGTCGATAGCCTTCCGAAACCGACACCCGTATCCGCCCTGGACCGATTCAATGCCCGGCGTGTTCTGGCTGCCGTGCGGTCGGAAGCAAGCGAGGGTTGGATGGACCATCTGCGCGGCGAGGTCCTTGGCCCTTGCGAGGATATGGTTGCATCCCTGTCGGACCATCTGGACAGGTTCGACTCTCTCCGTGAACGGTTCGAGTCTGGGCGAGAGACAAAAAGCGGCGGATTCCCGGGTAAAGAGCGTCGCATTCTGATTTTGCCGGGCATCATGGGGTCGCTTCTCCACGACCGCTCGGGCAATCTGGGGGCAGTGTGGCTCGATCCCTGGAATCTGGTCTTCGGCGATGATTTCGACGCGCTGAAACTCAAATGGGAGACGCCTCGGGACGCTGGGAGAGGAAAAGCCGGCGTGGAACCGGTCACTTCTGCCGAACGCATACCGGACGCGGACGCCTCGGTTAAGATTGAAGCCTATGGGGTCATACCTCTCATCTTCGATCGAATGGCCCTGGCGTTGATGCACGAATTCGGGCCCGTGGTTGAATACGCCCCTTATGATTGGCGCCAGCCCATACGCTATCTGGGCAAGGGCCTGGCCGACCGAATCGAAGCCCTCACCCGTGAAAACCCCGGCATAGAAATCGCCCTTGTGGCCCACTCCATGGGCGGGCTCGTGGCGGCCGATGCCCTCACGAAGCTGGGAGGTGCGAAGACCTCTGCGCTCGACGCCGTCAAGGCCCTCGTCTTTTTAGGGACCCCGTTCCTCGGGTCCGGCTGCGCGCTCCAGGCCCTGCGCGGTGAAAAAAGGGAATTATGTCTCCTGAACATTCTGCGGCATAAGTCGCCGCGGGAAATCCTGAACACGGTCCAGACCTTCAGGGGATTGTTTGACCTGCTGCCCGTCGATCAGGAGAAACTCCTCAACCCCGCCGTCTTCGAACCGGGGCCGCTCTCGCGCCTTTCACCCGGAGACGCTCGACTGACCTCGCCGCTGACCCTTGAGCGTTCTCTGCCTCAGGCCATGCTGGAACGCACCCGCGCAATTGTCTGCACGTCGAGGAAAACCATCGGCGCGGTGGAAGTACAGGAGGACGGGACCGTGGATTACTCGAGGTGTGTCGCGGGTGACGGCACGGTTTCAGCCAACAGCGCATTGAATGGGGGCAAGCTCCTGGCGCAGAGCACCGAGGTTAATGAGCAGCACATGACTCTACCCCTCGACGGGAAGGCGATCGAGGATACCGTCCAATGGGTCAGACGGCAGTTTGGCGTGCCGCCCTCCAGGTCGTCCAGTTGTGCCTGGCCTCCGGCACCGAAAGTGAGCGTTCCCCAAAGCGCGAGGACCTGATTCGCCGTTTGGAAGCGGAAGATGAGCTCAGCCTGGGTGATTTCGTGGCTCTGACCAGCATCGCCTAGTAGGGCAAGCCCGCGTGAAAGGGCGCGCTGCTCAGCACATAGATCGCAGTCGTGAAAGGCAGGCTTCAGAAATGCGCTACTCTATTGTTTCAGCGAAGGTTTACATATCGTCATTCCCGGCTTGACCCGGAATCCAGAAATACCTTTAAATATCCTGTATTCCTACTTTCGCAGGAATGACAGCTTTCGGATCCATTGTAAAGGTATCTCAGAAACACCACACTAGCGACCCTCAAGGAAAAAAGGATCCTCTCCAATTTAGTTGAAGGAAAATACGGCGGGACTGGTAAATTGTGCTGGGGTTCCAGGGGTCCGGAAGGAAAGGCAAATTCCGCCACAATCATGACGCACCTATCCGTTCATGGTTCTGGCGGGGATGTTCTTCTGTCCTTCGAAGCAGGCCCGTTCAGGCCCCCGCTGCGCATCGCGGAGAGCCATTCGGTCCTTGGTACCGAAGCTTTATCCCGCCAATGCTTGTGTCGGAATTTGCCTTTCCTTCCGAACCCTTGTTAGGTTTTCAAGAAGAATTCGATCAACTAAATTGGAGATGATCCAGAAAAAATAATCGCCAGTCAAACTCGCCGGATTTTTCTTTACAGGAGGGAAGGTATCATGCAGGGAACTCTGAAACGGGGTGATAGAGGATCGGATGTGCGCGAAGTCCAGAAGCTTTTGGTGAAGCGGGGCTATCCGGTAGATATCGATGGCAAGTTCGAACTGCAGACATACCGGGCAGTGCGTGCTTTCCAGGCCCAGAACCTCGACGATCATGCACAGCCGCTGGTCGTGGACGGAAAGGTGGGGCCGCTCACCTGGTGGAGCCTCTCCCATCCAAAACCGGTGATTGTCTCACCAGGCCCAATCGATTTCGGAAAGATGCCTGCTCCCGAACTAGGGGGCAGCATCTTGGGACGGGCTGCGTTGAAAACCGCAATCCGCGAGCTCAATGCCGGAGCCTGCGAGATAGGAGGAGACAACTGCGGTCCCTGGGTGAAAAAATATCTGGCTCCCGTTGGACTTCCGGAGGGGAATTCATGGTGCGCCTCTTTCGTAAGCTGGTGTTACCTCCAGGCAAGTGGGGGAGATCAAGGCAGCATGCCCTTTGCCTATTGCCCGGGGGCCAGGGCGCTTTTGCAGGAGTTCAAAGAGAAAGGTTTTGCATACCCGCCGAACAGCGGATACGAGCCAAAGCCAGGAGATATTGTGGTCTGGTGGCGGGAAAAGTTGGAGGGGTGGCTGGGACATGTGGGTTTGGTCCATCAAGTAAAAGATGGCTGGCTGTACACCATCGAAGGGAACAAAACATCCAGTGTTCACGGGTTTTCCTATGTGTTCAGCCGGATTGACAAGCTGCTCGGTTTCGGGCATGTGCCATGAGATGGGCCGACCGCGAAACCATAGTTGCGTCAAACCAGATCGGGTTCGTGAGCAAGACGGGCCAGGCCGCATCCATCGGCCTGACCACCGGTTTCTTCTGGAACTCTCAAATTTATATCGAATACGCCTGGGACACAGGTTTCCTTCGGGACGGCACGGCGGGGAGCGCGCTCCAAGTCCTCTGGTCAAAGTCCTTTTGATGCCAGCACCCTTGGACCGACCCGTGCCCATGAGGGGCTTCTCCGGAAAGGCATTCCCGCTTTACTTCATCCGCTTCCACTCCTGGCCCTCCTTGACATACGAGGTCTTCAAACCGTCCTCGAAACGGCTCCCGTCCCATCCCCGCACCTGGATGTCAATCCGGTCCAAAGAAACAAGGACCAGGTTATAGCCGTTGGGGTGTTCTCGAGTTCTCGTCGAGATGGAGGTCCCCGCCTGGACCACGATGATCGAGCGGCGGGCCTGCGGGTAGTAAGGCCGGATGTCCCCGGAATACTCGTGGTGGAGATGACCGGTGAGCACGAGTTCCACCCCGCATTCCTCCATCACCTCCAGGGCCCTCCAGGAACGGCCGATCACTTTTGACGCCTTCATCCTCGGGCGGCGGGATGAAAGGGTGATGGGTCGCGACCATTTTGAAGACGGAACCCGGAAGCGGGCACAGCTTTTCCCTCATCCCTTCCATCTGCTCCAGCGAGACCCTGCCCGATTTCCAGCTTAGCCGCCTCGGCGAAGTCACCCCGCAGACCGCGATTTCGTCGTCGCGGTAAAATGGGTCCAGTTCGTTGCTGATATAGCGGCGATAGCGCGCCAGGGGCGACAAGCTTCGGCGGAATAGGTTCACCAGAGGAAGATCGTGATTTCCGGGAACGATCAATCGGGGAAACGGAAATCCGCCCAGGTATTCTTTCGCGGCCGCGAACTGTCCTTTTCGGCCCCGCTGGGTAAGGTCCCCGCTGATTACAAGCAGATCGGGCCCGGAGCGCAGAACTTCCTCCTTCAGAGCTTGGGCGATCTTCTCATCCTCGGCGCCGAAGTGCAGGTCGGAAAGGTGGGCGATGGTTTTCATTTATTTGGATTGGGACGCAGATTTTCGCAGATCGTTTCTTCACCGCAGAGAGCGCAGAGCACGCCGAATCCAGGAAACAAAAAACCCTATCATGGCAGTGATTCTTCTGGGTATTTACGGGATCTTTTACCCGCATCGGTCATATAAATGCTTTCTCTGCGTCCTCTGCGCTCTCTGCGGTTGAATACCTTCTCAGGCAGGAGGCACGATGACTTTGAGATCGCCGGGCCGGATTCGAAAATGCAGCGGGGTGGCCAGGTGAAAAATCTCGCCGTCGGCGGCGACCCTCACCCTTGTCCTGCGGGTCTCCAGCCGGACTTCCTCGGCGGCATACATTTCAAAGTCCTTCTCCTGCCGGAGAAGCCCGAGGATAGCCATTAAGGCGAGGCGGAGGATGCTCCACCTTCCGTTCCAATGGGAGGTGTACAGGCCCAATTGCCCGCCGGTGAGGGTGAAGCGCCGGAGCAGTTTCAGCAGGTCGAAAGAATAGGCGTTGTTTCCCACGAACACGAAGGGAGTGATTCGCTCGATCGTTACCGTTTCCGTCTCCAGTTTGACCGTAAACGGGGAAAATCGGCGAAAGACGCTGACCAATCCGAGCGCCATGGCCACGAGTTTTCTCACTCTCATGCGGTTCATGTAATCATCCCGCCGTTTGATCGCCGCCGGATAAATTCCCACGGAGCAGCTGTTGATGAAGACGCGCCCGTTTACCTCCCCGACGTCGACCGCGCGCGGCAGGCCTTCCGCCGCCGTCCGTATCGCCGACGGCAAGTCAAAAGGGATCCCATTATCCCGGGCGAAATGATTGAAGGTGCCCAGCGGCAGGATGCCCATGGGGATGTCTTTCCCGGCCAGGACCCCGGCAACGGCGCTGACCGTGCCGTCTCCGCCGGCCGCCACGATCCGGTCGGCACCGGATAAAGCCAGGCGCCGGGTGATTTCCCTCAAATCGTTCCCGTTCGCAATGGTGACTTCCATGGGTTTGTCTTTGGGAAGAAGCGCGCGAAGACCTTCGGCGCTCAAATTTCGGTAGGATTTCGAACCCAAAGAGGAGTTCACGATCACGGCAATCTTTGGGTAAATCGGGTTCTCCATGCTGAGGTATTTCCGAATGGCCGGCGGGAGCCCGGGAGAAAACGTGTGCGCCCGGAAAGCTGCCTCCGGTCAAGGCACACGGAATTGGAACCCAGGGCTAGTGAAGCCCTTTCCCGGCGGTCATGCGGTGAAGTTCATCCCGCTTCCCAAAGACGAGCTGGACATCGATATCGCACACCTGGCAGATTTTTTGGGTGATGTCGTCCGGGCTCGGCGGGCAGCCGGGCACATGGGGGAGATTTTCATTCCCGTTGCGGCCGCAGGTTCCGAGGACAACGGCTTTCCCGCCCTTGAGATTCTGCACGCCCTCGCCCATGATGACCGTCAAATCCTTCAGCTTGTCGACCTGTTGTGCTTCGCGGAGATAAATCAGCGTGCTGATGAATTCGTTGGTGCACCCGGTGCAGGCTTTCTCGGCCATGATCTTCAACCCGGGGTAGCGGTTCTGCAGGACCTCAAAAGCCCTGCGGAATGGGCGCCGCACTTCGGAAACCTGTACCCCCGCAACTTCGATCTCCTCTGGGTCGAAGACCCCCAGCCCCTTCTTTTGGCAGTTCCGAAGGTGCGAGATCTCGCCCGGGCTGACTCCCGCCACCCGGGCGAAGGTCGCGTCGACGGCCACGGGATCCCGCCCGGCCCCGATCAAACCCATGGGCACGCAATCGTCCGGGTATTCCCAAAGCCCCTCCATGCCCATCAGCGCATCGACGACTACGAAATGAGGCCGGATGACGGAGTTCAAATCGGCGATGGCCATTTCCAGCCCCAGCCGGTGCGTTTTCTTCTTCTCCTCCCCCGGCATCGCTCCCTTCATATTCTTCAGGGAGAGGGTAACGGCGGACCGAATGTGGGTTTTCAATACCGGCACGCTGATGATCACGTTGCTGTCCAGGACCGTCTGGGCGATCTTCACAGAATTCATCACCAGAGGACTGGGAGACCTCCACCTCCTCGTGATCGTCCGTGTTCAAATCGACGAGCGGAACCCCCAGTTCCTCCGCAACGTCTTTGGTCCCCGATTCTTCCAAAGCCGAAGTCGTATCCTGGAGCTCGGGAAAGTCAAAGCCCACGGCAGAGCCCTCTCCTATGGTTACGCTCTTGGGTTTATATTCCAGCACCATTTTAGTGATGGCGCGGGTCACCCGGGCATCGGTGATCTTTCCCGTTCCCGACCGGTCGCGCGAGGCAATGTTGGGCTTAATCAATACCCTCGACCTGGAGGTCAAGATATCCCCCAAGCCTCCGGCCAGGGCAACGGCTTCCCGGACGGCGAGCTCCACATCCTCCCCCGCTTTCACGATCGAGACAATCGGTTTCGACATCCTACCTCCTGGCTCCCGCAGCATCTGGCTTAATCTCTTGAATAGCCTAACCCAAAAGAAGACGGCGATCAACTGGGAAAATCCCCTTCCCTGAATCCGCCTAGTTTTCTGGAGTCACGCCCCAGGTTCCACGGCATTAAGAAAATCGCCTGGACGGCAAAGGAGAAATTATATATATTCCGAATGGAGCGGATTGGAAGCCGGTTCGAGCGAAAGCCTTCGAAGGAGGGATGGAAAATGGATACGAATGAAATCTGGGGAAGGTTTCAAATACACATGGGATACACGGACGAAGAGATGAAAGTTTTCCGGTCCGACCCCGTGAAAGTTAAGATGGTGACCGGAACCCCCGAGTTCATCAAATGCCGGGTCATCGCCGAGGTGATCGAATCCCACGGGTGCCATGCCCGCCACAAGGTCGGCGACCGTTTCGTGCTCACCCCCGGAGGCCAACTGCTCACGGAGGAGAGCCCCCGAAATATATGCCTCTCCGCCCTGGTTCCGGTCAGCCACGTTTTGCCGGCCATATCCGAGCGGCTGATGAACGGATCCGACCCGGGGTTCGAACGGTTCCACGTCGTCCAGTGCGCGGACGTGGGCCTCGACAAAGGGGGATGGGGAAAAATCCTGATGAAGGTTTACCTTGAGAAACCCGCCGCTTCGAGAAAAGGATGACAGCATGTATGAGGACCTGAAAGAGAACACAGCCCTCATTACTGGGGCGGGAAAGAGGACCGGAATCGGTTTTGCGATCGCCGAGAAGATCGCCTCATGCGGCGCGAACGTGATCATCGCCGACCTGGGGAAGGGGCCCGAGGCGGTGGGCGGCGTCCGGAGGGGCCTGCGGCAGGAGATGGAGAGCATTGCCGGAGGTCTCATGGATAAATACCGGGTTCAAGCGGTCGCCCTGGACCTGGACGTGACCAGCGGCGACTCCATCCGGGAGATGGTCGCGAAAATAAAAGACGGGTTCGATCGGGTGGATGTGCTCGTCAACAACGCCGGCGCGACCTTCGGCGCCCCCAGCCCGGCCCACGCCTACGATGAAGAAGCCTGGATGAAGACCATCGACGTGAATCTGCACGGCACCTTTCGCGTGTCCAGGGCTGTCCTTCCGCTGATGACCCGGAAGCCGGCCTCGATTGTTAACATTGCCTCTAGGGCCGGGAAGACCCCCCCTCTGGCAAACGGCGCCTACGCCGTCGCCAAAGCGGGAGTGATCATGCTCACCAAGGTCATGGCCCTGGAACTGGCCCGGCAGGGGATTCGGGTGAACGCCGTCTGTCCCGGGATTGTCATGACCGATCTGCAGGTCTATCGTTTTGAAATGGAAGCCAAGTTCCTGCGCCAGACGGTTGAGGAGCGGGAAAAATTCTGGGCCAACGAGGTCCCTCAGGGGAAAATCGGCGCCCCCGCAGACGTCGCCGACGTCACCGCCTATCTGGCCTCCAAGGAATCGGGCTACATCACCGGGCAGGCGATCAACGTGGACGGTGGGCTGCTGATGGCAGTGTAATTGCGGATTGCGGATTACGGATTACGGATTGAAAGACTTCGATGTTTGAAACGCGATCCAGAAATCCCTCCCAACCTCCCTTTTCCAAAGGGAGGAGTTATGGTTTCTCCCTTTGAAAAAGGGGGATTAAGGGGGATTTCTGAGGCTTCATGGCAACCTTGGAAAACTGGTCAGGGGGTAAACGACTTACGGAAGATACAGGATTTTTATGAAACGGTTATCACTACCCGAAAAGGGATTGCCAAAAGAGAAAGTTCTTTCTTTGCTCCGTTCTTTCAAGGCGGGCGATTCGGATTGGCATGACGGGCGCATGTTCGGGTTAATCTACTACGCCGGGAGGGAAGTGGAAGAAATGGCGGGGGACGCGTATTCCGCCTACCTGTTCGAGAACGCCCTGAGCCCCTTCGATTTTCCGAGCCTGGTAAAGATGGAGACCGAATTCATCTCCATGGCCGCCGGGTTATTCGGCGGAGACGAGGAGACCGCCGGGTCCATGACCTCGGGAGGCACGGAGAGCATTCTCATGGCCGTAAAGGCGGCAAGAGACTGGGCCAGGGTTCACCGGCCCGAGGTTCAAAGTCCGGAGCTGGTCGCGCCGGTAACCGCCCATCCGGCTTTCAATAAGGCCGCGCATTACCTTGGGCTGAGGATCGTACAAACCCCCGTCGATGGGGCGTTTCGGGCGAATGTTGAAGCCATGAAGCAGGCCATCACCGGGAACACCGTCATGGTGGCGGCTACCGCGGTCACGTACCCTCACGGGATCATAGATCCGATCGCCGAAATCGGCGGCCTGGCTGCCGGGAAGAACCTCTGGTTCCACGTCGATGCCTGCCTGGGCGGTTACATGCTCCCCTTCCTCAAGAAATTGAGCCACGCAATTCCGCTTTACGACTTTTCCGTGCCGGGGGTCAAGTCCCTTTCCGTGGATATTCACAAGTACGGTTACGTTTCCAAGGGGGCCTCGACCGTTCTCTACCGGAACAGGGAGCTTCGCCGCCACCAGTTCTTCGTTTACGCGGACTGGCCCGGCGGAATCTATGCCACCCCTTCCCTGGCCGGAGCCAGGCCCGGGGGCGCGATTGCCTCCGCGTGGGCGATGCTGCGTTACCTGGGGGAAGAGGGATTTTTGAAGCTCGCTGGGGCGGCCCGGGAGGCCACGGTGGAGATGATGGAAGGGGTCGGCAGCATCCCCGGCCTGTTTGTCCTCGGAGAACCCCCGGCGACCGTCTTTGCCATCGGTTCACACAGCCTCAATCTTTACGAGCTGGCGGTGAAGCTGAAAGAACGGCGGTGGCATCTGCATGCCCAGCATCGCCCGCCCAGCCTTCACCTGACCGTCTCCCCTTACCACGAGAAAATCGCAAAGCAGTTTCTTAAGGATCTCCGGGAAACTGCCGCCGAGACTTTACGGACCGGGTCGGCAGCGCCTTCGGGGGAAGCCGCAATGTATGGCATGATAGGAACCATGCCCGACAGGAAAGCGGCTCAAAACCTCGCAGTGGAATACTTGAATGATTTATATAGTTTGAAATGATTTTTTTAAGATTTTAAATTTCTAATTTATGAGTCTCATTTGCGCAGAGAATTTTCCCTCGCACCGGAAGAATACGCATACATGAAAGCCGCCGTGTTCCGCCGATCGAAAGGACTGGTTTTAGAAGACCTCCCGATTCCGGATCCCGGGTCAGACGGGGTGTTGGTTAAGGTCTCCGACACCGGGTTCTGCGGGTCGGATCATTCCCTGCTGGAAAGCGGGTTGCTCCCCGACGGAATCATCCTGGGCCACGAGGTCAGCGGAACGGTCGCTGCCTGGGGTAAGCGGGTCAACGAAATGGAAAGTGGGCTGCGGGTCGTGATCCGCCCGACCTTCTGCGGAGGGTGCCGGGAGTGCCTCCTGGGCCGGCCTCACCTGTGCAAAGAAGGCCGGCGGACGATCGGAATCGGGGATCTTCCGGGGGGGTTTGCCGAATACGTGAAAGTCTATCCTCAAATGGTGATCCCCGTGCCCAAGGGGGTGGATTCCCGGAACGCGGCCCTCGCGGAGACATTTGCCTCCGCCCTCCACGGGATCCGCTACGCAGGGGCGGAAGGCGGTTCCGTCCTCGTGGTCGGCGGGGGGCCGATCGGCCTGGCCGCCGTCAAACTCCTGAAGCTCCAGGGTTTCGGCCCAATAGCGCTTTCCGAGCCCTTGAAGGAGAAGCGGGATATAGCCCGGCTTTTCGGCGCTGATTTCACCATCGATCCTCTCCACGAAAACCTGAGAGAGAGCACCCAGCAATGGACTCGGGGAATCGGCTTCGATACCATCCTGGAGTGCTCCGGGCTGCCCGAAAACGTCCCCCTGGGTATTGAGCTTGCGGCGAAAAGGGGCTGCCTCTGTATCATCAGCATCATCTTCAAGAGTGTGGCGATCCCCCAGCCTACGGCCCTGAATTTCAAAGAAATCCGGGTTGCCGGTTCTTATTCGAACACGCACTCGGAAAATGTTCGTATCCTTGATTTGATGTCTGAAGGCAAGATCGACGCCCGGCCCTTGATTACCGACCTGATTCCCCTGGACTCCTTACCCCGAGTCTATGAGCAGCGGATACATGCCGGGAAGGCCGTGAAGGCGATGCTGCGGATCGGAGAAGAGTTCTGATCCGGATTGCCGGGCTTACCGGTGTTTAACTGCCTTTAATAAAATTGGGATCATCTCCGATTTACGTGATCGAATATTTGCTTAAAGCCTCACAAGGGTCCGGAAGGAAAGGCAGATTCCGCCGCAAGCCTTGGCGGGATAAAGCTTCGGTCAAAGGGCTGGCGAACTTTCCGAAAGGCGCTGCGGGGACAGGAAAGGGTTGATTCGGAGGATAGAAGAACATCCCCGCCAGAACCAAGAAGGAATACGTGCCTCAGGATTGTGGCGGAATCTGCCTTTCCTTCCGGGCCCCTGGAAGCAGCACAAGTTACCTTTGCCACCCTATTTTTCTTCACGCAAATTGGCGATGATCCTAAAATTGAAGGATAGAAGGAGAATGAATGCCCATGATTTCCGGCGGTCAGCTCGCGGTTGACGCCTTGATCGAGAAGGGTGTTACGAAGGTATTCAGCCTTTCCGGAGGACACATCAATCCTCTCTATGAATCCGCCGAAGGGTCCCTCCTCGAGATCTTTACCACCCGCCATGAACAGGCATCCGTGTTCATGGCCGAGGCCTGGGGGAAATTAACCCGGAGACCCGGCGTGGCCCTGGTGACGGCCGGCCCCGGCTTCAGCAACTCGATCAGCGCGGTCGCCAACGCCCAGATGGCCAACTCCCCCCTGCTCCTCATCGCGGGCGCCGTCGGGCTCAGGGCCCGGGAAAAACTGGACCTGCAGGACATGCGCCAGCTTCCGGTTGTCGAGCCGCTGGTCAAGACCGCCCTCTGCTGCAACAGGACCGAGAGAATCCCCGAATACATCGACCTGGCTTACCGGACGGCGGCGAGCGGCCGGCCCGGGCCCGTGTACCTGGAGCTGCCCGTGGACATCTGGAGCGCCCAGGTCGAGGAGAACACGGTTAAAAGACCCAACACGGTTTTCACCTCGCGGGCGGTGGACCTGGAAAAGGCCGGCGAGCTGCTCGACCTGCTCGAGAGGGCGGAGAGGCCGGTCTTCATCGCCGGGAGCGGCGCGTATTATTCGGGGGCGGAGAAAGAATTCCTCGAGTTCATCGAAATGTCGGGCGCCCCTGGATTTACCGCCAGCATGGGTCGCGGGCTGATTCCCGACACCCACCCTTTGTGTTTTCAGGCCTCATCATCCATCCGCCCCGGCGCCGGCGCCGATGCTCTGACCGGCGGCGACCTCATCGTGCTTTTGGGCAATCGCCTGAGCCTGTATTATGCCTACGGGGAGATGCTTAATTCCAAGGCCAGGCTGGTCCAGGTGGACATCCAGCCGGAGGAGATCGGGAGAAATCGCGCCATTCACCTCGGAATCCACAGCGACATCCGGGCGTTTCTCGGGGCCCTGAACCGGATGGTCTCCGAGCGGGGCAAGGGCGCCGGGCTGCGGCGACGGTTTGCGTCCTGGGTCGATTTTCTCAAAACCAAAGAGAGGGAAAAGAAGAAATTCGGGGCCCTGGCCTGGGAGAGCAAGGCCGTCCCGGCCCACCACATGCGCATCTGCTCGGAGATCGACAAATTTCTGGACCGGGAAGAGGACCTCGTGATCAGCGACGGAGGGGACACGCGGGTCTGGATGTCCATGACCCGGACGGCTCGGCGCTCGGGGCACTACCTGGACGCCGATCTGTTCGGCTGCCTGGGCTGCGGCCTTCCCTATGCCAACGCCGCCAAGCTCCTCTACCCGGAGAAGAGAGTCTGCTTGGTGACGGGGGACGGGTCCATCGGGTTCAACTTCATGGAATTCGAGACCGCTATCCGGAAGCATCTGCCGACCGTCACCGTCATATGCAACGACCAGCATTGGGGAATGATCCGCCACTCGCAGGAAGTGAAGCTGGGCCGATATATCCGGGAAGGAGCGGAGATCGGGATGGTCAATTACCATAAGGCCGTGGAGGCCCTGGGCGGAAAGGGTATTCTGGTGGAGAACCCCGACGACCTCCGGCCGGCCCTGGAAGAAGCCTTTGCCGCGAATGTTCCGGTGTGCCTGAATGTCCTCACCGACCCCAAACCGATCAGCCCCGGGAGCATCGGGCTGGCCATGATCGGGGGAGCAGACATTTCCAGGTTTTTGAAAGGAGTATAGAGGGAAGAGCAGAAAGGGTACAGTCAATGGGAAATTTAGTCCACATCCCGAGACCCAAACTTACTCTCCCCCTCGACGGGCATAGGCGCTAACTTAACCCCCCTTTGAAAAAGGGGGAGGGGGGATTTTCAGTGGGAGCCGAGCCGTGTTGAAGTACTGGGCAAATCTCAAAGCCAGATCCCGCCAATTGCGAAGTAATTTGACAGAGAGCGAAAGAGCTCTTTGGTCAGGATTGCGGAGTAAACAGGTCCTTGGTGTCCAATTTTATCGTCAGAAACCCATTGGCGAATATATCGTGGATTTCTTCGCGCCACGGGCAAAGTGGGTCATAGAAGTTGATGGATCACAGCACGTGGAAGAAAAACAAGCCAAGAAAGATAAAAATCGCGATGACTATTTGGCCTCTCTTGGGTTCAAAGTCTTGCGATTTACCAGCAGAGAAGTTCTGAAGGAAAGGGAGGCGGTGGCGGAGGTTATCTACCGTACCCTTAAAGAGAACCTATCAGCAGAAATCCCCCCTGGCCCCCCTTTGCAAAGGGGGGAATTGAAGAAAAAAATCCTAAGTTAGCGCTTATGCCCTCGACGGGGGAGAGTGAGGGCGGGGGTGATAAAAATTTAAATTCTTGTGTGCCGGAGGACCCGCCGTGACGAAAGCGCCGCCTCCCGAAGGTTACCTTTTCTCGAAAGCTTACACCTCCTATATCTTCCTCCTGCTCTGGCTCCTTTATTTCTTTGATTATGTCGATCGAATGGTGGTCGTCTCCCTCTTCCCTTTTCTGAAGGCCGATTGGGGACTGACCGACACCCAGTGCGGCGCCCTCGTATCCGCCGTGTACTGGGCGATCATCGTCTTCTCTTTTCCCATATCCATTGTAATCGACCGCTGGAGCCGGAAGAAGAGCATCGGCATCATGGCCGTGCTGTGGAGTCTGGCGACGGCAGCTTGCGCCCTGACCAAAAACTTGGCCAGCTGTTCGGCGCGCGGACGGCGATTGGGTTGGGGGAAGCCGGCTATGCGCCCGGTGGAACGGCCATGATCTCTGCCTTGTACCCGGAGAAGAGGCGGGCATTCATGGTGGGGATCTGGAACATGTCCATTCCCATCGGCATGGCCGCGGGAATCGTCCTCGGGGGGATTATCGCCACCCACTGGGGTTGGCGCCGCGCTTTCGGTGTGGTGGCCCTCCCGGGCCTGTTCGTCGCCCTTCTGTTCTTCTTCATAAAGGATTACCGGACCGTCGGCCTGGAACAAACGATCGGCCCGGAAGGGTTGAAGCAAACAGCCGAGGGGGTGAAGAAAAAGATGTCCCGGATGGATATCGTCCGGACTTTTTCCCGGACCCCTTCCCTTCTCTTCACGTACTTCGGGTTCGCCGGGATGATGTTCGTCTCCATATCCATGTCCTCTTTTTTGCCCACCTATTTTCAAAGGGTCCAGTCGGTGGGATTGCAGAAAGCCACGTTTTTGACCAGCGGAATCATGCTTACCGCCATTGTCGGTTCTCCTCTGGGTGGTTGGATTGCGGATTCCTGGATGAAAAAGAGAATCCAGGCCCGTTTGCTGGTCCCTTCCATCTCCGCGGTGCTCACGGTGGCGCTGTATTTCAGCGCGATTCACTTTTTCTCCGGCGGAGCGGTCCAGTACGGAATCTTCCTCCTCGGCGGGATCGCCTCCATCGCCTGGGCTTCCTCGGCCATCGCGGTCACCCAGGATGTCGTTCACCCGGGATTGAGGGCGATTTCCTACGCCTTGTGCGTGGTCGTCCAAAACCTTCTCGGCAGCTCTCTCGGGCCGCTCGTGACCGGCGCACTCTCCGACCGTTATGGGATCGCTCCGGCTTTGAAGATGGCCTGCTCCATGGCCCTGATCTCATTCCTTCTCTTCTATATCGGCTCCCGCTTTTACCAACGGGATCTGGCTAAAGTCGAAAGAGTGGCGCTCGCGCCGGAGAAGTGAAAATGAAACGGAGGGATCGAAAGCACGCAGAGGGGTTATGGCCCAAGCCTCAAATCTCAAAACTTAACGCAAGAAACAGCGAAGGAGAGAAAGAATGAAACTGAGCGAACTCACCGATGTGCTGTATGAAGTCGACCGCGGCCTGGCCTGGATCACGATCAACCGGCCGCACCGTTACAACTCCTTTACCAACCGGACGATTGACGAACTGATCTGCTGTTTCAAGGCTGCCTGGGCTGATCCCGGGGTGGGTGTGATCGCCTTGACCGGGGCGGGCGACAAGGCATTTTGCACGGGAGGGGATCAAAAGCAGCGCAAAGAAACCGGGGATTACGGGCCCATGGAGACGGGAGTGCCGGAAATCGTATATTTTCACCGTCTCATCCGGGAGGTGCCCAAGCCGGTCATCGCGGCGGTGAACGGATTTGCCATCGGCGGGGGGCATGTGTTTCATGTCCTCTGCGACATCACCATCGCCGCCGACCATGCCCGTTTCGGCCAGACCGGTCCCCGGGTCGGCTCGTTTGACGCAGGGTTTGGCACCGCGTTCCTGGCGCGAATCATCGGCGACAAACGGGCCCGGGAGTTCTGGTACTGCTGCCGCCAGTATGACGCCGCGACGATGAAAGACTGGGGCCTGGTGAATCAAGTGGTGCCTTTGTCCGAATTGAAAGCGGAAGTGCGCCGCTGGGCCGATGATATGCTGGACAAGAGCCCGACGGCGCTCCGGGCTTTGAAAACCTCGTTCAACGCCGACAGCGAATCGATTGCCGGAATCGGGGCGCTGTCCCATATCAACCTGGAGCTCTTTGTAAAAACCGACGAGGCTAAAGAAGGCTTGAACGCCTTCAATGAAAAACGGCCGCCGGATTTTTCCCGGTTTCGATAACCCGGTGGATACGATGCGGGGTTTACGAGCAATGCGGGACGGAAATCAGCGCTGAAAAGGAAGATTCCCACGACGGATGGGAAGGTCACAATTTCCAATTTTACAGTCGAGAAGTAGGTCTTCCCAGTTCGCTCCTTCCCCATGCATAAAAGGGTTGTCGTTCGGCAGTATGGATGCGTTAAACAGAATGACCAAACTCCCCGGTTGCGGGTATTGACTTTTCCTTCGAAAATATTAATCTAATAACCGGGTTGTGCTTCATTCATCCTAGGGGGGATGAAGAATGAAAAAATTAATAGTCGTTTTAGTCGCTTGTTTCGTGAGTGTCTTTTTCATCCTCGCGCCCCTAATCCTGGACGCTCACGGCGGATTCGGCGGGGGATTTCATGGGGGCGGGTTTCATGGCGGCGGGTCTCACGGCGGGGGGTTTCAGGGTGGGGGCTTTGGAGGACACCCGGGAGGATTCCACGGAGGATCCTACGGAGGATTCCACGGCTATCCTTCTCACCACGGGGGACATTTCGGTTATGGTCCGTTCTTCGGGTTCGGGGTTGGATTGTACGGAGGGTACTGGTCGGACGGCTCCTACTACACTTACCCCTATTACGGCGTGTGCCAAAGGTGGGTGCCCACCGGCAGCTATCACACGGAAACGAGGCAGGACCCCAATACCGGGAATTTATATAACGTTCAGGTGCCAGACGGATATTGGGAAGTTGTTCCGTGCTATTAACCTTGAGAGCCAAGGACACCAGCGTTCTATATGGACCGGAAAACAGCGACGACTCATACCCATACCGGATACCTCTCGGATCACGAATCAATCTTAGCCAAGATGCATTGAATCACGAAGCTACTCACAGCGGCCTGACCTGCACCTTGCGCCACTTGATGGGGCCCCCGGCGAACTGAAGCGCAAACGGCCCTTCGGCGAACTTGCTATCCTGGACGTTGACGGTCAGGACCCCGTTGAACAGGACCGTCAATTCCGGTCCCTTGGCCGTGATCTGGAACGTGTTCCACTTCCCGCCGGCTTTATAGATGATGGGTACTGGCACCCTGGCGACATTGACGATGGCGCCGGTGCCATAGCTGGGATCGGGGCGCGTATCCCAGATGTTTACCTCGTAGGCATTGTCGCCGGTAATCTTGCTGGGGTCGCTGCATCGGATGAAGATGCCGCTGTTGGTATTGGATTCGGCCCAGAACTCGGCCCGGATCTCGAAATCCTTGTAGGAGTTCTTTGTGACCAGGAAGCTGCTGCCTTCGGTGGTACTCTTGTCGGCCACGATGGCCCCACTCTGCGCTCGCCAGTTGGCTCCCCCGACACGGTTCCAGTTGTCCAGGCCCGTTTCGCCGTCAATCAGCGTGACCCAACCCGAGCGGGACACCTGCTGAACGCAGCCAGCTACGGCGAATGCGAATAACAACAATCCGATGGTGATACCAGACATGCGTTTCATTGTGCCCTCCTCCTGGATGATTTATCGAACAATCTCGTTGCTTCCGGCATTCTGTGCCGCTTGTAGACGGTTCAGGAAATTAAAGATTAAAATTTCGCCTTGCATGGCCTATATATATGGAAAAGGCAATCGTGTGTCAAGGGCATTTTAGCAAAATTTAGCAAAATGTATTATCGCTGGGAAACCCTGTGCGGGATGAGGTTGGCATAAGGCATGATTGGTTAAGAACCCATTCAGAAGAAGGTGTTCGCTTCTTTTTACGACTTTCCCCAAGGACCCCGAGTAATCGTTACGGCGTGATCATCTCCAAAGATCGGCAGCCTCACCGCCCTGATGATATGCCCTTGAATAATTTCGGTGATGAAAATTACTGCAGGCGGCCTTCTTCGACGGCGTGGCAGGCCACGATGCTTTCTTTCACTGACCTGGGCAGGGGTTTTTCCGCCTGGCATCGCTCGACCGCCGCATAACAGCGGGGATGGAAAGGCGCATCCCGAAGGAGGGTGGATGGGATTTGGCACTTCCCCGGTTACGGGCTGGCGCCTGCGCCCGGAGAGGTCGAGATCGGGGATGGTGTCGAGGAGCAGCCGCGTGTAGGGATGCTGCGGCCGGTTGAAAAGGGTCTTCTTGGGAGCCACCTCGCAAAGGCGGCCCAGGTACATGACCCCCACGTGGTCCGAGATATGGTTCACCACCGCCAGGTTATGGCTGATGAATAAATAGGTGAGCCCGAGACGGCGCTGCAGCTCCTTCATCAGGTTCAGGATCTGAGCCTGGACGGAGACATCCAGGGCTGAAGTGGGCTCGTCGCAGACCAGGAAGTCGGGATTGCTGGAAAGGGCCCGGGCGATGGAAATCCGCTGGCGCTGCCCCCCGCTGAACTCATGGGGGTATTTTTCCCCGTCGCTGGGGGAGAGACCCACCTGCACGAGCAGCTCGGAGACCCGTTCCCCCGCCTCGGACCGATTCCTCACCAGATGAAAGGTCCGGATCGGCTCGGCGATAATGTCGCGCACCCGCCAGCGGGGATCCAGGCTGGCATAGGGATCCTGAAAGATCATCTGCATCCGGGTGCGAGACTCCGGTGAAGACTTTACCGCAGGATCCTTCAGACTCTTTCCCCGGAAACAAATATCCCCGCCTGTGGGCTGATAAAGGCCCACGATCACCCGGGCCACGGTCGATTTCCCGCAACCCGACTCTCCTACCAGGGCAAACGTCTGGCCCCGCTGGATTTCGAAGCTGACCCCGTCCACCGCCTTGAGGATGGGGAGGGACTGGCGGCCGAAGATCCGGCTGAGCCAGGGCACCGAGAGGACGAAGTATTTCGAGAGCTGCTCGACCCTGAGCAATGGAGGGGGAACCGAGGGGTTCGCGATCGGGTCAAACATGGGAACCCGTCCTCGCGTATTTCCAGCAGGAAGCGCCCTGGCGGGGGTGCCCGGTGTCCATCAGATCGGGTCGGTCAACCTGACAGCGGTCAAACGCATCCGGGCAGCGGGGATGGAAAGGGCAGCCCGGCGGAATTTCCTGCAGCCGGGGCATGGACCCCCGAATATGAGAGAGCTGATCTTTGTCCTGGCCTACCTTGGGAATGGATTCCATGAGACCCAAGGTGTAAGGGTGCCTGGGGGTTTTCACCACGTCGTGCAAAGGGCCGATCTCCATGATCCGGCCGGCGTACATCACCGCCACCCGGTCGGACATCTCGGCGATGACTCCCATGTCGTGGGTGATCAGCATGATCGCCGTGCGGTGCTCATGGCAGAGGTTTTTCAGGAGTGCGATGATCTGCGCCTGGATCGACACATCCAGAGCCGTGGTGGGTTCGTCGGCAATGATGAGCCGGGGGTTGCAGCAGATCGCCAGCGCGATCACCACGCGCTGACGCATTCCCCCGGAAAATTCGTGGGGGTAGGAATCCAGCCTTTGTTCCGCGGCAGGAATGCCAACCTCATTCAATAAATCGACGGCCCTGAACCGCGCCTGGGAATGAGAAAGCTCAGTATGGGTCGTGAGGGTCTCGATGATCTGGCGGCCGATCGGGTAAAGAGGGTTCAAGCTGGTCAGGGGGTCCTGGAAGATCGCCCCGATCTTCGCGCCCCGGATCCTGCGCATCGCCTCGTGAGGCAGGCCGATGAGCTGCCGCCCCTCAAAGCGGATGTCTCCCTCGCCGATCCGCCCCGGCGGCTCCAAGAGGCCGATGACCGCCGCCCCGGTGACCGATTTGCCCGCGCCCGATTCGCCCACCACCCCCAGGACCTCTCCCTCCTCAATAGAAAAAGAGATGTCATCCACGGCAACGAGAATGCCGCGCCGGGTCGGGAATTCGATTCGCAAACAGTCCACTTCGAGCAAGGCAGTCATAAGCTTACAGCTACCAACTCAGCGTTTGAACAAACGCGCAACGGTTTAGCTATTTGAAAAGCTTTCTCAGAAATCCCTCCCGTCCTCCCTTTTTCAAAGGGAGGAGAGCTTTTTGAATTTGAGTCAGATAATAGAGTCAAATTCCCCCTTTGAAAAAGGGGGATCAAGGGGGATTTCTGGGAATCCTGGCAATTTTGGAAATTATTCATCATACGACCGAACTGTTTCTGCTAGCGCAGCTTGGGGTTGAAGGTGTCGCGCAGCCAGTCCCCGATCAAGTTCACCGAGAGCACCAGCAGCACGAGGGCCACGGCGGGAAAAATCGTGATCCACCATTCCCCGGAAAAAAGAAACTCATTCCCGATCCGGATCAGCGTGCCCAGGGAAGGAGTGGTCGGAGGAACCCCCACCCCCAGGAAGGAAAGAGTTGCTTCGATGATGATCGCCAGCGGAACGCCGATGGTGGCCATGACCAGAGTGGGCCCCATCACGTTAGGGACGATGTGGCGCACCATGATCATCACCGGATGCACGCCGATCACCTTTGCCGCCGCGATGTACTCTTTGTTCCTTTCCACCAGGGCACCGCTCCGGGTCACCCGCGCGTACTGCGGCCAGGCGGCGATCCCGATGGAGAAGACCAGGACATATATCGCGAGGCCTTCCTGCAGCTCGTTCATCAGCGAGGCCCGCGCTACTCCGTTCACCAGGAGCGCGATCAGGATCGGGGGAACGGTGAGCTGGGCGTCGGCCAGCCGCATGATCAGGGAA
Source organism: uncultured delta proteobacterium (assembly GCA_963712535.1). GTDB lineage: Bacteria > Desulfobacterota > SM23-61 > SM23-61 > SM23-61 > CAVQIK01. Next base: position 40,980 of record CAVQIK010000017.1, on the reverse strand, counting down.
TCCAGCCATCCCCCGATGTATCCGCTCGCCGTCCCCAGGCTGACCCCGATAAGCATGGCCAGGAGAACCGATAGAAAGCCCACCAGCAGGGAGATCCGGTTGCCGAACAGGATGGTGGACAGAATGTCCCGTCCCTGGTCATCGGTTCCGAGGGGATAGGTCCATTTGCCCCCGTCAACCCAGATGGGCGGGGTAAAGGCATCCATGAGATTCAGACTGCTGGGGTTGAAAGGATCGTGGACCGTGACCCAGGGGGCGAATAATGAGGTGACGACGATGAACAGAGTGACAAAGGCCGCCAGCATGATCACCCACGAGCGGGTGAAGCTGTAGAAAATGTCGTGGTCGATCACTCGTTTCAGCCAGCCCATAATTCTGGATTTCCAGATTGCCGATTGCGCCCTGAACCATGTGAGGTTCAGGGCTGCCCTGCACTCAACGTAGTGCAGGGCGGATTGATCAAAAGCCCGCAAAGAATTGCTCTGTTGCCCGTTGCCTATTGCTTTTTGCTTTCTTTCACACTCCCGCCGCCCGCCTTTCGATCCGCAGCCTGGGGTCCACGGCGAAATAAAGCAGGTCCACGATGAGGTTGATGATGACAAAAAACAGGGCCACCAGGGTCATATAAGCGGCCATGATGGGGATGTCGGCGAAGAGCACGGCCTGGATGAATAAGAATCCCATTCCCGGCCACTGGAAAACGGTTTCGGTGATGATGGAAAAGGCGATCAGCGATCCCACCTGGAGGCCGGTCACGGTAATGACCGGGATGAGGGTGTTTTTGAGGGCGTGGCCGAAGTGAATGACCCGGTCGGTAAGCCCCCGGGCCCGGGCAAACTTGATGTAGTCGGTCCGCAGCACCTCGAGCATTTCCGACCGGACGATACGCAGAATCAGGGCCAACTGGTAAAGGCAAAGGGTGATGGAAGGCAGGATGAGGGCCTTCCAGCCGCTGGCGGTGAGAAAACCGGTGGTCCAGAATCCCGCCTTCACGACCGTTCCCCGCCCATAGGACGGAAGCAGGTTGAAGGTAACCGCGAAGATGTATATGAGGAGGATGCCAGTGACGAAGGTCGGCAGAGACACCCCCACCAGGGAGGTGGAGAGGAACACCCGGCTCAACCAGTTGTCGCGGTGCAGGCCGGTGTACACGCCGCAGGGCACCCCGATACAAAGGGCCAGGATCGCCGAAACGAACACCAGCTCCAGGGTTGCCGGAAGCCTTTCCCGGAGCAGGACTTTGACCGGCCTCTGCTGGCGATATGAAATTCCGAAATCTCCCTGAACCGCCCGGCCGACAAAACGCCCGAACTGGAACACAATCGGGTCGTTCAGCCCCAGCTCCTGCCGCAGGGCGGCCCGGTCCGCGATGGTGGCCTCCTGGCCCACCATGTTATTCACCGGGTCCCCCACGTAGTTGGAGAGAACGAAGCAGATGAAGGCCACGAAGAGCATCACGACGACGGATTGCAGCAGGCGTTTTAAGATGTAGGAGAGCATGACCCCTTGGGTGGAAGAAAGATTTGTATCAATTCACCGCTTTGAAAAGTCTTCCCAGAAATCCCTCCCGGCCTCCCTTTTTCAAAGGGAGGAGATATACTTCCCCCTTTGAAAAAGGGGGGGGATTTCTGAGGTTTCCTGGCAATTCTGAAACAGTTAAAAGTAAACAGTTACAAAGATTCTGTGTTTATTATCCGAGCCCGGCAGGAAATCAATCTCCCCCACCCCGCCCCTCCCCCTCGAGGGGGGAGGGTTTGGGTGGGGGTGAAGGCCGCCCGCGGGAAAGACCGTCTCCCCATCAGGACTATTTCATCCTGGCCCAGCAGAACTGGGGCTGGTCGTCGGGCTGCATGGGCATATCCAGCTTCTTGTTCATCGCCCAGACGATCACCTGATGGTGGAGGGGGAGATAGACCACATCATCGGTGAGTTTTTTCCAGACCTCGGCGATCATGGCGTCGCGCTTGGCCTGGTCCATCTCCACGCTCATGGCCTGGGTGAGTTCTTCCACCCGCGGATCGGTGTAGCCCGATCCGTTCCAGGGACCGTCCTTGATCGTCAGGTAGGTGAAGACGTAGTGGGAGTCCACCGTGGCCACCCCCCAGCCCAGCATGTAAAAATCAGACGTTCTGTTGGTGATCTTGGGGAAATGAAGAGTCTTGGACTGGGCGTCCAGGTTGACCTTGATGCCCACCTTGCCCAGCATCCCCACGACCGCCTGGCAGATCTTCTCGTCGTTGTTGTAGCGGTTGTTGGGGCAATCCAGCTTCACTTCAAAACCGTTGGGATACCCGGCCTCGGCCAGGAGCTCTTTCGCCTTCTTCAGGTCAGGGGGGGGACGCTTGTCCAGGTTTTTGGGGTACCCATGCACCATGGGTGCGGTGATGACGTTGGCCGGCTGGGACAACCCGCGCATGATCACCTTTTGGATGGCATTACCGTCGATGGCCAGATTCATGGCCTGGCGCACCCGCTTGTCCTTGAACGGGTTTTTACCTTTAATGTTCGAGGAGCGCAGCTCGTCCCTGGCCTGCTCGAGCCCGAAGAAGATGCTGCGGTTCTGGGCGATCTGGCCCACTTTGAGATTGGGGTTCTTTTTCAACCGGTCCAGATCCTGGAAAGGCGGGTCCAGGAGGAAATCCACCTCTCCGGACAGCAAGGCGGCAACCCGCGTGGCAGGGTTGGCGATGGGCGTATAGATGATCTTGTCGATCTCGTAGGGGTACGTTTTGGCATTCCACCACTTCGGGTTCTTCACCAGGATGGTCTTGATATCCGGCTCGCGGATCTGGAGGACGTACGGCCCGGTCCCGTTCTCGTGGCGAACCGTGTATTTCTCCTCCTTGGCCTTAAAATCCTGCGCTGCCGTCGCCCCGTGCTGCTCACACCACTTCTTGGACATGATGAAAACGTAGCACAGGTTGTTGATCAGGACCGGGTCGGGCCCGGAGGTCAGGATGTGGATGGTATGGTCGTCGATTACCTTGGTGCCGGTGACCGTGGTCAGGTAATTGCGGAATTCCGAGGTGGGCCCTTTGGCCCGGGTGATGGTGAAGGCCACGTCCTCGGCGGTAAACGGGGTCCCATCATGGAAAGTAACTCCCTGGCGAAGCTTGAACTCCCACGTTTTGGGATCGAGTGCTTTCCAGCTCGTGGCCAGGCAGGGAACGATTTCATACTTCGGATTTCGGATGGCCAGAGTCTCATACACCTGCTGCATGGCCAGGTTGGTCGGGGACTCGTTGGCCGAATGGGGATCGTAGGTCAGGGCGTCTCCCTGGCTGGCCCAGCGCAGGACCTTCTCGGCCATCGCGGGAGTGGCTACCGCACAGATCAGAACCATCACCAGCAAAATCTTCGTGAAGCCGCTTTTCATCGGGATCTCCTTTCCTTTTTCTCAACCAGATCAAATGGATCTGAATGAACCCCCCTGTTTCCTGCATTGAAGCTTGATGATTTACCCTAACCCTGAATGAACATGTTCAGCTGGCAAAAATCTCGGGCATCACCTCCTCTTTCTTTCAACGGTGAAGTTGAGCTTTTAAATGAGGGCCCCTTTGTTTCGGGTGTTTCCCTCGCGCGGGACCCGATTGGAAATTTTTTATGGGCAAAAATACCACAAATTCATTATTTTTTCACTAATTCATAATCGGGGGATATTCACCTCAGTCTTTTTCGCGCCTGCATTGGTTGAATCATCGCAGGATCACCCTTGGTCAAGTTCCCGCGCCTATAGGCTTAAAGTGAAACCTCTCGGGCTGAAAAACAGGCCTGGTCCTGCTATTTATCTTCCAGATGAGGTGGCGGCCCAAAAGAGTGTCGGGAATTTTGAAAAGAAGCCGTGAGAATTTCAATTTGGACTTCACGAGAGGAGGTCACAAAAGGTGCGGTACCGAATAGCTTTGAAAGTGAGGACTCGTCCCCGGTGAAATAAGGGGTTAGGGAATTTAAAAGGTAGCGAATTCTTTGGCGGATGAGGATTTCCTTCCTGAAGTCCTTGCCGAGCCTCCTTCTCAAAATTGTGAACGTTTCAATTGGATATCTTCATTCCGATAACAAGCATATCTTGGCAAGGCGTTGCACCAGTTGAACCACCCCTTTATGCTGATCTGCCTATACCACCTGTCTTTTCCTTGATCGGCCCCTATAAACGGATTCCTATGGCTCCCCTTTTTACAAATTTGATCCTGGCTTGAACAATGGGTTATTTGCCCCATGTCTTCCTGCAAGCGGATGATTACATTGTAAATAAGGCGGCTCTCGATTCGGCTGATCACAGACTCAGCGGAAGGCCTGGCGTAAGACCATCGGAGAGCAGGAATAAACCCATGAAAATGGGGCATTTCAGAAGGGAGGAGTCCGATGAAAAGAGGAGTCGTTTATGTGCTGGTCGTTCTTTTTGCCCTTGCAGTAGGGGTCGGGGCCATGGCCCAGGAGAAGGCTCCCGCAAAGGCCAAACCGGAGGCTAAGCGGGAGAGAGTGGTGACTCTTACGGGTACGGTGGAAGCCGTAGACATCCCCAACCGGGTGGTGACGATCAAGGGGTCGGGTGGGAAAATCGTAGAGTTGAAAGTAGAGCAGCAAGCCAAAAATCTGGACCAGGTGAAGGTGGGGGACAAAGTTGTGGCTAAATATTATGAGTCCATCGCCTACCGCCTGAAGAAGCCGGGAGAGGCCGAAGGAGTGAAAACCGAGCAGGCTACGACGGGGGCCAAACTCGGGGAACCACCGGCCGCCGCCAAGGCGAACCAGGTGACGGTAACCGCTACGGTCATGGAGATTTCCCCCCAGAAGAACTATGTGACTCTCAAAGGGCCGAAGGGAAATATCGTGGACGTCAAAGTGATGGATCCCAAGAACATAGAGGGTCTAAAGGCGGGGGATGAGGTGGTCATCACTTACACCCAGGCATTGGCCATTGCTCTCGACAAACCCAAGCCCAAGCCCGAGAAAAAATAGGCGCCTCCGCCGGAGACCTTAGGGAAGGCAGGGGCATGAGTTCCTGCGCGGAACCATGCCCCTCAGAATGAATCTCGCCGAGATCGCAGAGAGCGCGGAGAATTAACGAAAGGAATAACAGATGAACGACTATTTTTTTATTCCATTTGGTCATGATTCCATCATTCGAGGCACGCTGGAAAATTCACGCTTACGACCGGAAGTCAGTAGGTGGTCTAAGGGATTACTTTGGGGATTGCCAGGGTAGGGCGTTTGAAGCCGAGAATTATCAATTGAACTCCTCGGTCTTGGCGGCGTGAATCCAGAAAATCTTGCCCCGAGGACCTCTGTATTAGAGAGGTTTTGGGCCGTTCCCATGCAACCTTCCTTCCTGAAGTCGAGTTTTTGTTTTTTCTCTTCAGAATACAATAGTTCAAAGGGGAATCATTGATTGCAGCGGGGGGAAAGGGGACAACTGGGTAGCTTTTTCCCCTCTTGATTGTCCGTTCGCGGGAGAGTATCCTGATTCCATCTTCCTCCATAACCTGGTACCAAAAACCTGGGCTCATAGGAACGGACGCCCCAAGCATGAAAAGGGAACAACACGATACCAAATTGCTTCGTCAGCGGGCGGAAGAAGTCGCAGACGGAGAAGGTTTAATGAAGCAAGACCCTCAACTCTTCCGTCAGTATAAGAACAGCCTTCAATTATTAGAAAAGACCTTTGCCAGTTTGCGCGAGGCGGTTTTCATCCTCGATGCAAAGACTACTCGGATTCTGAACTGCAACCCAGCTGCGTCGCAGATTTTCGGATACAGGAAAGAGGAAATGTTAGGTCAAACGACCAATTTCCTTCACGTTGACGAAGAAAAGTTGGAAGAGTTTAGGAAGAGACTTTTCGCCGCGGTAGAGGAGAATGGCTGTCTTGATCTGCCCGAGTTTCAAATGAAGCGAAGGAACGGCGAGGTGTTTTTTACGAACCACAGCGTGATGCCTCTTGAAGATGATCAGGGCAAACGAATTGGTTGGGTGAGTGTCGTACGCGACATCACCGAGCGTAAGCGGACAGAGGAGGCTTTGCAGCGGTCGCAGCAGTTGTTCTCCTCCATCTTCCGGGTAAACCCGGCGGCGACGATCCTAAGTTGGTGGGCGGATGGAAGATGTGTGGACGCTAATGAGGCCTACGCCAAACTCGTTGGATACACGCGGGAGGAGCTTATTGGTAAGACGACGGTGGAACTGAACATCTGGACCTCGGCGGAGGAACGCCAGCGCGTGGTCACTGAGCTCGCTCAGAAGGGTCATCTTGAGAACGTCGAGCTGACCTTGAGGAAGAAGAACGGGGAGTTCATCAACACCGTCGCGGGCGGTGAAATGTTCGTCATGGACGGCCAGCGGTATATCCTCTCTTTCTTCTTTGACATCACCGAGCGCAAAAAGGCGGAGAACATGTTACGCGAGAGTGAGGGTATATACAGGACTCTTGTTGAAACGACTGATACCGGCTATGTGATTATCGATACAGAAGGCAGGGTTATTGATGCAAATGCGGAATACGTCCGCTTTACCGGACATACCGGTCTAGACGAAATACGCGGCAGAACTGTCATTGAGTGGACCGCTGATTATGAGAAGGAGAAAAATGCAGAGGCCGTCGCCAAGTGTGCCAGGGATGGATATATCAGGAATTTGCAAATCGATTACATTGATAAATATGGCACAATTACTCCCGTTGAGATCAATGCGACGATAGTGGAAAAAAACGGAACGCCGTTGATTCTTGCGCTGTGCCGCGACATCATGGAGCGCAAGCGGGCAGAGGAGGAACTTCGCAGATCCCGTGACGAGTTGGAAATTCGTGTCCAGAAGCGGACCGCTGACCTGGCCAGAGTCAATAAGGAATTACAAGAGGAAATGGTCAGGCGCGAAAAAGCCGAGCAACAACTGCGCCAAGCTCAGAAGCTGGAGGCCATTGGCACCCTGACCGGGGGCATCGCCCATGATTTCAACAACATCCTTGCGGCGATTGTAATTAATTCAGAAATGGCTCTTTTTGACCTCCCCGGGGGATCTGGTGTCCGCACGAATCTGGACCTGATTCTCAAATCTGGGCTGCGCGGCAAAGACCTGGTGAAGCAAATGCTTTTGTTCAGCCGCAAGTCCGAAAAGAAGCAAGAGGTCTTGACTTTGACCCCCCTCATAAAAGAAACTTTCAAACTACTGCGATCTTCCATTCCGACCACCATCCAAATGAAACTTCATCCTGGAGACGGAATCGGATGCAGTTTCTGCTGACCCTTCTCAGATCCAGCAAGTGATCATGAATCTCTGCACGAATGCGGCTTATGCCATGCGGGGAACCACGGGATCGATCGACATCTCCCTTCAAGGCATTACCTTCGGTTCGACTGATCTGCCCGAGGCGGATATGCAACCGGGAGACTACCTGGTCCTTTCGGTAAAGGATACCGGGTCCGGTATGGACGAAGAGGTTAAGAAACGGATTTTTGAGCCTTTCTTCACCACGAAACCGGTCGGAGAAGGGACGGGACTTGGGCTATCGGTAGTCTATGGGATCGTAAAGAATCACAAGGGAGGCATCACCGTCTACAGTGAGCCGGGCAAAGGCTCCATTTTTAAAGTTTATCTTCCCAAGGTTGATACCAGAACTTCGGTGGACGCCAGAAACCCCTAAACCGATCCCCAGGGGAAATGAACGGATCCTGCTGGTGGACGATGAGGATTTCAATATTAAAACCGTCCAGAATATGCTGCAACATCTTGGATACAAGGTTACAGCGCTCATGGACAGTCAGGAGGCATTGAGACTTTTCTCCGAAAATCCTTCTCAATTCGACCTGGTGATTACGGATCAAACGATGCCGTTCATGACCGGCGAGGATTTAGGAAAGGAGCTCATGCGCATGCGGCCTGATATTCCGGTCATTCTGTGCACCGGATACAGTGACTTGATTTCGTCTGAAAAGGCCACGGCTATGGGATTCCGGGGGTACATCATGAAGCCGTTTACCGTGCGAGAGGGGGCCGAACTCGTGCGGCGTGTATTGGACCAGAAATGATCCAAATGAGCCCACGAAAGAGGGTGGAAGAAAAATAGAGTTTTTGGCAAGGATGCTGGTATAGATATCTGCTATATCTCCTCTGTTTTCGGACCATCAAAAAGGTTTCGATATGATTTTCATCTATTGAATTGGGATGCGTCATTTCTTTCAGTAATCCTCAACCTCCTAAGCACCCCTCCGCTGAATAGTTGTAGGTGTAATTTTCAAAACCGCGTATCGTGCGGAATTTGCTTTCCTAACCCGACACGTCGTCCTTGAAATTATCGCGTGACAGGTTGCTATCGATGGCGTAGATTGGGGGGTATCGGCCATTGTGGTATATTAGGAGGAGGGTTTTTTTGGCTTCCAAGAAATCACCGGAAGGAGGTCGCCCATGATCAAGGTAAGCGTGCTGTATCCGTATACGGAGGGTAAGGGCTTCGACATGAAGTATTACTGCGAGAAGCACATGCCGATGGTTAAGCAAAAGATGGGCAGCGCCTGCAAGAGCATCGCCGTGGAACAGGGTCTTGCGGGAGGAGCGCCGGGAACAAAGCCGACCTACGTTGCAATGGGGCATATCTATTGTGAATCGGTCGAGGCTTTTCAGGCTGCTTTTGGGCCGCATGCGGCGGCAATTATGGCCGACATACCGAACTACACCCCGATTCAGCCTATCATTCAGGTGAGCGAGATCAAGATTCAGAGTTAGGAAAAGCTGCGTGTGCTTTCGCCGCGGCCGATATTACCCCAATCCGCAGACTCATTAATCGCATGGAACGCTTCACTTGGGATTAAGGGTGAGGGATACAAATTTCCCTTTGCGGAAGACCCTGGCCTTCAGGGGGGCCTTGCGCTTTGCAAGAGTGTTCCGTAGGGAGGTAAGATCGGATACCGCCTCACCCCCCGCATCGACGAAGATGTCCCCCCGCTGGACTCCGTCCTTTTCCGCCTGGCTTCCTCCTCGCACATCCGCCACCAGCGCTCCCTTGGTGGATTGAAAGGAAAAGGAATGGGCCAGGGAGGAATTGAGTTCCTGGACCGTGAGTCCGTAGGAGGCCTCGGGCCCCTTCGCCTCTTTCAGGGGAATGGAATTTTCGTTGAAGAGCTTGGCGGAGACGAAGATAGGGGCCTTGACCTTCGTGGCCAGGATGATGGAATCGCTCGGGCGGGCGTCGATCTCGACCGACGCTCCTTCCCGGTCGATGATCAGGGCCGAGTAATAGATGCCGTCCTTCGCGTGGGTCACGACGGCCCGCCGGACTTTTCCCTTCAGCTTTTCAACGAGGGTCGCCGTGAAGTCGTAGGTGAGGGGCCGGACGGGCTTGGTGCCTTCCATCTCGGCGCTCAGAGAATTGGCTTCGCACGGCCCGATCCAGATCGGGAGGGCCCGCTCCCCGTCGGGATCGGCGAGGAAGACCACCGGTTGCATGCTGGCCGGGTCTACGATCAGCTGGTGAATATTGACCTGGATGAGGTCTTTCAATTCCGGCGGCACCGGTGGTTGTGCCCCCGCGAATTCCGCCGACAGAAAGGCGGAAGCCGCCAGGCAGATTCCCCCCAGCAACCGAACGCACAGATTATTTCGCCGTCCCATAAAGCGCCTCCCTGCCCGCGGCTTCAGAGTCGCGGGGTGAACCAAAGCTCGACGGTCGAATATCAGATTTTCAATTCCCCTCTCTCCAGAATGGGCGTTCCATCCAGCTCAATGGTTGCGCCCCACATGAGGAGGTCATAGTGAACGGCAGCCTTGATTTCCCCGCCCAGGGTCAGATTCGACCCGATCCCGATGTGAACCGAACCCCAGACGCCCTCGTCATCCAGCATGATGCCGGTCATTCGCGACTCGGGATTCAGGCCGACTCCCAGCTCGGCGATGTTGTAGCAGTTCGGATCTTTTCTCGCCTGAAGATCTCTCCTCAGGACCTCCGCCTGTGCCCCTCCTTCGATCCGCACGATGAAGCCTTTTTCCACCTTGCAGCGGACCGGCTCGTTCAAGAGCCCGATCCCCAGGTAGGGGATGCTCGCATCCGCCACGATGACCCCTTCCGCCGTGCCTTCCAGGGGTGAAAAATTGGCCTCCACGTTCGGCAGCGGAGAGAATTGCCCGGGTTCCACGATGCAGTAAAGGGCGTTCCCCCTCCTTCCCTTCTTCTCCAGGGAGAGGGAAGTGCCCGCCGGGGAGGTCAGCGTTACCGATTTCGCTTCCCCGAACCGGCGGGCCACCTCGAGGCAGATGGGTTTCAGCTTCCTGAAATCCGCCTGGATCCCTCCGCGAATCAAAAGGTCTTCGGTGAACGCGGTCAGCGCGATGGCCCGCGAGCCCGCGGCCGCCGCTTCCTTCACCGCCCGCGTGTGGGTGATCGAGGTGCTGACCGGGATCAGGATGACATCGGCTTTCTTCATCGCCTCGGCCACGCAGGCTGGAGGCTCTTCCCCATGGCCCTTCCGGGGGATGAGGATCGTGAGAATGGGTTCGGCATCTCTCTCCCTCACGGCCATGGCGAGAACCTCGGCGATGCTTACCATGTTGGTGTCCGTGAGGATGAGCACGCTTTCCCCGGGCTTCACCCCGGCGCAGGTCTCCACGATGGTCCTCGCCCCGCGAATCGTTTCAATTCTTTTCATGCCGATCTTTCCTCGCGGGAACCTTCAGGGGTTCTCTTCATCATTATTAAGATCCGCATCCTGCAAAGGGAGATCCTCGGTAGATGGAGCGGATCTCCTCTTCCCATTTCAGGGGCGCCTCCACGATTCCCCAGCCCTTCTGGGCCTGATAAATTCCGTCGTAGGCGGAATCGTGATAGCTCCGGATGCGGTGCGGGATGTCCCGTTCATCCAGCACGGAATCGAGCAGCCGGGCCTCGATTTCATTTTCGAGTACGAGAACTTTTTTGTATTCTTCCATGGATTCCTCTCCAAACATGGCCGACCCTCGTTTCACGATCTGAGATGTTAATCGAATAAACCTCTTCGAGCAATAGAAATGTGCCTCTCATCCCGCCGCCTGTCTCGTTCCTTCTCACCCGGAAAAGGGGCAGAGTAAGATGCCTGACAAGCCCTGATTTCTCACCATCTATTACCGGTACAGCGGTACCAGACGGTCGGAAAAGGTCACCGGGTCCACGAGCAAATCGCCCACGCGTAAGGCCTCGACATTTTTCAGCGATTTCAAGGGGGACAACAGGACGAGACCCTGTGATTCGCGCTCGACTTCCTGGACGACGCCAAGCCCGGCAGTAAACCCATCCTCATCCTCCAGCGCTACCAGGCGGCCGGGTTCAAAAGAGGGGCCTGGGAAAACCGCGAGCCGCGTCCACCGGACTCGCAGGGGACCGGCCCCGGCGAAATACTCCCTGTATTTTTCCGTTCGGTGGGCCCGGCGAGCCGCCGCATCCCTCCGAACCGCCTCCGGAGACGGAGGGATAACGATCATCCGCATGCGCCGGCTTCGCCTCAGAGGGGCGAGAAGAGGCTCCAGCTCTTCTTCTCTTTGAATGGCGATGAGCGTCTTCGGCCGAAGAAGCTCGATCTTGGCCCATTTGAGCGTCGTCCCGCCGCCGGAAGGACTCACGAAGCCGCTGGTGTCGCACACGATTGCCTGAGCGCCCTCCTGGAGGGCCGCCCGGGTAAGGCGGTAGGTGGCGGAGAGGAATTGGACCATGTGCCCACGCGGGGAAGTCGAACCCGTAAAGACCTTCCAGGATTTCCCATCGGGCGGAAAGGCCTCTTGTCCTTGCCCATCGAAAGCCAAGGTCATGCAGCCCGGGGGCCCCAGGCCGCACTGCCCGGGGTCTCCATCCAGGTAGCCGAGCCGCGGGAAGACCTCGCGCAGACGGCTGTACAGGTAGAGGGTCAGAGTGCTCTTTCCCACGTCCGGGCCGCCAACGATCATGGAGATCCCGGAGAGTTGAGGAATATCTATTTTCTCCCAATCGGAGGGAATATGGATCCTCTTGTCCGCCAAGGTGCGATCCTTTCGGAGGGAGGTAGAACCGTGACCTGCTTAAAGTTTAACAAAGAAAATTCTCCATTCCAAATGCTTCTCAGGCACCAGGCCCGGCGACGAACAGGGGCAGTAGGGGCGGCCCGGCGGGTCGCCCCTACATAGAGCGCATGGTTCGCGGGATCCGCCTAACCTTTTTCCTTGACACTCCAATCCCCTCCCCGGATAATCAACTAGTTTTCCCCGGGAAACCCGTGCGCCGGAACGCTTGCTCGTTAATTTCGGCTTCCAGCAGCCAGCTATCGAAATCCAATTTCTTCGGAGTCCCCGTGCCGGATATAGACTTATCTTACGTTCGATCCTGCTTCCCGGCTCTAACCCTGGTGGATGGAGGGCGAGCGCCGGTTTTTTTTGACGGGCCGGGCGGAACGCAGGTTCCGCAGCAGGTCATCGATGCCATGGCTCATTATCTCGCTTACACGAACGCCAATCACGGAGGGCCCTTTCTCACCAGCCGGCGGAGTGATTCGGTGCTGGAATCCGCCCACCAGGCGATGGCGGATTTTCTCAACGCCCCGTCAGCCCGGGAAATCGTGATGGGGCCGAACATGACCACCCTCACCTTTCAGTTCAGCCGGGCGATCGGAAGGGAGCTCGCGGCCGGGGACGAGATCCTCATCACCCGCCTGGACCACGACGCGAACCGGTCCCCGTGGCAGGCGCTTAGCGAAAGAGGGGTGATTGTGCGCGAGGTCGACTTCGACCCAACCGACTGCACCCTTCGGATGGACGAGCTGGCCGGCCTTCTGAACCCCCGCACCCGGCTCGTCGCCGTCGGCTATGCATCCAACTGCGTCGGCACCATCAACCCGATCGCAAAGATCGCGGAGATGGCCCATTCCGTGGGGGCCTGGCTCTGGGTGGACGCCGTTCACTTCGCCCCTCACGGGCCCATCGATGTCCAGGCCCTCGGATGCGACTTCCTGGTCTGTTCGGCTTACAAATTTTTCGGCCCCCACGCGGGGGTCGTCTGGGGGCGGGAGGATCTGCTGGACCGGCTGCAGGCCTATAAAGTGCGCCCGGCCGACGGACGCCCGCCCGGCAAATTCGAGACCGGCACCCAGAACCATGAAGCTCAAGCCGGAGTGCTGGCCGCCGTCGAGTACCTCGCGGAACTCGGGGAGAAGGCCGGGTCTCCTTTCGCGGAGGATTTTCCCGGGTTCCAGGGCCGCAGGAGGAAGCTGAAACAGGCCATGGCAGCCATTCAGGTGTATGAGCGGGGTCTATTCAAGCATTTTGTCGCCGGCCTCCTGGCGGTCCCGGGTTTGAGTTTCTACGGGATCCAGGACCCATCGCGCTTCCATCAGCGAACCCCTACAGCGGCTTTCAACCTGGCCGGCCGCTCCCCCCGTCAAGTGGCCGAGTTTCTGGCCGGCCGCGGGGTTTATGTCTGGGCGGGAAACTTTTACGCCCAGGCGGTCACCGAGCGCCTCGGCGTGGAAGACACCGGCGGGGTCGTTCGGGCCGGCCTGGCCCATTACAATACCCGGGAGGAAGTGGACTACTGCCTGGAACGCCTTGCCGAAGCCCGGTAAGCAAGGGCAGCCGTGGCGTGCCTGACAGCCTTCCGGCTTAGCCTCCCGCCTTCGAACCCGCCGCGTTTGCCTGATCCCAGCGGCCGTCAGACGTTCCGGCAGAAATTTCATCAAGGAGGATATCCATGGCTGAAATTCTAAAGGGGGTGCGAATCCTCGATCTGTCCCAGTATATCGCCGGACCCTACGGCACGTTGCTCCTGGGAGACTTGGGCGCCGAGATCATCAAGATTGAGAATCCGGAAGGCGGAGACCTCAGCCGAAATCTCCGCCAGTACACCCACAAGGACGAGAGCGCTTATTATTTAAGCTTCAACCGCAACAAAAAGAGTCTCACCCTGAACTTCCGGAATCCCAAGGCCACGGAGATCTTTTACGAACTGGCGAAGGTCTCGGACGTGGTTTACGACAACTTCCGCAGCGGGATGCTCGAGAAGTTTCGGATCGACTACGAAAGCTTGAAAAAGATAAACCCGAGGATCATTTCCTGCTCGGTCACCGGTTTCGGGTCCGACAGTCCCTACAAGGACCGGCCTGCCCTCGATCTCCTGATCCAGGCGTACTCCGGGGTGATGAGCTTCACCGGGGAGCCCGGCCGGCCGCCGGTCCGCCTGGGGATTCCCATGGGAGACCTGAACGGGGCCATGTTCGCGGTCATGGGCGTTTTGGGCGCGCTCTACTTCCGTCAGTTGACCGGGAAAGGGCAAAAGGTGGACATCGGCATGCTCGATGGGCTAATCTCTCTCATGACCTACCGGGCGCAATACTGTCTCCTGGGCAAGGAGATCCCCGAGCCCGTCGGATCGGGGCACGTGTCCGCCGTGCCCATCCGGGCCTTCAAGGCCAGGGACGGGAAGTACCTGACCATCGACGCGGCCCAGGACAAATTCTTCCAGAATGTCTGCCAGGCCCTGGGAATTCCTGAAACGGGGAAGGACCCACGGTTCAGTACGGTGGCGGCGAGGTTGAAGAACCGGGACGCCCTCTTTCAAATCCTGGAGAAGAGGTTCCTGCAGAAGGACCGGGATCTGTGGGTCGAACTCTTGATCAAGGCCGACGTCCCCGTAGGGCCGGTGAACGATGTTGCCCAGGCCCTGCTGGACCCATCCGTTCTTGCCCGGAAGATGGTGGTGCCCGTCGAGCATTTGGGGGAAGAGATCAAGATGCTGGGGAATCCCATCAAGATGTCCGAGATGGGGGAAGAGGTCTTCGAGGGCGCTCCCACCCTGGGCCAGCATACGGATCAGATCCTGTCCGCGTACCTCGGGTACTCCAAAGAACGGATCGCGGGTTTGAAACAAGAGAAGGTGATTTAGCGAGCGGATCGTTATAGTGAACGTCATAAATAATTTGTCATCGCCAACTCAACTCCAATGTCCTGTGGGCTGCAGAAATCCCCCCGCGCCCCCCTTTATTAAAGGGGGGTTGGGGGGATTTCGGGAGATGACTGGGTTGATCCCCGTGGTTCCCTGTTAACGTCGACTTACTTCTGTCGTCTCCTATAGATTGGAAACTGACGACAAGAGAGGAGGCACATTTTCATGGAAGGAACGCAAGAGAAGAAAACGGTTTACTACCCGAGCGAATCCTCGTGGGTGATCGAGGGGGACGGGCTTCATCTCCTCGGGAACCGCTGCAAAAATTGCGAGCAGAGCTATTTCCCCGCCCGGGAGGTTTGTCCCAGATGTTTTGCCGAGGGGAAAGAGACCCAGATGGAGAAGGTCAAGTTGAGCAGCCAGGGGAAGCTTTACAGCTACAGCACGGTCCAGGTGGCCCCCAAGAGGTTTCTGCCGCCGTACACCCTCGGGTACGTCGATCTCCCCGAAGGGGTGAGGGTGCTGGGACAGATCACCACCACCGACCCGGCGCAGTTGAAGGTGGACACGCAGGTGCAGGCGGAGCTGGGAAGGGTCGCCGTAGACGAACAGGGAAATGAAGTGATGAGTTACAAGTTCAGACCGCTGTGAAGTTCGGTCAAAAATCTTAAAAGAATGAACCACAGAGAACACAGAGGGAATGCTTCCCTGCTATCGTAGGGGCGACCGGCGGGTCGCCCCTACACCTCCATTCTGACTATAGTGGACGACAAAAGAAAGTAGTCATTGCATGTGCAGCTTTCTCAAGAGAAATCCCCCCATCCCCCCTTTATTAAAGGGGGGCAAGGGGGGATTTTGTATGGAAATTTTTAAATCGCAATGAGCGCTCGTCCAATGTCACTTTATTTAAGCCGTTCACTATAGGAAGGATTCGGTAGCCGGAAATTGAGCGTTTCATGGGTTGCGCCTCCGTGGTTAAGCTCCTGAAAATACCCGTTCAGCAGAAAGGAGATTTCATATGAGGGATGTGGCTGTCATCGGTGTGGGGATGACCCGGATCGGCAAGTTTCCGGACCGCATGCTCTCCGCCATGGGGCGGGAAGCCGTCCTTTTGGCGATCAAGGATGCCGGCGTACCCCCCAGGGAGATTCAAGCGGCCTATTCGGGCACGCTGCTGGGAGGTTCGCTGCTGGGACAGCGGATTTTCAAGGACCTGGGAATGACAGGGATCCCCATCTCCAACATGGAGAATGCCTGCTCCAGCGGGTCGAGCGCGATGCGGGAGGGCTGGTTGGGGGTGGCCAGCGGCTTGTATGACATGGTGATCGCGGTGGGAGCCGAGCAGCTTTCCGCCTTGGGCGGGGGGACCCTGCCCCTGGCCATGGAAGACCTGGAGGTCAACCAGGGGATGGTGATGCCCGCCCTTTATGCCATGCGCGCGCGGCGGTACATGGAGAATTATGGGGCCACGGCCGAGGACCTGGCCAGGGTCGTGGTGAAGAGCCGGAGGTGTGCCGCAAAGAACCCCCACGCCCAATTCAACAAAGAGACGACGGTGGAGCAGGTCTTAAGCTCGCGGATGATCGCCGACCCGCTGACGCTCTTCATGTGCTGCCCGACGGGTGACGGAGCCGCGGCGGTGGTTTTGTGCAGCGCCGAGAAGGCCAAGAAGTACAGCAGCCATCCCGTTTGGATCAAGGGGTCGGTTCTGGTATCCGGGAAATTCACGAACGGGTTTCGGGACATGACCACGCCGGAGATCACCGTCCGGGCTTCGAAAATGGCTTACGAGATGGCCGGGCTGGGCCCCAGGGATGTGAGCCTGGCGGAGGTTCACGACGCCTTCAGCATCGCGGAGCTGCTGTATTATGAAGGGTTGGGCTTCTGCGGCCCGGGGGAAGCTCCCAAGCTGCTGGCCGAGGGGGCTACGGATATAAGCGGCCGGATCCCGGTGAATCCCAGCGGAGGGCTCATCTCCAAGGGCCATCCGACCGGCGCCACGGGTCTGGCTCAGACCACGGAGATCGTGATGCAGCTGCGGGGGCAGGCCGGAGCCCGGCAGGTCAAGAACGCCAAGGTGGGGCTCACGCACTGCACGGGCGGAGGAATATACGGCCTCGATCATGGCGCCTGCTCGATCCATCTCTTTACAAAATAATGCGCTTCTCTTAGACGCTCGGCGGCTCATTGATCTGGGGTCCTAAGGGATACAATCGAAAGGCCAATGTAGGGGCGGTTCGCGAACCGCCCCTACCCGGCCTGCCCGGGAAGGGCCGGCAAGGAGGCATCGTGAGGCTGAAAGACAAGGTGGCGATTATTGTAGGCGCCGGGCAGACGCCCGGAATGACCATAGGGAACGGCCGCGCGACGGCGGTCCTGTTCGCTCGCGAAGGCGCCCGCGTGCTGGCGATCGACCGTGACCTGGCATCCGCCGAGGACACGGTGGCCATGATCAGGAAAGAAGGGGGAGAGGCCTACGCCTTTAAGGCCGATGTAACGGACGAGGCTTCCCTGAAGGCGGGGATCGCATCCTGCCTGGAAAAGTGGAAGAGAATCGATATCCTGCACTACAACGTGGGCTTCAGCCTCGCCGGCGGCGACGCGCAGATCACCGAGATCACCACGGAGGCCTTTGACCGGATCGTCGCCGTCAATTTGCGCGGCATGGTCCTGGCCTGCAAGCATGTCCTCCCGGTCATGCGGACCCAGATGAGCGGGGCCATCATCAGCATTTCCTCCCTCGCGGCCTGGTCCAATTACCCGCTGGTCGGCTACAAGACGACCAAGGCGGCCCTCGTGGCGTTGACCCAGCAAATCGCCATCCAGAACGCAAAGTACGGGATCCGCGCGAACACCATTCTCCCCGGACTCATGGACACTCCCATGGCCGTCGACACCCGGGTGAAACTCACGGGGAGAACCCGCGAGGAAATTGCGGCCGAGCGCGGCGCCAGGGTTCCCCTGCGCGGCAAAATGGGAACCGGCTGGGATGTCGCCCATGCCGCGCTCTTTCTGGCTTCCGACGAAGCGGGTTTCATCACCGGGGCGGCGCTGCCCGTTGACGGCGGGGAAAGCGTAAAAATCGGGTAGCCGCCGAAAGCAATTTTTTTGATTCCGATAAGCGGGAGAAAGACAGCGGGCAAATGATCCTGGAGAAGTTTTCTCTCAAAGGGAGGGTGGCCGTCGTGACCGGGGCAAGCCGGGGAATCGGGAAAGCAATGTCTCTGGCTCTTGCCGAAGCGGGGGCCGACGTGGCGGTGGCTGCCCGAACGCTGCTGAAATTAGAGGATCTGTCCGAAAAGATTCGTTCCCTGGGTCGAAACTGCGTCGTTTGCCAAACCGATGTCACCCGATCGGAAGAACTTGCCAACCTGATACAGGTGACCCTCCAAAAACTGGGCAAGATTGATATCCTCGTGAATAACGCCGGAATGAACGTACGCAAGCTGGCACTCGATCTGTCCGAACCGGAGTGGGACCGGATTCTGGATACGAACCTGAAAGCCTATTTTTTTTGCAGCCAGGCTATGGCGAAAGAAATGGCCAAAAGCAAGAGAGGGGCCATCATAAACATCGCTTCCCTTCGGAGCCTGATTGCTCCCCCTATGGCCTCCGCCTACACGGCGAGCAAGGGAGGGGTCTCTCAGTTGACCAAAGCGCTGGCGGTCGAATGGGCGCGGCACGGGATCCGGGTGAATGCCATCGCCCCCGGTTACACGGAGACGGAATTGACCGCGCATTTCAAAGAGAAGGAAACAGACCAGTACGAGGCAATTCGCGAGCGAACGGCCCTGAAGAGATGGGCCGTCCCCGAAGACCTGACCGGACTTCTCATTTACCTGGCTTCAGATGCCTCGGAATACGTAACCGGTCAAACCATTTATGTGGATGGAGGATATTCGCTGACCTAGGGCCCTGAGGTGTTTATTCATCTGGCTGTTCCTTTCTGCTTCGACGACGGAATAGGCCTCCCCCTCTCCCCCCAAAAAAGTGTACACCCGAGAAACTGACTGCCGGTTTTATAACACCCGGCGAAAGGAGAACGCTGATGCCGTCAAAGCCAAGGTTGGAGGGTAAGGTCGCCATCGTGACCGGCGCCGGGTCGAGGGCCGAGGGGATCGGGAACGGCCGGGCCACGGCCGTCCTGTTCGCCCGCGAGGGGGCGAAGGTTCTGCTCGTGGACAATTCCCAGGCGGCCGCCGAATCGACGCTGGAGATAATTAAGAAGGAAGGCGGCGAGGCCGAAGTTTTCCTGGGCGATGTTTCCCGGGTTGAGGACTGCCGGAACATGGTGGAGCGGGCGGTGAAGCGCTGGGGCCGCCTCGATATTCTCGATAACAACGTGGGCATCTCGGGCCCCGGCACCGTGGTGGAGGTGAAAGAGGAAGACTGGGACCGGGTCATGGCGGTGAACGTGAAGAGCATGATGCTCACCGGAAAATTTGCCGTGCCGGCGATGAGCGCGGGGGGCGGAGGTTCCATCGTCAACATCTCCTCGATCAGCGCCCTCCGGCCGCGCGGGCTCACGCCCTATACCACTTCCAAGGGCGCCGTCATCGCGTTGACCCGAGCCATGGCCATCGACCACGGGGGCCAGGGCGTGCGCGTAAACTGCGTCGTTCCCGGACCGATGTACACCCCCATGGTTTACGCCCGGGGGATGACAAATGAGCTCCGGGAACGCCGGAAGCAGGCTACCCTTTTGAAGATCGAGGGAACCGGCTGGGACATCGGATATGCCGCCCTTTTCCTCGCCTCGGACGAAGCGCGCTTCATCACCGGCGTCGTTCTCATCGTGGACGGCGGGGTCACGATCGCCAGCCCCTCCCGCGGATGAATGAAGGATGCAACGGGTAACGCGCAAGGGTTGTAGGGGCGAGGTGATCCGCCCCTACGTTCTGCCGCTTGTGCTCTCCCGGCTCCAGTTTCAGGGATATCTTCTCACCCATTAAACTGATACGAGAAAACGATATGACCTTGCTACGCGAAACGCGTGGCGATCGACGAAAGGAGACAGGAAGTGATCTCATTTGACCCGCGAGTATTAGCCCTGGCCGCCCCGGAAGACGGGCAACCCCACCTTCTGGGGAGCAAGTGCAGCGCCTGCGGAAAAGTATTCTTTCCCCAGCAAAGCCTGTGCACCGAATGTTTCCGGGAAGGCACGCTGAAGGAATGCTCTCTCGGCACAAGGGGAAAGCTCTACGCCTTCACCATTGTGGAGAGAGAGTCGCTGGCCCCCAAAGGCTTTACCGTCCCGTACTCCTACGGCTACGTGGAGCTCCCCGAAGGGGTCAGGGTCCTCTCGAAAATCATCGGCTGGAAGCCCGAGACCCTGAAGATCGACGCCCCGGTGGAATTCGTGCTGGAGCCGCTCCGGGAAGATCCCTCGGGGGAAAAAGTGATGGGCTATCGTTTTCGGATCCTGGAAAACGCCGCCTGAACGAAATGGATCGGATGCGGACGAACACGGATAAAACGCTGAGGAAAGGGACGAGCGAATTTTCAGCCCTGCCGGCGCGCAGAGCAGAGGAGGAAATCTCATGAGGAATGTTGTGGTGATCGGAGTGGGGATGACCAAATTCGGGAAATTTCCCGAGACCCCCATCGAGGTTTTGGGAAGGCAAGCCGCGTGGGACGCGATGAAGGATGCCGGGATGGGTCCCAAGGACATCCAGGTGGCTTATGTGGGGAACCTGACGGAACGGAGAGAGACCGGGCATATCAGTTGCGTGGGTCAGGAGATCCTGAGGGGAGTCGGTATCCGGAGCATCCCGATCACCCGGGTGGAGAATGCCTGCGCCAGCGGCTCCACGGCGTTCCGGGAGGCCTATATGGCCGTCGCTTCGGGTTTCTACGACATCGCCATGGCCCTGGGGGTGGAGAAATTAACGGGCGGCACAGGCGCTCCCCTCGGGCGCACCGGCGACAACATCGAAGGGATCGCGGGGTTCGCGCCTCCCGGTGTGTGGGCGATGCGCGCGCAAAGGCATATGGCCCAGTACGGCACGACCCTCGAGCAGCTTGCGATGGTGGCGGTGAAGAACCGCAAAAACGCGAAGCTGAACCCCCGGGCATTTCTCCCCAAGGAAGTAACCGTCGAAGAGGTGAGAAAGTCGGCGATGATCTCTTATCCCCTGACCCTTTTTGATTGCTGCCCCACGACGGACGGAGGAGCCGCGGCCATCCTCTGCAGCGAGGAAGTAGCCAGGAAGTACACCACGAAGTTTGTGTACGTGGGAGCCGCCACCCTCAAGTCCGGAACCTACGACAACCTGCGGGACATCGCCGTCAACGAACTCGAAACCCGGGCCGCCAAGGAAGCCTTTGAGAAAGCAGGCATCGGCCCGGAGGACCTGAGCCTCGCGGAGGTCCATGACTGCTTCACCATCGCGGAAATCGTCCGCATCGAGAACCTTTGCCTCTGCCCCCCGGGAGAAGGCGGGCGCTGGGTCGCTTCCGGGGAAACCCAGATCGGCGGGAAGCTCCCGATCAATCCGAGCGGCGGCCTTCTATGCAAAGGCCACCCCGTCGGCGCGACGGGGGTAGCCCAGGTGTGCGAGATCGTCTGGCAGCTCCGCGGCGAGGCGGGCGCCCGGCAGGTACAGGGGGCGAAAGTCGGCCTGGGCCATTGCTCCGGGGGTTTCATCGGCCACGACACCGGGGCGTCCACGGTGATTATCCTGAAGCGCTGACCGGAAAAGGGCGGGAAAGGAAGTTGGGCCGGGGTAACCCTGGAAAAAGGGCAGGCCTGCCTGCCGCTGGCTACAGAACCAAAGGAAGTTGCTCAACTTGCGAAGAGGATCCTGAATTTAGAAAGGACGATGAAAATGGCGGATGAAAAGAAAGGAAAGAGGGCAAAAGATCTCATAGAGAAGATGCAGAAGGACCGTGGGTACGGGTCTCCCCCGAAGTTTTATGTTGCGGAGAGGGACCCCGATTTCATGGAGGCCTACAACAATCTCTACAACAACGGGCTGGGGCCCGGAAAAGCCCTTCCGGTGAAGACGCGGGAACTCGTGGCCATCGCGATCCTCGCGTATCGAGGGCGGGAGACCGGGGTTTACCTCCACATGAAAAGGGCCCTTGAGCACGGCGCGACGAAGCAGGAGCTCATGGAGGCCTGCGAGACCATGATCATTCCCGGAGGCGGGCCCGCGTTCGACACCGGCATTCGGGCGCTCATGAAGATCGAGGAAGAAGAGCAGAAGAAAAAGGCCTAATTTTATTGGGACGCAGATTTCCGCAGATTTGCGCAGATTATCTTAAGAACGTGGAATAAAGGTTTTTGAATCCTGCAAATCTGCGCCTATCTGCGTTCATCTGCGTCCGAAAGAAAATTACAAAGTTCCTCAAAGAATAAATCCTAGAGAATTCCTAGGAGGAGTGACATGATTCTTCGCGGAGTTCGGATCCTGGATTTGTCGCAAATTATGGCGGGGCCATACGGAACCCTGCTCCTGGCTGATCTCGGGGCGGAGGTGATCAAGATCGAAAACCCTGAGGGGGGAGACCTGAGCCGGACGACCGTCCACTACACCCACAAGGGGGAAAGCGCCTACTATCTGAGTTTCAACCGGAACAAGAAGAGCATGACCCTGAACCTCCGGAACGAGAAGGCCAGGGAAACTTTTTACGGGCTGGTGAAAATCTCGGACGTGGTGTACGAAAATTTCCGTTCGGGAACCGCGGAGAAGCTGAAGATCGATTACGAAACCCTGAAGAAGGTGAACCCGAAGATCATCTGCTGCTCCGTCACCGGGTTTGGTTCCAACAGCCCATACAAGGACCGTCCCGCTTTGGACCTCCTCATCCAGGCGATGGGCGGCGTCATGAGCTTTACGGGGGAACCCGGGAGACCGCCCGTTCGCCTCGGCTATCCCATGGGAGACCTGGGCGGGGGAATGTTCGCCGCCATGGCCGTTCTTGCGGCGCTCTACGACCGGGAGAAGACCGGGGAGGGGCAGCGACTGGACATCGCCATGCTGGATGCCCAGATTTCGCTGATGACCTACCGGGCGCAGTATTACTTTCTGGAGAAAGTCATCCCGGAACCCATCGGATCGGGTCACGTGTCTTCCGTGCCGATCCGGGCCTTTCGGACGAAGGACGGAAAATACCTGACCATCGACGCCGCCCAGGAGAAATTCTTCCAGGGAGTTTGCCAGGCGTTGGGAATTGCCGAAGTGGGAAAAGACCCTCGTTTCAGCACCCGGAACGGGAGGTTGAAAAACCGGGAGGCCTTGATGCCCATCCTGGAACGAAAATTTCTGGAAAAAGACCGGGAGGAGTGGCTGGATCTGCTCATCAAGGCCGACGTCCCGGCAGGGCCGGTGAACAACCTCGCCGAGGCCCTGTCGGACCCGTCCGTGTTAGCCCGCAACATGGTGGTTCCGGTGAACCACCTGGGGGAAGAGATCAAGATGGTGGGAAACCCGATCAAAATGTCCAAAGTGAAGGAAGAGGTCTTCGAAGGGGCCCCTACCCTGGGACAGCACACCGGGGAAATCCTGTCCGGTCTCCTGGGCTACTCCCGGGAGCAAATTGAGGAGTTGAAAAAACAAAAAGTCCTGTGAGCCGGAATAGCCCGGCCGCATTGAACCTGTTCTGCGTTGGAAGCCTGGTGAAGTCATGCCCTCCACCAGATGTGGGGGCTTGAAAACCTTGAACCGCTCAAGGCGGATTGAATTCTCGCCGCCTGATAGTGGCCAGCCCTTGCGAGGACCCGGGGGCAAGGGCGGTGCGCGCAGAAATCCTGAGGCATCTTTCATTTCCTGGATGGGGCGAAACTTCTGCCTGCGCAAGCTCCCCGTCTTAAGCTATGCAGGACCGCTTCGGGGTGTGCCCGGTCGCTCCGCCTCTTTCTGCGGAAGCCCGAACAAGTCATCTTCAGGATTTCACCCGCCAAGGCTTTCTGCACGCACCGCCCTTGCCCCCGGGCCACAACACAAGTGGGAGCACGAAAAATTCGCGGAAATGTTAAAATTTATGGATCATCTCCAATTTAGTTGATCGAATTCTTCTTGAAAACCTAACAAGGGTTCGGAAGGGAAGACCCATTCCGCCACAAGCTTTGGCGGGATAAAGCTTGGGTTACAAGGACCTAATGGCTCTCCGCAATGCACAGCGGGGGCCTGAACGGGCCTGCTTCAAAGGACAGAAGAACACCCCCGCCAGAACCAAGAACAGATAGGTGCCTCAGGATTGTGGCGGAATGGGTCTTCCCTTCCGAACCCCTGGAATCCCAGCACAATTTACCAGTCCCGCCGTATTTTCCTTCAACCAAATTGGAGATGATCCACCAAATGAAATTACAATTCGGTAGGCGCCGATCAAGAAATCCTGAAGGAGGTTTTTTATGATGACCATAATTCATCCCAAGCTGTCGTGTTTGGCCGCCCTCCCTTTCCTTCTTTTCGCTTTGTTCTGCTCCCCGGCTTTCGGCCAGGGCTGGCCGGACAAGCCGATCACCATCTACTGCGGCTACGCGGCCGGGGCCAGCACCGATGTCAGCGCGAGGGCGATCGGCAGCGGCATGGAAAAATTGCTGGGCGTGCCCGTGGTCGTGGAAAACAAGCCCGGCGGTTCAACGACGGTCTGCGCGGGCCTCGTGGCCAGCAAGAAACCCGACGGGTACTCCCTGGGCTCGATCAGCGAGGGAGCCCTGACCGTCAATCCTCATCTCCAGAAGCTGGCCTATGATCCCATGAAGGATTTCACCTACCTGTCCTACTACGCCCATTACCTCGGCGTCGTCGTGGTGCACAAGGACTCGCCCATCAAGAACATGGAGGAGCTTATTGCTCGCGCCAAGGCCAATCCGGGGCTCTCCTACAGCTCGACGGGCATGTACACCCGCCAGCACCTGGCCCTGGAGCGGTTCATCGAATGCAAAGGACTCAGCTTTAGACACATCCCGACCAAGGGCGCGTCGGAGGCCAGCAACATCCTCCTGGGCAAGCATTGCGACTTCTCGATCGGTTCCAGCCAGATCATATACGTCAAGCAGGGCATGTTCCGGCTGCTCATGCTCGTGACCGCAGGGGAAAAGCGGAACCCCCTGTATCCCGACACTCCGATTCCCAAGGATTTCGGCTGCCCGGACGTCCCCCCCGCTGGGCTTCTCTTGGTGGCACCGAAAGGGCTTCCGCCGGACATTTCCAAGAAGTTGGGGGAGGTCATCAGGAAAGTAACCGGAGAGGCTTCCTTCCAAAAGGTCCTAGCCAGCTTCGATATTCCTTATGATTACAAAGACCAGGCTGAACTGGAGAAGAAAATTCCGGCAGACTACACGATGTTCGGGGATTTCTTGAAGAAGATGGGGGTAAAGAAGGCCGAATAAGAGCTCCAGGGGAAATTTGTTTTCCGGATGGGAACGAACTATATCTTTTTCCGCGGCTTGAGCGGCATGTACTCGTACCGGTCGGCGGACTTCACGGCCAGGTCGCGGACCCGGACCCCCTGGAGGATGGTGAGGGGGACTTCGACCCCCGCATTTCCCAGCGCCCACATTTTACGGTAAAAATCAGCCAGCCCGCTCACCTCTTTCTGTTTCACCATAAGGATCACGTCGCCGCTCTTCAGGCCCGCTCTTTCAGCCGGACCCTCCGGGGTGACCCGGGTGACGATGACCCGGCCGTGGGTCTCCTCTGAGTAGACGCCGAGCCACGGGCGAAGCGGCTCGGAAGAGCGGCCTTTCGCGATCAGGTCTGCCAGGATGGGCTTGAGGAGGTCGATGGGGACAAACAGGTTCCCCGGAATCGATCCCAGCCCGGAGATGGCGACCGTAGTGAAAAGAGAGCCGATCCCCACCAGCTTCCCTCCCCGGTCGATCAGGACGGCCCCCCCGAAATTCGGGTGGGGAGGGGCGGTGAATATGGCGCTTTCGAGAAGGTACTCCCAGTAGCCGGCAAATTCTTTCCGAGAGATGACCTGGGCCCCCTGGACGGAGTCTCTCCCGCCATAGCTCGCCGCAAGCACCCGGTCCCCTTCTTCCACATCGGATGATCGGCCGATTTCCATGGGAGCGGCGCCAATGGGTTTCTCGGCGCGTATGAGGCCGAATCCCGTCCTTGAGTCATAAGCCACGGAGGTCGCGCTGACGGCCTTTCCTTCGGGCCCGGTTACCTCGATCGTCTCGGCCTCGGTAATGAGATAACCGATGGTCAGGATGTGCCCCTTGGAGTCGATGATCACTCCGCTGCCTTCCCGTTCTGTTCCCAGGGTACCGGCAGAGCGGGCGTGTTCCGGAACCTTGGCATGTACCTTGACGATGGCCTTGAATATTTCTTTCAGGTCCTGCTCGGCGCTCGCGGGAGCAGGAAAGGAGAGGAAGATGGCCAGAAGGAGTGAGAGGGAAAATCTTTTCATGGGCACCTCCGGATGGGCCGCGGAAGGCATGGCGCCGGTTGGAACGGTTCTGCAAAAGGTTACATCCGCCTCATCAACCTCCCCCATTCACGGTCCACGTTCTCCTGGATTCTCTCCAGGTCGCCTTCCCGCAAGAAGGAGAACCGGCCCTGGGGCTCGAAGTACCGGCCCACCGGGACCCCCTCAGGTTCCAAAGTGAGCTGGTACCGCTCCCCGTCCTCCACTTCGTAGAGGGGAAAGACCTTGGACTGAACGGCCAGGCGGGCAACCCGGATGGTCAGCTCCGAAGAGAACCGCCAGCCTACCGGGCAGGGGGAAAGGGCATAGATGAACTTGAGGCCCCGGGTCTCCTTAGCCTTCCGGATCTTTCGGGCAAAATCTTCCGGGTACGCGATGGAGACTGTGGCCGCGTACGGCACCCGGTGGGCGGCCATGATCTCCACGATATCTTTCTTGGGCTGGCTCTTGAGGTTCAGGGGCGGGGTCGTGGTGGTCCAGGCCCCCCAGGGAGTAGCCGAGGAGCGCTGGATCCCCGTGTTCATGTACGCTTCGTTGTCATAGCAGAGGAAGATAAAATCGTCGTTGCGCTCGGCGGCCGCCGAAAGGGCCTGGATGCCGATGTCGAAAGTCCCGCCGTCCCCGGCGACGGCGAGAACAGTGGTTTGGAAATCCCCGTGATGGTCCAGGGCGGCCTTTATGCCGGAAGCAGCGGAAGCGGCCGACGCGAAGGGAGTCGTGTAGGTGCAAATTTTAACGGGGGAGAAAGGGTACGTGCTGATAATCGTCCCGTAACAGCTGGCGGTGACGACGGAGACGGTCCTCGGGCCCAACGCGTGAAAGGCGTGGCGCATGACCACCGGCATGGCGCACCCCGGGCAGGCCCCGTGGCCGGAAACGAGATACTCTTCCAGCAAATCTTTGGCTTCCACCGTTATCCCTCCCCGAAAAGACTTCTAAGAAATGATATAAGAGGTGGACGGGTAAATCAAGGATAGACATTAGACCGGAGGACGGACATCAGACCTCAGACCACAGACCTCAGACGTCGGCCGGCTTGATCGGGAGTCTCGCATGTCCACTTCCACACTCTTTCGGAATCGGGGTCGGGTTCGGAATCGAAAATGGAACCCGATCCCGATCCCGATCCCGATTCCGATGCCGATTGGAGAAGGGGCCTTGATCGCAAAATTACGGGTTGCCCCGTCCTTTGCCGAATGGTACGATTCGGCGGTGGCTATCCTAAGTACAGTAGTTCATAAATTCACTAACGTATTCAGGTTACGCAGCGGCCTGCTTCTGTACTATGTTGCAGGCTCTTGAGTTTGGAAAAAGGAAACCCTGGCCATGAGAACAAGCCTCAGAAATCCCCCCTTCCCCCCTTTGATAAAGGGGGGCGGGGGGGATTTCTGGAAGGGACGTATCAAGGAACTCCATTTGCTTGTCTCTGACTCTGCCGTACTGTGAACCCTTTTAAGCGAAAAAATACGATACGATATTTATGGAAATGCCCACTAAGGATCGAGGGGGAGAGATCATGAAACTACTCCGGTTCGAGAAAGACGGAAGGAAGCAGTACGGCGTTGCCGAAGGGGAGACGTTGTACCGGCTCGAAGGCTCGGCCCTGGAAGGGCGGCCGGAGCGCGGGCCGGCTCTGGGGCTTCTCGAAAAGTTTAAACCCCTCCCCCCCTGCGAACCCACGAAGATTATCTGCGCGGGGAAAAATTACCCGTGGGGAGAAAACCCTTCCCGGTCTCCCCGGCCCCTTTTATTTTTCAAGCCCCCGAGCTCGGTCATCGCCCACGGCGAGAACATCGTTTATCCTCCCGAGTCCGAGCGCCTGATCTTTGAGTCGGAGCTGGTCGTGGTGATGGGGAAACCCGCCCGAAACATCAAGCCGGCAGAGGCTTCCCGGTACATTCTCGGTTACACCTGCGGGAACGACGTGACCGCTTACGATTTCGTCCTCCGCGACAACGGCACCTTTCACGGAAAAAGTTATGACACCTTCTGCCCGATCGGTCCCGTGATTGAAACCGACCTCGACCCGGATAATACCGTCATTACCTGCCGGGTGAACAACGAGGTCCGGGTCAGCGGGTCCACTCAGGCGAAGTACTACAGCTGCGCCGAACTCGTCAGCTTTATTTCGGAGATCATGACCCTGTTTCCGGGCGACATCATCATGACCGGGACCCCGGACATCGGGGATATCCACCGGGGAGACGAGGTGGAAATAGACATCGCCGGGATCGGCGTGCTGCGGAACCGGGTCGTCTGATCCCTGTTCCTTGAGGAATGAAAGAAGGGCACCCCGCCCGAAATTGAGCGCGGATAGATCGTAGGGGCGATTCATGAATCGCCCCTACTATAGTGCCCGACCAAAGAAAGTGGACATTGCATGGGCAATCCCTGGTAAATCCCCCCAAACCCCCCTTTATCAAAGGGGGGCAGGGGGGATTTTACGGCGAGACATAAGTCAATAAGAGGCAACTGGATGTCGACTTACTTAAGCCGTTCACTATAATCAAAGCACAATTCCCTGCGCTGGTCTTTCGACCTTGAACCACATGGACGATGATCCTGAAAGAAAAACTCTACGCGATTTTAAAATCGCCGGACTTTGAAGCCCAACTGGAGGCCTGGAACGAGTTCCCCACCTCCAGAACCCTGAGCCGCCTCCTTTCCGCCTTGTGCAGCATGGACGAAGTACTCAAATGGCATGCCGTAACGGCAGTAGGAATGGTCACCGCCCGCCTCGCCCAGACAGATCTCGAGCCCGCCAGAAACATCCTGCGGCGCCTGATCTGGTCCCTGAATGACGAGTCGGGCGGAATCGGCTGGGGAAGTCCCGAAGCCATGGGGGAAATCCTGGCCCGCCAACCCGCTTTAGCCCGGGAATATGCCGCCATACTGATTTCCTATGTTCAGCCCGGGGAAAATTTCCTGCAGTTCGGACCTCTTCAGCGGGGAGCGCTGTGGGGCGTGGGGCGCCTGGCGGGGGCCCACCCCGCCCTGCCGGCATCTCTCCGCGCCGGCCGGTATCTGGAAGCATACCTGGATTCGCCCGACCCGATGGTCAAAGGCCACGCCCTGTGGGCTGGCGCCCGGGTGAGGATTGAAGGAAATCTGGCCGGAATCGAAGCCCTGTTGGAAGAGGAGTCCGCGATCAGGATCTACGAAGATCAGAAGTTCAGGTCCGTGACCATCGGCGAGCTGGCTCGAAGAGCTCTGGAGAGGTCGGGAAACAGCCAAAGGGGCTGGCCCGGAGCCGGTAAATCTTATTACTGAAAAAACGTGAACGTCACTTGGAGGAAATCACGCTGCGGCGAATTTGTCAGGACTCCTGGCCGCCCTTCGTTGAACCACCCGGGCAAAAATTGCCTTGTTCTCTCTCTTGCTCCCGGCAGGATTTGCTCAGCGGCTTTTGAGCGACCGGTTCAGGACCCAGCCCGTATCTCCCCAGGACAGCTTTACCTTCGAATATTCCCCGGACTCGCCAATTTTTTCTACCGCTCTCCCTTTTTTTAAAACCAGGACCACTTTGGAATTCGAAGACGGCTCGGCTCTCATCCTGGTAATGGCCCTGGTTTCCAGGTTCATCTTTGAAGACTCGGCCGTTCCCCCGGCAGGGGATTCCGTTTTTACCGGCGAAACGGGAGGAACTTTGTCCCGCGCCGCCGCGGGATTTTCCTTTACCGGCCGGGGAGATCCGTTATTCCTCGCGGCTTCCGCGGAGAAGATGCCGGAGGACGCTTCCCCGGAGTCCACCTCTTTTAAGAAGTCGCCGTGGATCCAGACAACCTCGCCGGAAAGCAGTCTAACCTTGGTCCAAATTCCGGACACCCCCACCCGCTCGGCCCTTTCTCCTTTTTTCAACACGGTCAGGAGGGGACCCTGGGTGGACGGCGCCTTTCTCGCGTTCGCGGCTTCGATCGTGCTCACATAGGCGATCCGGGGTTTTTCCTCGCTCGCGGCTTTCACGAGAGGGACTGGCGCGGGTTCCGGCGCTGCTCCGTTCGAGTGAACCGGAGAGGCATGGGGGTTAACAGCGGCAGGGCTGGTCAGCGATGTTTGGGCGGCTGCGCTGGTTCGGAGAAGAGGAACAGCCCCGGGGTTTTCCTTGCCGAACAAAGCCGCCGGGACGACCGGAACCGCGGCCGGGGAGAGTTCCCCTTTCGCGATCATCTCCTGCTGGACCCGGGGGGACCTCTCCGCGGGAAGGAGGTAAGGCTCGATTTTCCGGTAAAGATTCTCTTCCGCCTTCATCGCCTCCAGGGGATAGGTGTAAGTGATGTCCCTGAACGGCTCGTTCATTTCCGTCCTGGCTTCACGCCGGCAAAGGATGTGAACGAATGTTTTTCGGTAAGGCTCCCGGGTGCACCGGAGGGCGCACCTGTTCCTTTCCTGAGCGGAAACGTTCGTGTAATCCGTCTGGATGAGGCCGGTCTCTCTGTTGCTCGCCCGGAGAGAAATACCCTCACGGCTGAGCGCCTTCAGAGTCAAATCCCAGGCCTGATTGAAATCCAGGGCATAAACCCTCTTCGGCCGAAAATAGGGGTCGGCAATTTCTCCGGGACGGGTCTCTTTCAGGGCCGGCGCGCATGCCCCGATCAGCAGCCCCGCCAGGGAGAAAAGAGCGACCTGAAGAAGCCCCTTTTTCATCTCTCGCTTGCGGTCTCCTTTTTCCTGGGGTTTAGGAATCAGGCTTACTTGTGCAATTTTAATGCCATTGAGGGGTATTCCATACCTGCTCTTCCAGTTGAAAGGCTTTCCTCCGCCGGCGGTGCGGGGCCGATGCCTGGAGCCGGAACTGGGATTTTCGTCTCTCGATTGGAGACGAGCCCGGGAATTCACACCAGGATTGACAAATGCCTCCCTCCCGTTAGAATGGGGATGAACCGGGGATTCCCCGGGAAAGGAGATGACCGTGTTCAAGAATCTAAAGTTATTATCTTTATCCGCCCTTCTCCTCCTCGCCTCCTGCGCTCACCGGGAGGTTCAGCCCCCGCCGGTTTTCCCTTCCCCTCCTCCACCCAAGCCGGCCAGAATCGCACTGGTCCTGGGCGCAGGGGCAGCCAAGGGGTTCGCCCATATCGGGGTATTGAAAGTCCTGGAGTCTCACAGAGTCCCCATTCACATGATCGTGGGGACGAGCGCCGGCAGCCTGGTCGGCAGTTTCTATGCTTACGGTCTCGACGCTTTTCAGCTCCAGAGCCTGGCGCTTTCGGTGGATAAAGGGGACATTGTCGATTACATCATTCCGGACAACGGCTTTGTTCAAGGGATCAGGCTCGCCGACTATGTGAACAGGACGGTCAGGAACACTCCTCTCGAGAAGTTGAACATCCCCTTTTACGCGGTCGCCGCGGACATTCAAAGCGGGCAGGAGGTCGTCTTTGGAAAAGGGAACACGGGAGCCGCGGTGAGGGCGAGCTGCTCCACCCCGGGAATCTTCCGGCCGGTAAGAATCGGGGACCGCTTCTATGTGGACGGGGGGGTTGTCAGCCCGGTACCGGTGGATGCCGCAAGAAGATTCGGCGCGGACGTCGTGATCGCGGTCGACATCTCCTCGGACCTGGAGAGCCCGAAACCGGAGAATACCGTGGAGACCATCCTTCAGGCGGTGAGCATCATGTACTCCCAGCTGGTCAGCCTCCAGTGCTCCAGGGCGGACGTCCTCCTGAGGCCCAGGGTGGGCCACATCGCTTCCAGCGATTTTTCCAAGAGACACGAGGCGATCCTGGAAGGAGAGAAAGCGGCTGTCGAAGCCCTTCCCAAAATAAACGAGATCCTGGGACGGCTGAAGAAGGAAGGAAGACTCAACTAAAACCGCGAGGCGCGAGGGCGCGAGAGCGCAAGGGGTAAAAGCCCGAAATCAGCAGCCGGGAATCCGGACAAGAAAAGATGGAAACCTTCGCCCCGACGCCTGAATCCTTTCTCTCGTCATTGCCAATTTCCTGAAAGAAAGTTAAGATTTTGAAAGTTGACCCCTCAAAATCACTACTCGCTTCTCACGGATTTCAAAAATGCAATACGAAGGAATCGTCATTCGGCCGCCCAGCGAGGCGGAAAGCCTGATCCTCCAGGTCACCCTGGGGTGCTCGCACAACCGTTGCACGTTCTGCCCCACTTACAAAGGCCGCCGCTTTCGCATCAAGGACCTCGAGCTTATCAAACAGGAGATCGATGAGGCGGCCCCGTACGGCCCTTTCCGGAAGGTTTTCCTGGCTGATGGAGACGCCCTGATCATCCCCCAGCCGAAGCTGGTGGCCATCCTGGACCATCTAAACGAGAAACTTACCGGCTTACGGCGGGTGGGCGTTTACGGGAACGCCAAGAGCATCCTGCGCAAGAGCGTCGAGGAATTGAAAGCCTTGAAGGAACGAAAGCTGGGGATCGTCTACCTGGGGGTGGAGACCGGGGACCCGGCCCTGCTGGAGAAAATACGGAAAGGGGCGTCTTACGAGCAGATGGTCGAGGCGGGGAGACGGGTGAAGGAAGCCGGAATCACTCTTTCGGCAACGGTTCTCCTGGGGCTCGGCGGGGTGGAAGGCGGGCAGCGGCACGCGCGGGCCACGGCCCGAGTCCTCTCCGACATCGATCCTGATTTTGCCAGCGCCCTCACCCTGATGGTCGTTCCGGGGACGCCCCTCGATGATGAGATGAAAGCGGGAGAGTTTCAGACTCCCCTCCCCTTTTCAACTCCTGGAAGAACTCGGCACGATCGTCGGCCATTCCAATTTCAGCCGCTGCTACTTTACTTCCAATCACGCTTCCAACTACCTGCCCATCAAGGCGCGATTGCCCAGGGATAAGGACGCCGTGGTCGCTTTAATCCGGAAAGTCGCTTCCGCGAAAGACCCATCCCTCTTGCGCCCTGAATTCCTGAGAGGACTGTAGTCCACGAGGTCGCCCAAAGCCGGCCGCGCCGTTCACCTCCGGAAAGAAAACCCGGCCCGGTCGTGCTCTGCCGTTCTTCCCGTCTCCGTTTGCGCCGGCTCGAACAAAGGGAGTCCCGCCATTTGACAATTCGATCGCTCTCCGCTTATAAAAAGAAGATCATCTCCCATTTATAGGAGACGACAGAAGTAAGTCGACGTTAACAGAGAACCACGGGGATCAAGCCAGTCATCTCCCGAAATCCTTCCAACCCCCCTTTAATAAAGGGGGGCGCGGGGGGATTTCTGCAGCCCACAGGTCATTGGAGTTGAGTTGGCGATGACAAATTATTTATGACGTTCACTATAGTTGATCGAATATTCACTGAAAGCCTCACAAGGGCCCGGAAGAAAAGCCAGATTGGGCCACAAGCATTGGCGGGATAGAGCTTCAATCAAAGGAATGAATGGTCTTCCGCAAAGCCCAGCGGGGGCATGAAAAGCATGGGTTCAGAGGATAGAGGAACACCCCCGCCAGAACCAAGTAGGGATACGTGCCTCATGATTGTGGCGCAATCTGGCTTTTCTTTCGGGCCCCTGGAATCACAGAACAATTTAACTATACCGCCCTGTTTTCCTCAACTAAATGGGAGATGATCCTTAAAAGAAGATACAAAGGATGGATGCAAGTACTGAGATTCCACGGGAGGAGAATGGGTGGAAGAAAGTATTCTGGATAAATTTTTCCGACCGAAATCCATCGCCCTGATCGGCGCCACAACCACGCCGGGGTTCGGGTACGGGATTCCCCTGTTCTGGAAGAAGCACGGCTGGTTGGATCGGGCTTTCCTGGTGAACCCCAAGGGGGGCCAGATCCACGGAAAAGAGGCGCACCGGTCGATCGCCGAGCTGCCCGACGGGATTGACCTCGCGGTGATCCTCGTCCCTTCCGCCGCGGTGCGCCAGGTACTCGTCGAATTGGGCGCGAAAGGAGTTCGGGCGGCGATCATCGAGACCGCAGGATTCGCCGAAACCGGAGAAGAAGGAAAGAAAAAGCAGGACGAGATCGCCCTCCTCGCCCGGGAGATGGGCATCCGGCTGATCGGCCCCAACTGCGTGGGCGTGGTGAACACCCGGGAAAAGTTCGCGACCATCGAAATCATGGACGCATCCATGGAGCCCGGTCCCGTGGCCATCATCGCCCAGAGCGGAGTCTTCGGGAACATCCTCCTCGACCATCTCCCGGCCGCGGGGCTCAAGATCAGCAAAGTGGCCACCCTTGGGAACAAGATCGACCTCGACGAAGCTGACCTGCTTGAATATTTCGTCGCCGACGCGGAGACCCGGGTGATCCTGATTTACGCGGAGGGGACCCGGGACGGGCGGCGTTTGATGCACGCGCTCCAGAACGCCTGCCGGAGAAAACCGGTGATCGTGCTGAAGAGCGGCAGGACCCCTTACGGCCGGGAGGCCACCCTTTCGCACACCGCCAGCCTCTCGGGAGAGGACCGTCTCTACGACGCTGCGTTTCGCCAGGCAGGGGCAGTCCGGGCCTCGAGCCTGCAGGAGATGGTTGAGATTGCCCGGGTCCTGACGACCCAGCCGCCCATGGCCGGGAAAAAAATAGGAGTGCTGACCACCTCGGGTTCTCTTGGGGCCATGACCGCGGACGCCGCTTACCTGGAAGGGATGGAACTGGCCCGCTGGCAGGAGAATACGGTAAAAGGAATACGGTCCCGGGCCCCCGGCTGGGTCAACATAAAGAATCCCCTGGATGTCGGCCCGAGCGGGATCTTTCCCGCAGCGTGCCGGGAAATATTCGCCGACCCGGGCGCGGACGGCTTCATCCTGGTCCCGGTGATCCCTTTTGCCGCGATCGAAATCTACATGCGCCTTGGAGCAAAGGCCAAAGACATGCTCGGCGACTGGCCGGTGCTGAGGGAACAGGCCAGCGGAAAGCCCGCGGTTGCCGTGCTGCTCGGTCACGAGCGGTGGACCGAACACATCAAGGAGCTTTGCGGAGAAGCCGTCGCCACCGTCTCTTCACCGGAGGCGGCGGTAAAAGCCCTCTCTGCCCTCTACCGCATTCATCGTGCCTCCCGCAAATATTAGAGTGGAGCGGGGACGGAACCCCGCCCTCGTGTCGCCCCGGGTGCTTCTTTCCCCCGCCCTGCTGAACCGCCCGAAATCCCCGCCAGTGAACATTACCCCCAGTCCCGGGCCTCCGATCCCGTCCTCCGGAAACCCCGGGATTCATCTCCGCCGATCCCCCGCATCCATCAAAATTTTTCCGATTTACCTTGGTGCTGACTGAAAATATCGCGGTGGAAGCTCCAGAATGGAATGAAGCGAATTGACCGGCTCCGAATCGCCCTGGATTCAGCGAGGCAGGTCAATGTAGGCATTACCCCGCTGTGAGCAATTCCCTCTCACGTTTGCTACGTCATTTTCCCGCTTTCCCTGAAGCGGTCGAGACTCTCCTTTTCGATTTGTATGGAGTGCCCCAGCTTGACCGCCTTAAGCTCCCCCCATTCGATGAGTTCATAGATCTTCCTGCGCCCGACCCCCAGGTATCTGGCCGACTCGGGTACGGTCAGTAAAGCGGAAACCTGCACCATTCTTCCTCTCCTGAGACCTACATCTGTTCGGCTGGCCATGGCATTTCCTCTCCTGCCTATTTCGAAGATTGAAAAAGGCTCCCGTTTCCTTTATTCTGAAAAGAAACAGACCAACTAGCTTACTCTACCTATAACACCTATTGTTTAGATGACGGAAAGAAGAAGTGGGACCTTCAGAGACGAGGCTTGTGTAATGGATAAGCCGGTATTCCGCAAACCGCCGCTCCTTCTCGTGGCGGGCGCGAAAGGGGCCGTCGGGTCCACTGTCGCGGCTGCCGTCGCCGGGTTCAAAAAGAACGCGGAATCGCTCCAGCCCTGCCTGACCACCGCGGCCTGCTTCGAAGGGCTGGGATCCCCGGGGGAGATGGAGTTTGCCGGGTGGGATGTCACTCCCCGCTCCCTGAGAGAAGCTTTTGAATATCACCGCGTCCTCCCTCCCGAGACGGTGCGGCCCCTTGAAGAACTTCTAGAAGCATTCCAGGTCCGGCGAGCGCCTTTCGAAGAGCTTTCTTTCCCGGCGCAGGTCGAACGATTGTGCCGGGACATCCAGGATTTCAAGAAGATGTATCCCGGGACCCGCCCGGTTCTCATCAACCTCCTTCCGGCCTGCGAATCCCTCAACCCCGGAGAATGCAGCCGGATGGATGAGCTTTATTCCCGGGCCAACCCGGCGGCCTTTCCCGATCTTGTTTACGGGACTGCGGCCATCCTCTCGGGCGTTCCCGTCGTGAATTTTACCCCGAACGTAATCGAACTCCCTTTCCTGGTGAGCGAGGCGGCCAAGGCCGGCGTCCCCCTCTGCGGGCGCGACGGGAAAACCGGTCAAACTTATTTAAAGGTCGTCCTGGCCTCCGCCCTGAAAGCGCGGAGCCTTCGGGTGGACGGGTGGTACAGCTTGAACATCCTGGGAAACGAAGACGGCAGAAACCTGGCCGACCCGAAACGGGCTGCGGGGAAGCTGGCCAACAAAACGGAGATCCTGGAGGAGGTCCTCGGATATCCTGTGGGCGGTCAGAACGGCGCTCCTGCCCACAAGGTGGTAATCGATTATTATCCTCCGCGCGGGGACTCCAAGGAGGCCTGGGATGTGATAGATTTTTCGGGTCTCTTCGGCCTGCCCATGAGCCTCCGCTTGAACCTCCTCGCCCGGGATTCTGTTCTCGCGGCTCCGCTGGTCATCGACCTGGCAAGGTGGATGGTATGCCTGCAGTCGGCCGGCCGTTCCGGCCTGGTCCCGGAATTGGCTTTCTATTTCAAGAAGCCGCTCGGCGTCGAATCCGCCGGTGACTTTTCAGGACCAGCTCGCCAAGCTGGATGAATTGGCGGCATTTTGCTCAGCGGAACGGTAATCCCGGGACCAGCGGCGGTGTCGATCGGTCGGGTTCGGGGTCGGGATCGGTATCGAATTCGATTCCGATTGCGATTCCGACGGCGACCCCGAAGAAAGGGAGTTTAAATGACCTTCGGTTACAGCACCAACGCCTTCGTGAAATTTTCCCTTTTCGAGGCGGTGGAAAAGATCTCCCGCCTGGGTTTCGGCGGAATCGAAATCATGGGGGACCGGCCCCACCTCTACCCGCCCGACTTCGGTCCGGAAAAGCTCGCGCAGCTGAAACAGTTGATCGAGAGGAATGGACTTTCGATCACCAACCTGAACAGCTTCACCTTGTTCGCGGTTGGCGACACGTATCTCCCTTCCTGGATTGAGCCTGAGGAGAAACGGCGGGAGATCCGGATTCAACACACCATGGAATGTCTGAGAATCGCTTCCTATCTTGGCTGCCGCAACATCTCGATTCCTCCGGGCGGTCCTCTCCAGGGGATGTCCCGGGATCAAGCTTTTTCTTTGTTTTACGGAGGGCTGGAAAGAGTCATTCCCCAAGCCGAAAAGCTGAAGGTAAGAGTTCTCGTGGAACCCGAGCCCCGCTTGCTCATGGAAAACACTCGCGAGTTTATGGAATTCATCCGGGAGATCCGGTCCCCCATCGTGGGGCTGAATTTCGATATCGGCCATTTCTACTGCGCCGGCGAAGATCCGGTCCGGGCTTTCCAGGATCTCCTGCCCTGGGTGGGGCATGTTCACGTGGAGGATATCGCCGCGACGCGGCTTCACCATCATCTCATCCCGGGGAAGGGAGCGCTCGATTTTCGGGGTATTCTCCGCGCCATCCGGAAATCCGGGTATGAAGGGGACCTCAGCCTGGAGCTTTACACCTATCCGGATGCGCCCGTGGAAGCCGGCCGGGAGACGTTGGCCTACCTCCGGCCTCTGTTCCGGGAAGCGGGATTTGAACTGGCGAGCCTGCTGGGCAAGATCCCGGAGGAGACCGATCCCGTGGCAAGGAGAGTAAGCCCCTGAGCTATTCTCCCCCCCTCTCCCCCGCTCCGTCCGCCTTCCGACCGCGGCAATTCCGACGAAGAGCTGACCCACTTCGGATACCGCAAGGTCCCGGCCCGGGAGAAGTTCCGCTATGTCCTGCGGCACTTCAACTCCATCGCCCGGAAATACGATTTCATGAACACGGTGCTGAGCTTCGGCCTGCACTACCTCTGGAAAAGATGGGCCGTGGAACGAATGCGCCTGGCGCCGGGAGATCGGGTTCTTGACGTGTGCGGCGGGACCGCGGACCTCTCCATCCTGGCAGCCAGGGCCGTGGGCCCGGAAGGCCGGGTCATCCTTTACGACATCAACCGGGCCATGATCGAAGGAGGCCGGCCCAAGGTGAAAATGGCCTCGGTCTCGGGATGGGTCGATTACGTCCAGGGGGACGCCGAGTGCCTCTCTTTCCCGTCAGGTCATTTCGATGCCGCCATGGTGGGATTCGGGATCCGCAATGTAACCCGCATGGAGAATGGGTTTTCCGAAATGCACCGGGTTCTCAAGCCGGGAGGGAAACTGATGTGCCTTGAATTTTCCCTCCCCGTCTCGAGGTGGTTCGGCCGGCTCTACGACTTTTACTCATTTCAGATCATGCCGCTGGCGGGAAAAGTCCTGGCCGGCACCATGGAAGCCTATCTTTACCTACCCGAATCCATCCGAAAATTCCCTCCTCCCGAGGAACTCTCGACGATGCTCGGGCAAATTGGTTTTTCCCGGGTGAGCTACCAGAGGGTAACCGACGGTATCGCGGTGATCTACACCGGGATAAAGTAGGGGCGATATGAATCGCCCCATACTACCAATCTGTGGACTCTCTAAATTTTGTAAAGAAATTCTGAATTGGAAAACCCGCCTCAGAAATCCCCCCCAACCCCCCTTTGGCAAAGGGGGGCAGGGGGGATTTCTGGGGGATGGCGTCACATCTAAATCGGATTTATTTGGTTGCGACTCCACCGCGCTGGGAATCCTATTTTTTATCTCCCCACATCGTGAACAACTCGTCATACTGCCCGGGGAATACGACCTCGTAATCCAGGTGAATCCGGACCGGGTAGCGAAGACCGGCCTCGTGAGTCTTGGCCAATCCCTCCCTCAGCTGCTCCGCTTTCTCCTCGCTATAGGTGAAAGTGAACGCCATCTCGTCATCCTTGGCCTGCGCCAGCCGCCTGGAACCATGCCCGGGCAGGACCATGTAAAACCCGGGTGTTTGAATGGGCGTTACGATGAGATCGGCGCAGGAGAGGCGGCCGTCGGTGGAGCAGGTGAGCCTTCCTCCCTGATGGTAGAGGGCGCCATGGATGAGACGCATGATTTGAGCCGAGTTTCCCGAGAGGAAGATGGCATCGGGGTCGAAGGTGCAGCGATTCAGGGGGGCAAACAGCACGGCCTCGTAGAGCCCGGTAGGGAACAGGGGGACAAGCGCTTCGCTGCGCGCCCCCGCCTCCAGGGTTTTGCTGTACCGGCCGATGCAGAGGTGACCCTCGGTGAAATAGGGCACGGGGGGACGGAAACCCATGGCCAGGACACTCGGCGCGCAGCGCATGTCTTCGCATTTCATGCACACGACCTCCTCGTGCCGCCTGGCGATGGTCCAGGCCTGGCACAGGACCATCCTTTTCTTGAAATCCCGAAGAGGGAATTTGGCGGGCAAGGGGGGCTCTTCCCCTTTCCGGAGCATTTTCACCGCGACAGGAAGCGAAGGCAGCTTGAGGTAAGTCGTGAAATCCTTCAGAAGCGCATCAAATTTTTCCATTTTTCACCTCCGATTTTATTCCTTGATTTGGGAAGTTCAACCACAGGGATCCCCCTGCGGAACCGGCGGAGCCACAGAAAGATCCCATTCCTTGTATAGAGGAATTCGTCGTCCCCCGCAAGCATAGAATTCAATCGGCCAGTGAGCAACTATCTCTGGAATCAAAAAAGGCCAATCTTCCCCGGAGACTTTCTCACTTTCCTCCGTATAAATCAAGGCTAGACGAACTGGCTTGTCAGCTTAACAGTCCGGTAGACGCGACGGGGCCGCGCCGTTGACCCTCACCGCTCGTTTGCTCACTCTAAACGACTGATCCTCGACCATCATAGCTATCTTGGATTACATCTTTGTCGGTGCAAGAGGTGAAATTTGAGCGGGGTATCAAAAAGCCTCGAAAATGGAAGAGTACTTCCTGTAACAGAGAGTTTGCAGAGTTTTGCAGGAGATGTCGGATATCCCCTGGGAAACGGAACAGTTCTTCCTGAAGTCTTGTTTTTGGATTTATCCCTAAGAATGCAACATTTCAAATGCAAATCCTCAATTTGGACGTGGAAACGAAGACCATTTCCAAAGGCAACTTTCTCCTTGACTGTCGGTGAACAGGAGAGTATTTTTTGATCAATTAATCCTATCTTTTCCTGCTTAACCAACGATCTGTCCCTTGGCCTTCTGGAGTCGAAGATGAAAAGAAATTTCCGGAAGGTGTCCATACAAAGACTTGAGCGGAATTTCTATTCCTTTGGAACCATTTCTCATCTATGGCTCGGGTTTGCATCGGTATTATCAAGTCTTGATAACAACAAAACCACCCGAGCACCGAAGTCGGGTTAAGTGAATGAAAATATTTAATATTCACGGCCATAATTTGGCACTGATTCAGTTGGGATATACAGACCCAAAACAGCTTTGCTAAAGGTCAAAGGTAGATCGGCCTAATCATTGTTGAACTAAACCGCTTCGCGGTGGTTTCATTCGTTCTTTGACAATTGAATAGGTTTTGGTGATCGCTGTTGTTTTGGAGAAGGGTCCTTGGTCTCCTCTGGTAATTCCGTGGTCATCTCCTTTCTGTTAAGAATAGAAGGTTGTTCATTCTAAACTTTCAGAAAGGAGATCGGCCATGGGAACAT
>CAVQIK010000016.1:0-208931 GCA_963712535.1 uncultured delta proteobacterium | reverse complement strand
GCGGAGATGAGGCAACTGCCTACTATAATTTAGGGTGCCTTTTTCTATCCAAAGGAAAATCTGAAGAGGCCATAGATGCCTTCGAAAAGGCGATTGAGAAGAAACCCGGATTCTATGTTCAGGCGCACCAGCGAATGAAGAAGGCGAAAGAGGTGCTTCATGCTCTCGCACCCGCGGAGGGCGAGTTCCCGCAGGCCCCTGCCTCGCGTTTTTGATCCGGAGCCTTTCCGCCTGCTTGAATCAAAGGGGAGCCTCTATGCACGATCGGATTCTCGAAGGATTTCTACTGAAACCCGAAGAAAGATACCGGGCCCTTTTTGAAAACGCCTTGGATGGAATTTTTCAGGGCACGCTGGAAGGCCGGTTCATCCTCGCCAACCCCGCCTGTGCCCGCATTTTGGGCTACGCCTCCTCCGAAGAGCTGACCGCCCCGGATGCTGAATTCGAGGGGCTGCTTTTTGTGGATCGGGCCAGATTTCAGGAATTCCAGCGGCTGCTGCAAGAGCAGGGAGTCGTGGAGAAATTTGAGGCCCGGATTTTTCGACGGGACCGGAGGAAAATCTGGATTTCCCTGAACGCCCGGGCCATTCGGAACCCCGGCCGGGTATCTCTTCTATACGAAGGAAGAATGGAGGATATTACCGAGCGAAAATGCTCGGAGGAGCGGATCCACGACCTTACCTTTCAGGATAAGCTGACCGGCCTGTATAACCGCGCTTTTTTCGAAGAAGAGCTGAAGCGGCTGGATACGGCTAGGCAATTGCCCGTTAGCGTGGTAATGGCGGATGTCAACGGTTTGAAATTGGTTAACGACGCTTTCGGCCATCAAGAAGGCGATGAGCTCCTGATCCAGATCGCCTCGATCCTCCGCAAATCGTGCCGCATGGAAGATGTAATAGCCCGGTTGGGGGGAGACGAGTTCATCATCTTCTTACCGAGGACCGGCGCCCCGGCGGCCGCCGAAATCATCCGGCGGATCAAGTGCCTGGCCGGCCGAAAGAGATTCCGCCGGCTGAAGCTCAGCATCGCTCTGGGGGCTGCTACAAAAGAAGAGCCACGCCAGGACATTCGCAGAAGCCTTCGAGGCGCCGAAGAAAGGATGTACCAGGACAAGCTCCTGGAGAGCAAAAACGTCCGCCTTTCCTTCTTTTCTTCCCTGAAGAAAGCCCTTTTTGAAAAGAGCTGCGAGACGGAAAAACACAATCGGCGTGTGGAGACGATGGCTTGCAAGGTCGGCGTCCTTTTGGGATTCCCAGGCGAAAAGTTGCAGCAGTTGGCCCATTTGGCGGATTGGCATGATATCGGTATGGTCGCCATCCCGGAGAAGATCCACAGGATGGCTGAACCATCGGCGGAGGAGCGGGAACAGGTTCGGAAGCATCCTGAAATCGGCTACCGGATTGCGGAATCCTCCGCCGGCTTGGTCCCCGTCGCCGAGGCCATTTTGACCCACCATGAAAGATGGGACGGCACCGGGTACCCCCTTCGCCTGAAAGGAAAGGACATTCCCGTCGTTTCACGAATTCTTTCCATTGCCCACGCTTTCGACGTGATGACTCATCGATCTCCCGGCAAGGAGACTATGGATGGACAAACGGCTTTGCAGAGAATTCGGAGGGAGGCTGGAACCCGGTTTGATCCTGAGCTGGTGCATCTTTTTTCAGCAATTTTGTCCGAGCCGGGTGAA
Source organism: uncultured delta proteobacterium (assembly GCA_963712535.1). Classification (GTDB taxonomy): domain Bacteria; phylum Desulfobacterota; class SM23-61; order SM23-61; family SM23-61; genus CAVQIK01. The sequence continues at coordinate 207,244 of CAVQIK010000016.1, read as the reverse complement.
TTCGAAGAAGGGCTGGATTGACTCAAAATTCGCTTCATCCCGGAGGTGATCTCCTGAAGGACCATGAATGTTGAAAAGTGTCTCCGTCATTCTAAAGATCGATAACCAAAGGATCGAGGAGGAAGTGAAAAAGATTATCTCCTCTCTTGATAAATTTTACGTGAAAGCCGGTGCTGAATTAGAGCCGTGTGATCTCCTCATCCTGGAAATCGGATGCAACCCGAAGAAAGAAGTTCATCTGCTCCGTTCACTCAGGGATTCCGGATGGGCTCCCAATGTATTTCTGATTTCTTCCCGGATGGACCCGGAATTACTGATTCAATCAAGAAGGGCCGGAGCCGAAAAAGTATTCGTTCTCCCCTTTAAGAAAGGAGAGTTGCGCGAGGCCCTTTTGAAAATCCAGGAAAGAGAAGATGACCCTCCCCCCGGCAAAGGGAGCCAGAAAAGCGGGAAAATCATTCACGTCATCGGCTGCAAAGGAGGAGTCGGGACGACTACCGTCGCCCTGAATCTGGCCAGCAGCCTGGCCAAGCTGGACCCCTCCCGGTCTGTGGTTTTGACCGATCTGACCCTTCCTTTTGGGGATATTCCTATCCTTCTAAACATAAAAGCTTCCCCCAACTGGGGTCAGCTGGTCAGAAATATTTCCCGGATCGATTCGGATCTTTTGAAGAGCATTCTGTTCGAACATCCTTCAGGGTTTTTCGTCTTGCCCTCTCCTTCAACTTTGGGCCACAGGATGAATCCGGAGAGTATCGAAAAACTTGTACGATTCATCCAAACGGGCTTTGATTTTATCGTGGTCGACGGGGGGAAATCTTTCACGGATGCTTCGGTCAAATTGTTGAAGATGGCCGATGCCGTCCTTCTGGTAACCGGCGTAAATGCCCCTTGTATTGCCAACGTGAAAAGGCTTTTTTCAATTTTCCCAACGACTGGGCCGGTGCAGGAAGAAAAGATCAGAATCGTTATCAACCGGTCCCAAAAGAATTTCTCGATCCCCCTGGACGAATTAGAAAAAGAATTGCGTCAAAAGATCTTCTGGAAGATTCCCAATGACTTTCATACTGCGACGGAGGCCCTAAACCAGGGGAAAACTTTTGTCGAAATCGCAAGCGGGAAAGAAATATCGAAATCCTTCATTAAGTTAGCTGGCCTCTTATCGACAGGCGGCAAACAGGAGGAAGGAAAACGGATTGTGGCGTAAAGTAACCGGTCTCCCCTAAGATATACGCGACCGTATTTGCTTCTTTACTACAAGTTCAAGTCTCACTCTTCACCGCCGGCAGAGCCCTACATTCGCCCTTGACGAGGTCCACCCGCCTGGTTCCTTTCTCGGAGCCGGGGCGCCGGGCCCCAAAAGAGTTCACTCGAGATGCCATCCTTGTTCCTTTCTGAGGCCGAATAGGATGAATTATCCGGTGAATGATTGAGTTTCGTCTCGACAATCCTTACTTTCTATAATGAGAATAAGAAAGGAGGCCAAAATGGAAGTCAAGGAAACTGTTGAAAAGGAACCAGGAAAGAATAACCCCATTAAAAATTTTTGTTGGCCATTAAAGGGTAAGGAAAAAGAGGAATGTGTTCAAAGCTATGAAGATGTCTTTGAAGAGGAGGAGGAACGGGAAAAAGGGCCGGAGGAGGCGGGACCCGGCTGAAAGGTCGGGAGAGCACAAGTCGCGAGAGCGCGAGATCGAAACATATCGGCTTGCGCCTCACGCCTCTTGGTCAGGGGGCAGGTCGCGGTTAGCCTTGACGGTCTGCGCCTGCCCCCCGTCTGCTAATCAGTCACATACCTGGGAGCGGTCCTTAAAATATCGACTGCTTGCTTTGTAATCCTGTCAACCAGCTCCTGGACCTTTGGCAGGTCGTCCACCCTCTGGGAGCATTCGCCGCCTGCCATGAGGGCTTTTTCCCGATCACCGCTACACACCGCTTTGATGCCCTGCCTCTCATAAGCAATCAATTCCTGCGTACCTGGGGTGCTGTACTCATCGGGGGTATCCAGATAAATCGACGGGGACTTCAGAAGAGTATTTTTCTGATGCTCCAGGCTTGACGGGGTCTTCAGCCATCTGGCCGGCCCCACCATCCCGCGGGCCACCAGGGTCCCCCGGTCCTGGGTTTTTACGACCTGCTCCTTCCACAAGGGGTGAAAGTCGCTTTCCTGGGTCGCCAAGAATCTCGTCCCCATCTGCGCGCCGGCCGCACCCATGATGAGGGCCGCGGCAAGGGTCTTGCCGTCGCAGAATCCGCCGGCACCCACCACGGGGATATTCGAGCCCGCCAGGGCGTCGACGACCGCAGGCAACAGAGTCATGGAGTGAATCGGTTCCCAGGAGGTATGAAAGCCGCCTTCGTGCCCGGAGGCGACGATGCAGTCCACCCCCGCTTTTTTGCACCTCAGGGCGCCTTTTACCGATGGGACGACATGCAGCCAGGTAAATCCGGCATTCTTGATCTTATCGCGCCAGGGGACGGGGTCGCCGGCAGATGTAAAGATCACCTTGAAGTGGTTTTTCATTGCCGGATTTTCTTTTACGACCTTGATGGCCGTATCGATGATGATGGCCGACAGATCAACCAATTCGGCCGAAACCATCACGTTGATGCCGAATACGCCGCCTTTGTCCTTGGTCAGGCGGTAGGTGCGCTTCAGCACCGACGTCAGCACCCCGGCCATGTCGTCGTCGGGATTTGCCTCCCCGCTCTCCACAAACGCGTTGTAGATCCAGGGCTGCTCGGTTTTGCTGAAAAGCCCGCTGGTCGAAAGCAACCCGAGCACCCCGGCGTTGCTCGCCGCCACGCAGAGATTGTTGTTGCTGAACGGGCCCATGCCGGCCTGAATGATCGGGTGTTTTATCCCCAGCATTGAGGTGAGTTTCGTTTTCAACATTTCCATTTCCTCCTTATTTCCTCGCCTATGAGCTTGGTCTGTTGAGTATAAATAACTTAGTCTAACCTGTCAATTTTGGAAACAATCTTTCCGGCATTAGATTAAACCTCTGTCACAGGATTGATCCTAGTGAACGCTTAAGTAAGTCGACATCCAGTTGCCTCTTATTGACTTATGTCTCGCCGTAAATCCCCCTGCCCCCCTTTGATAAAGGGGGGCAGGGGGGATTTCCGGGATTGCCCATGCAATGTCCACTTTCTTTGGTCGGGCACTATAGAAAACTAACGTACCCGAAACCCCCTGCTTCCCGAAAACTTCTCCTTTGGAAACAATTAGCCGTGATAGCGGATCCAGCCGACCAGCGTTCCCAAATCCATGGACCCTGACCTGCGGTCGACTTCTATCCCGTTTTTGAAAATGACGAAGGTGGGGACGCCCTGAACGCCGAACCGGCCGGAGATCGTCGGCTCAGCCTGGGTGTTTACCTGGGCGAGGCGGAAACGGGGTTCCAGTTGCGCCGCCGCCTGCTGGAAAATGGGGGCCATGGCTCGACAATATCCGCACCAGGGAGCCCAAAATTCGACCACGACCGGGGTTTCGTTCAGGCTGATTACTTTATCAAAATTGTCGGGACCGAGCTGGACGGGAGAAGAGGTGAAGAGTTTCTGCCTGCATTTTCCGCATTTCGGTTGATCCTTCAACCTCGAGCTTTCTAACCGGTTGGAGGCGCCGCAGTTCGGGCACACGATTTTGAGAACATTTGTCATAACCCACCCCCAGTTGTCTGCGCAAGCACCCCTACTAAAATTTTAACTTATAATCGTAAGCTTGATCTATCGCAAAAATCTTTGCAGGGGGGGTACCCCCCCCTACGAGCCTCGGGGCTCGTCGTCCAGGATACAGGAATTTCCGGGTTAATAACTGTAGGGGCGGCCCTATGTGGCCGCCCGCAAGATGGGCAACCATCACGCCTTGGCGTGATTGCCCCTACAATTTAAGGACTTTAAGTGAATTCCTTGTAATGCTATCTGTGCTCCTCTGTGTCCTCTGTGGTTCAGTCTTTTTGGAACCGCTTTACCACCTCCCAATTGATCTCAACCCCAAGTCCCGGCTTTTCCGGGAGGGGCACATACCCTTCGGCGTCGATCCTCGGCGGCTCGGTGATGATCGAGTGGAAGTTTTCGGGCGTCAGGACCGGCGGGTCGTAGGCAAACTCGATCCAGGGGCAGTTCCGGACGGCTCCCGCCACGTGCAGGTTGGCGTAGAAACCCGGGCCCTGGACCCAGGCGTGGGGAACGCACAGCTTGTGGTTGACTTCCGCCATGGCGGCGATCTTTCGGACCTGGAACATCCCTTCGGCCATCGTGCAGTTCGGCTGAAGGATGTCGTAGCACTCCTGGTCCAGGAAGAGCTTGAACTCGAAGATCTCCCGGTTGATCTCCCCCCCGGCGATCAGGACCTCCGCCGCCGCCGCCAGGCGGGACAGGTTCCGGTAATCGTGGAGCGGCAGCGGCTCCTCAAGCCAATAAACATCCAGATCCTCGAGAGCCCGGGCCATCTTCAGCGCCCGCTCGTAGCCCCAAAGGGCCGTGGTCTTCAGGGCGCCGGTCCGGTACGGGGCGGTCGCCTGGTTGGCGTCTACCATGAGGGCAAGCTTGTCTCCAACGGCCTTGCGCACCGCTTCCACCAAAGCGAGGTCGTCGGACATCTTGGGATGGTGCAGGCGGATTTTCATCCCTTTAAAGCCTTTTTCGACCAGGTGCAGCGCATGTTCTGCGGCCTCTTCCGGCGACCGCAGCTCCCCCCAGGCCGCGTAAGCCTGAACCCTGTTTTGAAAAGCTCCCCACATCTTGTAAATGGGCATCCCGGCCACCTTTCCGATGATGTCCCAGAGGGCGTTCTCCACCATCCAGGCACGACCGGGAACGTCCCGGATATCCATGATGTGCTGTTCCGTCGCGAAAGGGTCTTTGCCCAGGAGACGGGGCTTGAGCATGCTTTCAATGACGGCCCTGTGCACAGCGCCCCAGCCCCACATGGCCTCTGCGGCCCCGTAGCCCGAGATCCCTTCGTCGGTTTGCACTTCCACGAGCGTCTGCCCGTGAACCTTCTCGGCCCGCCCATGACCCCAGGTGGAGCGCAGCTCCCGGGGAAAAGGGATTTCGATGTAGTAGGTTTTGATATCGGTAATTTTCATAAATCCTCCTCATAAAAATGTAACCAAGGCAAGAGAACACAGAGACATCAATATCATGTCCAGATTCTTGAAATTGAAGAGGCAATCATGCAATGGCGTAATACTTGCCCAGTCTTCGACGTTCGTTGGGCCGTCTTTAAAGTTTTCATTCTTCTTGTGTTCTCTGTGTCCTCTGTGCACTCTGTGGTTCGATATGTATTATCTTTCTCCCCGCAACTTCGGGTCGAAGAAATCCCGGAGGCTGTCGCCGAACAGGTTGAAGCCCATGACCGTCAGAAAGATGGCCAGGCCCGGGAAGGTCACCAGCCACCAGGCGTCCCGGAGGTAATCCCGTCCCGTCGTGACCATCGCCCCCCATTCGGGCTGGGGAGGCTGGGCGCCCAGGCCGATGAAGCTCAAGGCGGCGCAGAACATGACCGCGTTCCCGAAGTCGATGGATGCCCGGACGATGATGACGTCGATGGAGTTCGGCAGCACGTGAAGGAAGAGGATCTTCAAGGGGTGGGCGCCCAGGGCCTTGATCGCCCGTATGTACTCCTTTTCCTTGACGACCAGGACCTCGCCCCGGACCAGGCGGGCGTAGATGGGCCACCAGACGAGAATCATGGCCAGCACGGCATTGAATAAGCTGGGTCCCAGGGCGGCGGTCATGGCAATGGCCAGGATCAAGGTCGGAAAGGACATGAAAATATCCGTGAACCGCATGAGAACCTGGTCCAGAATTCCCCCGAAATACCCGCTGATGAGTCCCACCACGAGCCCGATCACCGCGGCGAGAAACACGATGGAAAGCCCGATCTGGAGGGAGATGCGCGCCCCCCAAATCACCCTGCTCAGGATGTCCCGCCCCACCTCATCGGTTCCTAACGCGTATGAGCTTCCGGGGGGGGTTAAGCGGCGGTCGGGAGAGATCTCCACTGGGTCATAGGGAGCAAGGATGGGAGCGAAGATACCGGTAAAGAGAAGACCCCCGATGAGGATCAGGCCGAGGAGGGATAAAGGATTGTAGCCGAAATGTCGCAGGGCTCGCATGGTCTTCAACTTCGGTATCATTTTACCCATTTGAAAGGTGTTTCCAGAAATCCCTCCCGACCTCCCTTTTCCAAAGGGAGGAGATATCTCTTCCCCCTTTGAAAAAGGGGGATTAAGGGGATTTCTGAGGCTTCCTGACAGATTTTCGCATTCTCTTCATGGCGGTAGACACCTGCAAACTCATTTCCTACTCCAGCCGAATCTGCGGGTTGATCACCGAATAGAGCAGGTCCACGACCAGATTCGCCAGGGCATACAGCAGCGCGCAAAGAACGGTAAAACCCAGAATCGGTTGAAAGTCCAGGTGCAAAATCGACCGGACGACGTACCGGCCCATCCCCGGCCACGAGAAGATGGTCTCGGTCAACACGGCACCGCCCAGGAGCTGACCGTAAAGAATCCCCGAAATCGTGACGACCGGGAGGAGCGAGTTGCGCAGGACGTGTTTGGAAAGCACTTTGAACTCCGGGAGTCCTTTGGCCCGGGCCGTGCGGACGTAATCTTCCCGGATGACCTGCAGGACCGAGGAACGGGCGATCCGGGAGATCGTCGCCAGGAAGGAACTCGACAGGCAGAAGGCGGGCAATACCAGGTGGAGCAAAGAAGAACCCAGGCCTCTCCAGTTTCCGGTGAGGAGACAATCAAGAGTCAGCAGGCCGGTTATCTGCCGGACCTCGATGCCGTCTGCGATCCGGCCTCCCCCCGGAAGCCACCCCAGTTTCACGTAAAATAAAAGCAGGAGAAGAAGCCCCAGCCAGAAGATCGGCATGGAGATGCCGAACAGGCAATAGGTCCGGGTCAGGTGGTCGAATAAGCGGTTCCGGTGAACGGCGGAGATGATTCCGATCACGACGCCCAGCACGATGGAGAGAATCATGCTGGCGGTCGTGAGCTCAAAAGTCGCGGGAAAGTAATAGCGAAGCTCCTCGGTCACCGCCCGCCGGCTGACCAGGGAAAATCCGAGATCGCCCCGGACCAGATTCTTGAGAAAAATTCCATACTGGACGTAAAGGGGTTTGTTCAGGCCCCAGGCCTCCCTCAGCGCTTGGATCTGGTCAGCGGTGGCTTCCGGCCCGAGAGCGATCGCGACCGGGTCCGCCGGAATGACGTGGGAAATCACAAAAACCATCAGGGTCACCCCGATCAGGCTGGGGATGAGGAGGATGAGTCTTTTCAGAAGAAAGGCAGGCACGGCGGGATTCACCGCAGAGGACGCAGAGTTCGCAGAGGGAATGAATCAAAGAGCCGCCCAATAATCTGGCATTTTGATTCAATCTGTTCTCAGCGTCCCTCTGCGTCCTCTGCGGTTAGATGGTCCTACTTCTTTTTATACCGGAGACGGGATCCAGTCGATCCCCGGGTGGAACCAGACATCCCGCATTGATCGTATCCCGCATGGCGATGGCATGGGGGACCTGGTAGAAATAGGCATAAACCGCGTTGTCCACTCCAAGCTTCTGGATCTCCTTCATCAAGGCAATTCTCTTGGAGTTGTCGAATTCCTTCATCAGGTCATCGATGAGCGCGGTGGCCCGGTCGTTCTTCCAGTAGGACCAGTTCCAGCGCAGGCCGAAGGTCTCGGGGTGGAAAAAGAAGAAGGTCTGCTCCACCGGGTCAGGGTAATTGGCCGTCCAGGTCTGAAGGGCCATGTCGAAGGTTCCCTTCTTCATCGTTTCCACCTGGGTGGGCCAGGCCATCTTCTGCAGGCTAAGGTCGATGCCGATTTTCTTCAGGTAGGATTGAATCATCACGCTCATCAGCTCAAAGCCCGTATACCGGTCAGCCGAGTACAGCAGGGTGGTTTTGAACCCGTTCGGGTGCCCGGCTTCTTTCATCAGCTGTTTGGCCTTCTCCAGATCGAGATTGTATTTGAAGAGGTTGGGGTCGTACCCCGGGAACCCCTCCATCATGGTCCCGGCAAGCCTTTTGGCCCGTCCCTTTTCCACGTGTCTTGATCAATTCGTCATAGTTAATGGCATAGGAGACGGCCTGACGCACCTTCACGTTGTCAAAAGGCGCCTTCTGGCAATTCATGATCATGAAGACCATCTTCCAGATATCGGCCAGCTTGATTTTGATCCCCGGGGTTTTTTGAAGTTGATCGATGGCGTCCGCGGGAAGCTTTTCGGCGATGTCGAGGTCTCCCTTTTCCAGCATCATTCGCATGGCCGACGGGTCTTTCACGATCTTATAGGTGATCTTCTCCACCTTGGGGGTGGGCTTGACATCGGGAGTTCCCCCCCAGTAACCGGTGAATCTTTTGAAGACATATTTGGAGTCGGGTTCCCATTCGGCTAGCTCAAAGGGACCGGTGCCGCAGGCATGGGTGGCCATCCATTTGAGGGCCAGGGGATCATCGGCCGTGGCATGAGCCTTCACATAGGTGGGGCTGTTGAAGTAAAACTTGGCCCCGCCGGCGAAATAGTCCATGACCGCGGGGGTCGGGTTCGTTTGCTTGAAGCGGACCGTGTATTCGTCAACCACCTCCACGCTGTTTTCGTCGGCGTAGGTCTTGTATTTGCCGGCGGGCGATAGATTGGCCTTCAGCATGCGGTCCCAGTTGAATTTCACCGCAGCGGCGTTAAAGGGTGTCCCATCATGAAATTTGACGCCTTTCCTCAGCTTGAAGGTGATCACTTTCCCATCGGGGGACATGGTCCAGGACTCGGCGAGCTCGGGGACAACCTTGGCCGATTCCTTGGAATAGCCGACGATATTGTTGAAGACAAAATTCTCCCCTTTAAAAGAGCCGACGGACATATGCTGGGCCGGGTCCATCGTTTCAATGGCGCTGGGGGACCCGATGACCAGTTCATTGTCCGGTGTTTTCGCTCCGGACGGGCCCGCCCAGAAGGCGGACAAGAAAGCAAGGGTCACGAGCAGCAGACCCACTTAAACGTTTTGTTCTCTCCTATTTCATTCTTTTTCCTCCCGATGTTTCTATGACTTTCCAGGCGATCCCAGAATTCTCCTTTACCCCTCCGGAAAATTCCAGCCAAAGTAATTTATATCTCATTTGCCGTTTTGTCAATTTTTTTCAAAGTCTTATTTAAACGAGTCTGGTTTGTCATTAAAATTTTCTAGAAGCTGGATGATTCTAGAGGTTTCAAAATATGCTTTATAAATCTGCAAATCTGGAAATTTCTAGGTTTTAACCGAGGTTGTAAAAAATTCCTCACTTTGAAAATGAAGAAAGGAGAGAAAGGATGAAAAAAAGTTGGTCGTTGGAATTTTTTGCTTTGTTTCTCCTTGCCGGTTCGACCTTACGCGGCTGAGCCCATCAAGCTGGGGATGTCCACCTGGCTCGGGTATGCCCCCCTGTACCTGGCCAAGGAGAAAGGTTTTTTCCAGAAACGGGGCCTCGATGTGGAGGTCGTGGTCATCGAAAGCCCGGCGGACCGGAGGGTGGCTTTTGCGGCCGATAAGATCCAGGGCTTTGCCACGACCGTGGATACCCATGTCATGACCGCCGCCGCAGAAAATCCCATCCCCTTGAAACAGGTCTTGGCCCTGGATGATTCCCACGGCGGTGACGGGATCGTGTCCAAGAAAGAGATCAAGACCATCAAAGACCTCAAGGGAAAGACGGTAGCCGCCCAGCTCGGCGCCGGGGCCAGCTATTTCTGGCTCAACTACGTCCTGGCCCAGAACGGGATGAAACTCAGCGATCTCAAGGCCGTCGATATGAAAGCCGGCGATGCGGGTTCAGCCTTTGTGGCCGGCAAGGTGGATGCCGCCGTGACCTGGGAGCCGTGGCTTTCCAAAGCCAAGGAGACCCCCTTCGGCCATGTCCTCCTGTCCAGCGACAAGACCCCCGGGATCATCGTGGACTCCCTGGCCTTCAAGCCCGATTTCTTGAAGAAACGGGGAGCGGATGTGAAGAAGATTGTGGCCGCCTGGAACGAGGCCGTGAAGTTCGCGGCGGAGAATCCCCAGGAAGCCGATGCCATCATGGCGAAATTCACCGGGCAGAAACCCGAAGAGTTCACCAAGGAGAAAACCGGGGTCCGTTTCTACGGCGAGAAGGAGAACAAGGAATACTTCGGCACGGCCAAGAATCCGGGACTTCTTTACAAGGTGACCCAGCGGGCCGCCGATCTCTGGTTGGAATTGAAGCTGATCAAGACGAAACCGAAGGCAGCCGACCTCATCGACGGGTCATTCCTTGATTCTTGTGAGGGCGGGCCGACCCCTTCCCCCACGTTTTTCACGTGATGGAGGAAAAAAAGAACGACAATCAGAAAGGCTCCCCGGAGTTTGGGATTTTTTATCCGAGGGAGCCCATCCCCAGCAGCCTCTACCTGGCCCTGACCTTCGGCAGTTTTGGCTTCTTCCTGGTCATCTGGTCCATTCTCACCTACGGGGGGGTGATCGATCCCCTCTTCCTGCCCTCGCCGGGAAGGGTCTTTCAGGCCGGATACGATCTCTTCGCCGAATTAAGCTTCACCACCGATATTCTCAACAGCGTTTACCGGGTGATGGTGGGTTTCTGATCGCGGCCGTCATCGGGGTCCCCCTGGGACTGCTCATGGGGACTTTCAAGGTCGCCGAGGCCTTCACCGAACCCGTCGTGGGATTCATCCGCTACATGCCGGCCTCCGCCTTTATCCCCCTGTTCATCCTCTGGCTGGGAATCGGAGATGTGGAAAAAATCGCCATCATTTTCGTGGGCAGTTTTTTCCAGCTCGTCCTGATGGTGGCCGTCGTAGCCAAGAATGTCCACAAGGATCTGCTGGAGACAGCCTACACCCTGGGGGCCAAGCGTTTCCAGGTGATCCGCAAAGTCCTGCTTCCGGCCAGCCTGCCCGGAATTCTGGACACCCTGCGGATCATCGTGGGCTGGGCCTGGACCTACATCATCGTGGCCGAACTGGTCGCCTCGGCCTCGGGGATCGGCTATATGATCATCAGCTCCCAGCGAATGCTGCGGACCGCCAATATCATCTTTGGGATTCTGACCATCGGAATGCTGGGCCTGATTACGGACTATTTCTTCAAATGGCTGTATCAACGTTTATTCCCCTGGGTGGATTGAGACCGTGGCGGAAGAGACCAAACTTCATATCCATAATGTCACCAAGGTCTACCGGTCGGACCGCAGGAAGTGCTGGCCATCGATCGAGTCGACCTCAAGATCCGCAATAAGGAATTTGCCACCATCCTGGGCCCTTCGGGATGCGGGAAATCCACGCTCCTGCGAATCGTGGCCGGATTGACCAAACCGACTTCCGGGGTCGTCCGGCTGGACGGGAAGGTGATCACCGAGCCCGGCCAGGATCGGGGCATGGTCTTTCAGAGCTACACCCTCTTTCCCTGGCTCACGGTGAAGGAGAATATCCAGTTCGGCCTGGAAATCGCGGGCCTGGATAAAGAGAAAGCAGGAACAGATCGCCCAGGAGTTTGTGGAGAAGGTCGGCCTGAGAGGGTTTCGAGCAGACCTATCCCAAGGGGCTGTCCGGGGGGATGAAGCAGCGGGTGGCCATCGCCCGGGCCCTGGCGAACAACCCGGCGATCCTCCTGCTGGATGAACCCTTCGGCGCCCTGGATGCCCAGACGCGAGCGCTGATGCAGGAACTCCTGACCCAGGTTTGGGAGGAACTGCACAAGACCATCCTGTTTGTGACCCACGATGTGGAAGAAGCCATCTTCCTTTCGGACCGGGTCTTCGTCATGACGGCCAGGCCGGGAAAGATCAAGGCCGAGATTGACATCCCCCTCCCGCGGCCCAGAAGCTACGAACTCAAGTCAACGGAAGCCTTCCTCAACCTGAAAAAGCAAGCCCTCACCCTCATCCGCGAAGAAGCCATCAAAGCTACGACTATTGCCGCCTGAGTTTCAAACCTGGAGTGGGGAGCAACGCCGTGAAGCGCTTACGGCTCAACCAGGATCTTAATCTCGTCCTTTTCCGGCTGGGTGGCAGACCTCAAACCCTTCCGTGGAGATGGCGGAGAGGGAGATGATCTTGGTCACGATGGACTCGGGCCGGATCCCCTTCGACTTCGATCCACTCCATCGCGAGCGTCGGGTTGATCGAGTTCGTGCCGATCATGGTCGTCTCCCGGGTGACGAACCCGAGCATGTGCACGGGGACCCGTTCGGTGAAGATCCCCTGGACGATGACCCTCCCCTTGTAGCGGACCGAGGCGAGGCAATCCTTCAGAGAGGCTTCGACCCCCATGGATTCGACGGCCACGTCCACTCCGCGTCCGGAGGTGACTTCCTTTACCCAGGAGGAGACTTTGGTCTCCAGGGGATCGCGACGCCGACGCCCCCAGCTCCTCGGCTTTCTTCCTCCGCACCTCGGAGATTTCGGTGACGTAAATGTTTCGCGCCCCAGCGCCTTCAGCCCGAGCAGGACCATGAGCCCGACCGGTCCGCCGCCCGTGACGAGGACTGAATCCCCCGGGTGGACGCTGCCCCTTTCCAGGGCGTACGCCGCCCCGGCTAGGGGTTCGACGACGGCGGCCTGACCCGGGCTTTCCAAGAAATCCCCCTTTCCCCTTTCCAAAGGGGGGAATTTTTGCATCGTTTAGGTTAATATTTGATCATCCGGGGGGCATTTACTGGCGAGAAGCGCCCGTTCCGCTTCCTTGACGACGGGGCGGCGCTGTCGTGGACGCTCTAATCGGAACAGACGAGGTGCTCGAGCTCGACAGAAAGACTTCGTAGTTCGCCGGTGATCGATGGGGCATTCTTCCCAAGGACGAGGCCTCGTTCATGGAGAAGGCCTCGTCGAAGTACCCGGGTCAGGCTCTCTCCGGCTCCACCTTCATCCCCCGGGCCCCGAAGCTCTCGGCGTCCTTCACAAATCCAGTTGGACAGTTGCCATCCCCGAAGTTCTCGTACTCGAAATTCCTGCTGTTCTTTTGGTTCACAAATCCGTAAGCGTTATGATGCTCAACAGCAGGATGACGATCGGCACCCAGCACGCAGGGCGGTCTCCAGTTCCTGAAGTGCAACTCATCATGAACCCCCCGTCACCGCCGACGGCGAGGACCTTCCGCTCGGACCAGCATCGGCCACGATCCCGGAAGGAAGGAACCCTGTCCCATGGTGGCCAACACGTTGTCCAGGAGAAGGTCTTCAGCTGAAAGTCCCGATGACCGCGAGAACCAGAGCTTGTAGATCCCGTTATCGAGCGTGATGATGTCCTCCGCCGAGACGACCTCACGCTCCTTACGATCTCCTGGGGGAGGAGAGGGTCCTTGGATTCACCTTCTCGTCGATCTTCTGCCCGATGAGCACTCGACTTCGCGAACGCGGGAAAAGTCCTTTTTTTTCCTTATCTTTCCGATTTGCCGGAGCGATTTGGCGATGTCGCCGACGACCTCCACCGCGGGATTGAAATAGGGGTCGACCTCGGATTCCACAAAATCGATGTTCAAAATGGTCTTGTCCAGTTCCGGTTCCAAACGAAAGGAGGGTATTCCACGATGTAGCCGACGGTGATGATGGTCTGCCTTGTCCGGTCCGCAATTTACGTAATCGTGCTTGTGGAATGCCCGTGGCAAAGAGGCTGAACGGGCAATCGTCGCTGATCACGCCCTTCCCCATCTGAGTGTGAATCACGTACGAGACCGTGCATGGGCGAAAGAATTCGAGCAGGTCCTGGGTGAATCCGCTTTCGATTTAGCGCCGGAGGAGACGACAGGAGCGGATTGCGGGCGCGCTGGATCGCTGACAGCGCTTTCGACCGCCATCGGGTCGGGAGACGGCCTCCTTACCTCACCCCTCTTTTGGATGACGGCGGTGACCTCCTCCGCGGCGACATCCTCGGGCGGTTCGATGTGGACATGCCCGGACGCTCGGCCTCGGCCGTTCGAATGACCCGCAAAAACGGACCGATCATGTTCGCGTCCGGTGGAGACCGCCTTCTTGGTGATCGGCCTGCTCATAGAGCACGACGACGTTGACCAGGCTGGAACTTGGCCTGCCAGTTCTGCCTGCTTGGCTCTCGGCGCGAAATGGAGACCATGGGGGCCCCGATGAGCTGGGCGTGGGCGACGCCGGTGACAGGTTCGGTCGGCTCCCGGCCCAGGGTGCGAGAAACACGCCCCCGCCCTGCCCGGTCGGCCATCCATAGGTCGCGGCCATGAAAGCGGCGGAGGACCTGTTCGTGCCGGGTAACGATCGCCTGGAGGTTGGCTCTCCGCAACTCTTCCAGAGATGAAGATTCTCCTCCCCCGGGAGCCCAACGTGCGTCACCCCTTCTTCCTGAAGTAGCCAAACGAAGAGCTCAAGGCTCTACATTCTCTTTTACATCCCCTTGACCACGATCGTCCTCAGGTTCATGAACTCTTTAACCCATGATGAACAGTTCCACCCGATCCCGGACTTCTCTAATCCGCCGAAGGGAGCCGGGGATCAGATTTCACGCGTGTCCTCTCACAGCCACGAATCCGCCTCCAGCTCTCTTCGCAAGTTTTCCGCCCTCCAGGTCACGGGTACCAGATGAAGGCGCCCAGGCCACGAAGACTGTACGCAGTCTCCAGAGCGTGCTCCTCCGATTTCGCGAGAATACGGACGGGACGGAGCAAGACCCTCTGCCCTGCGACGCGCATATCCGGGTCACCTCGATGACCATCGCCAGCCAGAAGAAAACCGTTTCCTTCCAGCGGCGGAGGGCGTCGAAGTGCAGCCCCTCTGCCTGGCGTTCCTCCAGCTGGGCGAAACCCCGGCCGCCAGTCCCATTTCGCCAGGGCCGATCGTGCGTTCCGGGTCCATCGGTCGCCAGTTCGCGGCTTCATTCCCTTTCGACGGCTCTTCCGCAATACTCCGGCCACTGGCTCCATGACGATGAAGCGCTTGGCGGCGATGCAGCTCTGGCCGGAGTTGATGACCGGGGCCTGCAGGGCCGTGCGGCCGACCGCCACTGTCCGCGTCCTCCAGCGCCGATGAAAGGATCGCTCCCGCCGAGTTCCAGCACGAATTTTGCCGATCCACCGGCCGCCGGCAGCGAGGCGATCTCGGTACCCGCCTCGACGCTCCCAGTGGAGAACAACCCCGTCCACCCGTTCCCGCTTCCACAAGCTGCATGGCCGCGGCGGATCGATGAACAAGGTCTGGAAGACGTGGTCGGGAACCCAGGAATCCGTGAAGCCTGCTCGATGGCCAGCGCCGTCGAGACGTCGAGGCATGCGGAGACGCAAGAACGTTGCCACCCATGAGAGCCGGAACGACGAAACGGAAGACCTGCCAGAACAGAAAGTTCCAGGGCATGATCCCCAGGATAACCCCCGGCGGTACGACACAACATCAGCTTCCTCGGCACGGTCTCCACCACCTTCATTCCGCGGAACGGCTCCCCATGCTCCGCGAAATACTCGCACGAGCCACGCACATTCTCGATTTCCGCATGGATCGGGCATCGGCTTTCCCATCTCCCGCGTGATGATTCGGCTAGGCCTGCTGCTCCCCGCCGAAGCCGTTGCCGATCGCCCGGAGGTGCTGCTCCTCCCCTTTCCTTCACCGGGGTTTTTTTCCAGGAGCCAACACAGGCAGGAGATGAATTTCCCCACGCGCTTTCCTAAGGCTCATCACCTCGAACTCCTCCACCACCTCGGCCATATGGATTTATCGATTTGAGCTTCAGTATTTCAACCCTCCCCCCTCAAGGCTGGATTCCGCAGTCTCCACCGCTGTCGTCGATTAAATCACAATTCCCGCCGCCTCAATCGAAAGAAGAAGACCAGCTGTCAGGTGCGGGAGTCCGTATCTGTCTAGGTGCGAGGCAGAGGCGCCGAAGCACGAGCGCCCGTGCCCCCGCCGGCGCAGCCAAAACCAAAGATATCACCGTGTCGGTTACCTCTCCCAGAAGTCCCCCCGTCCCCCCTTTCTCGAAAAGGAGCGAGAGGGTACTGAAGTTGGTTGCCGTCGCACAATTTATTTTTCAAGGGTATCTGGGCTTTTCGTTCCCCTCTTCAAGTCTTTTGCCAGAGCAAGAAGATGGTCACGAATAGGTCCTACGACCTGTCTATCCATTATGGACGTGAAAATCACCATGAAAAACCCGTCGTTGCCGTTCTAAAACGACCCCTGAACGGTGCTTGAAACATCCCCAGGCTGATGCGGTGGCCGCGGGTCGAGGACGGCTCTTTCGCCGACCCCGACGATTTGAAGGACAATCTTTTCCTCGACACTCCCTTCTCCGCTAACACCACTTCCCCCTGGCAACTCGAAGGCGCCGTTCAGGGGCTGCAGGGCGCCGATTCCCCGGCTAGTGAGGATAGCACGACCAGACATATCATTACCCGATCCCTTCAAAGGCGGCAGGATTACATAAACTCGAGGAACGTGCCAGGACCGGCAAGGAACCCTGAAAAGTACTAATTTTCTCGCTGAGGACATAGCCTGGGAAGTTTTCCACCCGAAAGCGAAATAAGAGGTCTCGAACCACATTTATCCCCGGGGGATGAGGATACGGATCCCTTCCACGGGAAGCCATCAGTCCATTGCCCGGCAAAATGCCACGTCTCGCACCACGATTACCGGGTCCATGAAGAGGATGCCTTGAGGGCAGACTCCTTGCCACCGTCTGGCCATTACACTCACTCCTCTATCCATGAGACCCTGGTGGACCTGCTCGGCATACAGAGGAAATCCGTCCGGGGATCTTCACCGTCATGACGCGACCCCTCTGCAGAAACGGCCCGGGCCCCGCACCATGATGCCGGTGAGAGGCGAGCCTGGCGGGCTACTTGATTCCATCAGCCGTCGGTGCGGGATCGCGCAGATCAGTCGGCTTCGATCCCCTTAAGATCGAGCTACCATCGGCTTGCTCATGAGGATCAGGCTGGGCATCAGAAAGGTACGAAGAATAGAGGTCCTGAGAGAGGACATATGAGCATCAATTTTCATTTTTCCATCAGGGATAATTTGCCAGGCCAGTCAGACTCCTCTAGTACACACCACTAAGCGCTTCAGAACTTCTTCTTCCCATCGCCGCTGGTTTACCTTTTTGCCTCGACCCCTACGTCTGCCCACCGATTCGGACTGGTCGCCGTGGGTCGGAAGACGATAATGCGAGAGTGAAAGCCAGCCCCGATGGGAAGATTTTTCGCCGAATCTCCCCGAGCGAACAAATAATTTTGCCGGAACGAGTTCAAGATGTCAGAAGAAAGAACGATTTGACCCCCTCCCGTCCTCCCCTTCGAGCGGGAGGGTCAGGTGGGCGTTGTTAACGTCGATCCCAGCCTTTCCACGGAAAAAGAAGATCACCGCAGATTCCCTTCCGCTCGTCGTGACTTGACGGGACCCTCGTCAAAACCGACCTGCTCGTGAGTCCCTCTTCTCCTCGTAAAGCAAAACCCATTTATGAGGTTCTTCTTCCATTCTGCTGCTCAAGAGAAAAGCCTATCTGAAAGGGGAAATGATGAACGGGTAACCCTCGACGTCACCATTTGCCTTATCATCAAGCTCATCGGGTCTCTCGAACTCGAACAGAAACAGGGCGCCCGCTGGTTTTGGCAACCGGCGGCGATGAGCGAATCGCCCGGCAGGTCGCCGATCACCTCCAGCTATTTCGACGATTTGCACAGCAACGGAACTCAACCTGTCCCGCGCCAGAAGCGAGACGCCTCGTCGAGAGTTCAGTGAAAGGCTTTGATCACGCGGGAAACAACTCGAAGGAGACCTTCAAGTCTCGTGCTCGGCCCGCAGAGCCGTCGTCGTCACTTCCTCAGAGGTCTCTCCCCGCAGGGCTGCCCGGGTGGCAGAGGTCGAACGGGATCTCGGCGACGGAGAGGATGACTAATTCCCTGTCCTGCGGCGCTGCGCCGCAGCACTGACTGAAAAACTCCTGGTTTTCGTCCCCATTTTGATGGCCCACGTTTGACGATTGTCCTTTTTCGGCAGGGCTTCCCTGGCCTTCCTCGTTTTCGACTCTGCGCCTCCAGCGTTATCTCATCCACGACCTGGCAGCCTCCTTCCGACCGCCAGCACCCCCAAAGCCAGCGCCGTTCGCGGCGGGAGAGATTTCCCTCGTAGGGGGCTCCTCCGTTCCCGTTTTGCTTGGCTTCAGCTTGCTGTTGTACCTTTTTCTGCCCCGCTCTTTCTGGCGTGCTGCTTCTCTACTTCCTTGAACCTCGAATCTTTTACCCTGAAGCGCGTCACCGTTTCGACGTGATCATTCTTGCCGGTCTCTACACGATGCGAATCATCGGAAGAGCCGCATTCGTGGATATTTGCGCCTCCTCCTGGCTCCTCGCCTTCTCTACCTTTCTGTTCTTCAGCTGGCTCTCGTCGAAACAATATGCCGAATTGGTGATCGTGCACGGCTCAAGGAAGAAACCGCCCAGGTCCGCCGGTATCGGATCATCGACATCGAACTCCTCGCCTCCATGGGCGGCGGAAGTCGCTACGTGGCCGTGCTCGTCCTGGCCATCTATATCTCCAGCGGCGCTGCAAGAGATCCTTTACACGAGAGCCGCGCTCTTCGCTCCTGTGTCCCTTGCTCTTATACTCGATAGCTACGTTTGGCTCGTCGCCATCGCCGGCGGATCCACGACGACCCCTTGCTGTTCACCCTGAGAGTCCGGTCAGCCGTCTCGTAATCCTCTCGCTGCGGTGATCATTCTCCTGGCTATTTAGAGGAGCGGATCCGACTCCCGATTTCCTGAATAACAAATCGATCCGAGCAGAGGGATAACAAAAGAGCGTCATAAGAGGAGACGATTCCCCTCCTCATTTTCATTTTTCTGATCGGAGGGCTGGCAGCTTCTTCCAGTCGCTGAAAGATCCAAAGACTCAAAAACCATCGGGACCTCCAGCCGTTTCGTCGCACGACCTCCATCCGCATCCATTCCCCGGCGAGAAAGGGCGGGCCACGCTCGTCAATCTGAACCGCGACGTAAACGCCTGGTACGTGCTCCGCCTCGCTGGGGGCGATTGCGAAGAAGGTCCAGGGTCTGGCGAAGCCCACCCGAAAGACCAGAATCTGATACTCGACAAGAGCCAACCCCGAGGGCGTGGTCGTCCTGCGCGGGAAAGGAAAAGCGTAGGGTCCACGGCACCGAGGGCGCCCGGCTCCCATCCGCCTTGAAGGAAGGCCAGGAAATCGGGAGTTTCCTATGCACCACTTTGCAGGTGAACTTATCTGCGAAAACCCCTAAAAGGGCATCAACCCCGCCTGGAGTGGGTCCAACAGATTTCCTGCGGATGAAGTCTGCCCCAGCAACAAATAGTTTCCACTTTGTAAGGGGACATTTTAGAAGGATTTATTACAGGAAAATGCCAGGAGCGTCGACGGCGAAGAACGGGCCGGCCAAGGCCGAGACAGGAGAGGATGCAGAGGTCGCCCCCCAGCCGGCCCTGATGGACCCAAAAGAACCGACCACCAGTGCAGCCAAGCCAGCTCGCATCGAGAACAAGATTCCCACGCTGACGGAATGATTTCCCGGGAACTGGTACGCCGTGAAAGAGATTCGTGAGGATATTACATGACGGCCTGATGATCCCGGGGGCGCTCGCCACCGAGGTTTTGGCCATCCCGGAACATAGATTGGGACCTGGACAGGGTCGAAATGGGGGCCGTGGTTTATACTTGCAGCCTCGACCTGGATAAGTTCGAGCTCAAGTTCGCGTTGGGGACGGAACACCCGAGAGTCCGATTGGTCCCAGCGTATTCTCGAACGCATGAAGATAGTCCCTTCCGGGCCCGGACGGCATTGGCACCATCGCTCCTCTGATTTCTACAGGCCTCATCGACCCGGTTGATGCCGGAAGAACAGCAAGGCTTTTACGGCAGGGTTCAAGCGCACCCACGGGGCTTTCAGGTGGGGGGATCTGTCTCTTAAAAAATCATACGTTGCCATTACGGCTTGTCGAAAATGGGGTGGTATCCGACAGCTTCAGCCGGGTCTTGCCACGATTTACACCATGAATGACGGCCGAACGGATATGGAACACTGGAGCGACCGGGTAATCATCTTCTTCCCGGAATCAGATACACACCCAGACGGGGTCCCCATTATCGCCAATTTCGATCAGGCATCCCGGAATTCTATCCCGGGTCCCCTCGTTGCAAGGTGGGAGAGGGGAACTGGTCCGGCTCGGCGGACGAGAAGCTGCGCACACTCCGGGCAGGCGCCGCGTTGCAGGAAACGGACGGGAAACGGTTTCTCCTCTACGCGGTCTTTACCAGCGCGACTCCGTCAGCCATGGCCCGGGTCTTCCAGGCTTACCGCTGCCGGTACGCCATGCTTTTGGACATGAACGCTCTCGAGCACACCTACCTCGCGGTCTATAAGAGGCTGGGTTCAAAGCTTTACGTGCAGCACCTGATCCAGGGAATGAGCGAAGTGGACAGGTCGGCCCAAGGGCAGTACATCCCGCGTTTTCTCGGGTATCCGGACAACCGGGATTTCTTCTACCTGGTAGGGAAAGGGGAGCCATGAAAAAATACCCGGGTTTCTGCATCCGCATCTTGTCGTTTTTGGGTGCGGTCCTTCTCTTCGCCGGCCCGGCGGGCGCCCAGTCTCTCAAAGAGCAGAACGAGATCCTCTTCGAGCAGCTTCAGCGGGTCCATGGCTTGTCCGACCAGCAAATGCATTTGATCCGGGCAATTTTTACCCAATCCGGCTACGTCGGGCAGGGGAATCCGGCCGTAGCCCAACACCCTCTGACTCCGCAGGGTCTGCCGCGAGAAGCTGGTCCGGCTCGGCATCCGGTATGAAAATGAGGAATTCGAAAAGACCTGCGGGGCCAGGTACATGGCCCCCTTGTTCAATCCGGCCAATGAAAAAGCACAGGAAGCGAGGGCCTGCATCGATCAGTTCGAGTTTCCCGACATCCCCTGCACATACCCGGTGGTCTGGGTGCGGGCCCGGGAAGCCGCCGAAATATGCTCGGCCATGGGTAAGCGCCTGTGCGACGCTCATGAATGGGAGGGGGCTTGCGCCGGGGCCCTGGAGCCGCCGGACTACCGTTTCGACCTGGCCAGGGGCGCGGCACCCAACGTAGCCGTCGAGAGGATGCGGCAGGCCCACAATCGGGTGTACGGCGCACATAAGGTCTGGGCCTATGGAACTTCATACCAGAAGGGGATCTGTGCCGCCTCCAGTCACAAAACACCGGGGTGCGGGGGAGAGGGGTGGACGAAATGCGGCTCTAATACTTTTCCTTCCGGGAGTTTTCCGGAATGTCATAGCCCTCTGGGCGTTTACGACCAGCATGGGAATGCCGCCGAACATATGAACCTGCCCCTGAGCGAAAATCAGATGGCCAGCCGGGGCAGCAAAGAATTGGGATATACCGAGATGAAGGGCAGCTGGTTTATTTTCGACACGTATTACGCCCACGAAGACTGGTGCCGGTGGCGGGCGCCATTCTGGCACGGCGGCAGGGTGATGGATGCGCACAGCCATGAAAACTATCACCTCGGATTCCGATGCTGCAAGACCATCCGGAAGGATTAGGGGGCTTGATTCGGAGGGTAATCTCTGGAAGGAAATGCCTGCGGAAGGGCGGAGGCCTGCAAAATCGGGGATGTCTCGGCCGGACGCCCCGGCGGCGGACGGCGAAGGGCCATGAGCTGTCGAACCCTCTGGATGGGCCCTTCATCGCTCAGGATTTCCGCGGTCCTTGAATTTTCCAAGATCTTAAATATGGATCGGCTTTCCCCGTTGAGCAAAACGGTGGTTCCGACCAGCCGGATCCCGTGGCTGTAATCCGCGTAATCCGCGCGGTGGACCGTCGTGAGAGGCTGAATCGGAATTCCCGACGGGCGGTGCCATCCATAAATGGCGACCCTCCCACCGCTTCTCGTTAATCGATTGGTAAGCACGACATCTTTCTTGTGGCCCGAAACGAGAGTTCCCAGGGCACAGCCGGACGCCGGGCGCTGTCCCTGGATCCTGCAGTTGTGCGTAAAATAATAATCCGTTGACCGCATCTGAGGACCGGCAGGCAGAGGATCGGGGGCAAACCGGAAGGCGGCCTGTTTGAAGACGGCATCGACCATCTTTCTCGTCGGCAGGATGAAGCCGTATCGGTCCGCTACCTCAAGGGCGGTGTAAAGGCCCATGGGGATTCGCAGAAAGTCGCGGTCGGACCCGATGGCCAGGTAATCGGGCATGACGAAGATGGTGGCCACCGCTGTTTTCCCATCCTCGAAAGTGCGGCTCAACTGGACCGGTGTTAATCTTCTCAGGAAATCAGGGATGTTGCCGCTTAGGAGTTGGCCGAGGATCGCTTGTTCCCGCAGGGATTCGTCCATAGCGGAAACATACTTGGCAAATTGGGAGCCGGTCATCGAGAAGGATCGGAATGGAATCTTCCCGGTCAAGGAGGAGGCGAGTTCAGCCAATTCCATTCCGCGTACGGCCGGAGACGGGAGACATAAGGCCCAAAGGAGAAGAAGGTAAAGTATCCTGCTTTTCATCCCCGCCTCCTTACAAGATTCTGACTTTTATCATACGCCTTTCGCAGAGTCAATTTATATCTGCGCCGCCGGAGCTGTCCTGCTCGCGCGGCCGTTCTGGATCTTTGAATTTCGGATCATCTCCAATTTAGTTGATCGAATTCTTCGTGAAAACCTCACAAGGGTTCGGAAGGGAAGGCAAATTCCGCCACAAGCATCGGCGGGATAAAACTTCGGTTACAAGGACCTGATGGCTCTCCGCAATGCGCAGCGGGGCCTGAAAGGGCGTACTTCAGAGGACAGAAGAACACCCCGCCAAAACCAGAACGGATAGGTGCCTCATGATTGTGGCGGAATTTGCCTTCCCTTCCGAACCCCTGGAAGCCCAGCACAATTTACCTGTCCCGCCGTATTTTCCTTCAACTCAATGGGAGAAGATCCTGAATTTGTTACAAAGAAATTCTTCCGGCCGAATTTATGGTGTACAATCGTCCGAGAGATATTTCGGATCGGTCTTACGGAACTTTACATGAAAGAAGAGAGTGGAACGGGGGGACCATGCTTGACGAAAAGATGGCCCGGAGGGGTTTTCTGAAATCGTCCCTTGCCGGGCTGGGAAGCTTTTTTTTCGTTTCATCCAACGAACCCAAGCCCGTCCCATCGGGGTCTCAGGGGAAAAGCCCGCGAAGGTTCGTGTACCGCGCTCTGGGGAAAACGGGGATCAATCTCCCGGTCATCACCATGGGGGTGATGAATTCGGATAATCCCAATCTCATCCGGGCGGCCCTGGACGCGGGACTGGTTCACCTGGACACTGCCCACGGGTACATGCGGGGGAAAAATGAAGAGGTGATCGGGGGAGTGCTCAAGGGGCGGCCCCGCGATTCTTTTGTCCTCGCCACCAAGATCTATCTCCCCCGGAATGAAACCACCGGCCTGTACAAAGACACGGCGACCCAGGAGGCTTTTTCAAGCCGCCTGGACATCAGCCTGAAGCGGCTGGGGCTCGATTACGTGGATATCCTCTACCATCACAATGTCTGGAAAAGAGAATCCGTCCTGCACGAGCCCATCGTGAAAGCAATGGAGAAGGCCAGGAAAGAAGGCAAGGCCCGGTTTTTGGGAATTTCCACACATCGCAACGAACCCGAAGTGATTGACGCTGCGGTGGATTCAAAGTTTTACGAGGTGATCCTGACCTCCTACAACTTCCGGCAGAAGCATTATCCCGAGGTCAAAAGGACGATCGCCAGGGCGGCCGCGGCCGGTCTGGGAATTGTGGGAATGAAGGCCATCGCCGGAGTCGCTACCGATTCCAAAGGCGAGAAAGTGGACGCGCGGGCCGCCCTGAAATGGGCGCTCCAGGATCCCAATGTTCACACGATTGTGGCCGGGTTCACGACCTTCGACCAGTTCGAACTCGATCTGTCGGTCATGGAAGACCCCGTCCTGAAACGGTCCGAGAAATCTTATCTGCAGAAGGCGATGGCTACGGCCGGGTTATACTGCCAGGGATGCGGAGGGTGCGCGGCCGCGTGCCGTCAGGCCTTGCCCATACCCGACCTGATGCGGTCCTACATGTATGTGTACGGGTATCGCAACCTCGGCGCAGCCCAGGATTTGTTGCTATCCCTGAATCTCCCCCCTGACCTCTGCCGCGATTGCGGCTCATGCCCGGTGAAATGCGTGAGCGGATTTGACGTGCCCGGCCGGATTCGGGATGTGGTCCGGCTGCGGGGGGTTCCCCTGGAATTCATTTCCTGAGATGATGAGCAACCGTTTTCGGGAAAGGTGCTTTTATCTTTTTCGGTTCCTCCGGCTGAGAATCTCGGGCCTGATCCGGCCCATCTGGCCGGGGCTGGCGATTCTCCTCGCCACGATGCTGATCGCCGGCTTTGTCGCTGAGTTCACTTTCACATCCGGCGAAGCGGCCTTCGGCTACACGTTCTTTCGCTTCCTTCGTTTAACCCTGAATCTGAGTATCCCCCTGTTATTGCTTCCGGCGCTCTGTGCCTGGGTGCAGTATTATCTGAATTGGGGGCCCGGGCGTCTGATCCGGATAAAGGCGGACGAACAAGACGAGTCTTTCAGTCCCTTCCGGGCCTGGGCCGTCCGCCCGCTTCAGGGGATAGGACTCCTGATGCTCATGGCCACTCATTTTTCCTTGCCCCTGGCGAGATACCTGGGGGGTATTCTTACCGGAGCCGGCGTTCCCTCCGCTCTTCCCCCGGGCGAACTCACCATGGGCAGGTTTTTGAATGTCGGGGTCACCTCCTTGCTTTTGGGCTTTGTCTGGACCATGGAGGATTTGGGCATCCGCCATTTCAACCGAAAGACGGTGGAAATCCGGCGGGTGGGAAAATACCTGGGCTCGATTCTGCCCATTCTGACCGGCTTTTACGGGGTGTACAGCCTTTTCAAGGATGAGCCAACTTCGCTGGCGATTTTTTCGCTGGCCCAGAGAGTGATCATATTTTATCCTTCCCTGGTCATTTTTAACGCCCTCCACGGTCAGTACGTCAGGCGGCAAAAGGAACGTTTGCTGAAAAACCTGAAAGTTCAACCGGCTGATTTGCAGATTGACACTCCCGGCTTGTAATTTCTTAAATCCCGTCAGGTGCAGAGATTGGCACGCACTCCGCTAATGGATTAGCAGTTTGCGGAAAAACCCAATTCAGGAGGTCATTGCGAGGACCCCGCACTTGATGCGGGGGACGCGGCAATCTGATTTTCTTTGATTTTACTCAACAGGTGCAAAAATATTCCCCGTAAGTGCTTCCGTAGCCACGCTGTTATTGGGGAAAAAGCGTTCCAACATATCGTTGCAGGAATTCACCGCCGGTGACTTTTGACCCCCCCTTTTTCAAAGGGGGGCGGGGGGGATTTCTGACCCAGCCTCTCCAAGAAAATCCCCCCTCCTCCCTTTTCCAAAGGGGGGAATTTTTGCATTACTTAGGTTTGTTATGAATCGGATTGCTTCGCTCCGCTCGCAATGACACCTAAATGAGTTTTTCAGCAAACTGTTAGAGGAAAATTGCCTCTACAAATGTTTACCCGGCGGTTTGGGAAAGGAGTTTGGATGGTACCTCGATTTATTATGGAACTCGCAGGCTGGCTCCCCGGGATAATTTTCCCTGTAGCAACCGCCTTGCAGTTTTACAAAATCTGGAAGGGGGGTACAGCCAAAGGGGTCAGCATTTCAACCTGGGTCCTCTTTGCAATTGCTAATACAGGTTTGTACATTTACGCCCAGAAATATGATTCCCTGCAAATGATTACGGGTCTACTTGGCACAGCCGCCCTGGATACCGCCATCGTCGTATTGGTTTTGGCTCGTAGAGAAAAGAAGGGTGAATATTCTTCCTAATTGCATGAAGCTGCTTACTATTCGGCTCCCGTTCATCAACAAAACTTCGAAATAGGTATCATTCATGGCATCATTTCTATAGGAAATGAGAAATGCTTAAAGCAATGCTTGCGCGCACGGTAGTAGGTGCTAGAGCTAAATTTGGGCGAAGGGCAATTTCCCCAAAGTAAATAAGAGTTTGTCATCCCAAAATAGAAATGTCCTCTTTTGCCCATTTAGAAATGTCCTGTGGAATTGGTAAAAAGGCATTTCAGCAGATGAGCGGGAATGCGTTTAGCCCTTATATGCTTACTCCAAACAGATCTGGCTATCAGAAGTCTCTCACCCAGTAAAATCGGCAAAGGGGACATTTCTACTTTGGGGAAAACAGGACATTTCTAAATTGGCATGACATCCTGAAAGTTCGAGTTGACAAATTTTGGCAAATGGTGTAGATTTCTTCTCGTAATCGAGGATTTGGATATAGTTTTATTCCTTGAATTTTGGCGAGGTGCGGAGAGCGGCACGATCTCTATCATTTTAGGGACCATCAAGTTTTGATGATCTCGGAATAAGCCGTCACTCCGGTGAAAACCGGAGTCCAGGTTACGAGATCATCAGACCGTTCCTCTATTCGAAAATGAGAAAACCATTATGACGCGGATCTATTGGTTTATTTCTCCTGCCCTTCTGTTGCTTCTGATTTTCCAGCCATTGTCTGCAGCGGAGCCAAGAGAGACGAAACGGGTTCTGGTCCTCTACAGCGAGGACAAGGCGCACCCGGCTCACGAGTTGACCGACCAGGGGATCCGTGCGGCCTTCCGGTCGAATAAGCTCTTCGATGTCCAGCTGTACACCGAGTACCTGGATCTGTCCCGGTTCAGCGGCCCCGGCCATGCCCGTGCAGTGGCCGATTACCTGCGCCGCAAGTATGCCGGCATCAAAGATCGACGCCATCATCACCGTCTACCCGGCAGCCGTAGACTTCCTGATGGGTGAGAAGGGCGAGGCTCTTTCCCGGGGTGCCCATCGTCGCCTGTGAAATCATCAGGAGCCACTGCCGAGAACCTGGAGCGCTCCCCGTGCGCGCCGCTTTATCACCGGCGTCATCATAGGAGACAACATCGCCGGCGTGCTGGATAGCTGCCCTTCGGATGAGGCCCGGCACGAAGCGCGTCGCCCTGGTGGCGGGGACATCGCCCAACGACGTCTATAGCGAGCAGCATCTTCCGCAAGGGTCTCAAGCCCTATGCGGAAAAGATCGATCTGATCGACCTGACAAAGCTGCCGATGCAGGAGACCCTGGCCCGGGTTGGCTCTCTTCCCCCGGACACCATCGTCCTCTACTCGACCATCTTCAGGGATGGAGCAGGCCAGAGCTTTCGTCCCACGCGAGGCGCTCTCACTCATTTCCCGGGCGGCCAATGCGCCGGTGTTCGGCCTCTATGAGTCGTACCTGGGCTATGGCATCGTCGGTGGGCGGTTGGTGAGCTTTGAGCAGCAGGGGAGGGAAGCAGCCGCACTTGCGCTTCGTATCATGGGAGGGTGAGTCACCGGCATCCATCCCCTTCGGTGGTGAGCAGGCATATGTCAATGCTCTACGACTGGCGGGAGCTCAAGCGCTGGGGGATCAGCGAGAAGGCGTTGCCGCCAGGCAGTATTGTGAAATTCAAGTCACTGTCCATCTGGGAAGAACACAGGGAAACGATCCTCGGCGGCCTATTCTTCATTACCATTGAGACTCTTCTCATCATCGGTCTCTTCGTGAACCTCCATAAACGCAGGCGGGCAGAGGCCGAAATTGCTGCGTCCGCATTGCGCTACCGGACTGTTGCCGACTATACGTACGACTGGGAGTACTGGTCGGCCCCGGACGGTACGCTCAATTATGTTTCTCCTTCCTGCGAACGCATCACCGGCTATTCGGTCCGTGAATTTATGGACGATCCCTCACTTTTTCTTAAAATCATTGTTCCGGAAGACAGGGAAATCTGGGATGGACACGATCACGACGCCCGCAGCCGATTGAAACCGCGGGAGATTCAGTTCCGCATCCGTACGAAGAGCGGGGAGATCCGCTGGATTGATCATGCCTGCCTGCCGGTGAACGATGCTCAAGGCAAGTTCCTGGGGGTCCGGGCAAGCAACAGGGATATTACCGATCGTAAGAAAGCCGAATTCGAGGCTCAACAACAACGGAATGAACTCGCTCACGTCACCCGGGTGGCAGCCATGGGAGAGCTCACCAGTTCTCTTGCCCACGAACTCAATCAACCTCTGGCCGCGATCCGCAACTACGCCAATGCTGCGCAGCGGTTTCTTTCACAAGGTGAACCCGATTTGAGTAAGGCGAGAGAGGCTCTTGAAGGGATCGTCCGGGACGACAGACGGGCCGCTGAGGTGATAAGCGGAGTTCGAGGATTATTGAAAAAAGAGGAACCCCGTTATCGCCCGGTGCACATGAACAATGTCATTCAGGAAATCCTTGCTTTCATTCGCAGCGATTCGGTCCTGGAAGGGTTGTCCATTGAAACAGAACTTGCCCCGGGGCTGCCGGCTGTGCCGGGTGACCGGGTTCAATTGCAGCAAGTCCTCCTGAACCTGATGCTGAACGCTGTTGCTGCTATGAATAAAGCAAAACCGGATTTACGTAAGCTTGTGATCAAGACTGAAAACGAAGAAGATCGGGGCGTGAAGGTATCGGTAAAGGATTTTGGTGCAGGAATTGACGAAGCTCACAGGGACAAGCTGTTTGAGCCTTTTTACACCACCAAACCCGGAGGGATGGGGATGGGCCTCGCCATCAGTGAAAGGATTATCCATGCTCATGGGGGTTCGATCTGGGCTGAGAATAATCCTGACGGAGGAGCGACATTCTATTTTACACTGCCGACAACTACCGAAAGCAAGGGACCGCATGGAGCATAGCAGCATGGCGCCAACCCAGGACACATTGTGAGTGTCAATTTCTTGTTACAGGAATAGACCGTGACAGAGACAAAGCCTACCATTTTCATTGTCGATGACGACCCTTCGGTCCGCGAATCCACGGAACTGATGCTGAAATCGGTCGGATTTAATGTGAAAACGTTCGTCTCGGCCCAGGACTTCCTCAACGCTAACCTCCAGGAAGGTCTTGGCTGCCTCATTCTCGATGTGAGGATGCCGGGGATGAGCGGCCTCGACCTTCAGGAAAAATTGGTCTCTGCAAAAACGCCGCTGCCTGTTATCTTCATTACCGGACACGGCACGGTCCCGATGAGTGTCCGCGCCATGAAGGCAGGGGCCGTTGACTTTCTTCAAAAACCCTTCGAAGAACAGGATCTCCTCGATGCCATTAACAGGGCGATCACCCAGCAAAGGGAGAGAAAATCAAAAACAGATGAAGCAGATAAACTTCAACAGCGCCTTAAAGCTTTAACATCCCGGGAATATGAAGTTTTTTCCCTCCTCGTAACCGGCATGGCAAATAAGGAGATTGCCTACAAGCTTGGAACGAGCGAGAGGACGGTCAAGGCCCACCGGGCCCAGATCATGGAGAAGATGAATGCCGGATCTTTGGCAGACTTGGTCCGTTTCGCCGAGAAGTTGAAGACCCACCCGCCAGACCATTAACCTCCCCTCACCAAAGTACAATATCTATTGCACCAAAGTACAATATCATTGCCCCACAGTACAATAGATTCTGATTCCATCCTGTGTTGGAATAGAACTATCTTCTGAAGAAAGGAATGGCGATCCTTTCTCAAAGAGAGGCAGGATCATCATGGCAGAGGCCAAATTCATTGTGTTTGTAGTGGACGACGATGAATCCGTCCGCGCCTCGTTGAAGCTGCTGATCGAGTCCAGCGGATATCATGTGGTCACATTCAAATCCGCCGAGGATTTTCTCGATTCCAGCTTCGGGGAGAACCCGTGTTGCCTCATCCTCGATATCCGTCTGCCGGGAATGAGCGGGTTCAAGCTGCAGGAACATCTGGTCAAGTCACAGACTCGAATTCCAGTGATTTTCATTACAGGCCATGACCGTTACCGGATGGAAGATGAGGCGATGAGACTGGGGGCCATTGCTTATCTTAGAAAGCCTTTTGACGAGCAGTGCCTTCTCGATGCGATTCGGCTCGCTTGCGAGAAGGGGGTCTGAGATAAAAAAAGAAAGGAAGTCGGGCAAGGCATGCCCCGGGAGAGATAATCAATGGATCATAAGGCAAGTTCAAAAAGTGTAAGCGGAAGACCGTCGGTGTTTCGGGGAAAGCCCGTCGTACGCATGCACGCGATGGTCAAACCGACCGGTCCGTTATGCAACCTGGACTGCTCCTACTGTTACTATCGTCAGCAAAGAAGATCTTCTTTCCACAGAAAACAGTTGGAGAATCTCTGACAAGGTACTTGAGGCGCATATACGCCAGTACATTGAAGGTCAGAATTTCAAAGAAGTCATTTTCTCCTGGCAGGGAGGGGAGCCGACACTCCTCGGATTGGACTTCTTTCGGAAGGTCATCTCCCTGGAGAAGAAGTACGCGCCGTCATACCTGCGCTGTGAAAATGATTTGCAGACAAACGGTCTGCTCCTTGACGATGAATGGTGTCATTTTCTGAAAGACAACAATTTTCTCGTCGGCCTGAGCGTCGATGGTCCTCAAAGACTCCATGACAGCTATCGTAAAGATAAAAAGGGCAGGGGGTCGTTTGGCGGTGTGTTTCGCGCCGCGCGGCTGCTGAAAAAACATGGCGTTCGTTTCGCCACCTTAAGTTGTGTCAATCGGGTCACGGGTCGATCTCCTCTCGACGTCTATCGATTCCTGCGGGATGAAATCGGTTCTGACCGGATGCAGTTTATCCCCATTGTGGAACCAAAGACGCTTCCGGACGGTAGCGCCGCAATCGTGGCCTCCGGAGAGTATGCCGTTCATGGATGATCCTCGATCTCGGCCGGGGCATTCCGACTCGGTCGTGGCTGACTGGTGCGTGGATCCGGAGGAGTACGGAGATTTTCTCATCACGATTTTCGATGAATGGCGACAAAAAGACCTCGGCCGTATTTACGTGAATTTCTTCGATTGTGCCGTGGAGCAGTGGATGGGACGGATCTCACCGTTATGTATTTTTGGCCCGATTTGCGGAAAAGGGGTCGCGGTTGAACATGACGGCAGTGTCTATTCTTGTGACCACTACGTCTATCCTGAATACCGGCTGGGTAACATTTTTGAGCGCCCTTTAATCGAGCTGCAATTATCGAGGCGTCAGGAACAGTTCGGCTATGCCAAAGATTTCATGCTTCCGGGACGGTGCCGCACCTGTCCGTATCTTTTTGCCTGCGCGGGTGAATGTCCCAAGAACCGTTTTATTCGCACGCCGGAAGGCGAGTCGGGACTTAATTATCTGTGCAGAGGACTTCGCCGGTATTTCACACACATCGATCCTCATATTCAGAGGATCGTGCGCCAACTGGGTTTTGAACCCATTAAAGGGGCCATCCGTACCAACTGAAGAAATCTTGCGGGGTAAGAACCCATGAGGATTACAGTCCAGGACCTGGAAAACAGCAAGAAGAAACTTCTGATTGAGGCCGAGTGGAGTGATCTTCAGGACGACTACGATTACGTTCTTTCCGAGTATCAAAAGATCCAGGTCCCCGGCTTTCGATCGGGCAAGGCGCCAAAAGAATTTGTCGTGCGACGCTTCCGGAAAGAAATCCTTGATGAAGTCTCAGTTCGCTGCGCCCAGCGTCTCAGCCGGGCGGCCATCCAGAAGGAGGGCATGAGCGCTTCAGGGCCGGTATCCGTATCTGACATAGAAATAACCTACGGCAAACCGTTCCGGTTTAAGGCGGAGTTTACGGTGCTCCCTGAATTTCCATTGCCGGACTATAGCCGGATCACCTTATCAACCCGTACTGACGAGGAGAGACGGAATGAGCTGTCAGAGTGGCTGCTGAAGAACACTCATTTCGACATTCCCGATGGCCTCGCGCGGCAGGAGCTGGAGTTCGATGATGTCGCCGGTGCAGAGCCTGGAAGCGAAGCGTTGAACGCGGCGACCCAACGGGTGAAATTGCTCCTCATCCTGAAAAAGATTGCACGGCAAGAGGGTATTGAGGCTGATGAGAAAGATGTTAGCGGGCGCATCGAGAAGATGGCACAGGAGACCGGAGTTGCGGCGAGTTATTTGAAACAGCAGCTTTTACAAAGCGGCGGATTATCGCGGATCGGGAGTTTCCTGCTTGCAGAGAAGACAATGGACTATCTTCTCGGTCTTTGTTCCGAAAGAGGCACGTCCCAACAGGTCAATATTTGAATGAAAGAATCTAACAGGAAAGGAGGTGGTAAGGAAAAGCAGGTAATTCGGCAAAGGCAGAGTTTTCCCAACCAAGACAAAATACTTGAGCACCTAAGGAGGACACTATGGAAACAATATCCACAAGAGTTAAAAAGGCTGGCGCATGGGTTGCCGTCGGGGCCATACTTGCCGCAGGTACCATGATGGCGACCCCGACGCACGCCTCGGCCCAGGCGGCCAAGAAACCCAACATCCTCGTCATCTGGGGCGATGATATCGGCCATGACAACATCAGCGCCTACAACCGGGGCATGCTGGACTACAACACGCCGAACATCGACCGCATCGCCACGGAAGGCGCGCTGTTCACCGACCACTACGCGCAGCAGTCCTGCACCGCTGGGCGGGCTTCGTTCGCGCTGGGACAGAACCCGTTTCGCACCGGACTGCTGACCATCGGCATGCCGGGCTCGCCTCATGGCGTGCGCCCGGAGGACCCGACCATCGCCGAGCTGCTGAAGAACTACGGCTATATCAACGGCCAGTTCGGCAAGAACCATCTGGGCGACTTGAACAAGTACCTGCCCACGGTGCGCGGCTTCGACGAGTTCTACGGCAACCTCTACCACCTGAACGCCGAGGAGGAACCGGAGAATCCGGACTATCCAAAGGAGTTTAATGGTAAATCCTTCAGGGCACAGTTTGGACCGCGCGGCGTGATGGACTGCGTGGCGACGGATACGGTCGACAAGACAATTGAGCCTCGCTGGGGCATGGTGGGCAAGCAGAAATGCAAAGACACCGGCCCTCTGACGATCGAACGCATGAAAACCATCGAGAAGGACATCACCGCCAGGGCCCTCGATTTCATGGAGCGTGCGGTCAAAACCAACAAGGAATCAAACGGAGAGAAGCCCTTCTTCATGTGGTTCAACTCGACCCGCGGCCACGTCTGGGTTCATTTGAGCAAGGAGCAAGACGGCAAGACCGGCAAGGGCATGTTCCCCGATGCCATGGATGAACTGGACTGGGAGACCGGCCAGCTGCTCGACAAGCTTGATGAGCTGGGCATTGCCGACAACACCATCGTGCTCTGGTCCACCGACAACGGCACTGAGATCATGTCCACCCCGGAAATGGGCGGCATGCACCCGTTCCGCGGCGAGAAGGGCCTGACCACCGAAGGCGGCTTCCGTGTGCCCCAGCTGGTGCGCTGGCCCGGGCATATCAAGCCGGGCACCATCGTCAACGACATCACCTCCCACGAGGATTGGATGCCGACCCTGTTGGCTGCAGCCAACGGCGGTAAGGACACCGGCATTCAGGAGGCGTTGAAGAAGGGCGGATTCAAGGCCGACGGCAAGACCTTCAAGGCGCACCTGGACGGCTACAACCTGTTGCCGCTGCTGACCGGCAAGATTCCCAAGGGGCAGGGTCCGCGGCAGGAGATTTACTACTTCGATGCCGACGGTGATCTGAACGCCGTGCGCTGGGGCAAGTGGAAGATCAGCTTCACCAGCATGTATGGCAACCTCACTACCGCCTATAAGAACCACACTAGCTGGCCCATCATCACCAACCTGCGTCTCGATCCCTACGAGCGGTTCCAGGACCAGTCCGAAATGTATCTTCACTGGTACGGCAAGCGCATGTTCCTGATGGCGCCGGCGCAACAACTGGTGGCAAGAGAGCTGGAAACGCTCAAGGAGTTCCCGCCCGCGCGCGGCTCCAGCCTGAGCCTCGGCGAGCTCTTCGATAAGATCCAGTATGCTGCATCCGGGCCAGTAGCCCGCATTTAAAACAGACGTTTCGATTGTGAAGCACGCGGGCCGTCTCGTGCCAGAGGGCCCGCGACTTCATCAGCGTAGATACAGGCAGTAAACAGGGAGTGAGATATGGGTAAGCTATCCGGAAGGATGTGGTGTTCACAGGCAATGGCTGCAGTTGTGCTGTTCCTGGTCATGACTTCGGCAACGACCGGGCAGGGTGAGGCGGTTGCTGCGGATACACCGATGTCAGCCTCTCAAGGTGGCGCCTTTGCCGGTTCCAAGGGCTCCCGCGAGTGCCACGAACGATTCTACCGGCTCTGGTCGTCATCGTTCCACGGCCTATGAGCAAGTAAACCCATTGGCTCGATCGGGAAACACGGGCTGTCTCCCGCGAGGCGGCCCGCGACTTCCCCGGCGAAACAAGAGAGTTCGCCAGGCAGCAAAACCTAGGAAGAACAACGACATGAGAACGAAACCAAACATCATACGAATCATCCACAGGATTGTTTTTCCGGTGGCACTCCTGACATTTGGCGCGGGTTCCGCCACTGCCCAATCGGCGCGTGATCCGTTGCCGTCGTGGAACGACGGCGCGGCGAAAAAATCCATCGTCGACTTCGTCGCGAAGGTCACGAAGAAAGGCTCGCCGGACTTTGTGCCGCCGGCCGAGCGCATCGCCACGTTCGACAACGACGGCACGCTCTGGGCCGAGCAGCCGATGTATTTCCAACTGCTCTTCGCGCTCGACCGCGTGAAGGCGCTCGCGCCGCAGCATCCGGAGTGGAAGGACAAGGAGCCGTTCGCCTCGCTGCTCAAGGGCGACGTGAAAGGCGCGCTCGCCGGCGGCGAACGGGCGATGGTCGAAATCGTCATGGCCACGCACGCGGGCATGACCACCGAGGAGTTCGAGAAGATCGTGAAGGACTGGATCGCGACGGCGAGGCATCCGAAATTCAAGCGGCCCTACACCGAGATGGTCTATCAGCCGATGCTCGAACTGCTCGCCTACCTGCGCGCGAACGGCTTCAAGACCTTCATCGTCTCCGGCGGCGGCATCGAGTTCATGCGCCCGTGGACGGAGAAGGTCTATGGCATCCCGCCCGAACAGGTCGTCGGCAGCAGCATCAAGACGAAGTACGAAATGCGCGACGGCAAGCCCGTGCTCGTGCGCTTGCCGGAGATCAACTTCATCGACGACAAGACCGGCAAGCCGGTCGGCATCAACGAGCACATCGGCCGCCGGCCCATCGCCGCGTTCGGCAACTCCGACGGCGACCAGCAGATGCTGGAGTGGACGCAAGCGCGGCAGCGGCGCGCGGTTGATGATGCTCGTGCATCACGACGACGCGGTGCGCGAGTTCGCCTACGGCGCGGAATCGAAGATCGGCACCTTCAGCGACGCGCTTGATGGCCGAAGCGAAGGAGAAGCAGTGGACCGTCATCAGCATGAAGAACGACTGGAAACGCATCTTCGCGTGGGAGCAGTAAGAAGAAGTAACGAGTGATCAGTGGTTGTGTTACAGGGCCGGAAATAACAAGAGATCGCAAAAAATAAAGGCATGGCAGTTAAAAGTCTGCGGCCTCAAGTCTGAAATCGAGTGGCTGAATTGCAGTTAGAGAGGAGCATCATCAATGGGCAGAAAGCGTAAATTGAATGGCAACAGCAGATGGAGACCTGAAAAGCCGCGAAAGCGGGTTTCCCCCTTTGCCGCTGTGATCGCCCTGGCGGTGGTGGTCACGGCTTGCCTCGGCTTCTTGTGCTTGAAATCCAGGCACCCGGGAGCCTCAGCGGCGACCGCGCCAACAGCCCAGGTCAGGGCTGCCAGCCAGCCTGCAGCCGCAGTTGCTGCCGGCTCCGGATTCGAGAGACTCAAGGGCAAGTGGCTCAGGCCGGATGGGGGTTATGTGATCGAAGTCAGGAACATCGGTGATGGCGGCAAGATGGACGCATCGTATTTCAACCCCCGTCCATCAACGTCCACAAAGCCGAAGCGTCCCGGGACGGCGCCACCACCAAAGTATTCATTGAGCTGCGCGACGCGAACTATCCCGGATCCACTTATGATCTGGCTTACGACGCGCAGAAGGACCAACTTGAGGGAATTTACTACCATGCCGGTCTCCGGCAGAGTTTCGGCGTCAGCTTTGTCAGGATGAAATGAACGGGCGGCGAGGTAAGGCTTCGGCGGATACGTGGCGGCGAGCGGGTGGGGCTCGCGACTGTGCCGGGCAAGGGGTGGTTTGTCCTGTTTAGGCTCTACGGCCAGACCAAAGCCGCCATCGACAAGAGCTGGAAGCCAGGCGACATCGGTGATGAAGTGAACAAAGGGAAGAAGGAACCCGGAACGGAGTATCAGGTCGGTGAGGCGAAGCAATGAAGCCATGGCGAAGGAGGGCAGGTTATGAATGACGGGGATGAGAAGAAAGCCAGTCTGAAGGAAAAGATTATCCACGAGATGAGGGAGATGCTGTTGATTTTCGTGTATCTGGCCCTGTTCTTCTGCTCGTTTACCACTTACCGGATGCTCGTGTCGCATGAGCTCGGCATCAGTTACTTCCATTACGGATTTGCTCTGGTCAAGGCACTTGTGCTGGCAAAAGTCATTCTGCTGGGGCAGTATGTGCGATTTGTCAGGATTTTTGATGACCGGCCGTTGATCTTTCCCACTCTGTACAAGGTGGTTGTATTCAGCCTTTTTACCTTGGCCTTTGAGGTTCTTGAGCATCTCATCGGTGGATTTCTTCATGGAAAAGACCTGGCGGGTGTCTACCGGGAAATCATCAGCACGGGCAGGGATGAGCTTCTTGCCCGCACTCTGGTGGTGCTGTTCGCTTTCGTGCCTTTTTTTGCCTTCAGCTGAAACAGGACGCGTGCTTGGCGAGGGCAGATTAAGTGCGCTGTTTTTAAAGAGAAGGGCTACGGCGAAGACAGACCCGTCCGGCGGATAAATCCGGACGCCAGGGGCAGCTCAAATCGTGGTTGGCTATGAGGGGAGGGAACGACAATGGTAGACCTGAACCAGCATCCGGTGCGGCCATCGGCCATCCGACACCGAACATGGATCGCGTTGGCCAAGGAAGGCGCGATGTTCACCTCCCTGACAGCCGCCGGCCGTCGAGAAGGTGAAGTAACCAAACCAGCCAAGCGCACAAAAGAGATGACCATGGATACCGCACACAAACTGACGCTCCTCGCTGTCACGCTCCTCGCGGCCGGCTTAGTGTTGACGACCGCGGAAGCCGGCGACGTGGGCGGAGCCGCGGAAAGCCAGGAAGCATTGGCCAAGGCCGCGCAGAACCCGATCGCGAACATGATCAGCGTGCCGTTCCAAAATACTTCAACTTCGGCATTGGGCCAAAGGATGTGACGCAGTGGAATCTCAACATCCAGCCCGTCATCCCGATTCCGCTGAGCGAGGACTGGAATCTCATCACGCGCACCATCATCCCCATCATCAACCCGCCTCACCCGCGGCCGGTGTATCGAGCGCGTTCGGTCTGGGTGACATCAACCCCACCGCGTGGCTGTCCCCGGCCAAGCCGGGGAAACCCATTTGGGGCGTGGGACCGACGTTCACGTTTCCGACGGCGACCGATTCTCTGCTCGGCAGCGGCAAATGGAGCGCGGGCTGCTTCCGAAGTGATGCCATGCAAATATCCCTACAAAGGAATGATGGACCAGCAGCGATGGCAAGACTGACGATGCCGGGCCTCATGAAGATCCTCGCCGCCACGCTCACCGACATGACCGTGGACGAGTTGGCGACCAAGTGAAGGACTGGCTGGCGACCGCCAAGGACCCGCGCTGGAAGCGGCCCTACACCGAGCTGGACTATGAGCCGATGTTGGAAGTGATGAAATACTTGCGTGCCAATGGCTACAAGACCTACTCCGTGACCGGAGGCGGCCAGGATTTCGTGCGGGTCTGTTCGGAACGGGTCTACGGCATCCCGCCGGAGCAGGTGGTCGGGACCGCGGATGGGACACAGTTCAGTTACAACAAACGACTCAGCCCTTCTTCTTCGCTTCCGCCATGAGCGTGTCGGTGAACGTACCGGCCTTCGACTTCGGCCCGTACCCGATGACGAGGTGGATGCATTCCGGCTTGCCGGCCTGGCGGGCGGCGTCCCGTTGCAGCATTTGGCAACTCGATCGGCGACAAGCAACAGTTGATGTATTCACCCTTGTTGTGATTGTCCGTGGCCAGGGCAAGTGAGGGGGACGCAGAGGGAGAAGTCCAAAGCCGAAAAGGTATACAACAAAGCCCTGGCGGCCTTTGCCGGCTGCCGGGAATCGATGCGGAAGACCTATGAAAGGAGGGAAAGGACAAAAGTATGCCCCACATGGGATATTCGATATGCTGACAGAAGAACCACACTATCGCTTTTCAGCCGGTCGACAAGTTGGAATGGGGCGAACCGGCTGTATGCGTCGTGGGTGTTTTGAGGAGTTCTAAAGGCTGCCCTATTCCCCGAAAAGGAGAGAACGATGGCTAAAGCAATGAAAGGAAAAACAGTGAAAGTAGTAATCCTATCGGCCGTGGGGGCCCTGTACCTGGGCCTGTTGTCCTGCGCGACGGCTCCCCTGACGCCGGCCAAGAAAGCAGAGCAGCAGGATTCCGTGCGGGCTATGGCCAGCCAGACGGTTGCCGACCTCTACAAAACAAACCCCGACACACAGGGTGAAGTTACCAAGAATGCGGCAGGCTATGCGGTCTTCAGCGATTTCGGCTTTAAGGTCGTGTTCATGGGCGGAGCCAAAGGTAAGGGCGTAGCAGTAAACAACGCCACGAAGCAGGACACGTTCATGGAGATGGCGGAGCTTCAGCCCGGGCTAGGGTTGGGAGCCGAAAAGTACCGGATCGTGTTCGTCTTTGAAACGCCGGCTGCCTTCAACAGTTTTGTAAGTTCCGGCTGGGAGGCCGGGGCCAATACGATGGCGGCAGCCAAGACCAAGACCAAGGGCGGTGCGCTCGCCGGCGCCGTGACGGTGTCGGAAGGCGTGCATATGTTTCAGGTCGATACCCAGGGCGCGATTGTCGGTGTCAGCATTACAGGGGCCAAGTTCTACAAGGATAAAGAACTGAATTGAGGTATCGGACCCACCGGCCCACCCTAACCCCCTCTTGTCTAAGAGGGGGGAGGGGGATTGTCGCACAGGCACGGGATTTTTTTGTTATTGACCTATTGCTATTCGTTGTGTGCTAACCCCCTAAAAGGGCGCACACCAGAATCTTCATCAGGGTTATTCTTCGCACACGTGAAAGGACGTGGCTCCGGGTTCCCCTCTCAAACAATCTGGTAACGCTGATCGCCAAAGGCATGTGCCTAATTCCGGATGCGAAGGGGGGTGAGAGGTCTAGTAACTTTTATTACCTCATACGTCCGTGAGCGTTGAGATGAGGATGCAAGCAGGGGCAACTTCTCGAACGCGTAGATGGCCGGAGCGATTCGCGCATTGGAGAGCGGCGGGACGTAAAGCGAAACAGACCAAGGGAAAAAATCACCATGAAGGGCACCCTTCCACGAGCGGGAACATTCGGCTTGACGGGGTTTCGGCGGGTGGCATATATCGCGGTGGCATCCGTGGCGGCAATCTTCGGATTGCTGGGCATGCCGCCCTGGGAGGGTGCGCCTGTTCTGGCGCAGGAGGCGACGTCGATAGATAAACCAACCCCTTCGTCCGTGCAGGAAATCGTCACGCCCATGGGATGGGCCTTCGAGGAAAAACAGCCGAGGGAAAGGCTCGCTCCCTGGCTGAAAGATTACCTGAAGAATACCACGCCATTTATCCGGGACACCAAGATCGACTTCAACCTCCGCTCGTATTATTTTTACCGGTATAACAACAGCGACGACATAAACGAGGCGGCGACCATCGGAGGCGCTCTCTCCTACAACTCCGGCTGGTTCCTCGATCACTTCGGTGTGGGCGCGGTTTTTTACGTCTCCGAGCCGCTATACGCGCCGGCGGACTATGGCGGGACCGATCTTCTGAAACCGGATCAGGAGGGTTACACGACCTTGGGGCAGGTTTATGGAAGGGTGAAACTCTTTGAAGACCATTTTATCAATCTCTATAGATACGAATACAACACCCCCTTCCTCAACGGCGATGACAGCCGCATGACCCCGAACACCTTCGAGGGTTACACCTTTCAGGGGTCCTATGGAGTCAAAGACGGGGGGCCCCGGTTTGGGTACGGAGCCGGTTACATCGACAAGATGAAACCCAAGAATGCCGACACGTTCACTTCCATGTCCGAGGTTGCCGGTGCAAAAGTGAGCCGAGGGGTTTACATGGCAGGCGGCAGTCTTTCCTACGGCGGCTTCCGGATCGGAGGCATCAACTACTATTCGCAGGACATCATCAACATTGTCTATGGGGAAACAGATTACACCCTGCAGGTGACGGACCGTCTTGGCGTCCTCTTCGCTGGCCAGTATGCGACCCAGCAAAGCACGGGCAACAACCTTCTAACCGGATCTGCCTTTTCGGTAACCCAGGTGGGAGCGAAGGGGGATGTAAGTTATGGAGGCGCCATCCTGACCCTTGCCTATACCCATGTCACGAACACAGCCAACATGCAGCATCCCTGGAGCAGCTACCCGGGTTTCACCGCCGCGATGGTGGATTTTTTTAACGGTCAAGGACAGGCGGCCTTCATGGTCAAGGGGTCCTATGATTTCTCCCACCTCGGCCTGAAGGGTTTCGCGGCGTACGCCCTCTGGACGCACGGGTGGGGCTCGGTCAATGCCGGGAATTCGAAGGTGCACACGGACGAATACGATTTTGATTTACAGTGGCACCCCAGGAGCAGTTTCCTGAAGGGGATCTGGTTCCGGGCCCGGTACGGCATCGCCAACTACTACGACACCGGGACTGGGCCGGCCGTTCAAAACGCCCGTCTGATCGTCAATTATGATTTTTCATTATTTTGAGGGAGATCGCCAAAGCATTAACGCCCACCCTCCCCTCCCCCGAGGGGGAGAGTTAGGGTAGGGGGCAAGGGACACCGGGGGTGACTCATGTGACCATCGAAAAAATCGTTATTGCCCGTTAAATAAAAAGGGGGCCTGCGCGCTACGACGGGCAGAGCTGCGCCGCGAGAGGGTTGGTCAGCGCCATGGTGCACTATAATCTTAGCGCAGTTGTCATCCTCGGTACTGCCGGTGTTCGGTCGCAGCCGATCGGAGCCGCCTTGTGGCCGGCCCTTTTGCTTCACCCAGCGATGACTCTCTGGTGCATCACGGGCTTCCTGAAAAACCAACACAGATCAGCGAAAAGACGAAATGAAATTGGAAGGGACAAAACAATGAAAACTCAACGCATACAAACTCTCATGCCCGCCGCGATGTTTGGCGCGCTCGTGGCGGTTGCGCTCCTTGGAGCAGTTACTCCGGCGCAGGCAGCGGACACGAAACCCAACATCGTCTTCATCTTGATGGACAATCTCGGCTATGGCGAGCTGGGCGTCTACGGCGGCGGTATCCTTCGCGGCGCGCCGACGCCGCGCATCGACAAGCTCGCCAGCGAAGGCATGCGGCTGCTCAACTTCAATGTCGAGGCACAGTGCACACCCTCCCGGTCGGCGCTGATGACGGGCCGCTTCTCCATCCGCTCCGGCACATACGAAGTCCCGATCGGTGGCGTGCCGGACGGATTGACGCAGTGGGAGATCACCATCGCGGAGTTGTTGTCGGCGCAGGGCTACGCAACCGGCATCTGGGGCAAATGGCATCTCGGCAGCGCCGAAGACCGGTTTCCCACGCATCAGGGCTTCGATGAGTGGTACGGCATCCCGCGCACCTACGACGAGGCGATGTGGCCGTCGCTCAACGAAACGAAAAGCATGTGGCCGTCGGTCGGCAACAAGCAGGGCTGGAACGCGAAGGTCGTCCACCCCGAACACATCTACGAGGCGCGCAAGGGCGAGAAGGCCCGGCAGATCGCGGAGCTGGACGTGGATCGTCGCCGAACCATGGAAGCGGAGATCACGAGCCGCGCCGTGGAGTTCATCAAGCGCAACGCGAAGGCGGGCAAGCCGTTTTATGCCTACGTCCCGTTTTCGTTGGTTCACATGCCAACGCTGCCGAATCCGGAGTTCGCCGGCAAAACCGGGAACGGCGATTGGGCCGATTGCCTCGCCGAGATGGACCACCGCACCGGACAAATCCTCGATGCGATCAAGGAAGCCGGCATCGAAGACAACACGCTGGTCATCTTCACCAGCGACAACGGCCCCGAGGCGACCCACCCCTGGGAGGGCGCCAGCGGGCCGTGGCGGGGCACGTATTTCACGGCGATGGAAGGCTCGCTACGCGCGCCGTTCATCATCCGCTGGCCGGGCAAAGTGCCGGCGGGCCGCGTCAGCAACGAGATCGTCCACATCGTGGACCTCTTCACGACCCTCGCCCGCGTAGGCGGAGCGGAAGTCCCGAAGGATCGCCCGATTGACGGCGTGGATCAGTTGGATTTCTTCCTCGGCAAACAGGAAAACTCCAACCGCGAAGGCTTCCCCGCCTATGTGGCCGACCGGCTGTCCGCCGTCAAGTGGCGGAACTGGAAGGTGCACCTCATCTGGCAGGAAAACATGTACGACCCGCCGCAGAAACTCCCGTTGCCGAAGATCATCAACCTCCTCACCGACCTGAAGGAGGAGCGCGACGTGGCCGCCAAGAACTCCTGGGTCGTCGACCCCGTGGTGAAGATCATCGGTGAGTTCGAGGCCAGCCTGAAGAAATACCCGCCGATCAAACTCGGCACCCCCGACCCTTACACGCCGCCCAAATGAGGAAAAGTGATAGGCCATGAGAGTGAAGTAAAACCTAAAATCGTTTGAGGACGAAACATTGGAGGTAAAAGATGGCAGATTCAGGAATGGACGGAGGCAAGAGGGGACACATACCAAATAAGCGATCCGTAATTGCAGTAGCAGTCATTTTTCTTTTGGGTATTTCCCTCAGTGTAAAGGCCGGAGCGGAAGAAACGACACCTGCAAACCTATACTCCGGCGATTTCTGGTCGCGATCGACCCTCAGCGGCGACTGGGGAGGGGTGCGTAACGATCTGGCCAAAAAGGGCGTCACCTTTGACATTGACCTGGTGCTGACCGAACAAGGGGTCGTTGACGGAGGAAAGGACAGGGCGTGGGAAACCGGGGGACGCGGTAGTCTGCTGTTCAAAGTCGATACCGGCAAACTCGGGCTCTGGCCCGGTGGTTTCCTGACGGCCGAATTTGAGGGTAATTTCGGCGAAGGGGTCAACCGGAGCGACGGCGGCCTGATGCCGGTCAATACCAACCAGATCTTTCCCGTGCCGGACGAAGAAGGTGTCGCCCTTCCAGCCCTGAATTTTGCCCAGTTTCTTTCGGAATATGCCGGGGTCGTGGTCGGTAAGCTGGACACCTCCAGCGGGGATATGAATGAATTTGCCCACGGTAAGGGCGATACCCAGTTCATGAACCTGGCCTTTAACCTCAACCCGGCCCTCTTGCTGACCATCCCGTATTCGACGCTGGGGGCCGGCCTGATTATCCTCCCGACCAAGGACCCCAACGCTGCCATCGTCACGTTCTCCGTTGTCAGCGCCGTGGGTCAAGCCGGCACGTCGGGCTTCGGAGATCTGGATTCAGACACCCTGTCTTTTAACCTCGAGGCCCGGGTCCGAACCGATTTTTTCGGGCTCACCGGCCACCAGCTGGTCGGGGGGATCTATTCCAACAGAGACTTCACCTCAATGGACCAAAGGCTGACTCTCGAGCCGGGATTAAATTCTATCGCGAAGAAGACGGAATCATGGGCATTCTATTACAACTTCGACCAGTATTTCTATGAGCCCGTGAAAGGCTCAGGCAGGGGGTTTGGACTCTTCGGCCGGTTCGCTGCAACGGACGGCAATCCTAATTTCATGCAA
This sequence comes from uncultured delta proteobacterium, assembly GCA_963712535.1. GTDB lineage: Bacteria > Desulfobacterota > SM23-61 > SM23-61 > SM23-61 > CAVQIK01. The sequence continues at coordinate 163,453 of CAVQIK010000016.1, read as the reverse complement.
TACTTCTTCAGCCTGGGTGTCGGCGGCAAAGGAGTCATGGCCAGCAGACCCAACGACCGTTTTGGGATCGGCTGGTACTACATTGACATTAAGCGCCCCACTCTCACGGGGCCGTTTGCGACGAGGAAGCTGCTCAGGGACGAGCAGGGTGCCGAGGCTTACTATAGCATCGCGGTGACGCCGTGGGCCCACCTGACGCCTAATATTCAGGTCATCCATGGCGCCCAGAAGCAGACGGTTGCGGCCCTGCCGGCGAACCGCAAGGATATCGACACTGCCACAGTCATGGGGCTTCGGCTGAAGCTGACATTCTGATGCCGGTAGAGCCAAGATAACCAAATGGCGCGATCTGGCATGTGATGTTCGAATATATCCGCATCAGCGCTGATAACAACAGCACTACCCAACCGGTCAGCGATGGAAAGGCGCAGATCTTTCAAACACGGCTTCAGATCGCTTTTTGAAACCGAGAAGATCCGAGGTTTTGAGGGGCGACAAGCGATACCGATTTTTCCTTTTGCGGTACAGCCTCTTTTCGCGGCCCTGCGGTGAGAGCGACAGGCGTTTGAGGAGGAATGACGGACATGGGAAAAGGTAATTTGATCCTGACGGCGGTTGTCATCCTGTGCTTGGCAGCCGGCACTTCGGCGTGGCTCGGTCCCGGCGTTTCACTGGGGTTCGCCGCCGAGAAGAACCCTCCTGCAAAATCCATGGGCTATGCCGGGTCCGTGAGCTGCCAGGAGTGTCACGAAAAGTTCTACCAGCTGTGGTCCACCTCCAGGCATGGCCTGGCCATGCAGCCTTACACCGCCGAGTTTGCCAGGATGAACCTCACCCCCCAGGCGAAAGAAGTCAAAATCGGGAAAACCTCCTACCGTGCGGACATCGCGGGCGAAACAGGCTGGATTCTGGAAAAGGGGAGCAAGGGCCAAAAGAAATACAAGATCGAGCACGCCCTGGGCGGAAAGAACGTCTACTACTTCCTGACCCCCTTCCCGAGAGGGCGGTTCCAGACCCTCCCTCTCGCCTACGACGTCAGGAAAAAAGAGTGGTTCGACACCGCCGCCAGCGGCGTCCGCCACTTCCCGGGGACGGAGCGGGACCAGCCCGTGAGCTGGCGCGACCCGGGCTACACCTTCAACACCAGCTGCTACAGCTGTCATGTGAGCCAGCTCGCGTCGAACTACGACCTCAAGACCGACACCTATGCGACCACCTGGGCCGAGCCCGGCATCAACTGTGAGACCTGCCACGGCCCCAGTGGAGAACACATCCGCGTCTCCCGGGAGGCCCCCAAGGGAACTGTGCCAGTCAAATGCTGGTCATGATAGACTATATGCTCCAGGTCCGAAGACAGCCCGTATAGAAATGTCAAACAGCCGGGCAAGGCTACAATTGTAGCGGGCGGATTAGCCCGCCCCTGGTCCCGTCTGGCATTTTTGCGGGATGTTTGTGTGGCTGTGAGTTCCCGCCACAGGAGGTGCGTCTTCTTCTTTTTTATTGGCGGGGTACAACCCAAGAAGGTTCAGGTGGATGATCAGCCGCGGCCATGCCCGAGGTGCGGCACGCCTTCGGCTCGCCTGAAGCGCCTGGATCATTATCTCAGCCTCTTCTTCATCCCCCTCTTCCCGATCAAGCGCGGGGAAGTCTTTCTGGAGTGCGACCGGTGCGGCGGGGTTTTTGACGAGAGCGGAAGGACTCCATCCATTTCTCTCCCTCAAGAAAGATTTACGGTGTGCTCCCGGTGCCGGCGGGAGCTGGAGCAGGATTTTCAATTCTGTCCCTACTGCGGGCAAAGAATTTATTGATTGACCCCCCCTCCGACTGTCTAGCCTTTTGGAAGAGCTTATCCAGAAATCCCTCCCTTCCTCCCTTTTCAAAGGGAGGAGACCTTTTCCTTGATATGGTTCGGGTAAAAGAATTAAATTTCTCCCTTTGAAAAAGGAGGATCGATAGGAATTCTGTGATTTCTGACCAATTCTGGAACTTATTAAGGAATCCATAATTGAGCAGGCAAGTTCCAAGGAGAATTCCCCCCTAACCCCGGCCCTCTCCCTCGCTTTCGGGGGACAAGGGAGGGTGAGGGGGCGTTGGGAGGCTTTTGGGATCGGAACAATTATAGCCTGGTCAGTTCTTCATCCGGGTAAAGTGTTACTCCCTCATGACGGCCGGCTTTTCTTCCGTTGACTATTGGTTGGATACTTTTTAATATGACGAGGAAAATTCCATACGAACCTGAGACTTTTATATCCGGGAAGACTGGAATAAAACAGGAGGCACAGGATGAACGCGGAAGACGTAAAAAAAGTCGCGGTTATCGGGGCCGGGACCATGGGCCACTCGATTGCCCAGGTTTTCGCCCAGGCGGGGATCGAAGTGAACTTAACCGACATCAAAAAAGAGCTCCTGGATCACGCCCTCGAACTCGTCAAGGTTAACCTCAACACGCTGGCTGATCTTGGGAGGCTGAAAAGAGAATACATTCCGGGAATCCTGGGCCGCATTCACCCAACCACGGACCTCGCCGCCGCGGCGAAAGGAGTGGACTTCGCCCTTGAGGCGGTTTTGGAAATACCCGAGGTGAAGAAAAAGGTTTTTAACCAGCTGGAGGAATCCTGTGCTCCCGGGACGGTTCTGGCCAGCAACACTTCGGGGCTGGACATCTTCCAGGTCATTGAGGCCAGGGACCCCTCGAGGCTGGTCGCCGCCCACTGGTATGCCCCTCCTCATATCGTGCCCCTCGTGGAGGTGGCCCCTGGACCCAGGACTTCCCCCGATGCCGTGCGATTTACGGCCGAGTTAATGAGAAGGATCGGGAAGCGGCCCATCGTCATGAAAAAGTTCGTTCAGCGTTTCATCGTGAACCGGATTCAGAACGCGATTATTTTTTGCGTCCTGGAAATGCTGGAAAACGGGTGGGCGACCCCGGAAGACATTGATCTCGCGGTGAAGACCAGCCTGGGAATTCGCCTTCCGATCGTGGGGGTGATCCAAAGCTGGGATTTTAACGGCCTCAACCTGGTGAACGACGTACTGAAAAGCCAGGGCAAGAACATTCCGCTTATCGCCGACAAGGTGAAGCAGGGCCACCTGGGCGCAAGCACCTCGAAGGGAATCTATGACTACGGCGGGCGGACCGAGGCCGAGATCCTCCGAAAGAGGGACGAGCTTTTCTTCAAGATGCTGGACCATCTCGAGAAGATCGGGGCGTTCGAGGCTGTGTAAGAAAGCAGTTTAGCAATATGGCAGTTTGGCAAATTTAGGATTTCTTCTTATCTGACACTCAACACTGACACTGACACTTTCTTTCTTCAATGCGAGTTCTGCTCATAAACCCTCCTTACCCGGTGTGCGAGAGCCTGACGATGCCACAGGGCCTGCTTTACCTGGCCGCCCGGCTGGAACAGGCGGGGAACGAGGTTTTCCTGGAAGACCTTCAGCTCTGCCGATCCCCCATCCACAGAATCCAGCAGGCGGTTAGAAGAGCGAGGCCCCGGGTCGCGGGGATCACGTCTTTCTCCATGAACTTATCCCTCGCGTCCAGAATCCTCCGGGCGGTAAAACGCCTCGACCCCGAAATTCTAACTGTCTGGGGAGGACCCCATGTCTCTTTCGACGACGGGGAGATCCTGCGGGATCACCTTTGGGTGGACGCGGTGGTTCGGGGCGAAGGGGAGGAAACTCTGCTGGAAGTCGTGGATTGCTTGAAGCAGGGAAAAGGTCTGCACGGGGTTGCCGGGTTAACCTGGAGGGGGCGGGGCGGAGACGCGCATCGAAACCCGGCCCGTCCGTTTCGGGAGGACCTGGATAACCTGCCCAGGCCGTCGTGGCATCTCCTCAAACTCTCCCAGTACAGAGCCTTTGGCCAGGGGGCCGGCATTCTGACCTCCAGGGGGTGTCCTCACCGGTGCGTATTCTGTGTCGGGCGTAAAATGATCGGAGCCCGGGGAAGATTTCGGGAGCCTGGCGCCGTTGTGGATGAAATGGAAGCCCTGGCCGGGCTCGGGTTCCGGCGGATTCGGGTGGAGGATGACCTGTTTACGTACCGCAGGGATCGGGCGCTGGCCATCTGCAAGGAACTGGGCCGGCGGGCGCTTCCCATCCGGTGGAGAGCATACGCCCGCGTCGATACAGTGGATCCTGAACTCCTGAGGTGGATGAAAAAGGCGGGATGCGAAAGGATCCTATTTGGAGCGGAGAGCGGAAGCGGGGAGATCCTGGCCCGGGCCCGAAAGGGGATCACCCCGGAACAGACCCGGCGGGCGGTGGAGATGGCCCGGGAGGAGGGCATCGGGGTCCTCGCCTCTTTTGTTCTCGGACTTCCCGGTGAAACTCCGGAAACGCTTCGGCAGACCGTGGAGTTTGCGCGATCTCTGCGCGTCCCCTATACCCTGAACCTGCTCACTCCTTACGTGGGCACGGAAATCAGGGAAAAAGCCGGGGAGTGGGGCATCCGGATCCTTTCCAGCGACTGGCGGCGGTACGGACAGGGCCAGCCTGTCACGGCGACCTCTTCCGTAACCCCGCGGGATCTGGCCCGCGCCACAGGCAGTTTTCGCCGGGAGTTGCAACATTACCTGGAGGATCTCCTGGAGGGAGAGCGGGAGGGGACTCTCGACGGCGAGAGCGCCGCGGAGCTCGAACAAAGCCGCCACTGGGATTTTTTGCGAAAGCTCATCCGGGAAGAGGTCCTCGAACGCTTCGGTACCGTGCCTCCGGGGCGGGAAAGGAATGGACTGGAGGAGTTGGCCGGGTCCATTGCGCCACATTTGGGAATGCCCGAGGCCGAGGTGCAAAGACATCTCGAGCCCCACGTTCGGGAAGGGCAGATCTGCCTCACGGGTATGCCCGGCGAGATGCGGTGGTCGTGGGCTGAATCGTAATAATTCTGGTGAATTTTTTGAAAGTCGCGGCAACTCTCGTGGCCGCCCGCAAGATGGCCAACCATCACTCCATGGCGTGTTTGCCTTTACGATCCGGTGCGGCTTTGCCGCAATGTGAAATCCGGAATTCTGACATAGGAAGAGTCTCCCTTTTGTTTCTCCCCAATCAACGAAAGACAATTTCATCCCTAAGCGCCTAGCAAGCGATTATCCGAATCCCGCGAACCTCCACGGAGCCGTGCCGCCGGAAAACTGCCGGGCGTCCTTTCCAATATCTCAAGGGTTTCAGTGACGGAAAAACACGAGCAGGGCAGAGGCAATTCTCTTGGAGGTGAAGGACGGGTTACAATCGAAGACGTAGGGGGTCAGAAGGGGCATGAGAAGGAAGACGACGATGAGGCCAATCAAAAAATATCGAATCATTCGTCCTCCGAAGGCGACGGCATACCTTGCTTTCTGGGTTCAGGGAAGGTTCGCGAAGATACCCATTGTCATTCCAGCCTATATATATAGAATATTCCTTTTTGGCTTCCGGAACAAGAAAAAATTTGCCCCCAATGAACCAGCGGCTGTCCCTCCGATTTTTCATGAAACGCGGGAGGGGGAGGCTCAAGAGGCCCCATTCGGTTTTGGCCGCACCCGCAGAACCTTCAGAGCTTCGAACCACAGTATGCTGAACACCCCAGCGAAGAAGCAGATGGCGAGATCGTCCGGATGAAGGGTACTAAAGTGGAACAGCCCGCGAAAGAAAGGGAGATAAAGGACAAGGCCCAGCAGGAGGACCGCCCCTCCGGCAACCCAGCCCAGGGCGGAGTTGCGGGATCGCAGGTTGGCCCATATGGTCCGGGACCAGGAGCGGTTGGTGAGGATCAGGGCCAGGTTGGCGACGATGAGGGTGGTAAACGTGAGCGTCCGGGCTTCCGCGGCTCCCCTCCCGCGGTACAGCGAGATAAAGAAGACCACGAGGAGGATGCCCAGCACGCTCAGCCCCTGGAGGAGGCTGAGGCCCAGCATCCGTTTGTGAAAGAGAGGCCTTTTCGGGTTCCGGGGAGGCCGGTCCATGATGTCCTTTTCCTCGGGCTCCGCTTCAAAGACGACGGAACAGGCGGGGTCGATGATGAGTTCAAGGAAAACGATGTGCACGGGGAACAGGATCAGGGGCCATTTCAAGAGTACCGGCACGAGGGAAAGACCGGCGATGGGCACGTGAATGGCCAGGATGTAGGCCATGGCTTTTTGGAGGTTATCGAAGATCCTCCGTCCCAGCTTAATCGCCTCCACGATGGAGGAAAAGTCGTCGTCCAGCAGCACCATGGCGGAAGCTTCGCGGGCGACGTCCGTCCCCCTTTCACCCATGGCGATCCCGATGTGGGCAGACTTCAGGGCCGGCGCGTCGTTGACCCCGTCGCCGGTCATGGCGACGACCTCTCCGATAGCTTTAAGGGCGTTCACGATGCGCAGTTTCTGCTCGGGCATCACCCGGGCAAAAATATTCACCGAACCGATCCGCTCCTGGAGTTCGTTGTCTTCCATCTGATCGAGTTCAGGGCCGGTGATGACCGAATCGGGCGATTTGAGTCCGATCTGCCGGGCAATATTCTGGGCCGTGCCGGGGTAGTCGCCGGTGATCATCACCACCCGGATGCCCGCGGTGTAGCAGCTTTTCAGGGCCTGGGGAATGGCGGGGCGGATTGGATCGGTTAGACCGATGAGCCCCAAGAATTCAAATTTAAAATCATGCTGCTCGCCCGGGAGGGGGGCTTTTCTGAAATAAGCCTTGGCGACGCCCAGCACCCGCAACCCCGAATCCGTCATGGAACGAATGGCTTTGAATATATCTTCGACTTCAGATCCTTTCAGATGGCACAAATCGGCGATGGCTTCGGGGGCACCCTTGGCCGCGACGACGTATCTTTCCCCCCGGGGGACTCGGTGGACGTGCGAAAGGGCCAGGAGTTCTTTGGAAAGAGGATACTCATGGATCACCGTCCAGTCGTCGTGGAGGTGTTCCGCATGCACGAGAGGTTGGCTTCCCATCTGCCGCAAAGCCTTTTCCATTGGGTCGAAGGGGTCCCGCTCGCTGGCCAGGATGCTGAATTCCACCAGTTCATGGCAGAATTCGGGGAGCGGATCCGGCGAAGGGAAGCGGACTTCCCAGAATTTTCCCCCTACATAAATCTTGCTCACCGACATGCGGTTCTGGGTCAGGGTGCCCGTCTTATCCACGCAGAGGACCGTGGCGGAGCCCAGTGTTTCCACAGCCGGGACGCGGCGGGTCAACACCTGCTTTTTTGAAATACGCCAGGCGCCCAGGGCCAGAAAAATAGTCAGGACGACGGGAAACTCCTCGGGCAGCATAGCCATAGCCAGGGTAAGTCCGGCCAGAACGCCATGAAACCAATCCCCCCTGTTCAGGCCGTACACAACCATCACCAGAACGCAAAGCGATGAACCCAGAAGGGCGACGGTGCGCACAAGACGGCGGGTCTCCCGCTGCAGGGGAGTTTCCTCGGCTTCGACGGCGTGCAGGGCTTTCCCCACTTTCCCGATTTCGGTGGCTAGGCCGGTGGCCATAACTTGGGACAACCCCTGGCCGCCCACGACCAGGGTGCCGGAAAAGACAAAGGGCTGGCCTTCCCCGCCGGGCCGGCCCATTTTCAAAGAACCGTCCCAGGGTGCCTTGCGAACGGGGAGAGATTCGCCGGTCAGCAGGGATTCATCGACCAGCAGGTTTTCCTCCCACAGGATGGCTCCATCCGCCGGGACGCGGTCTCCTTGAGCCAAGACTACGATATCCCCCGGGGCGACTTCCCGGCCGGGGATTCTCCTCTGCACCCCGCCCCGAATCACCATGGCCCGGGGGCTGGTCAGGTCCCGCAGGGCCTCCAGCGCCCGTTCGGTCTTCCGGTCCTGGTAAATGGTGATGCCCATGACCACAAAGACAAACCCCAGGAGCATCAACGCTTCCTGGAGATCTCCCACCGCGAGGTAGATCACGCCGCAGGCCACGAGCAGGAGAAACATGGGCTCCCGGACCACTCCCAAGAGGATTTTCAGGACGCTCCGCTTCCCCGCGGAGGGGAGCTCATTGTACCCTTCTTTTTTCAGCCGGTCTGCCGCTTCCGCTTCGGAGAGGCCGGAGACCGACCGGGGATCAAAATTATTCATCTCTCATTCATTTCACTGGGACGCGGATGAACGCGGATTGGCGCAAATGAGATTTTGCCCAAAAGACTTCCAGCGGCGGAGATCAGAGGCTGTCCCTGGGGAATTCGACTCCGGCGGTGTAGAAGAGGGGCATCTCCGGGATCATCTGATAGACGTGCACCCGGACTCCCGGGTTCACCGAAACCTGCAGGTAGGCGTCCCGCCGGCTCATGCCATATTCGGTGACGAGCCATTCCATGAGGAGGAACATGGCCTTCGTAACCGCGTGCTCCAGCGGACGGGAATTGTACAGCGCGATCAGGCTGGCAGGGGTTTCGATCCGGGGGTAAGGGATCTTTTTTCCGGGCAGGACCTGCACCGAAAGGGTCACCTCCGCGCGCGTTTCGGCCGCGACGCCGGAGAATTCGGTGTCGCCCTGGGAGGCATGGACATCTCCCGCGAAGAGCAGTCCCCCGTCATTCTGGCAGTTTACAAAAAACGTATTCCCCGCCTTGACATCCCGGCAGTCGATGTTCCCTCCGCCGATCCCTTGCCCGAAGATGCTGGTGATCACTTCCCGCTCGGGGGCGACCGCAATCGTCCCGATGAAGGGGGTGATCGGCCAGGAGATTTTTTCGTTGAACCACATCTTCCCGTCCCGAAGGGTACCGCTGGGCCCGGCCTCGTGGCGCAAGATCCGGGTCCACGGTTCGGCGGCCTGGGACCATTTTTGGGAATCATGGAGCGGCCCCCGGCCGGCGGTGAAAGTGAAGCTCTGGTCCGGGGCCACGAGAATATCCTCGACTTTGACCGCGAGAAGGTCTCCCTTCCGTGCGCCTTCGATGTAGATCGGGCCGGCGACCGGGTTGGCCGAAGGGGGCCAGGTTGAATCGACGAAAGGCCGGTTCAGGGGCGACTGGCCTTCCTCACGAAGACAGCCGCTGGAAGAGTCCTCGGTTTCGAGGACGAATTTTTCTCCCGGAGAAACCACCAGTTTGGACGGAAGGGAACGGTCGAAAGCATAAACTTTGGCCTGGTCTCGGGGTACTCGCTTCATGGCTGTGCCTCTCCTTGAAAAAAAATCCGTCCCGGAGGAATCCGCGGGACTCTGATCTGCATGATATAATAAGCCGGCCAAATGCTCAACCATAAGAAAATCCGCAAGGCGCAAAACGTCAGGTGCAAGGCATTGTAGGGGCGGGGTCACCCCGCCCTACGCCCTCGCGACTTGCGCTCTAGCGGTATTTCTTGAAAGGAGGGGAGCCATGCCGGTAATCACCGTTTCGAGACAGTTGGGGAGCCTGGGGACCGAGATTTCCCAAAGGGTGGCAGATATCCTCCAGTACGAATTCATCGACAAAGAGAAGATCGCGAAAGCCCTGGCGACCTACGGGCTTCCGGAGCCTGACCTGGAGAAGTTCGACGAGAAGAAACCGCCCCTCTGGGATTCCCTGCAAACCCAGCGGCGGAAATTCCTCCGCTTCCTCCAGGCGGTCATCTTTGACTTTGCCCAGAAAGGCGAGGTCATTATCGCGGGCCGCGGCGGCCAGGTGTTGCTGAAGAACCTGCCGGGGGTCCTGCACGTAAGGGTCGTCGCACCGCTGGAAGATCGGATCCGGCGCCTGGCGGAGGCCGGGGGGGACGAAAAACAGGCGCTCCGGCTATTACGGCGGAGCGACCGGGATTCGGGCGGGTTTATCCGGTCCTTCTTCGATGCGGACTGGAATGACCCGGCTCTCTACGACCTGGTGATCAACACGCAAAAAATAGCCCTGGAGACGGCGGTAAAATTGATCCTTCAAGGCCTCGACACGCCGGAGATCCGGGACGCCGGAAATATTACCCGGGAGAAACTGAGCGACATCGTCCTGATGCGGAAGGTGGAAGCGTCCCTATGGAGTGTCCTGGGAATCGACGTCCGCCACATCAATATCCAGATCGAAGCAGGGGCGGTGACCCTTAGGGGAGCGGTTGCCTCGGGAGTGGATAAAGAGAACTGCCAGCGGGTGATCTCCGGGCTTGAGGGGGTAAAAAAGGTCGAAAACCAGCTCTTCGTTACCGAGTATTATCGTTTCGGGGGATGATAACGGCTTGAGGAATTCGTTCAGGCAAGAATATCGAAGAGGGACCCCAGCATCTCTTCTTCCGCCCTGACCGTTGTGAGGTTCGCCTGAAAAGCGCTCTTGGTCATATGCTGATTCACGATCTCTTCGGCCACATCTACGTTGGACGATTCCCGAAATTTCGCCCTCCCGTCCTCCGAAGGAAGCGGACCTCCCGGCGTGTTTACCCGGCTTAACGTGACCACAACCCCCGGGTCGGCATCTTCCAGGAGAGCGCGGGTCTTTTTGAAACCCTCCGTGTTCAAGTTCGCTACGTTGTCCGCGGATACATCCATCTTTTTTCCGAAAGCCCCGAGGGCGGATAGCGCGGCGTCCAATGCAGGGATCATGGGCCTGACCTCCCGGAAGAATATCCAAGAGATCGGCAAAAAAGGAAATACCTTTAACCGCCTTTTCTTGCGATCCGGATTTCCCGGGGGTAAACTGAAATCATGATCGAAATTACTCCCGGCTTGGCGATCGGGGAAGATGAAATTCACCTGGAATTCGTTCGCGCTTCGGGCCCGGGCGGGCAGAACGTCAATAAAGTGGCTACCGCCGTGCAGCTCCGATTCGACGCCTCCCGCTCCCCCTCCCTCCCGGAAGACCTCCGCAATCGCTTAATGGCCCTGGCCGGAAGGCGGATGACGGCGGAAGGGGTGTTGATCATCAATGCCCGCCGATTCCGTACCCAGGAACGCAACCGCCAGGACGCGATGGATCGGCTGGCGGAGCTGATCCGCCAGGCGGCGGTGAAACCGAAGCCCCGGAAGAAAACGAGACCGACGCACGCTTCAAAGGAACGCCGCCTGGAAAGCAAACGCCGCCTGAGCAAGATAAAAAGCCTTCGCCGTTCCCCTCTGGACTTCTGAGTGCTGTCCCACCCACCGTCGCGTTTCTGACCGACAAGCCGGAACTCAACAGGAATTTTGTGGTTTGAATCGATTCCCTACAAATCCCCCAACCCCCCCGAAGCTGTGAAAATCAGCGGCCGGGAAATTGGAGAGCGTTACCATGTCCAGGGGACGGCAAAAATTTGCAGGCCAAAAGAGGCACTCGTTCCTTTTCAGCCCGCGGTGTACTGAACTTATGTAACACTACAATAGAAACCTATTAATATTTACCAGGGTTTAGCTCGGATTGCCGGCGTTCCATTGCGGAACTCAGGTAAACCCATTGGAAATCAGAAATCTCCCGCCGATTTTGGCCTGCAAATTTTTGCCGTCCCCTGGACAACAAGACTGAGTTATTTGACTCCCATTTAATTTTTTCGGATCATCTCCAATTTAGTTGAAGGGAAAAGTGCTTTATAGGCAAATTGTGCTGTGATTTCAGGGGTCGGAAGGAAAGGCAGATTCCGCCGCAATCATGATGCATCCGTCTCCCTGTCGGGTCTGGCGGGGGTGTCCTTCTCCCCTTTGAAGCTCGGCTTTTTCGACCCCCGCGGAGCATCACGGAATGCCAGTAGCTCCTTGTTGGCCGAGCTACATCCCGCCGATGCTTGCGGCGGAATCTGCCTTTCCTTCCGACCCTTGTGAGGCTTTCACGCAAAATTCGATCAACTAAATTGGAGATGATCCATTTTTTCACAGCTTCCCTTTAAAAAAAGGGCGAGGGGCGACTTCTGAAAACTGTCACCATTTTGCCTACGTTCCTTCGTAATGGATTAACAATCCCGTACCGTTCCAAAAACGAATACAACCGCTTATCTTTGGCCATTTTTGCGCCGATAGAGAATGAAGAGACAGCCGGCGAAGGAAGGCGCGGGAGGGTTGATGAAAGGGCTCAAAATCGGGAGAAGGGTTTTCAGCTTTTCAAAGACTCGTCCGGAATTCAGCAGTGATCATCTCCCGAGGTCAAACAGGCAGATCCGCGCCGGGGACGCGAATGCCACACCTGAAAACGGCAAAAACGTTCTTCCGGGGCGCGCTGGTGAAAAAGAGGTTTTGGACGGATATGGAAGCAAGCGAGCGGCCCATCTCCGGGCGGCAGCCGGCGAAAAGCTCCTGGAATCTTTCAAAACGCGGAAAAAAGCCGAAAGGGAGGAGGATTGGAAACGGTCTGAATCTTTCCAAGGTCCGGAGGACGAAGAGAATGAGCTGAGGGAAGTATTTCTTTTAACGAGAAACGAGTTGGTTCGTACGCTGGGCCCCTTGAACGAACGATCTTTAGGGGACGATTCATTGTTAGAAAAAGCTTTGGAGAAAATTCACAAGCGTTTGCCCCTGCCGATTCGACTCATCTTTTGGAAGAAACGCTACATTCAATTCATCCTCGATAACCGCGAGCGGTTGATCCCCTGATCGGATCATCTACCCTTGAAAAAAGAAAATGTGTAACTGTTTAGCCCTCTGAAAAGAGTTCCAAAATTGCCAGGAATCCTCAGAAATCCCCCTTAATCCCCCTTTTTCAAAGGGGGAAATTATATCTCCTCCCTTTGGAAAAGGGAGGTGGGGAGGGATTTCTGGGAACTCTTTTCAAACCGCTAAATTGATACGAAAATGTAGGGGCGGCCCTCCCGCCGAGGCGGGACCGCCCGCAAGATGGGCAACCATCACGCCAAGGCGTGATTGCCCCTACATTTTAAAAGAATTTAAATGCTGGTTTCCATTTCGGATCCCCGGGACTGCTCCATTTTCTCCAATTCCTGCGCAAGATTCTCCCATTCCGCAGTGAGTATTTCGACACTTTTCTTCAGGTCCCCATGGGATTTTACCAGGCCGGCTATGTTCTCCCCGGTTCGGTAAATTTCGGGGTCGGCCAGCCGGGTCTCGACGTCGCGCAGCTCCCGCGTGGCTTTTTCCAGCCTCGTTTCCGCCCCCTGAAGTTTTTCCCGGAGCTCCTGGGTTTCCCGGTAAAATCGGTTGCGCAACTCGGCTTCGTATCGCTTCTGCTCCCGGGTCTTCCGGACGGGGAGATCCCCGGCCGAGGCCCCGTTCCCGGAGGAGGACCCCCCCTTATAGTCCAGCTCTTTTCTTTCCAGCTCTTTCTTGTACAGATAATCCTCGTAATTTCCCAGGTAGACCGAAAGGCGCCCGGCATTCACTTCGACGATTTTGTTGGCGATGGCGTTGATCAGGTGCCGGTCGTGAGTAATGAAGCAAATCGTCCCCTGGAACCGCTGAAGCGCGTCCTCCAGCACTTCCCGGGCGGAGATGTCCAGGTGGTTTGTCGGCTCGTCCAGGAGAAGGAAATTCGCGGGCCGCATCAGCATCTTGGCCAGAACCAGCCGGCTCTTTTCTCCCCCGCTGAGGACGGAGACTTTCTTTTCGATTTCTTCCCCCGAAAAAAGAAAGGCGCCCAGGAGCCCGCGGAGGAAGCTGACCGGCTCATCCTTGGCCAGGGAAAAAATCTCCTCCCAGACCGTCTTCCCCGGGTCGAGGAGCTCCAGCTGATGCTGGGCGAAGTAGGCCGAGCTTACATTGTGGCCGAGCCGAATTTCCCCCCGATCGGGGCCAAGAAACCCGGCCAGGAGTTTTAGAAGCGTGGATTTCCCGGCGCCGTTCGGGCCCACCAGCGCCGCCTTGTCCCCCCGCAGAATCTCGAGGTCGATCCCGGAGTAAACCCGAACCGGCCCGTAGGCTTTATGCACCCCTTTCAGGGTGACGGCTGATCGTCCGCTGCGGGCAGGCTGGGGGAAAGAGAAATGGATGGTCTTCCGTGTTTCCCCCCCTTCCACTTTCTCCATCTTCTCCAGCATTTTGACCCGGCTCTGCACCTGCCGGGCTTTCGTCGCCTGGTACCTGAAACGTTCGATGAATTTTTCAGTCTGTTCGATCTTGCGCCGCTGGTTTTCAACGGCGGCGGCCTGGAGGGATTCCTTCCTTTCTTTCGCCTCGAGGTAGGAATCGTAGTTGCCGCGGTAAAGGGAGATCTGTCTTCCTTCGATCGCCGCCACCTTGCTGACCACCCGATTCAGAAAATCCCGGTCGTGCGAAACGATGACGACCGACCCGGGGTAGTCGCCCAAGAACCCTTCCAGCCAGATGAGGGATTCCAGGTCGAGATGATTGGTGGGCTCGTCCAGGAGCAGGAGGTCGGAGCTGGCGAGGAGAATCCTGCCGAGGGCGAGGCGCATGAGCCACCCCCCGCTGAGCTCCTCGGCGGGCCGCTGGAAATCGGATTCCCGAAAACCGAGCCCCAGGAGGATGGCCTTGGCCTGGGATTCCAGCGTGTATCCCCCCCGGTGCGCGTATTTTTCCTCAAGCTGGCCGTAGGCGCGGGCCAGCGCTTCGAGGACCCCGGGATCTTTCTCCTCCGCGATCTCATCCTGCAGGAGCCGCATCTTGCTTTCCAGGAGGGCCAGGTCTTTCACCCCGCCCTGGACTTCGTCGAGTATGGCCTGGCCTCTGGGCGGCAGGGGTTCCTGCGAGAGAAAGCCGATCTGGGCCCCCCGGCGGACCGTGATTTCGCCCCCGTCCGGCTGTTCCTCTCCGGAGATCATGCGGAAAAGGGTCGTCTTCCCCGACCCGTTTGGGCCAACCAGCCCCACCCGATCCCGCGCCCCGATGCGCAGGGAGCAGGCAGAGAAGAGGACCTTCGGGCCGTATCTTTTTTCAATGTCTTTGATTTCGATCATGGATACAACGCAATCGTCTTAAATTTCATAAAGAATAATTAAAATCCCGGGAAGAAACAAGAATTTCACCTTCCCCTTTCGGGAAAATGAGTCGCAATTCGCCAACCGTCTTTCGACATATCCTATCATTCTCCCTTCCGCCGCTGCCATGTACCGCGTCATAGGATCATAAATCCATTTCCTCCTTTTAATGTGCGCCCGACTTCCCTATAATGGCTCTGCTTCCGCACATTTCAGTTTTCCAGTTCAGGAAAACCAGGAGGAAAACATGCCTATTATCCATGTTCACCTTTTCGAAGGAAGGACGTTGGACCAGAAGAGAAAACTGGTTTCGGCCATGACCGACGCCGTCGTGAAATCTCTGGACGCAAAGCCGGAAAGCGTTCAGATCCTGCTTCATGATACATCCAAGAGCGATACGTCCGTGGCCGGGGTCCTAGTTTCGGATAAGAAAGGGTAATCCCCCCGGCGTGGTTTTCTGCACAAGAGTCGGCCCGGAGCTTCCTACCCCGCGGCGAGAAGGGGGGCTTCCCTCCAACCCTCCTTCCTCTCATAATAACTTGCCAGGTGGGCCAGGGCCCTCGCAGCCAGCGGCAGAGAGGGGTAGGCCGGGATTCCCGCCCGGCAGTAAATCTGCCGTGTCCGGGCCGCCTCCCCGGCGAGGTGGGGGTCTTCGCCGCCGCCGTCGATTACGGCGACGAGCGGTTTGCGGGAACGGTTTTTCCGGAGATACTCTACGGCCCTTTCGGTGGCGCCCTTCTCCTCGGGGGTCGCGTAGGTTGGCCGGGGGACCAGGCGGTCGAGGATAATCATGTCCAAACCGGGGTCTTCGAAGACCACATCCAGGATCTGGCCCATGTAATCGGGGTCATAAAAGGATTTCCAGGCGTCCACCGGGTTTCGGGCAAAGGACCCCACCGCGGGCACGAGGGCGCTGACCTTGTTCCGGGTCTCTCCTTTCAAGGGCGGGACCTGCAAGCCCAAACGCATGCAGATGTCGGCGTAATAAACACTGTTCCCTCCCCCTCCCCCGAGGATGAAGAGCTTTCTTCCCCGAGGCGGGCGGAGGTACAGAAGAGCCATGGCCGTGCCGGCGATCTCTTCCAGAGACCTCGCCCGGGGAATGCCTGCCTGCCTGAGGCCGTTCTCCCAAATCCGATCTTCGCCGGAGAGGGTGCCGGTGTGGGAAGCGACCGCCCCCGCGCCGGAGTCCGTCTCCCCCCCTTTCCAGATCACGAGCGGCTTGGCCCTGTTGATCTCACGCGCTCTTTGCAGGAACCGCTGCCCGTCGCGGACGCTCTCCAGGTAAAGGCCGATCACCCGGGTGTCCTCATCTTCCGACAGGAACTCAAGGTAATCCGTGCTGTCCATGACCGCGGCGTTGCCGAAGCTCACCGCCTTGCTGATTCCCATGCCCGTGAAATAGCCGTGCTCGCTCATCCGCTGGGTCAGCGTGCCGCTTTGGGAAAGGAAAGCCATGGAGCCGGCCGTGGCCGGAATCTGCCCCCACAGCATCAGCCGGGACTTGGGGACGTACGGACCCATGCAGTTAGGCCCGATGACCCTCAGGCCGGCGCTCCGGGCGATCGTGCGGATTTCCTCTTCCAGCCGCACTCCCTCCGGCGTGCCCAGTTCCTTGAACCCGGAGCTGAGGATGTGAATGTTGCGGACACCCTTGCGGCCGCACTCTTCGAGAACGGAAGGGACAGACTGGGCGGGGACGCAGATAATCGCGAGGTCCACCGTTTCAGGCAGGGCGGAGACGGCGGGATACGCGCGAATCCCGTTGATCTCGCCCGCGCTGGGGTGAATCAGATAAATCCGCCCGGGAAACTCGGCGCGCTGCAGGTTTTTCAGGAAGAATTGACCCCCCAGTCCAGTGTAAGCCCGGGAGATTCCCACGATAGCCACGCTCTCCGGGGAAAACATTTTTTCAAAACCTTTTCTTCGATCCGGCTCCATTCTTTTCGGTGATCCTCCTTCGGTATTATCCGTTTTTGATTTGGCGGCCATTATAACAAAAACCGAGAAAAAGTTGACTCCCTGTTTGTTTTTCTACTATATTGTTCCTGTAATCATCCTAAAGAACCACAGGGAACGCCTTACTCTGTATCCTCTGTGGTTAATTTTTTGTGGTGGAAAGGAGTTCAGAAATGAGAGAAGCGGTGATTGTCGGGGGAGTCCGGACTGCCATTGGCCGCATGGGCGGCACCATCGCGCGTTACCGGCCGGAAGAGCTGGGGGCCTTCGTCCTCCGCGGGATCGTGAATAAGACCGGGATCGATCCCAACCTGATTGAAGACGTGATCATGGGGCTTTCCAACTCCTGGCACGCGGCCTACAACCCTTCGCGCTGGGCCGTCCTCAAAGCGGGGCTGCCCTACAGCGTGCCGGGCGCGACGGTGGAGCGGCAGTGCTCCTCCGGCCTGCAGGCGATTAACTACGCGGCCACCCAAATCCTCTCCGGGCTGGGAGATATCTACATCGCCGGGGGGATGGAAAGCTGGAGCCAGTGCCCCTGGATGATTCCCCGGGCCGACGAAGCCTACTCTTTCAACGTCCCCCAAATCCTGCGCCGGGAGACCGCGCCCAACCCGGAAGACAGCCTGGTCATGGGAGTAACCGCCGAAAACCTGGTGGTGAAGTACAAGATCCCCAGGGAAGAACAGGACGTCTTCGGGTTTAAAAGCCAGGAGCGGGCCTTCAGGGCGATCCGCGGGCGGCTACTTCAAGGAGGAGATCATTCCCCTGGTCATCTCCCAGAAAAAGAGCCAGATCGTCTTTGACACCGATGAACATCCCCGGGAGACCAGCATGGAGAAGCTGCGGGCCCTCGCCCCGGCCTTCAAGAAGGACGGGACCGTGACCGCGGGGACCTCTTCCGGTCGAAACGACGGCGCGGCCGCCGTTCTGATCATGACTGCGGAGAAAGCCAAAGAGCTCGGCTTCAAACCCGTGGCCCGCTGGGTCACCTGCGCGGTGGCGGGCGTGGACCCGAAGATCATGGGGATCGGCCCGGCTTACGCCATGCCCAAGGCCCTGAAGCGGGCCGGGCTTAAAATGTCCGACATGGACGTAATCGAGATCAACGAAGCGTTTGCCGCCCAGGTGATCGCCTGCGTGAGGGAGCTGGAAGCCCAGGGGCACGCGATGGACATGGAGAAACTCAACCCCAACGGGGGCGCGATCGCCTTCGGGCACCCCAACGGGATGAGCGGCACCCGCCTGGCCATCTTCACGATGAACGAACTGAAAAGAAAAGGGGGAAAGTACGGGATCGCGTCCCTCTGCATCGGGGGAGGTCAGGGCCTGGCGACGATCTTTGAAAGGCTCTAATTTGAACCACAGAGGGCACAGAGAACTCGGAGAATTACGTCCCAGAAGATTGCCCTCGGGGGGGGCGGAATCAAACGACTCGGTGATCTCTGTAGTACTAATCTGTGGACTCTCAAAATTTTGTTAAGAAATTCCGAATTGGGAAACCCGCCCCAGAAATCCCCCCCAACCCCCCTTTGCAAAGGGGGGCAGGGGGGATTTCTGGGAAGGCATCGCAGGTCGGATTTTTTGGTTGCGGCTCTGCCGCGCTGTGTCCTCTGTGGTTCAATATTTTAGTTAACCAGATTCATCGGCCGGCCTTGCAGGAAGGCGATTACGTTTTCCACCGCCATCTCGTTCCCCCTTTGGATCGCTTCCGGGGTCATCCCGGCGTTATGGGGAGACAGGACCACGTTGGGCAGGGAGAGGATGGGATCCTCGGGGGGCAGGGGCTCCCGGTCGAACACGTCAAGCCCGGCCGCGGCGAGCTTTCCCGAACGAAGGGCGTCGATCATGGCCGAAGTATCCACGATTCTGGCCCTGGCGGTGTTCACCAAAATACAGGAGGGCTTCACCTTCTCCAGAGCCTGGCGGGAGATGAGGCCCTCCGTTTTTTCCGATGCCCGGATGTTGACCGAGATGACGTCGGATTCCGAAAGCAGACGGTCAAGTTCGACGAACTCCACCCCTGATTCTTCGGCCCTCTCCGCGTCCGGGTGAAGGGTCCAAACCCACACCTTCATCCCGATTCCCTTCCCAGAGCGGCAACCTGGCGGCCGATGCCGCCGAAGCCGATGACTCCCAGCCTTTTCCCGTGAAGCTGAACCATGGGCAGCCGTGTCCATCGGCCAGCCCGGAGCTCGTTCTCATGTTCCCGGATCCTGCGGGCGGCGGCCAGCATCAGGGCCAGGGCGTGCTCGGCGACCGTGGCGGTGGAGTACCCGGGAGTGTTGCTCACCTTGATCCCCAGCCGGGAGGCGGCGGCGAGGTCGACATTGTCCGTCCCGATCCCGAGGACGGCGACCATTTTTAAATCCGGGCAGGACCGGAACAGGGGCTCGTTGAACTTGGAGTACGCGCGAATGTTGATCGCCACTGAGGCTCCCCGCAGCCTTCGGACCAGCTCCTCCGGGGAGGAAGCCTTCTCCGTGTACACCGTCACCTCCGCAAACCGCCGCAGGCGCTCCAGGGCCGAAGTCCCCGACAGGATCGGGGGGAAATCATCCGGCACCACGACGCGTTCCATTCATTCCCCCTTTAACATTTGGGCATCGGAATCGGGGTCGGGATCGGAATCGAAAACCGAACCCGATTCCGATTCCGATCCCGAAGAATTATATTTGCAACCCCTTTTTCAGCCCCTCAAGCTCTTTTTCAAACTCCGGCCTGATCCGGGCCCGGGCTTTTTCCCAGGCCTCGGTTCCTTCGACCGCGGGCTGAACCGCGGATCCGGTGACCCCTCGGCGTTCCAGGTCCGCCAGCAGGTCCTTTTCGACTTTCTGATACTCCCTGCCTTTTTTTTCCGTGTATCTCTGGATCAGTTCTTCCATTTTTTCGATGAGCCCCTTATTTCCTTCACGGAAGGACTCGAGGCCCCGGAAAACCAGGTCATTCTCCCGGTCAAGGTCGATCGCCTCGGACAGATACTGGAGGATGAGGATTTCCATTTCCTTGCGCTCCGGGGGATCGAGCCTGGCAAGTTCTCTCTCGACGTCCCGCGTATGGAAATCCGCCTCCAGGTACCGGTTCACCAGGCCGCGAGCCCGGGTTTGAATCTCTTCTTCCTTCAACTTTTCCTTTTCTTCATTCGAAAGCCGAAGGCCCTTGGTCCTCTCCATAGCTAACTCGACGGCGCTTTTGATTTCGGCCATGAGAAACCTCCTTTTCACGTGCAGCTCATGCTGGAACCATACAATCCAGTCTGCCGGAAAAAGAAGAAAAATTCTATGACAAAAGGATCCTCGTCGTCCCCGGCAGCACGCCAATTCCGATGGAAGATCCAGCAGGATGCGGCAGACTTGCGGACGGCTGTCTCACCAGCATTTTTCCGCTGGAGCTATCTGGCGCGGCGCAAGAACGACGCGGGCGATTCCGCTTGACTCTCATTCCTGTTTTGATACAGTTTTTATAGAACGGCTGAAGAGGAGAAAATTATGCCGCCCAAAGATTTGGATCGGATTCAAGGACAGTTCCACCGCCTCCTGGGGGATTTGTTCAAAGATATAAAGCCATTGGGGTACCGGCCCGAGCGCTGCTTCGACCCGCCCATGGACATTTACGAGACGGAGGACCACCTTGTGGTCGTTATGGAGATTGCCGGCATGAGGGCGGAGGACATCCAGGTGACCTTTGAAAAAGAGTTCCTCTCGATCAGCGGGGTCCGTCCCGAACCCTCCTCTTTCCCCAAGACCCATCTGCACCAGATGGAGATCGATTACGGGAAATTTCAGCGCACGCTGCAGATTCCTTTTCCCCTGAGGACGGATGAATTCAAAGCCACCTACCGCCAGGGTTTTCTCGTCATCACCGTCCCGAAGAAAAAAGAACCGCTCTCCCGTAAAGTGGAGGTGAACTTCTGATGAAAGACCACGCGCGCGTGGATGCAGACGATATCGAGAAGATCCTGGGGAACATCAGCCCCAAGGAAATCGCCGAAAAATCGGAGGAGGCCAAGGGGATAGAGACTCCCCCCGAGCTTCCCATCCTCCCGATCCGCGAATCCGTCCTCTACCCCAAGATGATCCTCCCGCTCATGGTCTCGCAGGAACGCCTCATTAAGCTCATCGACGCCGCCCTGGTGAGCAACAAGCTGGTGGGATCTGGCCGCAATCCGGAATAAAGAGGCCAGCGGAAGTGAAACCCGGGGATTTGTACGAGGTGGGGTGCTCGGCCTACATCCTGAAGATGCTCAAGATGCCCAACAACAGCATTCGCCTGCTCATCCAGGGGGTCGCCCGGATTCGGCTGACCGAATTCACCCAGGAGGAGCCTTTCATTCGCGCCAAGGTCACGGCGCTGCAGGATCACGGGGAGAAGACCACGGAGAGCCAGGCTCTCCTCGTGGGGGTGAAAGGGATTTTTCAGAAATACGTGGAAATGGCCCCCAACCTCCCCGCCGAGCTCGCGATCATGAGCATGAACCTGGAAGACCCGGGGATCCTCGCCGACCTCATCGCCTCCAGCCTGAACCTCTCCCTGGAAGATAAGCAGTCCATCCTGGAAATCCTGGACGTGAACCAGCGGCTGGAAAAGGTGAACATTCTGCTGAACAAGGAACTGAGCGTGATGGAGTTGGGCTCCAAGATCCAGAGCCAGGTCCGCGAGGGGATGGAAAAGACCCAGAGAGAGTATTTTCTGCGGGAGCAGCTGAAGGCCATTCAGAAGGAATTGGGGGAGAAAGACGAGCGGACGGCGGAGATCGAGGACCTCCGCCAGCGGCTCGATCCAGGCGAAACTGCCCCCGGAGGCGATGAAAGAGGCGGAGCGGGAACTGGACCGCCTGGCGAAGATGCCCCCGCAAGCGGCCGAATACACGGTCGCCCGCACTTTCCTCGACTGGCTCATCGATCTTCCCTGGTCCGTTTCCACCGAGGACAACCTGGATATCCTCCAGGCCCAAAAGGTGCTGGATGAGGACCACTACGACCTGGAGAAGGTGAAGAAACGAATCCTGGAATACCTGGCGGTGCGCAAGTTGAAACCGGCCATGAAGGGGCCCATCCTCTGCTTCGTCGGACCCCCCGGGCACGGGGAAGACCTCGGTGGGAAAGTCCATCGCCCGGGCGATGGGCAGGAAGTTCATCCGCATGTCCCTCGGCGGGGTGAGGGACGAAGCCGAGATCCGGGGCCACCGCCGGACCTACGTCGGCGCCCTTCCCGGCCGGATCATCCAGGGGATACGGAAGGCCGGCTCCAACAACCCGGTCTTCATGCTGGACGAGATCGACAAGGTCGGTATGGATTTCCGGGGGGACCCCTCGGCGGCGCTGCTCGAAGTGCTCGACCCGGAGCAGAACTCCACCTTCTCCGACCATTACCTCGACGTGGCTTTCGACCTGAGCAAAGTCATGTTTATCACCACTGCCAACATCCTGGACCCCGATCCCGCCCGCGCTCCGGGACCGCATGGAAGTGCTCACCCTCGCCGGATACACGGAAGAGGAGAAGCTGAAGATCGCCAAACAGTACCTGGTACCGAAGCAGTTGGAAGCGAACGGCCTTTCGGACGAGCTGATCCGGTTCGAGGATGAAGCCCTTCGCCGGATCATTTCCGAATACACGCGGGAAGCGGGGGTCCGCAACCTGGAGCGGGAGATCGCCAACGTCTGCCGGGCCGTTGCCCGGAAAGTGGCAGAAGGGGAGAAGGGGCTTACGGTTACCGACGCGGCGAGCATCCCTTCCTATCTCGGCCCGGTGAAGTTTTTCGCCGAGGTTGCGGAGCGGACTTCGGAACCCGGCGTCGCCACGGGCCTGGCCTGGACTCCGACCGGAGGAGACATCCTCTTCATCGAGGCTACGCGGATGAAGGGGCGCAAAGGTTTCAGCCTCACCGGGCAACTGGGCGAGGTGATGAAAGAGTCGGCCCAGGCCGCTTTAAGTTACGTGCGCAGCAAGGCCAAGGCCCTGAACATCCCGGAAAATTTCTTTGATACGAGCGACATTCATATCCACGTGCCGGCGGGGGCGATTCCCAAGGATGGTCCGTCGGCGGGGGTCACCATGTTCACGGCGATCACCTCGCTGCTCACCGGCAGACCCGTGCGAAGCGACGTCGCCATGACCGGCGAGATCACCCTGCGGGGCCTGGTCCTCCCGGTGGGGGGGATCAAAGAGAAGGTCCTTGCGGCCAGGCGCGCGGGCATTACCACCGCTCATCCTGCCCAAGAGAAATGAAAAAGACGTGGAAGAAGTGCCGGAAGACGTGAAAAAGGAACTGACTTTCCATTTCGTCACCCGAATGGACGAGGTGATCGACCTGGCCCTGCAGTCGGAAGCGGAGAGCAGGCCAGAAGGGGTCAAGAGTTCCCGGGCTCGAGAGAAAAGCAAACCCCAAGCCCCTGAACACCCGAAGGCTTGATTGTCCTCAATTGCCATCGTATGATCATGTAGTAACGGGGTTACCCCGCCCCTAGAGGACGGAGATAAAAGCGTCCCACATTCCTCATGGGTCCTACCCTGACATTCTTCGGGTTCGATTTCGGATTCCTGCCTTGAAGTTCGCGTCAAGATCAACTCTTCGGCGGCCTGTCCCCGGGCGCAGGAATGGTTCTTTCCGCCCCGCGGCGGCGGGGACAAACCGTCAGAAATTTTGTTGCCGGACAGGTGATATGAAGGCCGGGGAAGAGGGCATGAAGCAAGCCGATCATCCGGGCTGGAGATGGGAGGACAAAGAAGAAGGGGCTACGGCAAGCCGTAACCCCCTTTAGGAAAGCTCAGCGGATAGGGAAGGGCCGGTAAAGTCCGACATAGATGCCGCTTCTTTTCACGAGGCGGGACCCTGCCGGGTTTGCTGTCTCTGCGAGATTCCCTCCTACCTCTTGGGAACGATAGCCTCTTTGCAGGCTTTGGCTATGCGCATCTTGACCACGGTCTTAGCAGGAATCTTGATGGCTTCGCCTGTCGCCGGATTGCGGCCCATGCGGGCTTTCCGCTTGGAGAGGACCAGTTTTCCAATCCCCGGGATGACGAAGGCCCCGGCCTTCTTGGTCTCAGAGATCGCCAGAGCCGGCATCTCTTCAATCACCTCCGCGGCGACCTTTTTGGAGAGGTCGAATTTTTCCGCGAAGTACCCTACGATTTGCGCCTTGGTCATGGGTTTTTTTGCCATTCTGTTCCTCCTCGGTAAAAGTGAATTGTCCAAATATGTGGGGAGTATAATCAAGAAAGGGATAAGAAAGCAAGGAAAAACTGAAGAAACGGTTGCTGGTTGACCGATAAAAGCTGCTTTCGGGTGCTTTCCGCGTATATCACGCGCCTGAAGCTCGCGGTTCCGTAATTCCCAAAACTGGAGGATGACATGCCCGAGGGGTATGAGATTAACGACATGGCCAAGGAGGAATCCTGGCGCATGTTCCGCATCATCGGGGAATTCGTGGAGGGGTTCGACAAACTTTCGGGAATCGAGCCCGCGGTCACTATTTATGGGTCCACCCGGGTGAAGCCGGGAGACGACTTGTATGCCCAGACCGTTTCCATTGCCCAGCGCCTGGGGGAACTCGGGTTCTCCATCATCACCGGCGGAGGACCGGGAATTATGGAGGCGGCGAATAAGGGGGCCAGGGACGCCGGGGCCATCTCCGTTGGATTGAACATCAGCCTGCCCGAGGAGCAGGCGGGGAACCTGTACACCACCCGGGCGATCGCATTCAACCATTTCTTCATCCGGAAGGTCATGCTGGTAAAGTACACCACCGCTTTCGTCTGCATGCCGGGTGGCCTGGGAACCATGGATGAACTGACCGAAGTGCTCACCCTGATGCAAACGCGCAAGATCAAACCCTTTCCATTGATCTTATTCGACAGTCACTTCTGGGAGGGGTTTTCAACCTGGCTCAGGAACACGGTCCTTGCGAGAGGGTTCATCTGGGAAGAGGATTTTGCCCTGCTTCGGGTTTGCGACCGGCCCGAAGAGGTTGTAGAGACGGTGCAAAAGTGGTACATCAAGCAGGAGGTCGTGGGAAAAAAAGTTGTGCGCAAGTAAGAGGGTCTTTCAGGCACCAGGGGATCGGGCCCAGGCAAATGAAATTCCGTTCACCCAAGAAATTCTGAGCCTGCGATTTGAAGTCTGGAGTCCAATGGGTTGGCTGGATTGCAGAACGTTTTTGTGCAGAACGTTTTTGTTGACAATTTTCTCCTCACCCCTTAATGTATAGCTGCTCAATTTACCCCAAAGGGAAAACAGGATGAGAAAAGATTCCGGCCCGGATCGCCGCAGTACGGCGCGCAACGCCGCTTCCATCGATGTGGAATTCCATATCTGGGACACGGTGGAAAAGAAACCCCTGACCCGGAAGGTCCCGGGGAGACTCACCAACATCTCCTCAAAGGGAGCTTGCCTGCAGACCGGGGAGACGCTCATCGACGGCCATCACCTCATGCGGGATGACGACGTCGGAGGGCGCAACTCCGCTGGTCCTCGATCTGCCGCCTGCTTCGGACGGCACCCCGTTTACCCTCAAAGCCCAGATTCTCTGGTACAACCGGATCGCCCCCGAAGGTCCTTTTCATTTCAACGTGGGCTTGAAGTTTTTCGAGCTCTCCCCCGCCGAACGGAAGCAGCTCGAGACTCTCATCCGATCCGCTTCTAATCCCCCCAGCGGTTCCTAGCGGGCGTTTTTATCAGGTTGACACTCACCTGCGCATTCCTTATACTGCCTCCTGTGAATTCCGGCGCCCTGAATAACAGCTGATCGGAAGCGACGGCGGCTGGTCTCGTTATCCTGCCTCCCTCCGACAAAGGGAAACGGGAGGCTGAAAGGCATTCAATTCGAGAGAGGAGGAACGGAATGAGACCCAGTTGGACCATCGAAGAGAAGACAGGTTGGATCCTCATGCTCGTGGTCCTTGTGGCCGGATTGACGATCGGTCCGGCTTTCGCGGCCCCCAAGCGAGGCGGCGTGTACCGGTCCTCCATGGCCACGGATCTGACCAACCTCGACCTGCACAAGACCCAGGCGCAGATCGACAACGCCGTCCTGGGGATGACGGTCTATGAGCCTCTTTTCACCTACGATGAGAAATTCAACGTGAAGCCCTTTCTTTGTGAGAGCTACAAGATGTCCCCGGACGGGCTGAACCTCACCCTCAACCTCAAGAAAGGGGTCAAATTCCACAACGAGACGGAGACTGAAGGCCGAGGACGTCAAGTTCTGCCTGGACCGCGTGCGGGACCCGAATCTTCCGGGATCCGCCCAGCGCATCACCCTCCAGAACGTGAAGGAGGTCAAGGTAACCGGGCCGTACCAGGTTCAGATGATCCTGTCCAAGCCCATTCCCAACATCTTTTACATCCTGGCCACCAGCGTGGGCACGGTCGGCATGATGCCCAAGAAAGTCCTGGAGAGCCATGACAACAAAGTGCTGAAGCCCATCGGCACCGGCCCTTATGAATTCGTCGCCTGGGAGCGGGACACCAAAGTCAGTCCTGAAACGGTTCGAAGCCTATTCCTCGGCCGACGGCCCGGTGAACGGGTACCTGGGCAAGCGGAATCGGTACTTTGACCAGCTCATATTCAACGTGATGAAAGAGCCGGCCACCCGGATCATGGCCCTGGACCGGGGGGACCTCGACGCGGTTCCGGTCCTGCCCTACCAGCAGATCGATGACCTCAAGAAGAGAAAGGACATCCAGGTCATGAACCGGTCTGGCCCCGGACGCGCCCTGGTATCTCTTCTACGTCAACTTCAACCACCCGTACCTCTCCAAAGCTGGATTTCCGCAAGGCCCTGGCCTATGCCCTGGACCGGAAGGAGATCACCAAGGCGGCGGTCTGGGGGTATGGAACTCCCACCTTTTCGATCATCCCTCCCATGCTTCCGGCCTATTCTCCCGAACTGGAAAAGATGGCCCCCCATATGATCCGGCCAAGGCGAAGGAATTTCTGCAGAAGACCGGGTATAAGGGCGAAAAGATCAAGATCCTGACCTCCAAGAACTACACCCCCATGTACGACCAGGTCCTGGCGGCCCAGGCCATGTGGGCGGCCGTGGGGATCAACACCGAGGTCGAGGTGGTGGACTGGGCGACTCACCTGGCCCGGTGGCAGAAGGGGGAGCATGAGATCCTTTCCTTCGCCATGATCGGCCGCATGGACCCCCTGTCCCAGACCGTCGGCGCTGGGCAAGGACAATTTTTACGGCTACAAGAACCAGGAGGCCTTCGCCATCCGGGAGGCGATGGAGAACACCTGGGACCCGGCAGAAACAGAACGAGCTTTTCCGCAAGCTCTATGACCTGACCTGCCAGGAAGTCCCTTTCATGATCAACTTCTACATCCACAACAGCATCGCCCTGAAACCCTACGTGAAGGGGTACGACGGGTTTTGACCTCTTCGGCGGACGGGTGTGGAATTACTATTTTGAAAAATAGGGGATCAGGCATCTCGGGTTGCGGGCTTCGAGCGAAAGGCGAACTCCGCAACCTGAGACTGGAAACCCGTCAAGACCCATGAAGAAGTATATCATCCGCCGGCTCATCTCCGTCATCCCCGTCCTCTGGCTGGTTTCCGTCCTGGTATTCAGCCTCATCCATCTTGTCCCGGGAGACCCGGTTCTGGTGATCCTGGGAACAACGGCGGAAAAGGCCCAGGTCGAGGCCATGAGGCACAAGCTGGGGCTCGACCGGCCCATCTCTGGTTCCAGTACGGAAGCTGGATCGGGAGGGCTGGTCCGGGGGAGACCTCGGCCACTCGATCATCTCCGACGAGCCGGTCATGGATATGATCCTCCGGCGGATGCCCACGACCCTGACCGTTGCCGCCGCCGCCCTCCTTCTCTCCCTTTCCATATCCATTCCCACGGGGATTCTCTCCAGCCTGCGGCACAACACCTACACGGATTATATTTTCATGGGCCTGGTGATCCTCGCCGTTTCCATGCCCAGCTTCTGGCTGGCGCTGCTTTTCATCCTTTTTTTTCCGTGAAGCTGAAGCTGCTTGCCCATGATGGGCTATGTTTCCATCTTCACCGACTTCTGGGAGGGGATCAAGTACCTGATCCTTCCGGCCATGTCGCTCGGCTTTCATCCTGGCGGCGCTGGTGGCCCGGATGACCCGGTCTTCCATGCTGGAAGTTCTGCGGGAAGATTACATCGTCACCGCCCTTTCCAAGGGAACCCCGCGCGGTTGATCGTCTTCAAGCACGCCCTGAAGAACGCCTTCGCCCCGGTCCTGACCATCATCGGGTTCCAGATCGGTTTTCTCCTGGGAGGGACGGTGGTCATCGAGGACATCTACTCCATTCCCGGGGTGGGACGTCTGATCTTCACCGCCATCACCAACCGGGACTACCCCGTGGTCCAGGGCTGCATCCTCATGGTGACCATCGTGTATGTATTCGTGAACGCAGCCGTGGACCTGGCGTACGCCTATTTCGACCCGCGGGTGTCGTTCGATAAGAAGTGATCCTGGAGTGCGCAACCCCGCCCGGGCGGGTTGCGCTTTGAGAGCGGCAGCATGGTTGCTCGCTCCAAACGTTTTCGGGGGGGTGTCCAGCAAAGCGCAAGCATGGCTTGCGCATTCCAAATAGGACCCAACGTTGTTTGCCAGGAGATTCTTTAAAAATAAACTGAGCCTTCTCGGGCTGGCCGTCGTCATCCTCCTCATTCTGGTCAGCCTCTTTGCCGGGGTCTACATCCCCATGATCCGCTGAAGATCTCCATTTCCACCCGAACCCAGGGCCCCTCGAATCTCCATTACTTCGGGACCGACCACTTCGGGCGGGACATCTATTCGCGGGTTCTCTCCGGGGCCAAGATCTCCCTTACCGTAGGAATCGTGTCCGTGGCCCTCGGGGCGCTCATCGGGATCATTCTTGGGGCCGTCGGCGGATACTTCGGGGGGTGGATCGATTATGTCATCATCCTCGTCATGGATGCCATCATCTCTTTCCCGGCCACCCTCCTGGCCATCGGGCCTCATGTCCGTGATGGGTCTCGGGGTGACCAACATCATCATTGCCCTGGCCTTCATCGGGATCCCCCATTACGGGCGGATCGTGCGGGGGGCGGTTCTTTCCATCCGGGAAAAAGAATACATCGAAGCGGCGCGGGCTTCCGGGTCGGGACACCTGAAGCTCCTCCTGATCCACGTGCTGCCCAACGCCATGGCCCCGCTGATCGTGGTGACCACCATCGGGGTGGCCAACGCCATCCTGATAGAAGCGGCCCTGAGCTTCCTCGGCCTTGGAGTCCCTCCCCCGGCCCCTCCTGGGGGAACATGCTGGCCGACGGAAGAAATTTCCTGACCCAGGCGCCGTGGATGACGATCTTCCCGGGCATGGCTATATCCGTTCACCGTCCTGGGCTTCAACACCCTGGGGGACGGGCTGCGGGATGTCCTGGACCCGAAATTGAAACAGTGAAGAACAGGTACCAAATCGCAAACGTACGGATTGGATTTATTTTCGGGAATTTGGTTCTTGGGATCGTTTGGGCATGAATTCAGCGGTTTGAAAAGAGTTCCCAGAAATCCCTCCCAACCTCCCTTTTCCAAAGGGAGGAGATAGAGTTTCCCCTTTGAAAAAGGGGGATTGGGGATTTCTAGGGGTCCGGCCAATTTTAGAACTCGTTTCCTAGGGCTAAACAGTTAGGGATTTGGAATTTCAGGACCTATGGCTCATCTTCTTGAAGTGCGCGACCTTTCCGTTTCCTTCCATCTCCTCGAGGGAGTGATCCCTGCGGTGGCGGGAGTAAGCTTCACCCTCGACTCGGGTGAGATCCTGGGGATCGTGGGAGAGTCGGCCTGCGGCAAATCGGTGACCGCCAGGTCCATCCTGCGGATCATCCCATCGCCGCCGGGGCAGCATCGACTCGGGAGAGGTCCTCTTCGAAGGACGGGACCTCATGAAACTAAGTGAAGAAGAGATGCAGAAGATCCGGGGCGAAAAAATATCCATGATCTTCCAGGAGCCGATGACCAGCCTCAACCCGGCTTTCACCGTGGGGGACCAGATCGCCGAAGTTTTCCGGTTCCACCGGCGCCTCTCCAAGGGAGAGGCCTGGGGAAAGGCGGTGGAGGAGCTGCGCCGGGTGGAAATCCCCGACCCGGAGAAGAGGGCCAGGTCTTACCCCCATGAGCTCTCCGGGGGCATGCGCCAGCGGGCCATGATCGCCATCGCCCTGGCCTGCCGCCCCAGGATCCTGATTGCCGACGAGCCCACGACGGCCCTGGACGTGACCATTCAGGCCCAGATCCTGAAACTGATCTCCGATCTCCAGAAGGAGATCGGAATGTCTGTCATCCTGATCACCCACAACTTGGGGGTCATTGCCTCCATGGCCCAGCGGGTGGTCGTGATGTATGCCGGAAGAGTGGTCGAGGAGGGGCCGGTGGAGACCATTTTCAATGACTACCGGCACCCTTACACCCGGGGCCTTCTCAAATCCGTTCCCCGGCTGGACCTTCCCCAACAGGATCTCCAAGAGATCCAGGGGACGGTGCCCCGGCTGAACGACCTGCCGGAGGGATGCGCCTTCTCCAACTCGTTGTGAATTTGTCATGGACCTCTGCCGACAAGAGGAACCGGCCCTCAGGCCGGAGGGGGAGAAACATTTTTCCCGCTGCTGGCTGGAGGAGCGGCTATGGTGAATTCCGGTGCCGGATCGGCTTTGCTTCTGGTCCAGGGGTCTGAAGAAATATTTTCCCTTCGGCCGGAGGTTGTCCCGGGGCAGGGGGCTCTTCGTTCGGGCGGTGGACGGGATCTCCTTTGAGCTTCGGAGAGGCCAGATCCTGGGGCTGGTCGGGGAGTCGGGGTGCGGCAAGACGACGGCCGGCAGGGCGATCCTGAGGCTGATCGAGCCCACCGAAGGGCGGGTCCTCTTCGACGGGCAGGAGGTCACTTCCGCGCCGGACGGAGAGCTCAAAAAGCTCCGCCGCCGAATGCAGTTCGTCTTCCAGGACCCCTACTCATCGCTCGACCCCCGGATGTCTGTCTACCGCATCATCAAGGAGCCGCTGGACAATTTCTTTCGGGACCATGACCTCCGGCGAGAAAACGAGAGCGGGTGAGCGAAACCCTGGTGCGGGTGGGCTTGCGGCCGGAGCACATGACCCGGTTTCCCCACGAGTTCTCCGGGCGGGCAGAGACAGCGGATTTCCCTGGCGCGGTCGCTCGTCTGCGAGCCTGAACTGATCGTCTGCGATGAACCCGTCTCCGCCCTGGATGTCTCCATCCAGGCCCAGGTCATCAACCTCCTCAAAAAGCTCCAGCGGGAGCTGAACCTCTCTCTTATTTTCATCTCCCATGACCTGGCGGTCGTGGAGTACCTATGCGACCCCATCGCGGTCATGTACCTCGGCCGGATCGTGGAGATCTCCCCCAAGGCGGCGCTCTACAAAAAGCCGCTGCATCCCTACACCGAGGCGCTCCTTTCGGCCGTGCCCATTCCGGACCCGGTCCTGGAGAAGAAGCGGCGGGTCAAGCTGCTCTCGGGGGATGTGCCCAGCCCCCTGCAAGCCCCATCGGGATGCGCCTTCCACCCCCGATGTTCTCTCCGCACCGAGGCCTGCCGGGAGATTCGGCCGGACCTGGTGGAGGCCGCGCCCGGGCACTGGGTGGCTTGCATTGAAAGGGGGATCGGGAACAACACCGTTTCCGGAAAGAACGTCGATCATTGAGCCTAAGCCTAAACGATGCAAAAATTCCCCCCTTTGGAAAAGGGGGGAAAGGGGGGATTTTCTTGGAAAGCCCAGGTCAGAAATCCCCCCCGCCCCCCCTTTAATAAAGGGGGGCCAAAAGTCACCGGCGGTGAATTCCTGCAACAATGTCTGGAACGCTTTTTCACCCAATGAAACCCGGGCTGCGGAAGCACTTGTAGGGAATATTTTTGCACTTGTTGAGTAAAATATCCACTGCGTGCCTTCCGCACCGCGGCAGTCGTTGAGGTTATTTCCCATGGAATTGCAGGAGGAGCTTGGTATGGCCAGAACCCTCGGTATTGCCGGCATTCAGATGGAAGTGGCTCCGGACGAAGATAATTCCGAGGCCGCTTTAAGGCTGCTCAACAAGGTGGCATCCTCTTTCCCCTGGGTCGACGTCGTCCTCTTCAGCGAGCTCTGTGTTCCCGGGTTGAACCCCGGTCGCGGGGTACATATCCCCAGCGAACTGACGGCGAGATTTTGTGAATGGTCGCGGAAAGAAAAGAAATGGTTGATCCCCGGCTCTTTTTTTGAGAAGGAGGGGGAGAGGGTCTTTAACACAGCTATTGTCATCTCCCCGAACGGAGAAATTGCGGCCCGGTACCGAAAACTCTTCCCCTGGCGGCCCTTGGAGAAGAATGATGCGGGGGATTCGTTCTGCGTCTTTGATATCCCCGGGAAGGGGCGCCTGGGATTGTGCATCTGCTATGACCAGTGGTTTCCTGAAGTTGTCCGAACCCTGGCATGGATGGGGGCGGAGGCCATCCTCCATCCCACCGCCACTTACACTTCGGACCGCCCCCAGGAGTTGGTCCTGAGCCAGGCCCACGCCATATTCAATCAAGTGTTCTTCCTCAGTGTAAACGGGGTGGGCGCCGGGGGGGTTGGGAGCTCGATCTTTGTCGACCCGGAAGGCCGTGTTCTCCAGGTTGGCGGCCAGCGGGAGACGATTCTCACCGAGATCATCGACCTCGACGAGGTGCAGAGAGTGAGGGAGTTCGGAACTTTGGGGCTTTCGCAACTCTGGAAAGATTTAAGGGATTTCGGCGGAGACTTCCCGATTTATCAGGAGGGGATCCGAAATGGCGAGGTTTTCAGGCCGCTGGGAGGCCTGAAACTTCACGACAGAATCGGTTGAAAGAACGGGAAAAACTAAGGGCGGCCCTTCGTGGCCGCCCTCATGATATCTATCCCGCGTTCCCGATGAAAACGGGCTTACGCTAACCGTCCCCGATCAGAGGGGCAGTGAATCTTGCCGTCTTTCGTTCTTACACACATGGATCATTCCCTCCTTTCTGTATCTCTGTAAATCCTGCCGACGACTTTAATATAAGACCCGTAAAGGGGATGGTCAATCGATGAAAAGCAGTGTGTCCGCTCGGGCTACAGGATGGGGATTGAATGAGGGAAACCGGGATACGAATGAGATCCATCCGGGCACGCCGCTTTGGACTGTTGCCCGCATGATAAAATCTGCAAAAATTAATTGATTCCAACTACTTTTGAACGCTATAATATTCTTGGGAGTGGCTTTTGCCCCGCAGAATTCCCTGTGTGGGCTTTGTCCAGAAAATTTTTTGGGTCCATAGGTCGGGCCACCATTCGTCACCCCCCATCCTTGCGATTTCATTTCGCAAAGCAATAGTTTGATTCCCATGAGCTACGATACGTCCGAGGATTCCGGTTCCGGCAGGATCCGGGGTTCCGAGTTGAATTGGGGTTACCGGCTGGAGGAGTACAAGAAGCCGAATCGTCCGCAAAGCTACCGGGCAGCTTGTAAATACCTTTATCCCGTACTTAGCCCTGTGGGTTCTGATGATCTTCCTCGTTCAACAGGGGTATTCCTACTGGATTGTCCTGGCGTTAAGTATCCCGGCGAGCCTCCTCTTGGTACGCATCTTCATCTTCTTCCACGATTGCTGTCATAATACTTTCTTTTCCTCACCCCGGGCCAACAAGATCCTGGGCTATATCTCCGGTCTACTGGCTTTCACGCCGTTTTACGACTGGCGGCGTTCCCATGGCCTGCATCATGCCACGGCACAAGACCTGGACCGCCGGGGCATAGGCGATATCCGAACCATGACGGTAGAGGAGTATTTGGCGGCACCCAAAAGGAAACGGCTCGCCTATCGTCTCTACCGAAACCCTTTCATCATGTTCGGCCCGGGCCCTCTATTTCACTTTTTGATCCGCCAGCGATTCCCAAACAAGGGGGCCAGGAAGAAGGAGCGCTACAGCGTGGTTGTTGCCGATCTGGTGATCCTGGCCGTAATCGGAGTGGCGAGCTTGACGATCGGTTTGCGCACCTATCTTCTGATTCAGTTGCCCATCATGGAAATTGCCGCCACAATCGGTGTCTGGATCTTCTACATCCAGCACCAGTTTGAGGGCGTGTACTGGGCTCGCCATCAAAATTGGGACATTGTCAGAGTATCCTTGAAGGGGGCCTCCTATTACAAATTGCCCATGCTGCTGCAGTGGTTCGTGGGCAACATCAACCTGCACCACGCTCACCATTTTCGACCCGTGGTTCCCAATTACCACCTGCAATGGTTTCGTGATACCGTCCCGTTCCTGCAAACAGTCGAGCCGCTAACCATCCGCCGGAGCCTTAAGTCTCTGCGCCTGAGCCTGTGGGATGAGAAAGAGCAAAAACTGGTGGGTTTCCGGTCGCTCAAGAGATCTCCGCAGCAAAACGGATCAAAGGGATGAAGGACGGGTTCAGGGGAAGACGGAATCCTGATCGCCGGGCGTTCTGAAAATGAGGGGAACGAACGGATGTCCGCAGGTGCTTGCCCCGTTTTCTGCCGCTTCAGGGCAATCAAAGCCGCGCCAATCGCCCCGATGTACTCGCCGTCGGGAAGTACCTGCAGGGGACGTTTTACTGCTTCCTGCAGGTACTGCAAAACCTTCCTGTTCTTGCTCACGCCGCCGGCCACCACGATCGGGTCCAGTATTTCGAACCCGTGAAAGAGGGTGTCATGGATATTCTGGGCGACCCGATGTCCACTGCTGAAAGGAGAGAAAGGGAGAAAAAATGGCCGGCTATGGTGTTGTTCAGGATGGGGAAGTTATCATTTCTGGCATAGGCCCGGATCCCAAACCCAAAGATGCCAGGCATGCAGACCCAGTCAAACGTGCGTGATATCCGAAAAATTTCACTCTGATCCTTTTAACAGGTCTGGGTCATCCAAGGCTTTAAGAAAGAACCAAATCTATCGGTCGCCAGAATTTTTATGTGACTTCCTTTCCAAAAGCCATTCGATCACCCTGCCAGGTTCGATTTCTTCAGCTTTTGCAGCGGTGGGTTCCGGGAGCGTTCGTTCAGCCGTCAAAAGAGGTGATTGGTTGACTCTCTCCTTTTTTTCCTTCAAAGCGGCGCTGTTATGTTTAATGAAGCTTTCCTTTTTCTCGGATTGTCTTTTTTCTTCACGCCGGGGTTCAGTGGAGGCCCGTTTGGCCGTTACGGGCGGGGCGCCAGAATCAGCAGCGCCTTGTCTTTCCGTTTCGATGCCCCCAACACTGATCTCCTCGGGGGTTGTGGATTGGCCGGGAGGATTAGGATTAGAAACTTCTTGCGGGGCAAAAACTTTAAAATTCCTTCCCAGATGTTCTGAAGAAGCCGGATCTCCCGCAGCCGAAGGCAGAAGGGCGTGGGGCCCCTTGGCGGAAAGGTTTCCCGCCTCTCTTGTGCTACGCACAAGGTCATTCCAGCTGACCTCCTTAAGAACCGGGTAAATCAAATTCTGGAGGAGAGGGGCTGATTTATAAAAAAGGAATAGGATTGCAAAGAAAACAAGAAATAAACCCGCGGTAGAACAGAAAGAGGAAACCCCAAAACGTCTTCCCGATTTCTCCCGAACCGTTTGCGGGCCGGGTTCAGGCGCTATTTTTCTCCCCTTCTCGCCACCCGGTCTTCTTTCCATCGGATAGGAGAGACCCGGTCCCTTTCCTCCGGATCCCGCAGTTTCGATTGACAGCTGGTATTGTTGGGCACATTTCTGGACATTCTGCGGCAGGATTATCCTTCGTCCCTCTAAATACGCATCGAGGAGAGCAAGATCACAGATATTGTTGATCAGGCGGGGAATACCCATCGAGATGAGGAAAACCTCTTTCAGGGCTTCCGTCGTAAAAATTTCCTCCGGTGCATCGCGGCTTAAACTATATTCCTGGGGCCCTCTCTGGGTCATCAGCGTCGGGATTTCACTTTCTCCCCGGGCGATTTTCAAGCGGTAGAAAACGTATTCCCTGGTCTCCTCCAGGGTTAGGGGAGGGAGGTTGTAATTGAAAATTTCCCTTTCCCGAAAGGCTCTGTGGGATTCGCGCGACAAAATATCATCCAATTCATTCTGCCCCACAAGGACCAGGTTTAACCATTTGGTGCCGTTCTCCCCAAGATTGGAAAGATGCCACAGCTCGGTCAGGTTCTCCAGGGTCAGCCTTTGGGCCTCATCGAAGATCAGAATCGGCCTTTTCCCGCCGGAGAAAGACTCACGCAGGAACGACTCGAACGTTGCGAGCAAAGAAACCTGGCCGGAAAAACTGGCGTTGAGTTTATGCGCCGAAGCCGCCAATTTAAGCACATCAAAATAGCCGACATTGGGGCAGGAGACCTTTGCGGGAGTGGCATGACTCTTCAGTTCGTTCAACAGGATGTTTGCCAGGGTGCTTTTCCCCGTCCCAACATCCCCGCGGATAACTACGTATCCATCTCGGTGGAGGATTTCGTGGCGCAATCTTTCCAGGGCTTCTTTGTGCCTCTCTCCCAGCCATAGGAATTTGGGGGCGGGGATAATATTAAAAGGCTTTTCTTGGAAACCAAAATGGGAGAGATACGTCGCTCCCCTGGAGGTTAGAAAACTCGAGAACCCTTGGGCTTTCTTGCGCCGACGATCAGAAGGTAGGACAGATTTCATTCGGAAAACATTTTCTTTATGGCGTCTACAATAGGATTTGGAGCCGCTGGTTTTGAAGAAATTCGGCGTGGAACCGGTTGGATGGCCTTTCTTACGCAATCGTACTGCTCCCATCCCTTTACCGGGGAATTGAGATCCACTGCCTTCCATTTCGGATGGCCATTTCCCTTCAACCATTCGAGATTGTCCTGAAGGATTCTGGCAAACTTTCCCACATAATCACAATTTAGCGCCCTAAAGTCATAGGACATCAGGACTGCTTTTACGGCAATGGTATTGATGGCTTGAACTTGCCAGCTATACATGTTTGAAGGAATCTGCACGCCGGGATAGAAATCGAGAATGCTTTTGCTCGTTATGGGGACCAAAGCAAGCCCGTCCGCGGCCTTCACGTCCTCGACAAATAACTTAACTGGAGCGCCGGCGACATAGAACATGGCATCGATCTTTCCCTTCTTCAGCTGGACCAAGGCTTCATCGGGTGCAATGGGAAGAATTTCTCGGGGCCTGACGTCGGAAACTTCAAATAGAATTCGGGAGGTGAGATAAATCCCGCTCCCCTCCTCTCCAATGGCCACAGTTTTACCGGCCAGATCATCAAAGTCCTTTATCCCCTGGTGGGCAAGGAGGTGGACTTCTTCATTGTATAACGGAAAAACCATTCTCATTTTGCTGGCGATTTTCTTCAAAACAGGGTCGGCCTGGATCTTGGAAATAAAGGCCAGCACATCCGACTGAACGATTCCCAACTGAATGCCGGGGGCATTGTACACCGCAAAGACATTCTGCACGGAACCCGCGGAGTCGAATACTTTCAGGGGGATACCCCTCGATTTCATGAGTTGGTTTAAGTTCAAGCCGAATTGATAGTAGGTCCCTTTCTTTTTTCCGGTGATGATACCCATATCTTCGGCAGAAACGGCGGTGGCGACCCCCATGAACAGCAGAAGAAAAATTGGAACAAAAAAAAGGGGCTTCTTGTTCATGAAAACTCCTCGCTTTCCATGTCTTCTCGTGGGCTTTGCCGAAGCCAGAGGTGTTTACTCTTCTGATTTTTCTCGAAACCGCGCCGGACTCCGGCCAGGGCTTTTTTTATGCTTGATGCATTCCTCATACCAAGCGAAATCTGAAATGATAAGGATGGTCAAAGAAACGTATTCCCTTGAATTTGTCCAAAAGGCCGTATTAATCTTTAACAGGATGCTGAAAAAGATGTTTTCATGCTTCGACTAGCTCAGCATGAACGGAAAATCGGCAATCATTTCAAGTTGGGTTCCGTTCGCCCTGAGCTTGTCGAAGGGTGAACGGAGGGTTTTTCCGCAAACTGCTAATGCGTTGCGTCTAGCGAAAACAGAAATTCAGGCAATCCAGGATGCCATCCAGAAGGTTAACTCTCCAAATCAAATCAACTTTATCGTTTGTCCAGCATATCAATTAGAAGTTAGTATCGCGGTTCTTCTAGGGAAATCGTTTGACAAACGAGCATCCAGGAGAAATTTGCGCGGATCTTCAGCTAGAGCCAGCCACAATATTTCCCCCCCCAGCGAGTTCGGATAATACTTGAAATCCTTCCCTATGGCAAGTTCATCGACGAGAAACTCCTTACCATGGGTCAAATCCGCCGACAGCCTGTCAAAAGCATATACAGAAAGAGGAGGTGAATCGCAATCCCGAATTTTATTTCGTTTCAGATTGCGGACCGTTGCTGGCCGTTTTGGGGTTTGGCTTGACCTCAACTCCATCCCGGAAGAATTCTCTCCCCTTCTCGGCTACAACCCCGAAAAAGCCCGGCTCTTGCACGGGCAGTTTGCCGAGCATGGCCTTGAGTGCCGCATGGATATTGCCGTTGTGGAAACAGTGATCCCGGTAGGTAAGCTGCCCGGTGCTGTCGACCAGGGCCAAGGCAATAGACACCGTGCCAATATCAATCCCTACAGTGTCGCCCGTGCCCATGCCCGTCACGCCCCGTTTACTTCTTGGCAGCCCGTCTTTCGAGTGTTCAAAGGATGAGTGGGAGGGAAACAAGCCGGATGTTGTTTCTAATACAAGCGTGCTAAATATTTTGACAAGTCATTGCGAGCCCGAAGGGCGTGGCAATCTGATTTCCATTGGATTGCTTCGTCGCTCCGCTCCTCGCAATGACAGGTAATTTATTGCGTTTGTATTAGTATAACCCCAAGAGAGGCCAGTATAAAGAAAATGCTATATTGTCGAAGGGGGGCGGGCCTGGGTATTAGGTATTGATTGCAGCCCCTTTTCAGAAAATTTGACGAGTACGGTGAAAAGGTGAATTCGGAGAAGGAAATTTAGGTCAGGAGATGGAAGATGAAGGAGGAGAAATCCCTAAATTCCTCGGCTGAACCCTTAACTGGATTTCTTCCTGTACTCTTCGAGTGACAATTTTTGACAGATGGTGTAGATTTCAATTGGCAATTGAGGTTTGGATATACTTTTCATTCCTTGAATTTTGGCCGGGTTCGGAGATTGGCACGCTATCGCTAATTTTCTAAGATCGGTGCCACCCCCAATATATTGTGGTTCCTTGGTTATTTTGTGCTAAAATTTGACGCTAAATTAAGCTAAGAATCGGCCCCCAAAATCCTCAAAAATCCCTTGACAGACTTGGTAATCCTGCTACCATTCGAATTATAGACTATCCCTCGTTTACAAGAAACCTCCGACTTAACTCCTAACCTTTTGAGGGCCTTATGAGAAGGTGGAGTTACCAGAAGATGGCAATGTGAAGCCTCTAAGAGGATTGTAATATCCTTTTGGAGGCTTTTTAATCTTTGCTTCAATACTTGCCTATCCTCCAGCTGATCTGAGGGAAGTGCATCTTCGATGAAATGATGAAATGAAGATAGCCAACACGTGAGATTTTTCTGCCCCGGTCACCTTTAACCAAGCAGCCTACCCCTTAACCTTCTGGAGTGCTGTATGAAAGGATATTGCTGGAAGGTGCCATTATGATGCCCTTGGGGGGGATTATATCTTGGCGGGTCATTATTATTTGTACGCCGTTACAAAATTAAATCACTCAAATTTCAATGAAAAAGAAAGGAGATAACACATGGCTACTTATATTGTCCTTCTACGCTATACGCAACAAGGGTTTCAAAAAATCAAGGAGGGTCCCACCCGGATTGACGCTGCTAGAAAAGCATTTAAGGCCATGGGTGCGGAGTTGAAACAATGGTACTTGATAATGGGGCGGTACGACGCGGTCGTCATCGCTGAAGCACCTAATGACGAGACAATGGCTAAGCTGGCTCTGGGTGTCGGCTCACAAGGAGCCATCCACACTGAGACACTGCGAGCCTTCACAGAGGATGAATTTCGGAAATTAATCGACGCTCTTCCTTGAGTAGTTGCTTGCCGGCAAAAAAAAATGCGGACATGCCCCCCTAAAATATATATCATATTATTTTATTATGCTAGTGCATGTCATGAGAAGGAGTTTCCGGAAGGTGCCGATATGAATCCTCCAAGCAGATCCCAAGTCCCTTGGAGGTCCCTTCCCGGTATATTCAAATTACCAAAAAGCGAGTTCCTATCACAAAATATGTTCTAAAAGGAGGGTACCAAGATGTCGGAATATCGAATTAAGGTTGCGCCCAATACAGTAGCGTATGCTGACGCGGAGAACCGCAAGCTAGTAGTGGAGTTCGCCATCCCAGGAGCGCCAACGGATACCATCGATGTGAAGATCCTGGAAGACAGCGTCCACCTGACAGCGCCAGCAAGGGACGTCGAGTATGTTTCAGCACTGGCTTTAGGTTGGCCGGTGAAACCTGACAAAGCCGAAGCGACCTACGAGCACGGCCTGCTCCGAATCGAGGTGCCCTTCAAAGATCCGATGGAAGATGCTGTGAAGGTCGCCATCAAAGCAGGTGGCGCGGAAACCAAGACCAAAAAAATCGTAGGCTGATGACCCGTTAAGTTGTTAGGCTTATAAACGAGACAACTGGGGCTTGTTGTCCGGGTTGTCTCGTTTGATGTTACCAGCGGATACTCTCACTCGGAAGGCTGGGGGATACACGTGGGAGGAAAAAATCCAAGCTGGCCAAATGCAGTGAGAATGGGTTCAAAAGAATGGGGTCAGTTTCCCTTCTTAGGCGCCTGGAGGAAAGGATAGGAATATGATCCAGGAGACAATTACCCAAATTGAAGCGAGGGTCAAAGAGGTCAAATCCCTAAATGACGAGAAAAGAAGAGAATTACTGAATCTGCTTTCCACCTTGAAGACCGAGGTTTCGGAATTCTCGAAGACCCACCCCGAACACACCCAGAGTATTACCAGCTTTGCCGCTCTTTCGATTCACGAGGCCATACGCGAGGAGAAGAATCCGCAACTCTTAAAAATATCCTTACAGGGGCTTTCTACCGCTGCGGAAGGTTTTGAGAGCAGTCATCCTAAGCTCGTGGGGATTGTCAATTCCATCTGCCTTGCCTTATCAAAAAGTGGAATATGAAATAGGTGACATAAGATTATGTCTTTATGGCGATGGGAAGCAACTGACAACGTCTGCCGTAATGTAGGTCCGGACCCTAACCTATTCTTTTTCCCACTCAAGGAGGTCAATATTCCTTTATTTAGCGAAAAACTTGAATACCCGATAATAGTAAAACCTATGCAATGAGTACAAACAACGTCCGGGGGCAGGGTCAGAAATGGCTCTGCCTTTTTCATTTATTTCAAACGAAAATCCTCACTGTACCAAACTCATATACGGCGTAGACTTGTAGGTGCAATTTTGGCCGAGGGCGCTGTGATTGGCCTTTCGTTCTCATTTTGGCTCTTTGATTCTTCTCACTTATTTTTTCCGCTTTATTGATTTTGCCTACTTGCCCCCTATGGCCTTATACATGGGGCCAGCCCTGGAAATTTCGCTTTTACCACCTGAAGTCAGTAGGTGGGTCTCAAGGATTACTTTTGAGATTGCCGGGTAGGACGACTGAGGCTGAGAATTATCAATTGAACTCGTCGGTCCTGGCGACGTCACTACAAGAAAATCTTCCGTGATGACCTCCCTTTTGGAGAGATTTTGGGTCTTTCCCATGCAAGCTTCCTTCCTGTACTCTTGTTTTTAGGGTCATCCCCAAGAATTCAACATTTCAAACGAAAGTCATCAACTTGGATGTGAAAACCGAAGCTATTTCCATAGGCTGGTTTCCCCTTGACTGCCCATGAATAAGAGAGTATTTATGGGTCAATCATTCTTATCTTTTTCCTGATTAATCAATATCCTGCCCTCTAACCTTCCGGAGTAGAGGATGAAAAAGAATTTCCGGAAGGTGCCCATACAAAGACTTGAGGGGAATTTCTACTCCTTTGGAGTCATTTCTCTTCTATGGCTCAGGTTTGCATTGGTTTTATCAAGTTTTGATAACAACAAAACCATCCGAGCCCCGAAATCGGGTTAAGCGAATGAGATATTTAATATTCATGT
The DNA here is from genome assembly GCA_963712535.1 of uncultured delta proteobacterium. Lineage (GTDB taxonomy): Bacteria > Desulfobacterota > SM23-61 > SM23-61 > SM23-61 > CAVQIK01. The sequence goes on along the minus strand of CAVQIK010000016.1, from coordinate 121,699 downwards.
GAAAAATTGGTATTGAGTCAGTCGGGATATATAGACTCAAAACAGCTTTGCTAAAGGTCAAAGGTCGACCGGCCCAATTACTGTTCGGCATTTTGGGACGAGATATGATCCTTTATTTCCTCGACCTTGTGGGCGTTGCCGTCTTCGCGGTGAGCGGCGTGCTCGCGGCGCGTAGCAGGGGGTTGGATCTCTTCGGGGTCATCGTCATTGCGGCCATTACGGCCATCGGAGGAGGCACTCTGCGTGATCTCCTCTTGAATCGGTATCCGATCTTCTGGATCACGGATTGGATAAACGGCCGCCCGGAGATTGTCAACCGGTTCTTAAAGTCACTGGCCCAGGCGGAAGACTATCTAACCCGTAACCCCGCCGGAGCCAAAACCATTGTGCGGAAGCGGCTGAATTATGATGACGTCTTTACGGAGACCATCTGGTCGGAAAACCAGTTTTCTCTCTCGCTTGACCAATCGCTCATCGCCGCCATGGAAGATGAAGCCCGGTGGATGATTGCCAACAAACTTACCGGTGAGAAGAAGATCCCCGATTTCCTGGATTACATCCATCTGAATGGCCTCAAAGCCATAAAGCCTGAAGCGGTAGGCATTATTCGTTGAGACGAGAGACAATAAAGAAATAGGTTTGCCCCTTCATATGGTTCACTTTGAAAAAATTAACAGACAATCACTAAGGAGATTTGGATTATTATCCGTCGTCATCATCGGGGTTTTGGCGACGGGGTTCGTTTCTTTGTTTTACCTGGATTCCCGAAAACCCTACCAGGGAAAACCAGCATCACTCACTATCGGTACGCCTGCGCTCGAGACGAACGCGCTCATCTACATCGCCGGGGATATGGGATATTTTAAGAGAAACGGCCTCAATGTGAACATAAAGGAGTACGATTCCGGCGGGGCCGCCGTGTCCGGGCTGATGAAGAAGGAAATCGACCTGGCCATCGCCTCCGAGTTCGTTCTGGTCAACAATCTCTTGCAGCAACGTGAGATCCGGACGTTGGGGAGTATCGACAGGTTCGAGAACATGTTCGTCATCGCCCGGAAGGACCGGGGGATCGGGAAAGTCACCGACCTGAAGAACCGGAAGATCGGGGTCCCGCTGGGGACGATCGCCTCATTCTATCTTGGCAGATACCTCACCCTCCACGGTCTGGTTCCGGCTGACGTGACCATCCTCAACGTTCGCCCCGATCGTTCGGCTGATGCCCTTTCTGCCGAAGATGTCGACTCTGTCGTCACCTGGCACCCTTACCTGGACAGGATCATGGACCGGTACGGCGGGGGTGTCATCGTATGGCCAATCCAGAGCAGCCAGCTCACCTACTGGAACATCATCGGACGCGGCGACTGGATGAAGGCGCACCGGGAAATGATCGACCGGTTTCTGCGTTCGATTTCGCAGGCAGAAGAGTACGCATTCCTCCATTCGGAAGAAGCCAAAGCTCTCGTGAAAAAGCGGCTCGGGTATGACGACACCTACGTCGCGAAGGTCTGGAGGGACAACCTGTTTTCCCTTTCTCTCGATCAGGCGCTCGTTGCGGCAATGGAGGATGAGGCCCGGTGGATGATCAAGAACAACCTGACCACCGAAAAAGCCAGTTCCGGATTTCACCAATTACCTCTATCTTGACGGTCTGAAGGCCGTCAAGCCTGAAGCGGTGAATATCATCCGGTGAGGGAGCAATGATGCTGCAGCCTGGTGCTTAACAGAAGATCAGGATTCCTTTCATAACGATTCTCCCCTTGTTGCTGGCGACCGCCGTTGGCTTCTGGTTTTGTTCGCCAAGCGACCATTCAGGCAAGGTGGAATCGATCACCATCGGAGGGCCGATTTCCGATGCAGCCGCTCTCATTATTACTGCGGAAGACAAGCACTTTTTTGCGGCGAATGGGATAAATTTGATCTTTAAGTTTATGATACCGGGTTGGCTGCAATCGATGGCCTGTTGAACAAGGAGATAGCATTGCGGGAGCAGCCGAATACCCCTAGAGAAGAACTGGATAGCAATTCATTGGAGCGCTATGTTGAGTAATCATTCCAAGAGACAAATCGAATTAGCACCCGGAACAGTTGCTCTTGTCGGCATACTGCTGATGACGGTCTTTAGCTCGTGGTCTTGTTCTCCAGGAAGCGATTCAGGACCCCCGGAATCAATCAGACTTGGGACCGTCCTCCTGGAACCATCCGTCCCAATCTTCGTAGCGCAAGAACGTAACTTTTTCTCAAAAAATAACCTCGATGTGGTTATCAAGTACTACGACGTTGGATTGAATGCCGCGAAGGGGGTGGTGAACGGCGAAGTGGATTTGTCAACCCCGGTGGCGGAATACGTGCTTGTTGGTCGGGTATTTGACAAGAAGAATCTCAAAGCAATTGCCAGTATCGACAAGGTTGACTACGCATTTGTTGTCGGGCGGAAGGACCGTGGGATCAATACAATCCCAGACCTCAAAGGGAAAAGGATCGGTGTAGTCAGAGGGACGATACTTGATTTCCAGCTGGGAAGATTTCTTGACTTACACGGTTTGAGTATTGGAAACGTAGAACTTGTTAATGGTACACTCAAGCAGTCCGCGGACGCGATTGTCCACGGTGATATCGACGCGGTCATGTCTATCCCTCCCTTTATTGGAGATGTTCAGGGCCGACTGGGCGATAATGCGGTCCTTTGGCCGGCGCAGAACAGTCAGCCTTTTTATAGTTTGGTATTAGGCCTGAACGAATGGATAATGCAAAACCCCAAGACGGTAAAGCGATTCTTGAAGGCGATGCGCCAGGCTGAAGACTATATTGCCCAACATCCTGACCAGGCTAAAGCGATCTTGAAAAAGAAGCTGAACTTTACGGACCATGAGGTGGATAGGGTCTGGTCTCAAAACCAGTTCGTTCTCTCGCTCGACCAGTCCCTGATTGCCGCCATGGAAGACGAAGCCCGGTGGATGATCAAGAACAACCTGACCACCGAAAAAGCCATTCCGGATTTCACGAATTACATCTATCTTGACGGTCTGAAGGCCGTTAAGCCTGAAGCGGTGAATATCATCCGGTGAGACCCATGCGGAATTCGGAATGCGGAATGCAGAATAGAAAACGGGGAGAACGCAGAATGGCCCAAAGGGGGATGGATATGAATGCACTCCCCATTTTTGTCGTGTTGCTGGTGGCCGCCGTTGGCTTCTGGTCTTGTTCCAAGAGCGACTATTCAGGGAAGATGGAGAATATAACGATTGGGGCGCCCCCGCTGGAACAAAATGCGTTGATTTACATTGCAGACGATCGAAGATTATTCGCCCGTAATGGCCTGAACATTGCCATAAAGGACTATGATTCAGGGGTGACTGCGATTAACGGGATGTTGAAAGGTGAGGTGGATATCGCCGAGGCTGCCGAGTTTCCCTTCGTCAGAGCGGTATTCCAGAAAGAGCAGAATTTGGGTAATTGCCGGCAACGACAAATTCGAGAATGATTATATCGTCGGGCGGAAAGACCGGGGAATCCAAAACATTTCGGACCTTAAAGGGAAGAGAATCGGCGTTTCGCTTAAGACAATTAACGAATTCTATCTCGGCCGGTTTCTCGGACTGAATGGCATAAACATGCAGGATGTAGCTCTGGTCGATATCACAACCGGCACAATTTGTAAACGCCATTGCCGGCGGAGACGTCGATGCGATCATAGCCTGGCAGCCTTATATTCATCGGATACCAGAAGGAAGTTAACGGAGTCGTCGTCTGGCCGGCGCAAAGCGGCCAGGCGGTTTACGGCGTCCTGGTCTGCGGTCGTGGATGGCTGACCCAGCACACCGACACGGTTAAACGTTTCCTGAAATCCCTCGCAGAGGCAGAAGACTATCTCGTTCGTCATCCGGATGAAGCCAAAGCGATCGTACGAAAACGGCTCAATTATGACGATTCCTATATGGCCCGCATCTGGCCTCAGCACCGCTTCTCCCTCTCCCTTGACCAAACACTCATTGTGGCCATGAAAGATGAAGCCCAATGGATGATAAACAATAACCTTACCAGCGAAAAGACCATACCTGATTTTGTGAATTACATATACATCGATGGCCTCAAAGCGATACAGCCGGAAGCGGTGAAAATCATCCGGTGAAGGAGAAGGCGTGAAACTCAGAACGCAATTCATCATAACCATGCTCCTCTTCGGCATCATCCTGGTCGTTATTGCGGCGTCGGCGATCATCACGGATCAACTGGTAGAAAAAGCCAGCGAACAGGAAGAGATTGCCAGCAGTATCGCTCAGGGGGCCAGCGAGCTAAGCTACCTGTCCAATGATTACCTGATCTACCGCGAAAGCCAGCAACTGAAGCGATGGCAATCCAGGTTTGCCTCGTTTTCCGCAGCAAGTGGCCGGTCTGCGGGCAGACCGACCCGAGCAGCAGGCGCTCGTCGCCAATATACAGGCCAATCAAAACCGGTTGAAAGAGGTATTCGACAGCGTGGCATCTGCTCTGGGAAGCTCGTCCCGGAATCAGGGAGCAGCTCTTGACCCGGCGCTTCTTCAGGTCTCATGGAGCCGAATGGCGGTCCAAAGCCAGGGGCTGGTATCGGATGCTTCACGCTTGTCACAGCTATTGCATCAGCAGATGGACCAGCTCACCAATGACAAGAACCATGCTTATGTATGTCATGGTGGGTTTGTTCGGCGTATTTCTTTTCGCCAGCTATATGCTCACTTACCGCCGCATCCTGAAATCGATCGTGACCCTCCGGGCCGGTGCCGCGGTCATCGGCTCCGGTAATCTTGATTTTGTCATCGAAGAAAAGAAGAATGATGAAATCGGCGAGCTGTCCCGTGCCTTCAACCGGATGACCACTGACCTGAAGGCCGTGACCGCGTCCAAGGCAGACCTGGAGAGGGAGATTGCCGAGCGCAAGCGGGCCGAGGCCAGACTCGCGTATCTGGCCTCGTTCCCGGAGAGGAATCCGAACCCAATCATGGAAGTGGACTTAGACGGAGTCGTTCGCTACGTGAATCCGGCGGGGCTCCGTCTCTTTCCGGACCTGCCGTGAGAAAGGACTGGCCCATCCCTGGCTGGTGGACTGGGCCACCGTGGCTCGCCGATTCCAGGAAGGCCAGACGGACACCGGAGTGCCGTGATGTGGCCGTCGGCGAGCGCAGTTATCAGCAGTCGTTCCACTATATTGCCCAGGACCGCTTTGTCCGGATCTACGGATCGGATATCACCGAGCGCAAGAGGGCCGAAGAGGCGCTGAAGAAGGCCCACGAGGAGCTTCAAGATCACGCGGGCAGATTGGAGGCAGCGAACAAAGAGCTCGAAAGCTTCGGCTATTCCGTCTCTCACGACCTCCGTTCCCCCCTGCGGGCGATCGCCGGTTTTACCCGGATGATTCTCGACGAGAAAGGGGCGACTTTTGATCCGGAGACCCGGCGCAAATTCGGCGTCATCCAGGAGAATGCCGAAAAGATGGGCCAGCTGATCGATGACCTGCTCAGATTGTCCCGCCTGGGTCGGGCCGAACTGCATCAGTCGAAGCTCGACATGGGCGGCCTTGCGCGTGAGGTTCTGCAGGAGATTCGGATGACAGAGCCCGAAGCGGGAATTGGCGGCCGAAATCGGTGATCTCCCGGCAGGCTCAGGGCGACCGGGCCATGATCCGGCAGCTGCTTGCCAACCTGTTGTCCAATGCGGTAAAGTTTACGCGGGGGAGACAGGGGGCCCGCATCGAAGTGGGCAGCTTCGAAAGGTCCGGGGAACGGGTTTACTATGTGAAAGATAATGGTGTCGGATTCGACATGAAATATTATAATAAGCTCTTCGGTGTTTTCCAGCGCCTGGTCAGCGAGAGCCAATTCGAGGGAACGGGCGTAGGCCTGGCAATCGTCCAGCGCATCGTTCAACGACACGGCGGCCGGGTCTGGGCCGAGGGGAAAATCCAGGAGGGGGCTACTTTTTATTTTACCCTTCCCCCAAAGGAGCAGGGATGAACAAGGAAAAGGTCGAAATCGTACTCATCGAAGACAACCCGGCGGACGTGGAACTTACCCTCAACGCCCTGAAGAAGAACAACCTGGAGAACAACGTGAAAGTGCTCACGGATGGGGAGGAGGCGCTCGATTACCTTTTTAACGACTTGCGCCCCCCCGGGCAGGACGGGATGCCCCCACCTGATCCTGCTGGACCTCAAACTGCCGAAAGTCAGCGGGCTCGAGGTGCTGGAGAAGATCCGTTCCGACAAGCGGACGAAAATGATCCCCGTGGTCGTCCTGACCTCCTCCGCGGAAGAGAAAGACAGGATTGAGAGTTACAAACTCGGCGTGAACAGCTATATCGTGAAGCCGGTGGAGTTTGACAACTTTGCCAAGGTAGTTTCCCAGATCGGGTTCTACTGGATCCTGCTCAACAAGCCACCCTATTGAGCCTTGGGAAGGAAATGTCGATGCCGCACAACCAGCTCAAGAAGAGCCTTCGAGTCCTTATTCTGGAAGACGTCCCAACCGATGCGGAATTGATGGAACGGGAGCTCCGTTCCGCGGGGATCGATTTCGTATCTGCGCGGGTCGATAGCCAGGAATCCTTCCTGGAGGCCCTGGACCGTTTCGGGCCCGAGATCATCCTATCCGACTACTCGCTTCCCGGCTTCGACGGGGAGTCGGCCCTCTCGATAGCCCTGGAAAAAACCCCGGGCGTTCCGTTTATTTTTGTCACGGGCGCTCTGGGGGAAGAGCGGGCCATCGATCTTCTGAAGAGCGGGGCCACGGATTTCGTGGTGAAGGACCGGCTCTCCCGCCTTCCTCTGTGCGTCCAACGGGCGATGGATGAGGTCGAAGAGAAGCAGCGGCGGCAGCGGGCAGAGGAGGAATGCGCCCGCCTGGCAGCGGCCGTTGAACAGGCTTCCGAATCTACCATCATGGTAAATCCCCAGCTAATAATTGAATATGTGAATCCTGCTTTCGAGACGATCAGTGGGCATACGAGGGAGGAAGTGATTGGGAAGACCTATTCGGACATCCAAAACACACCCGAGGATGAAAGCCTGCGGGAGGCTATTCGGCGGGGGCAATATTGGAAAGGACGACAGGCAAGAAAGAGAGAAGACGGTCGGGTCTACGAGCTGGAAGTGGTTATTTCGCCGGTGAAGAACAGTTCTGGCAAGATCCTCAACTACTTGATCATGGAACGGGATATTACCCAGGAAGTCAGACTTCAGCAGCAACTGCGCCAGGCTCAAAAGATGGAGGCCATCGGCACATTAACGGGTGGGATCGCCCATGATTTCAACAACATCCTTGGGGCGATCGTGATTAATTCGGAAATGTCTCTTTTGGACTTCTCGGGGGATTCTGGCATCCGGAATAACCTTGAGCTGATTCTTAAATCAGGGCTGCGCGGCAAAGATCTGGTGCGGCAAATGCTCTTGTTCAGCCGCAAATCCGAAAAGAAGCAAGAGATCCTGACTTTGACCCCGCTCATAAAGGAAACCTTCAAACTGCTGCGATCTTCCCTCCCGACCACCGTGCAAATGAAACTTCTCCTGGAAACGGAATCGGACGCGGTTTATGCCGATCCTTCTCAGATTCAGCAGGTGATCATGAATCTCTGCACCAACGCGGCCTATGCGATGCGGGGAACGACGGGATCGATCGACATCTCCCTGCAAGCCGTCACCTTCGGCTCCATTGACCTGCCCGAGGCGGATATGCAGCCGGGAGACTATTTAGTCCTTTCGGTAAAGGATACCGGGTCCGGTATGGATGAACAGGTCCGAAAACGGATTTTTGACCCTTTCTTCACCACGAAGCCGGCTGGAGAGGGGACGGGACTGGGGCTATCGGTTGTCTATGGAATTGTGAAGAGCCATAAGGGAAGCATCACTGTCTACAGCGAACCGGGCAGGGGTTCCATTTTCCGGGTTTACCTCCCGAAGGCGGATGCGGCCGTTTCGGCCGAGGCGGAAACTCCGAAACCTCCCTCCAGGGGAAATGAACGAATCCTGCTTGTGGATGATGAGGAATTCATAATCACATCCGTCCGGAATATGCTGGAATATCTCGGATACAAGGTTACAGCAGTAATGGGTGGTAAGGAGGCATTGAAGCTTTTCTCCAGCAATCCTTCTCAATTCGACTTGGTGATGACGGATCAAACGATGCCATTCATGACCGGTGAAGATTTAGGCAAGGAACTGATTCGTCTTCGGCCCGATATCCCCGTTATCCTGTGCACCGGATACAGTGATTTGATTTCTTCGGAAAAAGCGGCCGCCATGGGTTTCCGGTGTTTCATCATGAAGCCCTTCACGGTCCGAGAAGGGGCCGAGCTTGTCCGGCGAGCACTGGATCAGAAATGGCCCAAATGAGCCCATGAAAGAGGGTGCAAAGAAATAAACTTTTGTCCAAGGATGCTTTTTTGGATATCTCCGATTTATCCTTCATTTCCAGCTCACCATAGACAGACGCCTATGATTTCAATGGATGACTTCTTTTGTAATCTGGAATGCCCAAAGCGTCCCCCTGCAGCATCACCGAGCAGATAGGGCGGATCGAAAAGCCGTTATCTTCTTTTCCGGGTGGTGTGGGGGTCCAGAATATCCCGCAAGCCGTCCCCCAGGAGATTCAAACCTAACACGGTCACAAAAATGGCCAGGCCCGGGAATATGGAAATCCACGGCGCGGTGAAGAGCTGTTCGCGGGCGGTGGAGAGCATCCCTCCCCAGCTTGGGGTGGGGGGCTGGGCGCCGAGGCCGAGAAAGGAAAGGGAAGCCTCCAGGAGAATGGCGGAGGCCACCCCCAGTGTCGCCACCACGAGAATGGGCCCGGCGATATTCGGCAGGATCTGGCTGAACATGATCCGCCCCGGACCGTACCCCAGGGCCCGGGCGGCTTGCACGTAATCCAGGGAGCGGGAGAATAAGACCTGGGAGCGGGTGATCCGGCAGCTGTATGCCCAGTTGGTGAGCCCGATGGCCAGAAAAATGTTGAGCAGCCCCGGGCCGAGGACCGCCATGATCGCCAGGGCGAAGACAAGAGCGGGGATCGAAAGCAGGATGTTGGTTGCGCCCATGACCACGTCATCCCATCGCTTGCCGATAAACCCCGCCGTCAGCCCCAGAAAGATCCCGATGACGCTGTTGAGCCCCTGGCACAATAAGCCCACGGCCAAGGAGACCCTTGCCCCGTAGATCACCCGGGAAAGGATGTCTCTCCCCTGGTTGTCGGTTCCGAAGAGGTGGGTCCAGCTGGGGGGTTCCTCGGAATGCATCAGGTCGGCGTCATCGACGGGATGGTAGGGCGCCAGCCAGGGCGCGAAAACGGCCATTCCAACCACAGCCAGGGCGATGAGTCCCCCCACCAGTAGATTTTTTTGCCGCCGAATTTTCTTGAGTCCTTCGCTCACCGGTACTCCACCCTCGGATCGATCACGGCGTAGAGGAGGTCCACCGCGAGGTTCACGAAAAGAAAGACCAGGATGATCAGCAGAACGCAACCCTGGGTGACCGGAAGGTCCCGCTGGAAGATGGAATCGACCATCAGGGAACCCAGGCCCGGCCAGGAAAAAAGCTTCTCCACAATCACGGTCTGGCCCATCAGGGACCCGAATTGAAGGCCGGCGGTGGTTGACACCAGGACCAGGGCGTTCCGCAGTACGTGTTTCCAACGGATCAGGAACTGGGAGAGCCCTTTCGCCCGGGCTGTGCGGATGTAGTCAGCCCTGAGGATTTCGACGACGGCCGCGCGGGTCGTACGAGCCAGCAGGGCCATGTAACCCACCCCCAGGGTGAAAGCGGGGAGCAGGATATGAGTTACGCTTCCATCGCCATAGCCCGAGGCGGGAAACAGGGGCAGTTTGACGGCGAGAAAGAACATGAGCAGGAGCCCGAGCCAGAACTGGGGGATGGAGACCCCCGAAACGGCTCCCACCATGGAAAAAGTGTCCAGCCAGGAGCCCTGCCGGAGCGCCGAAAAAAACCCCAGCGGGATGCCGATCCCCGCCGCAATCAGCATGGCGACAAAAGCCAGCTTGAGGGTGGGCCATATCCGCGAAGCGATCAAGTCGTTGACTTTCTCCCTGCGGAGATAGGATAACCCCAGGTCTCCCACGGCAAGGTTTTTCAAGTAGGTGAGATAGCGGATATGAAGCGGCTGGTCCAATCCCCACAGCTTCTTCATCTCCTCCAAATATCGTGGGTCCAACCCCTTGTCCTGGGCCCCGGCGGAGATCAAAGCAGCATCCCCCGGGAGGATGTTCAGGAGAACGAAGAGGATCAGGGAAATGGCCAGAATGGTGGGAATGAATTGGAGGATTCGGCGCAAGGCAAATGCTAGCATTTCATTTCGGGTAACTGTTGAGCCTTATAAGAGTATTCCAAAATTGCCAGGAAACCTCAGAAATCCCCCTTAATCCCCCTTTTTCAAAGGGGGAAACCCTATCTCCTCCCTTTGGAAAAGGGAGGTTGGGAGGGATTTCTGGGAACTGTTTTCTAACCGTTCCCGTCAACCGGGCCTTATCTTTGCCTGGCCCGGGGGGAAGACTCGTCCACCCAGACATCGGCCATGTTTTGATACATGATCTCGATGGCCACGGGTTTCAGCCCGTGAACCCATGGCTGATGGGCGATGACCGCCTTGTTGTAATTAAAGAACCACGCCGGCGCGTCATCGCGGAAGAGCGCGTCGGCTTTGCGCAGGTAGTCAAGCCTTGCGCTGGGGTCCCGCTCCCCGCCGGCGGCGTCCAGCAGCCGGTCGAATTCGGGGTTCTTGTAGGCCAGAAAGTTTCCGGCGGATGGAGGGTTCCCGGAGCGCCATCGCTGCAATGCCTGCAGCGGGTCCCCGCCCGCGGCGCTGCTGAGGGACCACATGAACGCCTGGAATTCCATTTTCAGGATGCGATCGGCAAGGGCGGCCCCTTCGAGCTGCTGCGGCCGGACCGTGACGTTGATCCGCTTCAGGAAGGGCATGATCGCCTCAATGACCACCATCCCCCAGGATTCGTTGGTCGTGCCGATGCACTCGAAGGAAAACCCTTTTTCGTACCCCGCCGCCTTCATCAGCGCTTTCGCCTTTTCCGGGTTGAAGTCGTACCCTTTTGCGTTAGGATCGAAGGCGGTTGAAATCGAAGGAAGGTAGCCGACGGAGGGGAAGGCCTTGCCCTTGAGGAGCTTCTGAATGATCAGCCGGGAATCGATGGCGTGATTGATGGCCTGGCGCACCTGCTTTTTGGAAAAAGGCGGGTAGCCTGGGTTGAACCCCATGAGCCGGGTGAAGAGTTCGGCGACCTCAACCATGTTATTGGATATCAGGGGGTCTTGCCTGTAAACGGGGTACTGGGTCGCTCCCACAATGGTCGCGTCCAGTTCTTTCGCCCGGAAGGCGATATCCCGGGAAGCCCCCTCGGCCATGATCTTGTATACCAGCCGGTCAAGATAGGGTTTCCCTTTCTCGTAGAAATTGGGATTCTTCGCCAGGACGACTTCGCTCCCCTTGACCCATCTGACGAACCGGAAAGGTCCGCACCCCACCGGGTCGGAGCCGAAGGCGTCGCCTTTCTTCTCCACCTCTTCCCGGGGCAGAACGGCGGTGCCGGTCTCATAAAGGCTGGAGGCGGGGTCGCCGGGCCTCTCCAGGGTGATGTCCAAAGTATAATCGTCTATCTTCCGCAGGCCGGCGATCTTCTTCACCTTCCCGTGTTCATAGTCCGCCGCTCCTTTGATTCCGCGGACAAACCGGGCGGAGGGGGAGGCAGTCCTGGGTGACATGATCCGCTCGTAACTCCAGATCACATCATCCGCGGTGAGTTTGCGGCCGTTGTGGAACACGACGTCTTTTTTCAACCAAACCCGGTACTCTGCACCGCCGGAGGAGACTTCCACCTTTTCAGCCAGCTCCGGCTTCGGGCCGTTCTTCCCCGCGTCCCAGCTGTAAAGGCCCCGGTGAATGTTCATGGCTACCAGCCAGTCGTTTGTGGAGGGGCTGCGGTGGGGGTCGAGGGTGAAAAGGTCTCCGCCGTAAGGAGCGCAGAAGTTGAAGGTGCCGCCAAGCCTTTGGGCGGCGGCGTCCCCGGCCGGGACTCCCCAGAGAAGGACTGCCGCCAGGAATATCCATGCTTTTCTCATCGTGCCTTCTTCCCTGGCCCGCAACCGCGGCGCGAAAGTATCGAATAACTACTATACTGTTCAATACCTGTCAATGGCCCCCGCGAGCTTCCCCGCTTTTGAAATGTTTCCGCCGCAAATACCCGCTGGGAAGGAGGCCGTCCCGCCGAGGTGGGCGCAATAGGTTTCCCCTGCGGACCCGTACTGCCCCTTCCGAAAGCGCGGAGGATGAAATGCAGGATTGCTTGCAGGGAATAAATAGTGATACTTTTGCAAAAAGCTCCGGGTTGAAAGTTTATCCTGATCCCGCAAGGAACCTTGAGTGGCTCCACGGAAATCGAAATTCTTCTATGGATACGTTATCGTTGCGGCCTCATTCTGTATCATGACTCTCGCCTGGGGCTCCAACCGTACTTTTGGGGTCTTTGTCGAGCCCATGCTGGTCGAGTTCGGTTGGACCCGGGCGGCGGTATCCGGCAGTTTCACGATTAACATGCTGGTCATGGGAATCCTGGCACTGGCAGCCGGAAAAGCGACTGACACCCTGGGCCCGCGGCTGGTTTTGGCCGCTTGCGGAGTGTTGTTGGGCGTGTCGTATATCCTGAGTTCACAGGTTCACGCGATCTGGCAATTTTACCTATTCTTTGGGATTATGGGGGGAGCCGGGATGAGCGGCCTCCTCACCCCCATGATGTCCGTGGTGGCGCGATGGTTCTGGAAGCGAAGATCGCTGATGTCGGGCATTCTGGTAGCCGGCCCGGCGGTAGGGAATACGGCCATGCCCCTGGCCTGCAGTTTCTTTATTTCTTCTGTCGGCTGGCGGGTAACCTATGCTTTGGTCGGAATTGCCGTGGTCTGTGTAATCGCCGTGGGTGCATGGTTTATCCGCCGGGACCCCGCGGACATGGGCCTCGCGGCGTTCGGGTCCGGCGGGCAGCCGGCGACCGGCGCCAGATCGTATGGAAGCGGTTTTTCTCTCCGGGAAGCCCTGCGCACCCGCCAATTTTGGCTGATCAACGTGGTGTCTTTTTGCGACCTGTTCCTCATCAATGTCATCGTGGTCCACATCGTGATTCACGGGATCGACCTGCAAATCCCGGCGACTCGCGCCGCCAGCGTTCTTTCCCTCGCCGCGGGGGTGAGCATCCCCGGCCGAATCATTATGGGGGCGGTGGCCGACCGGATCGGAAACCGGCCCGCCCTGATGATCTGCCTGTGCATGTCCATGAGCGCCTTCGTGCTGCTCCTCTTCGCCAGGAGTATCGGGATGCTGTACCTCTTCGCGGGTTTTTACGGAATCGGCTTGTGGTCCTCGGGGGCGATCGTTTCCCCTCTCATTGCCGAATTCTTCGGTTTGAAATCCCATGCCACGATTTATTCCGTCAGCGTCTTCACGAGCGCGATCGGAAGCGCCGCCGGCCCGGTGATCGCGGGAGTGATTTTCGATGTCACCGGGAAGTACTATTCCGCCTTTATCGTGTGCCTGCTGGTCAGCGTGATCTCCTTTTCGGCCGTGTTTTTCCTGCGGCCCCCGGTCCCCAACCGTAGCCCTGCCCCTTTGATGGGGAATCTGAAATGATTCACGACTCTCATAAAGAATGTCTATGCAATATTGAAGCCGCCAACCATGCTGCTGGTCGAAGCGCAAGCATGGCTTGCGCACTCCATATGTGGAATAGGGCAGCCGTGATGCTGCTGGGAAGGCGCAAGCCTGCCTTGCGAAGTCCATGCTTGGGCTCCAAATGGATGAGAATATAAAAATGCCGCGAACTCAAACCCATCTGATCGGAGTAATTTCGGATACCCATGGCGTCGTCAGGCCGGGGGTAATAAAGGCTTTTCACGGGGTCGAGCGGGTCATTCATGCGGGCGATGTCGGGCAGCCGGAGGTCCTCACCGCGTTGCGGCGCGTCGCCCCGGTAATCGCGGTCCGGGGGAATGTGGACCGGGGGGAATGGGCCCGGGAGCTGCGCGAGACGGAAGTGGTCGAGATCGGCCCGATGCGGCTTTACGTCCTTCATGACCTGCACCAACTCGACCTGGAACCTGCCGCTGCGGGTTTTTGCGCGGTCGTCAGCGGCCACTCCCATCGGCCCTCGGCACAGGAGCGGAACGGGGTCCTTTTTCTTAACCCGGGGAGCGCCGGTCCCCGAAGGTTCAATTTGCCGGTTTCGGTCGCGCTCCTCCGATGGGAGGGCAAATCATTGAAATCGGAGATCCTGGAAATAGAAGCATAATTCATCAGCCGATCCATATAAGGAGGGTCTGCAAAATGGAAAACATCCCTCGGATGACAGCCGGGAAGAAGCGCATGAAGGGGAGCAGGGGAGAGCCGCGGAAAACGCTGCCCTTCGCAACAACCCGCCGGGTTTTGTTGGCCGCCCTTTTCCTGCTGCTCCTGTGCTTGAACGTTTCTGCCGAGGCACCCCGTCCGATCCTTTTCGTGCATGGCAACGGGGACAGCGCCGCCCTGTGGTATACGACCTTGTGGCGCTTCGAGTCGAATGGGTACGATCCCTCCCTGCTCTTTGCGATCGACTTCAAGCATCCAACGGCGCGGAGCGACGATACGAAACCCCAGGAGAACAGGAGCAGTGCGAAAGATCAGGCAAGCGAGCTTGCGGCCAAAGTCGCTGAAGTGAAGTCCCGAACCGGGCAGAAACAGGTGGACTTGGTGGGAAGCTCAAGGGGCGGGTATGCCATCCGCAACTACATCAAAAATTTCGGCGGCGCGGCAAACGTTTTCAGCGCGGTCCTGTGCGGCACGCCCAACCACGGCACCCAGGCCAATCCCGCCAACCTCAACAACGAATTCAACGGCTTGGGCCCTTTCCTATCCGGGCTCAACGGGGGCGAAGAGGTGCAGGAGGGCGTCCGATTCATGACCACAAGGAGCGACTCGAACGACAAGTATGCCCAGCCGGACGGACGTTTCCTGGGGATGCCCGGTTCCCCCACGAATGTCACCTATGCCGGCCCCGAACTTCGGGGGGCCAAGAACGTCGTGCTTCCGGGATTGGATCATCGGGAGGTGGCTTTCCATGCCCAGGCTTTCAGGGCCATATACGCCTTCCTCACCGGCCGCGAGCCTGAGACGCTCGACGTCGCCCTCCAGCCCCAGCCGGTTCTCAACGGAATGGTGAGCGGTTGGGCCAACGGGGCGCCCACCAACTTGCCTCTTTCCGGGGCCAGGGTGGAAATTTACGAGGTGGATGGCGCATTAGGGCAGCGGATGGGAGAGGCTGTCCACCGGCGCACAATCTCTGAGGACGGGATGTGGGGACCGTTCAAGGCCAAACCTGCGGCCTACTATGAATTTGTAGTCGCGGCGGACGGCTATCCCACGACGCACATCTACCGCACGCCTTTCCCGCGATCGAGCGCCTACATTCACCTCCGGATGAAACCGCTCACCGATCGCGAAAAAGGGTCAGGCAGCCTGGTGATACTCGCAAGACCGCGAGGGTACCTGGGTCACGGACGCGACACCTTTCTCATCAACGGCAAAGTTCCCCCGGGTGTCAACGAAGGGGTTCCCGGCACTGCCGAGGGGAGGGTTCGCTTTGACTCAGCGCCGACCCGGCCTGTGCGGGTCGTGCTCAACAAGGAAGCCCTGACGGTGCTCACTCGCCCTCTCGACGAGGGACACATCGTAATCGCCGAGTTCCATTACTGAGTTTCTCAACCAAGGGACCCTATTGCGGACATCGGGGCAGCCGCAGGAACCCTTCCCTAAAATTCAAAGGGTCTTTGGAGGGTATTTTAATAGGATTGGATTGACCGCCGAAATCCGCAGGACGATGAAGGTTGAATATGTCAACTGCCGAGCGGGTCATGCGTATCAATGATTAGCTGATTTCTCTAAAAAGATTTGAAAAGGATGCGAGCATGACGAAAGAGGACCCGATTTTTTGCGAGAAAGGGCGTTTTTCACTCCGGAGGATAGGAAAATGAAAAAAATCAAGGGTTTTATCGCAGGTTTGGTGATTATTTCCCTGGTCTCCCTGCCTGTCATTGCCGCCGCCCACTCGCATGGCGGCGGGGGAGCCTGCTTTGGCTTCGGAGTCGGATTGCTAAGCGGCTTTCTTCTTGCGCCGAAACCGGTCTATGTTGTCCCCCCAGTTTATGTTGCCCCTCCCCCGGCTGTTTATGCTCAGATGCCAAATCCTCCGCAAGGTCCCGCAGCCCAGCCTCCTTCGGCTCCCCCGGCGCCCGGAAGTTCCGGGAGCGCCAACGCGCCGCCGCCTTCGCCGGGCGCGCAAGCAAAATGCCGGGAATGGAGGCTGATCGATCGGCATCTGGAGGACCGTTGGGACTCCTATGCCGGCAAATGGCAATCGGTTCCCGTGGAAAAATGGGGCTGGGTGGAAGTTCCCTGCGAAAAGCAAGGGGCCGCGGTGCAGGGGAACGTCAGCCCTCCCCCGCCGCCCCAGTACGTGCTTCCCGAGCCTCCACCGGTGGCGGTGATACCCGGCACATACGTGTATGTCGTCCCCGACGTTACGGTGGATATCCTCTTCTATCACGGCTACTGGTATCGTCCCTACGGACGGCACTGGTATAGAGCCATGTCCTATAATGGCCCGTGGGTATATATCGGCCCTGGCGGGGTCCCTCGCGCCATTTTAGAACTGCCCCCCGGCTACCGCAGGCTGCCGCCGGGGTACCATCGCATTCCTTATGCTCACCTGCATGCCAACTGGAGCCGATGGGAACGCGAAAAATATTGGCATAATGACAGAGAGTGGCGAGAAGGATGGGGGCATCATTGAAGGCCTGGAGCCTTTTTCGCGGATTCGAACTATACACTTCCAAAATTTTTTGTCGGTGAATTTTTTTTGTTGTACGAAGAGAAACATTTGGGGTATAAGAGAGCGGCTGTTTAGAAGTTTCAACCTCATCGATGATCGGCGTCGGGTAGTCAAATTTGGCAACTTCCATGGAGACCATTTGACTCCATTTCATCCGCCTTTAATCCTTCTGCGCCGGAACCGATTTCCCGCCCTGATCCTTTCCCTGAAAATTCAAGAGAATACCGAGCCCCGCGGAGATCGGCTGATTTCATTTGCAGGGGAAGAACTCTCCCGGTTCGGCATATTTTTGGCATGAGGATACGAGGCGGTTAGCTTTGGCAATATAACGTCCGGAGGGTTTACCGCTCCCGTTTGATGGATAAAAAATTCCCCAGGAGAGACAAACACCGTATTCCCGCCGCCGCAACATCCGGCGTTCCGTTTCTTTTTTTTCTGGTGCTATTCTGGGTAGTTCCCTCTACTGGTTTTGCCGATTGGTCCCCCCTCATTGAGCGCCTGGCAGCCGACGGGCTGGATGAGCCTGCGCTCCGGGATCTCTTTTCCCGGCCGGAGGTGAGATTTGAAGCCGGCCCCATGTCCTGCAAGCTGGATGAGCTCCTGAAGAAGCCCTTAAGGACGCCACCCGGCTCCCCTTCTCATTCCAAGTACATCTATAAAGGCCTTCTGAAAGAAAGGGTGATCACCCGGGCGCGCTCTTACCTGCGCGAAAACACGGATCTCCTCGAAACCGTGAGCAAGGAATACTGCGTGCCCAAGGAAATCATCGTGTCCATCCTCCTGGTGGAAACCCGGCTGGGAGATTTCGTGGGGGGGAAAGGGGCCTTCAACTCCCTGGCCAGCATGGCTCTGAGCAGCGACCTGGAGATGATCCGCCCCTATGTTCCCAAAAAGCTGATAAACGCCGGGAATGAGGATCGAGCCCGGGAGATCTGCCGCAACAAAGCAGATTGGGCCTATTACGAGCTGCGAGCCCTCATTCTATATTCGCAGTGGAGCGGGCTCGACCCCTTAAGCCTGCCCGGCTCGATCTACGGGGCGATCGGGCTGTGCCAGTTCATGCCATCCAATGTTTTGTACTACGGAGTGGATGCCGACAATGACGGCCGCGTCGATCTCTTCGTCAAATCCGACGCCCTGCACAGCATCGCCAACTACCTGAGGGGCCACGGCTGGCAGTGCGCCATGGACAAGCGCAGCCAGGCGAGGGTCATCTTTGATTACAACAGAAGCTCGACCTACGTAAACACCGTCCTCGCGGTGGCCGAAAAACTCAAATCCAAATCCCGCGCCAGAAAGTAAACCGGATTTGCCGCCTCGCAGGGCCGGGTGCATGAACCGGGCTATGCGGCCCGGCAACATTCCCCGAAAAGAAGGCAGGAGAAATCAGCGCCTTCATTTCCCAGCCTTGGGTAGAATTCCTTGCATAAGAGGAATTTCATTTTGCCTTCCAAGCATCGGGAGATCCTCGCTCCCGAAATTTGGTGGACTCATTCATTTTCCAGCTATAATATCAGGAACAGAATCCGGCAAATACATGGATATGGTTTTTGGAGAATCGCATGAACAAAGACCGTCAAAGGCGGCATGCGGCGAAGGACGACGCTGCAGCCATGGACAACCGGACAGGCAAGAGCGATTGCCCGGTCATTGTGGTGGGCATCGGGGCCTCGGCAGGCGGGTTGAAGTCGTTGAAACAGCTCTTCGCCAAGATGCCCTCCGGGCACGGCGTGGCCTTTGTGCTCATCCAGCACCTGGACCCCTCGCAAGAGAACCTGACCGTCAAGCTGCTTGCAGGATCAGACGGCGCTGGCCGTGGTGGAGGCAACGGACGGGATGCCGGTGCTGGCGGACCGCATCCATGTCATCCCGCCCGACAAGTTCCTCAACATCACCGGGTGCCAGGCTCACCCTTCAGGAACCGGTGCTACTGCAACGGCCTGCGGATGCCGATTGACCACTTCTTCTGCTCCCTGGCCGCCGACCAGCGGCGCCGCGGCTGCGGCATCGTGCTCTCCGGCAGCGGCAGCGACGGCACCCTGGGGCTCTCGGAGATCAAGGCCGCGGGCGGCAGGACGCTCGTGGAAGACCCCGGCAGCGCCGAGTTCCCCGATATGCCGCAAAGTGCGATCGACGCGGGCGTGGTGGACGCGGTTCTTCCGGCGGAGGCCATGGCCGAAGCGATTGTAGCGCTGGCGGAGCAGGTGACCGCGGACACCCGCAGCGACCCGGCGGAGTCGCCGGAGTTTGACGCCAACCTGCGGGCCATCCTGGACATCCTGCGGGCCGAAGGTCGGGCACGACTTCCGCTGCTACAAGCCCAACACCCTCGTGCGGAGGATCCGCCGGAGGATGACCCTGGCCAAGATCGCCGACGTTCGCCGACTATGCCCGGTTTCTGCACGAGCATCCCGAAGAGGTCGGCCTTCTGCAAAAGGACCTGCTCATCGGCGTGACCGAGTTCTTCCGCCAGCCCCAGGCCTGGGAGATTCTGGAGGAGAAGGTCATCGCTCCCCTGCGTGGAGAGCGCCCAGCCGGGATCGGAGATCCGGGTCTGGGTTCCGGGCTGCTCGACGGGCAAGGAGGCCTACAGCCTGGCCATGCTGCTGGCCGAGCAGGTGGAGAAGTCCGGCAAGAAGGTGGACATCCAGATCTTCGCCACCGACTCCGATGCCGCCGCCCTGGCAGCCGCCCGCAGCGGCAGCTATTCGGAGGAAGAGATCGGAGAGAACGTCTCGCCCGAGCGGCTGAAGCGGTTCTTTGCGCGCAAAGACGGTCGCTACCAGGTCATCAAGAAGATCCGCGAGCAGGTCGTTTTCGCTCCTCAGAACCTCACGGCCGACCCGCCCTTCTCCAGGCTGGACCTGATCAGTTGCCGCAACCTCCTGATCTACCTGGACCAGGAGGTGCAGAAGAAGATCATCGCCCTGTTTCATTTCGCCCTGCGCGAAGGGGGTTTTCTGTTCCTGGGCACCGCCGAGACCGTCGGAGACCGGGAGGACCTCTTCGAGCCGGTCTCGAAGAAATGGCGGATCTACCGCCGCATCGGCGTCGGCCGCCGCGTGGGCGTCGAAATTCCCGTGCGTCCGACCGGCGAGCTCCCGCCGGCAGCCGGGAAAACTCGCCCGTCGCGCCGCTCGCGTCCCGGATGAGCCTGGCTTCGACGGCCCAGCAGATGCTGCTGGATCGCTTTGCCCCCGCCTGCGTGATGATCGACCGCAAGCTCCAGGTGCTCTACGTGCACGGCGCGGTCGAGGACTACCTGACCTTCCCCGCGGGCGAGCTGACCACGCGGGTCGTGGACATGGCCAGGGAAGGCCTGCGGGCCCGCCTGCGCGGGGCGATCGGCAAATGCCTCGAAATCAACCGGCCGGTCTCCGTCACCGCCCGGGTCCGGCGCGGCGAGAAGTCCGTGCCGGTCAAAGCCACGGTCAGCCCCCTGCGGTATCCCCGGGAGACCGACGGCCTGCTGCTGATCACCTTCGAGGACTACCGCGTCCCGGCCGCGAAGTCGCGGCGGCAAGCCGCGGGAGGAGAGCGACGTCCATCAACTGGCAGGACGAACTGAAGGTCACCCGCGAGGAGCTTCAGAGCACCATCGAGCAACTGGAGAGCTCCAACGACCAGCTCAAGGCCTCCAACGAGGAAGTCACGGCGGCGAACGAAGAACTGCAATCCGCCAACGAGGAGATGGAGACCTCGAAGGAGGAGCTCCAGTCCCTCAACGAGGAGCTCAACACCATCAACGCCCGCCTTCAGGAGAAGGTGGACGAGCTGGAAGGCATCAACAACGACGTCGTGAACCTGCTGTCGAGCACCAACATCGCCACCGTGTTCCTGGACAAGGAGCTCAAGGTCAGGCGCTACACGCCGGCCAGCACGCGCCTCTTCAGCCTGATCCCCTCCGACGTGGGCCGGCCCATTGCGGATGTCCTCCGCCGGTTCACCGACGAAGCGCTGCTGGACGACGCGCGCCGGGTGCTGGCGGACCTGACGCCTCTCTCCAAAGAGGTGCAGGCCGAGGACGGCCGGTGGTACATCCGGCGCATCACGCCCTACCGCACGCAGGACGACCGCATCGAGGGCGTGGTCATCACCTTCGTGGATGTCTGCGACCTCAAGGAAACCGAGGAGGCCCTGCGGCGGAAACAGGCGGAACTGGAGGCGGCTCGCACCGAGGCGGAGAACGAGAAGCGCCGCCTGGAGGCGGTGATGGAGGCCCTGCCCGTGGGCGTGGCCATCACGGATGCGCATGGGCGGCAACATCCAGTCCAACACCGCCTTCGAGAAGGTGTGGGGCGGCCCGCGCCCTCCGGCCCAATCGATCGAAGATTACGCCGCGTACCAGGCCTGGTGGGCCGAAACCGGAAAACCCCTGGTTCCGGAAGAGTGGGCCTCGGCGAGGGCCGTCCGGAACGGCGAATCCGTCGTCGGCCAGTTGCTGGAGATTCAGCGATTTGACGGCACCCGGGCCTTTGTCATCAACAGCGCCTCCCCGGTCCGGGATGCAGCCGGGCAGGTCATCGGCAGCGCGGTCGCCATCCAGGATATTACCGAGCTGCGGCGGGCGCAAGAGGAAGCGGCCCGGTTGGCTTCGTTCCCGGTGCTCAACCCGCAGCCGGTGGTCGAGGCGGACCTGGACGGCAATGTGTCTTTCGCCAATCCATCGGCCGAGAGGCTTTTTCCCGACCTTCGGCAGTCGGGTCCCGATCATCCGTGGCTGTCGGACTGGAAAACGGTGGCCGAACGATGCCGCCAGGGATGTGAGAATCTTCCCGGCCGCGAGGTCATCGTCTCCGGACGATGGTACCACCAGGCGATGTACTATGTTCCGCAGGTGCAGCGTATCCGCATCTATGCAATTAGACATAACCGAGCGCAAACGGATCGAAGAGAGCCTTCGTGACAGCGAGGCCCGTTTCAAGCTGCTTTCGGAGACGGCGGGCCGGCTGTTGGCGGCGGATGACCCGCAAAAAATCGTGAATGAGCTTTGCCGGGACGTTATGGCCCACCTGGATTGCCAGGCCTTCTTCAACTTCCTGGTGGACGAAAAAGCCGGGCGGCTTCACCTGAACGCCTGGGCCGGAATTCCGGAAGAAGAAGCCCGAAAAATCGAGTGGCTGGAGTATGGGGTGGCGGTCTGCGGGTGTGCCGCCCGCGACGGCGAACGCATCGTCGCCTGCGACATATTCAATACCCCCGACCCCCGGACGGAGCTGGTCAAATCGTATGGAATCCAGGCCTATGCCTGCCACCCGCTGATGATCCAGGGGCGGATCATCGGAACGCTCTCCTTCGGCACAAAGAGCCGGCGCGCATTTCTTGCCCGAGGAGCTTGGTCTTATGAAGACCGTTGCCGACCAGGTGGCAACGGCGATGGAGCGGATGAGGCTCATCCAAGAGCTTCAAAGGTCCGGGCAGGAACTTGAGATCCGGGTGCAGGAACGGACTGCGGAGCTGGCCTGCTCGAATCAGATGCTGCAGGAAGAAATGACCCAGCGGCTGCGCCTCGTCGCGGCGGTTGAGCAGGCGGGAGAAGGAATAGCAATCACCGATCCCGCGGGGGTCATTGATTACGTCAACCCTGCTTTCGAACGGATAAGTAATTCCGAGAAACAAGATCTCCTGGGGAGAGGCTACGGCGAAACCTGCGGGGGGGAGGAGCCGAAAGAAGGGGGCAAAGAAAATATTCAGGAGGTCATTCAAAACGGCGGGTCGTGGAGCGGCAAGATCAGCCGGAGAGGAAAAGACGGCCAGCCCCGCGAACTGGATGTCACTTTCGCCCCCATCCGGGATGGGTCCGGCAGGGTGATCAATTACCTGGCCGTCGAGCGGGACGTGACCCAGGAAATCCGGCTCCAGCAGCATCTGCGGCAGATGCAGAAGATCGAGGCCCTGGGGACCCTCGCCGGAGGAATCGCCCATGACTTCAACAACCTGCTGAACCCGATTTTCATCAATACGGAGCTGGTCCTTCTGGATGCCCCCCTGGAGCCGCATATGCGCAGCCTTCTGGAGATGGCCCTGAAGGCGGCCGAGCGGGGCCGGGACCTGGTCAAGCAGATCATCACCTTCAGCCGGCAGAAAGAGAAGGAGCGCAGGCCGACCCTGGCTGAGCCCCTGATCAAGGAGGCTCTTAAGTTCTTGCGGGCTTCCCTGCCCACCACCCTGGAGATAAGGGAAAATATTCAAAAAGAGAGCGGGTTCATCCTCGCCGATCCGACTCAGATCCACCAGGTGGTCATGAACCTTTGCAGCAATGCCGCCTACGCCATGCGGGAGAAGGGGGGCGTGCTGGGGGTGAGCCTGGCGGAAACGGAAGTGGATGCGGAAATGGCCCGGCGGTATCCGGACCTGAGACCCGGGCCTTACCTGCGGCTGACGGTGACCGATACGGGGACGGGGATGACGAGGGAGGTGCTGGAGCGCGCCTTTGATCCGTTCTTTACCACGAAAAAACCGGGCGAAGGGTCTGGGATGGGACTTGCAGTGGTGAATGGCATCGTAAAGGACCATGGCGGGGCGATTACGGTATACACCGAGGCCGGGAAAGGGTGCACGTTCAATGTTTTCTTTCCGCGGATGAAGGCGGAAACGCCCGGCATGGATGTTTCTTCCGAGCCCTTGCCCACCGGACACGAGCGGATTCTTCTGGTGGACGACGAGGAGACCCAGGTACAGAGTGTGCGGAAGATGCTGGAGCGGCTGGGGTACCGGGTGGCGGTAAAGACGAACAGCGAAGAGGCCCTGGCCCTCTTCCGGAATGCGCCCCAAACATTTGATCTCGTGATCACCGATCAGACGATGCCCCGCATGACGGGCGTGAATCTGGCGTCAGAGATCTTGCGGACCCGGCCCGATATCCCCGTCATCCTTTGTACGGGTTTCAGCGAGATGGTGGATGCCAACGGGGCGAAGGAGTTAGGAGTTCGCGAGTTTCTGATGAAGCCCTTTTCTGTCAGGGAGATGGCCGAAAGCATCCGGCGGGCCCTGGAGAAGAAAGACCGCTGACAGGCAGCCCCTCCGGGCAGACTTTGACGACGGCCCGACGGGCAACGCCTGCCGGAGGGCGAGTATGCTTCCACTTCCCGGCGGGGCCACAAGAGCCGCCGATGGGAGTTGGGCGCGTTTTCGCGCCGGCTGAATCAGAGATTCAGCATCAGATCGTTACGGGCATGGGCCAGGCACTGCTGACAGGGGAAAATATACGTTCACATATCTCTGCGCGTAGGGATCCCAGCGGGCCTCCCAGTGTTCCGGAACGGTACGGTAACAAGTCGCCGGAGGCGGTGGAGGAGGCGCAGCCGCCAGACGAGATGATCCAAACAAACACCCCAGCGGGAATCCTAGACAGAGGCCGGCTCCGAATCCCCAGCCGCGGGCTTCCGCCAGGACGGGGGTGAGTGCGAAAGCCGTCGTAAAAAAAATCAAGGAAACGGCTCTTAACCTCACGTTTGGCTCCTTTCTACGGCAATCCGGAAAATTCCAAGCCCCCGAAATTCGGAGAGTACCCTGGGTTTGCTTAAATTCTTTCTTGATCCCTTAATTGGGCTGGCCCACCGGATATATGGGGCTCCCATTTCCCCCTTCCTCAAACGCATAGGAGCTAAATCCGTTTACAGGCAAAAATGATCCTCCGGCAGGTTCATTTCTGCGGAAGGTGTAATCCATTTATTATCGAAAACATTCTTGGATTCCGGCTCTCGCGGGAATGGTGGAAGATTGAGCGGGCGATTGGGATCCCTTTATCCGGTCAGCTTTTCTTCGGGAGGTTGCGGACAAACTTATCAATCACTTCTCCCAGCGTGGGCTTTCCGAAATCCTCGATTCGGTAGGAGACGCGCAGGGCCGGCTGGGGAATTTTGATCAGGCGGGAGAGATCGATGGGGGTGGCGATGAGGACCAGGTCGCAGGGGGTTTGCCGGATCGTGGCTTCCAGATCCCGAAGCTGTTCGGGGAAATATCCTTCCGCCGGAAGGGCCTGGGTCAGGTGGGGATACGTTTCGAATATTTTTTGCAGCGATCCCGCGGCGTGGGGACGCGGATCGGCCAGTTCCGCCGCCCCGTACTGGCGGGCGGCCAGAACCCCCGCGCCGTAGGCCATGCCGCCGTGGGTAATGGTCGGTCCGTCTTCAATCGCCAGGACCTTCTTTCCCCGGATCCTCTCGCCGTTTTCCACGGAAATCCGCGAGGCGGTCTGGAGAACGGCGGCCCGGGGATTCCATTCCGCGATGGAAGCCAGGACTTGGTCCAGGGATTCCCGCGAGGCGGAATCCGCCTTGTTGATGACCAAGACCTGCGCCCGCAGGAAATTCACCTCGCCCGGGTGGTAAAGCCTTTCATGCCCCGCACGGTGGGGATCGAGGACCACGATTTCCAGGTCCGGCCGGATGAAGGAGAAATCGTTGTTTCCGCCGTCCCAGAGGATCACCCCGGCTTCTTTTTCCGCCTGCCGGAGGATGGCCTCGTAGTCCACCCCCGCGTAAACGACGATCCCCCGGTTTACGAAATGCTCGTACTCTTCCCGCTCCTCGACGGTGCAGGTAAAGCGATCCAGGTCCTCCAGGGTAGCGAACCGTTCCACCCGCATCCGGTTCAGGTCGCAGTAGGGCATGGGGTGCCGGATCACCACGGTGTGAATCCCCTTCTCTTTCAGGATTTCACAGATCCGTTCCGTTACCCCGCTCTTCCCGCACCCCGTCCGGACCGCGCAGACCGAAATCACCGGGACCGACGTTTTCAGCATGGTGCGGTCGGGGCCGAGGAGCACGAAGTCGGCCCCCAGGGACAAAGCGAGGGAAGCCCGATGCATCACTTCGACGTGGGCGATGTCGCTGTAGGAAAAGATCACCTGGAGGACTTTTTCCTTGCGCACAATCTCGGAGAGCTTCTCTTCCGGGAAGATCGGGATGCCTTTTGGATACAGAGGGCCGGCAATCTCCGGAGGGAAGAGCCGGTTTTCGATGCCGGGGATCTGGGCGGCGGTGAAGGCGACGACCTCCGCGGAAGGATCCTCCCGGAAACGGACCTGGAAATTATGGAAATCCCTCCCCGCCGCCCCCATGATGAGGATCTTTGTCCGATTCATCGCTCCCCCATTTCCCGGTCGGGCAGGAAACAGTCCCCGTAAACAAATTCCACCGCCCATCGGCCCAAAGACATTCTAAATCCATTATTCATTAGATCTGAACCGGAATCAAGTTTGACCCAAGCCCCTGCCGGAGCTCTCGAATCTCAAAATGGGGTCAGGTCTTGTTCTTTGACTTCTCACTCCCTTTGGCGATCAATCGGCTGACGGTGGAATAATGCATCCTCAGAAAATCGGCCACCTCTTTTTGCGTGTACCCCCAATTCCGAACAGCATCTGAAATTTTTGCATTCCTTTTTTTCTTATCTTCCGCCTCTCTCTGCGGAAATAGTTGCTCCAGACGGGGACGGCTCAAATATCGCTGGCTCCTGGGGACCTCTTTGATCTTTTCATAACCTTTAATATGATCAATGAACCGGTCAAAAAAGGTTTCGTCTCCCAGAAGAATCTGGCCTTTCACCTCATCCCAAATTCTTCCTGCCTTCATTCCTTCTTTGACGAAATTCATATATCTCTCGCTGGCGATCTTCTGTCTCTCACCGAAATGAGCAAGAACCGAATCCAGGGTCAGGCAAGGGTTTGCCTTTCCTTTTCCTGCAAAGGCCCGGAAACTACTCGATGCCCAGTCTTCAGGTCGCTCGACGATTTGGCTCCTCACGGGATTTAAAACAACGTATCGACAGGCCTCAAGAAAATGGCTCTCTTTTTGGACCAGAACGGCTTTAAATCTCCCCTGGAAGACGTGCCCAATGGTCTTGTGGCGCCAATTGAACTTCATCGTATAGACCCCATTCAAATGACGCATTCCCTGGGAAAGATTCCCCTCGGGAGTCTCAATGATCAGATGATAATGATTGTCCATCAAGCAGTAGGTATGGCAGATCCAATGAAAGCGATCATTCACCTCCTTCAAGATCCGGAGAAAGGTAAATCGATCAGGATCATTCCGGTAAATGGGGTTTCCCCCATTACCCCGGGAAGTAACATGGTAGAGGGCTCCCGGGTATTCTATTCTCAAGGGTCTGGCCATGGGCAACAGCGCTCCTTTTTGAGAAAAATGTCAAAATTAAAGACCTGACCCCAATGGGCTCGAAAATAAAATATTGGTAGCTGCTCAAATCCGGGGGAGGATTTATCGCGTGGAGCCGAGGACACGCTCCATCCGGTTCATTCCTTCCTCAACTTGTTCCATGGAGCAGGCGTAAGTAATCCGCACATATCCTTCCTGCAGGAACCCGACCCCGGGAACGAACCCGATGCCTGCCTCCTCGATCATCGCCTGGCAGAAGTCCAGGGAACCGCGGATCTCCTTATTTCCGATTTTTCGTCCGACCCAATCCGTGATTTTCGGGTACACGTAGAAAGCGCCCTGCGGGTTGTTGCAGCGGATCCCCTTCATCCCTTGAAGCCGCCGGACCATGGTCTTTCTCCTCCGGTCAAACTCCTGGCGCATCTCTTCGACGGTGTCCTGGGAGCCCCGCAGGGCCGCGACTCCCGCCCACTGGCTGATGGCGTTCGCCCCGCTGGTGAAGTGCCCCTGGATCTCAGACATGGCCTTGATAATTTCCTTGGGCGCGGCCGCGTACCCCAGGCGCCACCCGGTCATGGCGTAGGCCTTGGAAAAACCGTTAACGGTGATCGTCTGCTGCTTCACCGCGTCTGAGAAGGCGGCAAAGGCTACGTGCTTGTGCCCGTCATAGATGAGGCGGCTGTAAATCTCGTCCGAGATGACATAGAAACGGTGCCGGACGGCCAATTCGGCGATCCCCCGGAGGTCTTCCTCTTTCATGACCGAGCCGGTCGGATTGTCCGGGTTGCACAGGATCATCATCTTCGTCCGGGGAGTGATCTTTTCCGCCACTTGCTCGGGACGGAGCCGGAAGTCATCCTCCATCTTCCGCTCGATCAGGACGGGTATGCCGTCGGCCAGCTTCACCTGCTCCGGGTAACTCACCCAGCAGGGGACCGGGATGATCACCTCGTCTCCCGGGTCGAGAAGGGCGATCATAGCCTGGATGAGAATTTGTTTAGCCCCGTTGCCGACGACGATCTGGTCGGGCTTGTAGCTGAGGCGATAATGCTCCTCCAGGTGATCCCGGATCGCTTCGCGCACTTCAGGAATTCCGGCCACAGGAGTATACTTCGTGAACCCTTTCCGAATCGCCTCCTGGCCTGCCCGGGCGATGTGCTCCGGGGTGGGGAAATCCGGCTCCCCGCTGCTGAAAGGAAGCACATCCTTGCCCTCGCGCTTTAAATCCCTGATCCTCTGGGTGACCGCCTGGGTCCCCGACGGTTCGATTCTCATGGCCCTCTTCGACACTCCCATGTGGCACCTCTTCGCAGAGAATAGGAACACGGAAATTTCTCCGGTCCGGCCGGCACGATCCAAATGCTCGAGCAGCCGCCCTTAAAGTAGCATAAGCGCTTTTCTTCTGGAACCCATTTTGTTGATGGCCGGGATCGACCCCCTGCCAAGGCACGAAATATAAACCCGCCGGTCAATCGTGTAGGCAACCCCTGCGGTTGGCCCCTTGGGCGGCATCAGCGACGAAGAAAGCTATAAGGCCAATCGGGGCGAGCGACGGGGACTGTCCGAGGGAAGTATTTACTTGAAACAAAGGGGAGATTAGGGTTAAATTCTCTTCGGGCACGCTGGTACGCGGTCCGCTTGGTGAGAGGGCCTGCTTTTCCGGCGGCCTTGCGAAATGTCGGCCGGCAGTGCGCTTGGTTGTGTCGGCAAGCAACGCATTCCAGTGGCTCAGCGCCAGTCAGATCGAGAGGGGGCGGAAAATGGATTCGAACAAAGGACAAAAAGAAACAGGAGAAAAAGGCAAGGTGGGCTTTATCGGGTTGGGGGCCATGGGTCAGCCCATGTCAAAGAGGCTTCTGGAAGCCGGCTTCCAGGTGGTGGGGTGCGATGTCAGGCCGGAGGCGACGGCCGCGTTCGTTCAGAAAGGGGGCGAGGCGGCCTCGTCACCGAAAGAAGTTGCCGAAAAATGCCGGAAGGTCATCACCATCGTGCCCAATTCCGAAGCGGTGGACCAGGTGGTCTTCGGGCCCGGCGGGCTCCTGGAGGGAGTGAAGGCCGGGGATATCCTCATGGAGATGACCAGCGCCTATCCGCCGAGCACGCTCAAAGTCCACAAAGCCCTCACGGCAAAAGGCGTCTCCATGATCGACGCCCCGGTGAGCGGAGGGGTCGTGGGAGCCGTGGCGGGAACCTTGTCCATCATGGTGGGAGGGGACGAATCCGTCTTCCAATCTTGCCGGCCGATCCTGTCGATTGTGGGCAAGAACCTTTTTTACCTGGGAGGGATCGGCTCCGGCCACGCGCTCAAGGCCATCAACAACTTTCTCTCCGCAACCACGTTGGCGGCTACCTCGGAGGCGCTGATCATGGCCGAGAAGCTGGGCCTTTCCCCCCAGCGGGTGATCGAGGTCATCCAGGTCAGCACGGGCCGCAGCTATTCCACGGAGCTCAAATTCCCCAAATTCATCCTGCCCAAAACTTTCAATTCCGGGTTCGCCATGGACCTCATGTACAAGGATATCGACACCGTCACCCGAATGGCAAAGGAGTACAAGGTCCCCATGTTTATCGCCAACATGGTGCAGCAAATTTACGGGTATGCGATGGCTCAGGGCGGCGAGAAGCGCGACCACACGGATATTTTCCGGTACCTGGAAGGGCTGTCGAAGGGGAAGGAGTAATTTAATAAACTAGAAATGAACCACAGAGAGCACAGAGGCACTATATAAAAACAACACCGCGTTACTCCTTTATTTATTTTATATCCTCTGCTCCTCTGTGTTCTCTGTGGTTCGATTATAAGAAAAGCCGTTAAATAAAAACCTCCCGAATCAGCTCGCTTATGTGAACCACCCTTACCCCCAGCCCTGCCCTCCTGGCGCCGTAGCTCAGCTGGATGATGCAGCCCGGGCACTCCGTCGCCAGGATATCCGCCCCGGTCTTTTTTACCATCTCCATTTTCCGGTCCAGCACCCTCATCGACTGCTCGTAGTGCATGATGTTGTAGCTTCCCGCGGCCCCGCAGCAGCGGTCCGCTTCCGGCAGTTCCAAGTAGGTAAGCCCCGGGATCTTCTTCAGCAGGGACCGGGGTTCTTTGGTTATTCCCTGGTATCGGCTGAGGTGGCAGGGGTCATGATAGGTCACCTTGCCCGAGAGAGATTTCCCGGGCGCCGTCTCAGGAAGCCGGGTTTGCATGAATTCACTGAACCCCATGACCTTCTTTTTGAGCTTCAGGGCCCGGTTCATGGCGGCCGGGTCCTCCGGAAATAGTTGGGGGTATTCCTTCAGAAAGGCCGAGCAGCTCCCGCACTCGGTCACCACAACATCCGCTTCCAGCTTCTCCAGGGCGTCCATATTTTTCCGGGCCATCTTCCGGGCAGCTTCCAGGTCGCCGTAGCCGTAGGCCGGAAGGCCGCAGCAGCAATTGTCGGCGATTTGGACGCCCGCCCCCGTCCGGCCCAATACTTCGACCGTCGATTCGCTGACCCGGGGCAGGGCGAAATTGAAACCGCATCCCACGAAATAAGCGATTCGCAGATTCCCCGGCCTGGGTTCCGGGGGGATACGGGGGATGCGGGCCCTGAAGAAAGTGAGGGGCAGCGACTCTACGATCCCCTCTGCCTTTCCCAGATCTTTCCCGAACCAGCTAAGGATTCCCATTGCCCGGGCGAGGCCGATCATCCCCGAATTTTTCCCCATCGCAACGAGGCGCACGTAAGGCGAAAGGCGGGAATGATCCGGGAGAAGCTGGTGGAAGAGGAAACGCATGATCCTGGGCTGCCCCACCCGCTTCATGTATTCCGCCCGGCCGGCGATCACGTTCAGGTCCGTCCGCACCCCGGGAAAACAGTTCGCCACGCAGGCTTTGCAGAGGAGGCACTCAAAGAGAGGATCTTTGAAATCTTCGCCCATCTCCAGTTTCTCCTCGGCGAGCTTCCGGACGTGGACGTTGTGCCCCCGGGCTACGTTCCGTTCATCTCCCGTAATTTCAAATATGGGGCAGTGGGCCTGGCAAAAGCCGCACCGGTTGCATTTGGAGACGTCTTCGTACACTGCCTTATATTGCTCTTCCATGATCATCCTCAAACGAACGGTGGTTCTAATTCAGGATTGGCGGGAGGATTCCCAAGGGGTCCAGTTTCTCCTTTACGGGTTGCAAGATCGACTGCCGCAACCCCGTTTCCACCCTGGGCCCCCATCCCGCAAGCAAATGCCGACTGATCCTGACGGGAGTGACCCGGCCCCCGCCGGACCGGCCGAGGTCTTTCAGCTCCTGGATGAAATGGGAAATTCTTTCCTCGCCCCTTTCCTGGAAGAACAAATAAAGGGTCCCGCTTCGCGGAAACAGAACGACCTTTGAGGTGGACATCGCGGACCGGGCCAATTTGCAGGCGTCCAGGTAAGCCCGGGGCCCCCGTGAAATCGGGAAGGACATTTTGATGATAGAATCTTCCAACCCGCGGTCGGGGTCCACAGCGGATCGGAACGCCATCCTCAACCCGTTCCGGCCTTCTTTCGCCTCGCCTATTCCGCCAAACTCCCCGGCCAGGTTCAAGAGGTCCTTGTTCTGGCGTTCGACCGCCCTCGGATGGCCTTCAAAAGCTATGAGAAACCGGAACCGCGAGCCGAAAGAGTCCGAAACCCCCGGGCCGCCGGCCAGCTCCGTGACGACCGACGCCGAAGGCACCAGAACCGAACAGCGCACGGCTTCCAGGAATTTCTCCAGTTCCTCAAAAGTCCGGAAGATCACGTCGCAGAGCGAACAAGCATCGGGGAAGGGATAAACCCTGAGCGAGAGGCTCGTGATCAGGCAGAGGCTTCCCGCGGAACCGATCAAAAACTTGGTCAGGTCATAGCCCGATACGTTTTTTACGGTTTTCCCCCCGAACCCAACCTCGCGCCCGTCGGCGTCCGCCCCGCGCACCCCCAGGACCTGATCGCGGATCGTCCCATAACGAAGCCTCGAAGGACCGCTGGCGCTTGAGGCATAGACCCCGCCCAGCGTCGCGAAGCGGGACAAGGGAGGATCCAACGGAAGAAAGAATCCCTTCCCCTGGCCCGAGAGGTAGTCGTTAATCCCGTCGAGGGAAATCCCCGCGAGCGCCGCCAGGTTCAGATTTCCGGGGTCGAAGGCGAGGACCCGATCCATCGCGGTGGTGTCCAGGGCGATGTCCACGGATTCGGGCAGCACCCCCACCGCCGGGCTGGTGGCCCCACCACAGGGGAAGACGGTCAGCCTCTCCTTTGAGGCCCGGGAAAGGATTTCCCTGGCTTCGCGCTCGCTGGCCGGCCTTTCCACACGCAGCACGTTTACCCCCAGAGACCTGAGTCCCTGGACTCCCCGGGAGACCCTTCCGGACGGGACGGGCGGCTTTGGCGATCCGTTTACGTCGGGGGGCACGTTCTTACCTCCTGTGGACCTGCTTTCCTCTCCTCACTAAGAGACTGTGTCGTAAGTCCGTTCATGGTTCGACTGAGCTCACCACGAACGGAAATGACATGTTAAAGATCAATCATTTAGCCGTTCGCCCTGAGCTTGTCGAAGGGCCACCGGCAAATTCCGACACAGTCTCTCAGTAAGAAAAAGGTAAGGGGAGTATATCGGCACAAATTCGCCCTTAAGTCCTGGGGATCAGCTTTCCCGGGTTGCAGAGGGCCTTCGGATCGATGGCGGTTTTAATTCTGCGCATCATTTCGAGGTCGGCCTCCCTGAAGATGAGCGACATCTCCACGAGTTTTTCGGTGCCGACCCCGTGCTCGCCGCTGATCGTCCCACCCAAGTCCGCACAAATCCGGAGAATCTCGCTCCCTGCCCTATGCACCCGCTCGACTTCGGAGGGGTCGCGGTCATCGAAGAGGATGAGGGGGTGGAGATTCCCATCGCCGGCGTGGAAGACGTTCCCGATGGACAGATCGTACTTTCGGGCGACCTCCTTCACCGCGACCAGCGCCTCGGGAAGCCGGGTCCGGGGGACGGTCCCGTCGCAAACCAGGTACGAAGGCCTGAGCCGGGCCACCGCGCCAAACGCGCCCCGCCTGCCGGCCCACAGCTCGGCGCGCTCTCCGGCATCCTTGGCGCGCCGCGCGCTGACCACGTCATTCTTCCGGCAGATCTCCAGAATCCGTTCAGCCTGTTCATCCATGCCTTCGGCCACTCCGTCCAGTTCGATAATCAACACCGCTTCGGCGTCCCGGGGGTACCCGGCGTGAACGGAATCCTCAACCGCGCGGATGACCAGCTGATCCATGATCTCCAGCGTTGCCGGGATGATCCCATCTCCGATGATCTCGGATACCGTTTGCCCGGCGGCTTCGATGGATTTGAAAATGGCCAGCATGGTCACGACCCGCTCCGGTGACTTCATAATCCGGACGAGGATCTTCGTCGCGATCCCCAGGGTGCCTTCCGACCCAACCAGAAGGCCCATCAGGTCGGGACCGGGCGGGTCGCCGGCTTTCCCTCCAACCCAAATTTTTTCCCCCGCCGGGAATACGACCTCCGCCCCGAGGACGTGATTGCTCGTAACCCCGTACTTGAGACAGTGGGGCCCGCCGGCGTTCTCGCCCAGGTTCCCTCCCATGGTGGAGACCTTCTGGCTGGCAGGGTCGGGGGCGTAATAATAACCCAGCGGCGCCAGGGCGTTCTGCAAGGTGAGATTGTAAACCCCCGGCTCGACCAGGGCGGTTTCGTTCTGCAGGTCGATTTCGAGGATCTTGTTCATCCGCGAGAGCTCGATTACGACTGAACCGTTCAGGGGCACCGTCCCACCGCTCAGATTCGTGCCGGAACCCCTGGCGACGTAGGAAATCCCTTCCTGGTAAAGGAACTTGGCCACGGCTGCGACTTCCTCTGCCGTCCGAACGAAGGTGACTAAGCTCGGCTTCCCGCGCCCCAATCCAGCGTCGTATTCATAGACCGCGAGGTCGACATCTTTCCAGAGGACGTTTTTCGGGCCCAAGATCTCCTGCAATTTAGCCAGGATTTTCTCTCGTTCCATGGGAACCTCCCCAGGCTTGGATTTATTGGAAAGATGGAAGTTGGGAATCTCAGTTCCCGCTCCACCTGTAGTTGCTTTTTCTTGGCTTCGACGGATACGAATTGCCGTTCATCGCCTCGTCCGCACTTATTATGAGTTTACCGGGAAAATAGCACCGAGCGGGCAAAATAACAATGATAGGTTTGATTTTTTTTCTGCATTGCTGGACATTCAATGAATCTAAAACCTGGTGATTTGATTCCCAGGGGCGATGCCGAGGAGCACCAAATTGATTAGAGGGCTGGGAACCGCTTCATATAACCGCAATATAAAAGTAAAAAAACCTGATATACTTCGGGGCAAATCTGAACACTGGGGAGAATATGAAAGGGCTAACCATCTGTCTGTTTTTCATTCTTTTCATTTCATTGTCTTCTCCAGCCATCGGGGAGGAGACCGGGAAGGCCGGAACATTCAAGCTCTCCAGCCCGGCGTTTCAACATCTCAAATCAATCCCGAAAAAATTCACTTGCGACGGCGCCAATGTGAATCCCCCTCTTCGGATCGAGAATGTTCCGGCGGGAACAAAATCTCTGGCATTGATCCTGGACGACAGGGACGCCCCTCGGGGCACTTACGTCCACTGGATCCTGTGGAATATCAATTTCGGCACACAGGAGATCAATGAAAACTCGATTTCCTCGGGCGCCGTTCAGGGGGTGAACGATTTTCAAAAAAACAGCTACGGCGGGCCCTGCCCCCCGACCCGGCCCCACCGGTACGTTTTCAAGGTCTATGCTCTTGACGCCCTCCTGAACCTCGCGCCGAAATCCAAGAAGGTCGACCTGGAGAAAGCCATGGAAGGACACGTGATCGGCCGGGGTGAGCTGGCGGGAGTGTACAAGAGGGGAAAGAACAACAAGTAAGGATCGTAACCAAGGCGGGTATCCTGAGGTTTTCACCAGGGGGCATAAATAATTTGAAATCCAGGAAGGAATCAAAGAGAATAGTAAAGGAGAAGAGAAGAGAGGAACGAGTGAAGGGAAACCGGATGAAAAATTATCCGCCTGGGGTTAAGAAGCGGGCGCGGGACATGGAAGAAGAAAGCCTCGGGGCGGGGAAAATCATCGTGGATATTGACAACACCCTCTGGCCCCTCGCGCCCGAGCTGTGGGAACAGCTCAAGAGAGTAAACCCCGAAATGCCCCCGCCGGAACAGTGGGGCACCCGGGAATCCCTGGAGAGATTCATGTCTCTCAAGGATTTTTTCCAGGTGCTGAAAGTCATTCACCTGCAGCAGGAAAAATACGCTCCTTTTCCCGATTCCAATCTCTTTCTAAGCGGCCTGAAGGAGCGGGGTTTTTACATTGTCATCGCGAGTCACAGATCCAGGGAAACGTACGCCCCCACCGTAAATTGGCTCAAGAAAAATCGTCTGCTCTTTGACGAGGTTCACCTCAGCTACGACAAGTCCGTCCTCTTCGCGGGAAGCCTGGCCCTGGTGGATGACAGCCCGATGAACCTGGACAAGGCCATTGAGGCCGGAATCCTGGGGACCGGGCTGGTCTTTCCCTGGAACGAAAAATCCGGTCACCGCCTGTTCAAGAACCTCGCCGAGGTCCTGGCCTACCTCGACTCGAAACTGCCCTGCCCAAAGAAAGCCTAGCCCAGACGAGCCGAGCCCAACAGGATTAGGGAAGGCCCCTCTTTTTCAGCTCCTTTTAAGGGGGTCCTGGCGAGGTTTGTCTTATGCCGGGAGCTATCCTATAATATTGTCAGGTGAGAGATGAAAATCCGGCCTTCATGTAAACAGCTGCTTGTCCTGCTTCTATCGGTTGGAGCCTTACTGATCGGCGCGGCGGTTTACGGCCAATCCACATTTCCCTCTTCGCCGCCGCCGTTCTATCCACCCGTTCCGTCGGCGCCTCCCCCCTATAAACCGATACCGCCCCAGGCCCCTCCTCAAGCCGGACCGCCGGGGTCCCAGGTGCCCTACACGGGCCACCGGGAGAAAGGGGTTTTCAATCCCAGGACCGGTGAATTCTACCCCGGCACCTATGGAGGGGTGTTGGACCCGAGCACCGGGGTTGTCCTTCCGAAAGTGGATGGGGGATACGTAAATCCCCAGACCGGCGAAGTGATTCCCGAAAAAGAATAGATGGAGAATGCCTTCCGAACGCCTAAATTGAAAAGGAGGTTTCTATGAGACCCCGAGCGTTCCTGGTTGCGGCCTTATTGTTTGCTCTTTGGTCCATGCAGCCGGGGGAAGCAAGCTCCCAGTGGGGAGATATCCTCAAGAAGCTTCCCAAGATTCCGGGAAGCGAAGGCAAGGGGCTCTCGGAAGAAGAGATCGTGAGCGGGCTGAAGGAGGCGCTCCAGGTCGGCACGACCAAGGCGGTCGGGATCGTTTCGCAGGTCGACGGGTATTACGGCAATCCGCAGATCAAAATACCGCTTCCCGGTTCGGTCCAGAGGGTCGAGAAGCTCCTGAGGGCCGGGGGGTACGGCCCGAAGGTCGACGAATTCGAGTTGAGCATGAACCGGGCCGCGGAGAAAGCGGCTCCCGAAGCAAAGGCGCTCTTTGTCGATTCGATAAAAAAGATGACCATCACCGACGCCAAGAAGATCCTGAACGGAAAGGAAAACGAGGCCACCCTTTACTTTAAGGAAAAGACCTGGGACCGCCTCCAGGAGATCTTCCGGCCGAAGGTCCACAACGCCATGTCACAGGTGGGGGCGACCCGATCCTATCAAGACATCGAAGAGAAAGTTCATGCCATCCCGTTCGCCGACAAGCTGAACGTGGATTTGGATCAGTACGTGACCGGCAAGGGCCTGGACGGCCTTTTTTTCATGCTGGCAGAGGAAGAAAAGAAGATCCGCCAGGACCCGGCGGCCAGGGTGACAGATCTACTAAAAAAAGTTTTCGGGAACCGCTGACAGGCAGAGCAATGGCGCCGGATATTATCCGCGTTTATCTGCGTCCGATCCTTTGCTTTGTCCCTCCAACTTCTTCCGAGTGTAGGCCAGAAGGCCTCCCGCCAGGATTATTTCGCCCAACCTTGGAGTGACGTTGAGCCGAACCTCCAACGCTCTCCGCCGCGGGACACGTTGTCGATGGTAATCACCGACCCCCTTTTGATCGATGAGCCCAGGTTTCGCAAGCCGAAGCTTGTCCCCCGGACGAAAGCGGGAGCGGTCCGCGGGCGTTGCCAGCTCCAGGGGCAGAATCCCGAAGTTGATCAGGTTCGATTTGTGAATCCGGGCGAAAGACTCGGCGATGACCGCCCGTATGCCCAGAAAACGCGGGGCCAGGGCAGCATGCTCCCGGCTGGAGCCCTGGCCGTAATTGCGGCCTCCCAGGATGAACCCCGTTCCCGCGGATTTGGCCCGGGCCGGGAACGAGGGATCGATGTTGCAGAACAGGTATTCAGAAATCGCGGGGATATTCGACCTCAGCTTGAGGATATTCGCGCCCGCAGGGAGGATATCATCCGTGGTCACATTGTCTCCCAGGCAGAGCAGCAATTCTCCTTCGAGCTCGTCCGGCAAGGGATCGAATCGCGGCAAGGGTAAGATGTTGGGCCCACGGACGATCTCCACCGTCTCTCCCTCGGCCGCCGGGCGGGACGATCATCCGATCGTCGTTGTAGAAGACAGCCGGAAGGCTGACCTCGAACGGGCTCTCCAAGAGTTCTGGGGTCGGTGATCCTCCCCGCGAGGGCTGAAGCGGCTGCCGTTTCCGGGCTGACCAGGTAGAGATTGGCGTCCGCCGTGCCGCTTCGGCCCGGAAAGTTGCGGTTCGAAGTTCTCAGGGAGACCCCTTCCGACCGGGGCGCCTGTCCCACGCCGTTGCAAAAACCGCAGGTCGTTTCCACCAGCCTCGCCCCGGCGCCGATCATGTCGGCCATCCCTCCGCTTTCCATGAGGCCGATCAGCACCTGCCGCGAGCCGGGGGCGATGATGAGACTCACCCCGGGGGGCACAAATCTTCCCTTCAAAATGGCCGCAACCCGGAACATGTCTTCCAGGGAGGAATTGGTGCACGAGCCGATCGCCACCTGGTGGATCTCTTTCCCGGCCTCCGAGGCTACGGGAGCGACGTTGTCGGGAGAATGGGGCCGCGCCATCAGGGGTTCGATTTTCGCCAGATCGATCTCCATTTCGCCGCTGTATTCAGCGTCCGGATCGGCGGAGATCTCCACCCACTCCCGTTCCCGGCCCTGGGCGGCGAAATAGCGCCGTGTGTTTTCGTCGCTGGGGAAAATTGCGGTGAAAGCCCCGGTTTCCGTGCTCATGTTGGCGATCGTGGCCCGCTCGCGTGGCGCTGAGGGTCTTCACCCCGTCCCCGCTGAACTCCAGGATCTTTCCCCGCCCGCCGGATACCGTGAGCCGGCGGAGGATCTCCAGGGCGATGTCCTTGGCTGAGGACCAGGGGTGAAGGCGGCCCTTCAGCCGAAGGAGCATGACCTCGGGCATGACCAGGTAAAACGGCTCCCCGGCCATGGCCACCGAGACGTCCAGGCCCCCGGCGCCGATGGCCAGCATTCCCACGCCGCCGGCGGTTGTTGTATGGCTGTCGGCCCCGAGCAGGGTCTGGCCGGGCACCGAAAAGCGCTCCAGGTTGACCTGGTGGCAGATGCCGTTGCCGACCCTGGAAAAATACAGGCCGAACTTACGGCTCGCGGATGCCAGAAAGTAGTGGTCGTCCATGTTCTCGAAGCTGACCTGGAGCGTGTTGTGGTCGGCATAGGTGACCGACCGCTTCGTTTTGACTTTACCCGTTCCTATGGCCTCGTATTGGAGGAGAGCCATTTGGCCGGTGGCGTCATGGACCAGGGTCTGGTCGATCCGGATCCCGATCTCCGACCCTGGGGACATCTCCCCCGCGGCCAGGTGCGAGGAGAGGATCTTCTGAACGATGGTTTTCCCCATTGCTATTTCTCCAGGAGTTTCATTCCATATGGTCGATGACGGCGCGGCCGAACTCGCTGCACTTGACCTGCCTCGCGCCCTTGAGCTGGCGGGCCAAATCATAGGTCACGATCTTGGCCCGAATCGTCCTCTCGACGCCGGTCCGGATTTTTTCGGATACCTTCCCCCCAGCCAAGGTAGTCGAACATCAAAGCGCCGGAAAGGATCACCGAACCGGGGTTGATCATGTCGCGTCCGGCGTATTTCGGGGCGGAACCATGGGTTGCTTCGAAGACCGCAAAACCATCCCCCACATTGGCCCCGGGGGCCATGCCCAGGCCCCCGACCTCGGCGGCGAGGGCGTCGGACATGTAATCGCCGTTTAGGTTGGGCATTGCGAGGACGCTGTATTCGTCCGGCCGGAGGAGGATCTGCTGAAACATGGCGTCGGTGATGCGGTCTTTGATAACAACCTTTCCCGCCCGGATTCGCCGTCCGGGGGAAGATCGGATTCCCGGATCGTCTCCTTCGAAAACTCCTCCTTTACGAGTTCATACCCCCAGTCCCGGAAAGCGCCTTCCGTGTATTTCAGGATGTTCCCCTTGTGGACGAGGGTCACGCTCGGGCAGTTGTGGTCCAGGGCCCAGCGCAGGGCTTTGCGGATGAGGCGCTTGGAATTGAAGGAACTCATGGGTTTAATTCCGACGGCAGAATCGGGACGGATCTTCTGTCCCATCTCCTTGACCAGAAAATCGATGACCCGGAGCGGCTTCCGGCGAATCCGCGGGCCATTCGATGCCGGCGTAGAGGTCTTCCACGTTCTCCCGGAAGACGATCATGTCAACTTTTTCCGGCTCCTTGAGCGGGCTGGGCACCCCGGGGATGTATTTCACGGGACGAATGCAGGCATAGAGGTCGAGCTTCTGACGGATGGCCACATTGAGGCTCCGAATGCCCCCTCCCACCGGCGTCCCGAGCGGGCCTTTGATCCCGATGCGATACTCCTGGAAGCTCTCCAGGGTCTCCTCCGGGAAGCCACTGGCCCGTCCGGGCGTGCGCCTTCTCGCCGGCCACGAGTTCAATCCAGCGGACCGAACGCTTCCCGCCGTAGGCCTTGGCCACCGCTTGATTGAATACCTCAACCGATGCCCTCCAGATGTCCGGCCCGACGCCGTCCCCTTCGATGAAGGGGATGGAGACATGATCGGGCACGATCAAACGGTTGTCCGGGCCAAGCTGAACTTTTCCGGGCGAAGCAGACATTGGAATCTCCTTTTGAGGGGGCTTCGGATAAAAATGATACCTTGTGAGGTTCTTTTAATCAAGGCGCGGCGAACGAAGCTGCAATTCAGAGCCCTGATTCGGACCTCAGAACCCGATTTTCCTTTGGTGGATCGTAAGGCCGTTTTGACGCTCAGCACAGATAACAAAATAAAATATTGTAGGGGCGGCCCCCTGCGGCCGCCCGCAAGACGGGCAAGCATCACGTCCCGGGGTGATTGCCCCTACAATTTATTCCAATTTCATTTTGTAATGGTCTATGCCGGGCCGACCTTTACGATCATTTTTCCGAAGTTCTCACCTTTGAAGAGGCCGATAAAGGCCCTGGGCGCATTCTCGATCCCTTCTGTGATCGTCTCCTTCCACTTGATCCGTCCTTCGGCGATCCACCGGGCCATCTCGGCGTGGAACTGGATCCCGGCGGTGGGCGTGGTCGGAGACGATAAACCCCTGGACCGTGAGTCGCTTGACGGTTACATAAAACAGGTTGCGAGGCCCGGGCTCCGGCCGGGTGGCGTTGTACTGGGAGATCATGCCGCACATGACGATGCGTCCGCAGGGATTCATGTGTTCCAGTGCGGCTTCCAGGTGCTTGCCCCCGACGTTCTCGAAGTAAACGTCTATGCCGCCGGGGCAATACTTTCCCAGCTCGGCAACCAGGTCTTCCGCCTCCTTATAATTGAATGCCGCGTCGATTCCGGCTTCCTCGGTCAGCCAGGAGACCTTTGCGTCGGACCCGGCGCTCCCGATTACCCGGCAGCCCTTTATCTTCGCGATCTGGCACACGACGGCCCCCACGGCTCCCGAGGCGGCGGAGACCAGAACGGTTTCACCGGATTTCGGCCGCCCGATATCCAGAAGGCCAACGTAAGCCGTCAATCCCGGCATGCCCAGGGTGCCGAGGTAAGCCTGGACCGGCGCGATCTTGGGATCGATCGGGATCAGGTCCTCGCCGCTCGAAAGGTAATACTCGCGCCAGCCCTGTGAACCAACGACATAATCCCCCGCCTGGAACGTTCGGGATTCGGAGGCGACTACTTTTCCCACACAGGCGCCGCTCAATGCTTCCCCCACCTGGAAAGGGGGAACGTAGCTCTTGCGTTCGGTCATGCGGCCGCGCATGTAGGGGTCTACCGACAGGTAAAGATTGCGGACGAGCACCTCGCCGTCCTTTGGTTCCGGGATCCGGACTTCGACCAGGTCAAAGTCACTCTCCCGCGGCAGCCCCACGGGCCGGCGCGCGAGACGGATTTCACGGCTCAGGATCTCAGCCATATTCCCTCCTTTTTACTCCCGACCTGGATAAAGCCTCAAGGCTCTACAACTATTCTGATCTCTTTCAGGCAACGGTTCAATCCGTTCGTTCCAGGCACGCTGGATGCGCCCGAAAAACTCCCGACGAAAGAACGTTCTTTTTCATTTTTTCTTGTTGACCTTATGATCGGGGACTTGTTATAATAAACCCAGCTTAGAAGTTTTTGCGCACCCAGGCCACAAAGACTTTCACTTTGCGGCCTTTTTTTTTGCGGAAACTTCTGGGATATTCAACTTCAAAGGAGACTCAAAATGGCGCAAGGAACAGTGAAGTGGTTTAACGACAGCAAGGGATTCGGCTTTATTACCGGCGATGACGGAACGGATGCTTTTGTCCATCATACGTCCATCCAGGGAGAAGGTTTTAAAAGCCTGGCCGAAGGCGACAGGGTGAGCTTTGAGACGGAGAACGGTCCGAAAGGCCCCAAAGCGATCAACGTCGTCAAATTATAGTCGGCTGGGAAGCGGGCTTCTTCATTAAAGTGGTCCCTTCCATCTGATAAGTTCCTGTATCCGGAGGGGGCAAGTCTCAACACTTGCCCCCTTCCTCCGATCAGCAATTCTCTCCCCAAGGTAGATTTGGTCGGATTCCCTATTGGTTTGACTTCTTATCCGCCAGTCGCTAGCTTTTCGGCCCCTTTCCTTTTGGATTTCTAATATACTAAAAATCGGATTCAGACCTTGAACATCAGACCTTCTTTCCCACGGTGGGAAACTATGATCTCGGCCATAAATTCATCTCCCCCTGGGAAAGACGATGTCGTAAGTCCGTTCACCGTTCGACAGGGGTTCGACTGAACTCACAGCAGGCTCACCAAGAGCGGTCATGAAACATCAATTTGCCGTTCGCCTTGGCTTC
Organism: uncultured delta proteobacterium; assembly: GCA_963712535.1. Taxonomy (GTDB): domain Bacteria; phylum Desulfobacterota; class SM23-61; order SM23-61; family SM23-61; genus CAVQIK01. The sequence continues at coordinate 79,334 of CAVQIK010000016.1, read as the reverse complement.
TCGAAGGGCCGGCGTAATTGCGACACAAAAGGGAGGTTAGAAGCACGTGGATACTCGAGTCGTATACCTGGAGCCCGGCAAAATCAGCGTTGAAACGATTTCCCTTCCCGCTCTCAATCCGAATCAGGTGCTCATAAAAACTCACCAGGCCTCGGTATGCGGCTCGGAGAGATATTTTTACAGGGGAATCACCGTGAGGCCGCAGGACGAAGCCAGGGGCGGGACCCGGGACGCACCTTGGAGAGTCCCGGAAAGATAATCGCCCTCGCCACGCCTATCCCATCGGACCTTTGGGGCACGAGGGCGGAGGAGTCGTCGTGGAGAAGGGGGCGGCAGTGGATGAGTACCTGGGCGGCGGCAAGGTTGGAATCGGGGACAAGGTGGCCAGCCTCATTTACCCGACCTATACGGATTACTGGGTTACCGATCCCACCCATGTGCAGCCCATCCCCGAAGGCGTCCCCTTCGAAGTCGGATGCCTCTACGAGCCGCTTGGCTGCGCGGTTTGGGCCGCCATGCACATGGGAGTGAAGCTGGGAGACATCGTGGCGATTAACGGCGTCGGGTTTGCCGGGAATATTTTGCTCCAGGGCGCGCTGAAGGCCGGGGCGTCCAAAGTGATCGCGGTGGACACGGTAGAGGCTAAGTTGGACATCGCCAGGAAGCTGGGCGCCGCCGAGGTTATACATGCGCCGGACGCGGACCCGGTCGAGAGAGTGAATGAAATCACCCGCGGCGAAGGAGTGGACGTAGCCGTGGAGGCGGTCGGCGGAACCGGGATCGGTGTCGTCCAAGCCCTCGGGATGGTTCGCCACAACGGCATTCTGGCCATTTACGGGGACAACTACATGCCGGTCAAGGAATTCTGCTTCAATCGTTTTCACGAGGACGGGCTCGAGGTCCGCAACCTCAACGCAGTCCATTTCACGAAGCTTCGCTCCATAGAAAACATGAAGGAGGCCTATCGGGCGGTGCAGAGAGGCGTTTTTAACCTGGACATCATTTTTGAAAACGCGGCAAAATATCGTCTCGACGAAATTGCCGATGTTTTCCGGAAAGAAGCGGAATCCCTGGACCGCCAGCAGTCTCTAAAAACCCTGATTGTGCCTTGAGGCGAACAATTTGATTGACAGAGCAGGGGCGTGGCGGTATTGTAGAAGAAAAGAAAAAAGGAAAAATGTAAAAGGCAGGATAGATGCCTACCCGCACTCTACTTCAAACCCCAGGTGTTCCCTCCACCTTCGGCCCCGCTTTTTACAACAAATAAATCGAACCCAGGCGGAATGCCCCGATTCAGCAAATAACCCAGATCTATTTATACGTGGAGCCCCGAGGCTCCCGGCGAGCCCTGGCTCGCTTTTTTCACGTTCCAGGAGCGTATCGAAGAATTTCGCTTTTTCGGAGCGGAATTTCGTCCTCACCATCCGGTGATCCTCAAGAAGATCTCTGCCCGCAGGTCTGTTCGCTCCTGCGGCTAAAGTCGAAGGTTTAGCCCCCGGAATTTCCGGGGCTCCTCTCGCGGAAAGAAGGTTTATGAGTTTCAGTACGTTCAATCTCCATCCTCAAATCGCGGCCGGCGTTGAGGCGCTCGGCTATACCACACCCACGCCCATTCAGAGCCAGGCTCTCCCGCCGGTCCTCGAGGGGCAGGACGTCATGGGGCTTGCCCAGACCGGAACCGGTAAGACGGCGGTCTTCGTCCTGCCGATCCTGAACCGGCTGATCAAACAACCCCGGGGCCGCATCCGGGCCCTTATTATCGCCCCCACGCGTGAGCTGGCCGAACAGATCCACACGGCGATAGGAGAAATGGGCCGCCGGACGCCCGTCCGCAGCATGACCATTTACGGGGGGGTGCCCATGACCCCGCAGATCAGGAAGCTGCGCGCCGGCGTTGACATCGTCGTGGCCTGTCCCGGGCGCCTGCTCGACCACCTCAGCCAGGGCACGATTAAACTGTCGAACGTGGAGGTGCTGGTAATCGACGAGGCCGACCGGCTGTTCGACATGGGCTTCCTGCCGGATATCCGAAAGATCATCCGAAACGTGCCCGCAAAACGCCAGACGCTGCTCTTTTCGGCGACAATGCCCGAAGATGTCCGGCGGCTGGCCTACGATATCCTCCATGCGCCGGTCACGGTTCAGATCAACCCCGGGAAGCCCGTAAACACGGTGGCCCACGCGCTCTATCCCGTCGATCCGAACCGGAAAACCGAACTCCTCATGGAGTTGCTTCGCCAGACCGACTGGGAGTCGGTCCTGATCTTCACCCGCACCAAGCACCGGGCCAGGCGGCTGGGGGAGCAGCTGGAGAGGGCCGGCTGGCGCGCCGCGTCGCTGCAGGGAAACCTTTCCCAATCCCAGCGCCAGGCCGCGATCGACGGGTTCCGCAACGGGTCGTACCAGATCCTGGTCGCGACCGACATCGCCGCCCGGGGCATCGATGTCTGCGGGATATCGCACGTCATCAACTATGACATGCCCGATACCCCCGACGCCTACACCCACCGGATCGGCCGCACCGGCCGGGCCGAGAAAACCGGCGATGCCTTCACCTTCTACACCCGCGAAGACGAGCCGCTGGTCCGAAGCATCGAACGGGTCATTGGAGATGAGATCGAATGCCGGACGCTGAAAGGCTTCGAATACCAGAGACCCGAGCCCAAGCGCGAATCGCGCGCCGCCCGCCCGCCAGCGTGAATGGGGCCGGGAAACTCCCGTGCCGTCCAGCCGGAAAAAGAACCCGTTCCGGTCCCGGGGTATCGCTCGTTCGTTGTAATCTCCTCGCTGGAAAATCAGGCCTGAAGACGTACTCTTCAGGCCAGTGCTTCTGCTTTTCCTCAGGCGCTCGATCACTCGTATTACGTTACTGTAAATTGATCTTTCCCGGCCCGGAAGTCTTTGCGGGCCAAGCCGCTCCCCGCTCTGACCCGTATACCCGCTTTGCCATGTTCCCTGCCAAAGTTCAGCTTGACCTTTGGAGGGGGATGCGATAAGTTTTGTCATCTATCTTTTCCCCATGCAATGCCTCAGGGGCCATGGCTCGTCTCGTTTCCGATGGAACCGAATTCTCGAAAAGAAGACCCTTGTCCCTGGAGCAGCGCGCGAAGGTCATCTCTTTCAATTCGGGTTCGGCTCGAAGAGCAGTTGTTTTCCGAAACAACCACAATCAATTCCAGCCAGCAAAGGAGGGGAAAAATGTGTCAGGAATGTGAAGAACTGACGAGGAGAGGATTTCTCAAGGGCATGCTGGTCGGCGGCGCGGCGCTGGGGATGGGGCTCGGGCGTGACGATCTCCTGTTCGCCCAGAGCACCAATATCAAGTTCTCCACCTGGCACCCTCCGGTGAGCCGGGAAGTCAAGACGGTCTGGACGCCCATGATGGAAGAGGTGAAGAAGAAAAGCGGCGGCAAAATGGCCTATACGATGTACGCCGGGGCCGCGCTCGGCAAAGGGCCCGGACCATTTCGACATCGTTGCCAAGGGCCTTTCCGACATGGGCTATTTTACCGCGACCTGGACCCCGGGCCGCTTTCCGCTCACCGATGTCCTCTCGCTGGCGGTCTGGGTGGACGGCAAGGACGTGGCTGCGGATATCGGCAACGCCGTGTACAACCGGGTGCTGAAGGACGAGTTCAAGAACGTCAAGGTCCTGGAGCTGAACGGCTGCATCCAGTCCTTTATCTGGACGAAGAAGCCGGTCTCCAAGATGGCCGATCTGAAAGGGATGAAGCTTCGGTCTCCCGGGGGGCACCAGACCAACTACATCAAATCCCTCGGCGCGGAGCCGATCTTCATGCCGCTGGGGGACGTCTACCTGGCCATGGAAACGGGCACGGTGGACGGCATCGTCACCTGTCCTCCCCTGATCCTCGCCTACAAGCTGCACGAGGTGGCCAAACACGCCACCGTCCTTACCTTCGGCTGCGTCTCCGAAGGCACGGTCATGAACCTGAACAGCTGGAACAAGCTTCCCGACGACCAGAAGAAGATCGTCGAAGCCGTATGCACCAATCCCTTCAAAACCACGGGCGGGCTCACGCGGGACGACTACAAGGTCATCATGAGCGACATCGCCAAGGCCGGCGTGAAGCTCATCGAGCTTCCCGCAGGCCGAGGCCGAACAGTGGTACGAGAAATTCCGGGAGGTCACCCGGAAGTGGGTCGCCGACCTGGAGGCCAAGGGGCTTCCGGCGAAGAAGGCCGTGGCCATCATGAACGAGGAATGCGAGAAGAGAAACGTCCACCTCGTCTCCTGCCCGCCCGAGTTGAAGAAGGTCTGAGAAAATGATTCAGGACGCAGTATTTTCGCAGAAAAAACGGATCGAATCCTCAAACCAAAATCGGAAAACCCCCGTGATTATATACTCCCTGAGGGCTCGCCAGGGCAAGCGAGGATTCTGGGAAACAGATAAACTATTTCGCTCTCGCTCTCTGCGATCTCTGCGGCCTGGAGGAACCATGAAGGCAAAATGGACGGACTGGCGGCGGCTAGAAAGCTGATCCGCGGGTCATTTCTGGGCCTGTTCGGCGGGCATGTTCCTCATCCTCCCGCTCATGCTGCATGACCACGGCGGACGTGGTCAGCCGGTCTTTTTTCAACAAACCGATCGCCGGATCGTTTGAGCTCTCCGAGTATATGCTGGCGGTCATCATCCTGCTGGCCGCGGCCTACACCCAGCAGGTGAAGGGGCACGTGTGGGTCGATTTTTTCACCGTCAGATTCTCCAAGCGGGTACCAGGATGTCTTTCGGGTGATCACCGGCCTTGCCAGCCTCTTCATCGTGACCGTTCTCGTGGTCATGGGTTTCATCGAGGCCCATGAGGAGAAGGCGGTGTCAGATCATGCTGAGAATCCCTCAGTGGCCCTTCAAGATGCTGGTCTTTGTCGGCGGGCTTCTGCTGTGGCTCGAGCTGCTGCTCGACCTCTTCGAATCCGTCGGGGCAAGCGGCGGAGGGAGGAATGATGACCCCCGTCGTCATCGGGAATCATGGGAAGCATGCTGCTCGCGGTCTTCCTGTTTCCTCGGGATGCCGATCGCCTTTGTGCTGATGCTTGTCGGTTTTCTCGGCATCTGGCTGCTCTCCGGGCCCGGGGCGGCGCTCCCCGTGGTGGCCCAGACGGTGTACGGGGTCGCCGCCAGTTACCCGTACACCATCATTCCCCTCTTCATCCTGATGGGCAGCTTCGCCGGCCAGGCGGGGATCACCCGGGACCTCTACACGACCTTTGACAAACTGTTCCGGAAGCTCCCGGGCGGGCTTGGGCGTGGCGACCATCGCGGCCTGCAGCCGGGTTCTGCGGCGCTCTCCGGCTCCTCGGTTGCGGCCGCGGCGGCCATGGGCAACGTGGCTCTCCCGGAGATGAGGCGCTTCGGCTATCACCCCGAAGCTGGCGACCGGCATCGTCGCCGCCGGGGGGACGCTCGAGCTTCCTGATCCCCCCCAGCCTGGGGTTTGTCGTTTACGGCATGCTCACCGAGCAGTCGATCGGGAAGCTCCTGATTTCCGGAATTCTGCCCGGCCTGCTCCTCTCCGCCGCTTATATCGTGGTGATCATCGTGCCAGGTCAAGATGAACCCGGCGCTGGCGCCGACCACCCCGGGGAATGTGAGCTTCGGGGAGAAGATGAAGGCCCTGCGCGGAATCTGGGAGACGCTGCTCGTTTTCTTCATCGTGATGGGGGGCATCTACGGCGGGTTCATGAACCCGACGGAGGCCGGGGCGATCGGCGCGACCGCCCTCCTGATCATCGTCGCTCGTAAAAAGGATGCTCTCGTTGGAAGGCCTCTTCAAAGCCTGCCTGGAGATGGCCCGGATATCCGCATGGTCCTTTTTCTCGTCGCCGGGGCGACCGTGTTCAGCTATTTCCTGGCCCTCTCGACCATCCCCGCCGCTCGTCTCCACGTGGATCGTCGGGCCTCGCGGTTTCCCGATACGCCGTTCCTCGATCATCATCATCGCCATTTACTTTATCCTCGGCTGCTTTCTCGATTCCGTGTCGATGATGGTCCTCACGCTGCCGGTCATCTTCCCCGTCATGCTGCGGTCTCAAGTTCGACCCGATCTGGTTCGGCGTGATTTGCGTCCTCATGATGGACGCGGGCCTGATCACGCCGCCGGTCGGCCTCAACGTTTACACGATCGCCGGGCATCATTCAGGATGTCCCCATGCGGGAGATCTTCAAGGGCGCGACCCCCTTCCTCATCGCAATCATCGGCGTAACGATCCTCATTACCGTCTTCCCTTCGATCGCGACATATCTTCCGTCCCTGATGGGGAGGTAGAAAGGGCAATTTGACGATGAAGGCGATCCACTTCCGGCTCAACGGCAAAACAACCGCATGTGAGGTGGAAGACCAAGACCTGCTCCTCGACCTATTGCGGGAGCGCTTCGGGCTGAAGAGCGTCAAGGAGGCCTGCTCCATCGGAGAGTGCGGAGCCTGCACCGTGCTGATCGACGATGAGCCGTACTATTCCTGTCTCACGCTCGCAACGAAGGTTGAGGGGCGTGACGTGAAAACCGTGGAATACCTGGGCTGAACCGGAGAGGCTCGATCCGCTCCAGGAGTCTTTCATCCGCCACGGGGCGGTCCAGTGCGGCTATTGTACCCCGGGCATGCTGCTCGCCGCCTACAGCCTCCTGCTGAAGAACAGACGGCCTACCGAGGAGCAGATCCGGAAAGCGCTCAGCGGGAATCTCTGCCGCTGCACGGGTTACACACAAATTGTCGAGGCGATCAAGGATGCTGCCCCGCTTTTCAAGCCTGAAGCCTGAAACCAAAGAAGAGGCCGTCTCCTATCTGGCAGAGGTCGAGGACGGGGTGCTCCTCGCGGGCGGAACCGATCTCCTCGTGCGCATGAAAAGGGGGGAGTCGCACCGCCACGTGATCGATATTTCCGGAGTTGAAGAGTTAAGGGGCGTTTCTCGGGAGGGGTCCCGAATCCGGATCGGCCCCGCCAGCACGCACAGCCGGATCAGCGCCGACCCGTTGATCCTCCACTTCGCGCGCAGCCTGGCCGAGGCTGCGGGAGGGATCGGCTCGCCCCAGGTCCGCAACATGGGAACGATCGGGGGCAACCTGTCCAACGCGTCGCCTTGCGCGGATTCGATTGCGCCCCTGCTCATCCACGATGCCGTCCTGACGATCGAGTCGGCACAGGGAAAGAGGACGGAGAGCCTGGAACAGTTCATTCCCGCGCCTTACCAGAACACCCTGAACGGCCGGGAGGTGCTTTCGGATATCAGCATCGACGGGCTTCAAGGCTACCGGGAAGGGTACAGGCGTGTGGCTAAACGCGCAGCGTGGGCTGTATCCCGCCTGGGCATCGCCTGGGCAATGCGCGATGACGGTGACAGGTTCCTCGACATCCGCCTGGCAATCGGGAGCTGCACCCCCCAGCCGTTTCGGGCAAGAAGCGTGGAGGCCCTCTTGAAAGGCCAAAAAAAGGAAAAGGCAATCATAGAGGAGGCGGTTCGTCTCAGTCTGGATGAAATCCGCCGGAGGAGCGGGGAGCGCCCGTCTTTTGTTTATAAACTGCCGGTCATTCGGGACCTGCTGCTTCAAATTCTGGGCAATGGCCTATAGGCGATGGGTCATCGGATCCGACCGATCCGTCCGATCTTATTGCCAATCGCCCATAGCCTATCACCCCTGGTGAATGATTAATATGTTCGTCGGGAAGGACTTTGAAAAAATAGACGCCGCCCAAAAAGCGGCCGGAAGGGCGGCGTTTGCTTTCGATCTAAAGACCGAGGAGATGCTCTTCGCCTGCATCTTGCGGAGCGACAGACCCCACGCGCGAATCCGGAGTATCGACACTCGACAGGCGCTGAACTTGCCGGGCGTAGTGAAAATCCTTAGCGCCCAGGACATCCCGGGTAAAAACCTTTTCGGCGCCATACGCAAGGACCAGCCGTTTCTGGCTCACGGGGTCCTCCGCTTCCGCGGCGAGCCCATCCTGGTGGTCGTGGCTGACCGTGAGGAAGCTGCCCGAAAGGCCGGCTCTCTTATAAAAATAGAATACGACGAGCTGACGCCCATTCTGCGCACCGAGCAGGCTGAAGCCTCTGCCTCGATTCTGCACAAGAACGGGAATCTCCTCAGCTACCGGGCCTTGCGCAAGGGGGATGTCGAAAAAGGGTTCAGCCAGGCGGATATCATCGTCGAGCGCACCTACTCGACCCAGTGGGTCGATCACGCCTTCCTCGAGACCGAGGCCGGCATCGGCTACCTGGATGAGCATGGCCGGATCGTCATTCAGTCTTCCACCCAGAACATCCACCATAAGCGCGCCGAGGTTGCCGCCATGCTGTCCCTTCCCGAAGAACGGGTGCGCATCGTCCAGGCCACCACAGGCGGCGGCTTCGGGGGAAAGCTCGACATCACCGTGGAGGGTTTTCTCGCCCTCGCCGTCTACCACCTGAAGCGCCCGGTCGTGATGCGGTACACGCGGGAGGAGAGCTTTCTGGCCAACACGAAGCGCCATCCCCTCCACATCGAGTACAAGACGGGGGCCCGGAAGGACGGAACTCTTGTGGCGGTCAAAGTCAACATCATCGGAGACACGGGTGCTTACGCCTCCTACGGGGAGACCGTGTGTCTTCGGGCCGCCCTCCACGCCACGGGACCTTACGAAGTGCCCAACGTTCACGCCGACAGCCGCATGTTTTATACGAATAATCCGCCCAGCGGAGCCATGCGCGGTTTCGGAATCCCCCAGCTTGCCTTTGCCCACGAATCACAGATGGACGAAATCGCATCCCGTCTCTCCATCGACCCCTTGGACCTGCGGATGAAAAACGCTTTGAGGAAGGGCTCGCTTACCGCCACTTCCCAGGTGCTCACCGCGAGCGCCGGGCTTCCCGAGACCCTCAAAAAGATCGAGCCTTACTGGAGACAGCGGCGGAAAAAGGAGAGGGGCTCGGGGTTCGGCCTCGGATGCATGTATTACGGGATCGGGAACACGGGGATACCCAATCCGGCCGCCGCTCAGGTGGAGCTTGCGGAAGACGGGCGCATCGTCCTTCATACCGGCGCTTGCGACATCGGGCAGGGCTCCGACACGGTGCTGCTGCAGATCCTGATGGACAGCCTGGCCGTGCAGCCCGGCGATGTGAGGCTGGACCGGGGCGATACGGCCACGTCCAAAGACGCGGGATCTACCTCGGCTAGCCGGCAGACCTACATCTCCGGAAATGCCGTCATAGAGGCTGCAAGGAAGATGCGCGGCCTCCTCGAACGGCACGGTTATTACCGGGGAAGAGGTCTAGCTGACGTCTACCGGTCGGCGAGAGAAGAAGAGACCCTGTGCTTTGAAGGGTTTTTCGACCCGCCGGCGAGCGGGATCGACAAGAACACCGGGCAGGGCGTGCCATATGTCACGTACGGCTTCGCCACTCATATGGCTGAGGTGCAGGTGGAGGAGGCCACGGGGATCTGCCGGGTCAAAAAAGTTTGGGCTTCCCACGACGTGGGGAGGGCCGTAAACCCCTGCCTCGTCAGGGGCCAGGTTTGCGGCGGGATCGCCATGGGGATCGGCTTTGCCCTCATGGAGGAGTTTATCCCGGGGGAGACAAGCTCGTTCGACGGGTACTATCTGCCCACCTCGGCGGACATGCCCCGGATTGAAGTGCTGCTGGTCGAAGACGCGGAGCCGACGGGCCCGTTTGGCGCGAAGGGCGTGGGCGAGCCGGCCCTCATTCCCCAGGCAGCCAGCATTGTGAACGGCATCCGGGACGCCGTCGGGGTCAGCGTGGAACGGTTGCCTTGCGATCCGGAACGCCTGAAGACTCTGCTCGAGCGAAAGGAGAAGAGATGAATAACCTGGTGATCAGGAATATTGGCACCGTATTTACCGGCGATCTCCGCAACCCCCTGATCGAGGGCCCGCTTTCCATCCTGGTTGAGGAGGGGAAGATAAAGGCGATCGAAAGGGACATCCAGGGCACCGGCGAGCGTGGGATCAACGCTCAAGGGATGACCGTCTGTCCGGGCCTCATCGACTCCCATACCCATCCGGTCTTCGGTGATTTCACCCCGCGCCAGAACCAGCTCGGCTTTATCGAAAGCAGCCTCCACGGGGGAGTGACCGCGATGATCTCGGCGGGAGAGGTCCACCTGCCCGGCCGCCCCAAGGACCCAAAAGGGACGAAGGCCCTCGCTCTCCTCGCTTACAAGTCGTTTTCCAGCGCCCGGCCCGCGGGGGTGAAGATGTACGGGGGCGCGCTGATCCTGGAGAAAGGGCTTGTCGAGGCCGACTTCAAAGAGCTGTCCGAAGACGGCGTCTGGCTCGTGGGAGAAATCGGCCTGGGAAGCGTGAAGACAGCCGGGGAGGCCCGCGAGATGGTGGACTGGGCCAAGAAGTATGGAATGAAGGTGCTCATGCACGTGGGCGGAACGTCCATTCCGGGAAGCTCCACGGTCACCTGCGATGACGTTCTCGCGGCAAGGCCGTCGGTCGTCTGCCACTTGAACGGGGGGCCGACCAGCATCCCGGCGAGCGAGGCCTTCCGGGTCATCGACCGTACCGACTGCGCGATCGAGATCGTCCACTGCGGAAATCCGAAGAGCGCCCTGGAGATCGCCCGGTACCTGAAGCAGAAATCATCTCTTTCCCGCCTCATCATCGGGAACGACGCTCCTTCGGGCACGGGGGTCGTACCGCTGGGCATCTGGCGAATGGTCAATTTCATCTCGGCTCTTGCCGACATTCCCGCCGAGGCGGCGGTGTGCTGCGCGACCGGAAACACCATGGGCGTCTTCGGACTTCCCCACGGCGTCCTCAAACAGGGGGCGGCCGCCGATCTGCAGGTGATCGATGCTCCCATGGGTTCGGCGGGAAAGGACGCGAAGCAGGCCATCGAAGTGGGGGACATCCCGGGCGTCGCCATGGTGATGATCGACGGCCTGATAAAATTCGAGGTAAGCAGGAACACGCCGCCGCCGGTGAGGAAGATAACGTACGAAAAGTAGGCATTTTCTGAACGGAAAGGTCCGTAGGGACGGTTCGTGAACCGCCCCTACACCGTTAAAGTCGAGATATTAGCGGGACCTTACAGGTTTCCGTCTTTGTAAAGTGGATGTAGGGGCAATTCATGAATTGCCCCTACGAGTGGAAGAAATGAATTTGCCCACTTTTGGACCCAAGTAGGTGGCCGGTTTTGGGCTTTTCGCCTCCCGGAGCAAGACATGAAGATCGATAAGGATAAATGCAAGGGCTGCGGCTTTTGCGAGGAGGTCTGCCCTCTCGGGGTTATCTCCCTCGCGGAAAAAAAGGCGGAGATCGGCGAAGGATGCGTCGAGTGCCAGACTTGCCTGAAGGTCTGCCCTCAGGCAGCCGTCATTCCGGAAGAGCCTGATGAAAAACCGGCCTGCCAAGCCTGCCCCGTAGCCTGCCGAATCCCGGAAGGCGCGTTCGGCGCCTGCATGCGGTACTTCAATAATCGAGGAACCATCGACCGGAGGGCCAGGGTCCACTCTTACGAGGAAGTTCAAAAGATGGTCGAGGCGGCGGACGAGCGCCTGACCGGCAAGCCGCTCCTCACCGGCATAGGGGCGGGGACCACCTACCCCGATTTCAGGCCTTCCCCATTTATCGTGACCGGGGTGCGTGACGGCGTGGACATGGTAACGGTCGTGACGGAAGCCCCGCTCAGCTACAGCGGCGTCAAAGTCAAAGTCGATACGGATTTGTACCTGGGCCAGGAATCGAAACGGGTCTACATTCGGAAGAAAGGCAAGCGATACCTGGGACACCTGTGCACGGAAGAGTATGGCGCGAAAATCCTCTCCCTGGGCGGGGTCAACACTCTTACCTCCAAAGACGGCCAGTTTGCGGCCCGGAGTCTCTTCGAATTCCTGAACGGGAAGAGGATAGAAGTACAGATCGAGGACGGCCCGGCCGTGGATCTGGCCTTGGGAGAGCCCCCTGTCGTAGACGGCAAATCCGAGGAGCGGATGAGGGTGGGATGCGGGAGCGCGGTTTCGGGCCTGTTCGCGCCGTACATGGCCAGGGCAGCCGATGAGGTGATCGTCCTGGACGGCCATATCACCGCCCTGTTCAGCGAGCACCCCGCCGGCAAGGTCATCGGGAAGATCCGGTCAGGGATCCGAATCGCCGGCCGCAAGAGCACGGATGGCCGCTATTTCCTAGAAAAAGGAACGGGGTGGGGCGGAACGGAGATCTCAAACCCTCTGGACATCCTTCAGGAGGTGGACCGGAGCCGGATGAGCGAAGGTTCGACGCTGCTGATCACCGAAACCACGGGACGCAAGGTCGCCTTCTACCGGATGAAAAAGGGCGAGTTCCTGGAAGAGCCGATCAGCCCCGAAGCCAACGAGTTCATCGCGGTTCTCCGGGATTCCTGCGAGCCTTCTGCGGTGAGCGCGGTGCTGGCCGCGGGGGTGGGGGGTTCGGCCCGGGCGGGCGTTACCAAAAACCCAATCCAGCTGACCAGGGCCGTCCATGCAGGCAAAGTCGCCATCACCATCGGCGGCGCTAAACCTTTCATATTCCCCGGGGGCGGGATTAACTTTCTCGTTGACGCGGCAAAGATCAAATACGGCAGCATCTATCTCTCGCCGACCCCTTCGTTCGTGCTCCCGGTTGAATACACGATGCGCCTGGAGACGTTCAAAGATATTGGGGGGCATTTAGAGGCGGTCCAGCCTGTGGACAAGATACTCAAAGATAGAGGGGGAAACGGCGAAAAGGCGAAAGGGCGAAAAGGGAAAGCGAAACAACGGGGAAACGGTAATGTTAATTGACGTTGGGCCGGCCACTCTTGTTTTAAGAGGGGAAAAAGACGGGAGGGATTACTCGTTCGACAGGACGGCCGTGACCGCCCGGGTGGCGTCGATCCTGGCCGAGATGAAAGAGTGCCTTCCCGTGTTGAGGCAAAAGGCTTGGCGGATCCGCAATACAACTTACCTTCCTCCGGTCGCCCGGGCAATGGTTGACGCGGTCAAGGAAATCGACCCGGCCGTCCTGACTCCAATGGCAGCGGTTGCGGGCGCCGTTGCGGCGGAGCTGCTGGATTTCCTGAAGGTGGAGGACTTGGAATTCCTTTCGGTCAACAACGGCGGCGATATCGCCGTTTGCAACCATCGGCCCAAACCTGTTGCCATCGGCATCGGGGATATCCGGAGCGGCGGCCCGAACCCTTATGTACTGCGGATCGAAGCATTGACGGATTTCGGGGTCGCCACCAGCGGCTTCGGGGGGCGCAGTTTTACCCTCGGGCTGGCCGACATGGTCAGCGTGGTGGCCCGTTCCGCTCCCGTTGCCGATGCGGCCGCCACGTTTATCTGTAACCATACGAACGTTGAGCACGCGTCCGTCGTGAGGCGAAAGGCGGCGGAGATCGACCCGGCAACGGACATTCCGGAAGAGATGGTGACCGTGAAGATCGGCGAGCTCTCGCCCGAGGCAGTGCGCGAGGCCCTGGCCAAGGGGAAAAAAGCTGCGGAAAAGCTCAAGAATGAACGCAGGATTCATGATGCGGTGATCATCCTGAGGGGCGAGGCGGTCACCACGATTGAACCCGGCGAAAATATACTCCTGGAGGTGGCCCATGGAAATTCGGAAGATCGTCCTGGTAGTGGAGGATACGTATTACGACGGCGGCAGGAAGGTCGAAAAGCCGATTCGGAAAGCAGCGGCCCTGGCGGTGATCAAAAATCCTTATTCCGGCAGGTATGAAGAGGACCTGAGCCCCCTTGTCGACGACGGCGAACTGCTCGGCAAGATCCTCGGGGAAAGAGCCGTGGCAGCCCTGGATGGGCGAAAGCCCGAAAGTTACGGGAAGGCGGCGATCGTCGGCGAGAAAGGCGAGTACGAACACGCAGCCGCCCTGCTCCATCCCAAACTGGGGAACCCGTTGAGAAACGCGGTAGGAGGCGGCAAGGCCATCATCCCCTCGGTAAAGAAGATCGGCAGGATGGGCGACGAGATCGACATCCCCCTCCATTACAAGGACGCAGCCTTCGTCCGCTCGCATTTTGACGGCATGACTGTTTCGGTAAACGACGCGCCCAGGGGGGACGAGATCGTGGTGGCGATAGCCGTCACGGACGGCGGCAGGCCTCATCCGAGGGTCGGCGGCCTGAAAAAAGAAGAGGCAAAAGGGCAAGACGGGCTGCACTGAAGAGGCATGCTTTCCTGGAATGCTCTCTTTTTTGGGGAAGGTGTAGGGATATTGGACATTATTACCCCCGTATTAAATCCCTCCCCCTTGATGGGGGAGGGTGAGGGCGGGGTGAGGGTGACGGTTTTTCAGGCCTACCCTGGATGCGGCCCCTCCAAAAAATCATTCTTCGATCCCCTCCGTCAGTGTATAATACTCGAACGGGCCGGGCCGGGAAAAAGATTCCGGCGCCGTGAAGCCCTGGGTTGCCAATCAGTATTTCCCCTCCACTTCCACTGGTGCAAATGAGGTAGCTCAGGAAAGGCTCGGGGTAAATATTTCCCCTCCTTATTCCTGCGTCAAGCACAATGGGGACTTCTCGTAAGCCAGACACGAGGTAATGAATGATGGAAGGGAACGATCGAAGGGATGAGATCCTGCAGCCTGCTGCCGAGGCGCTCAGCCTCAATCCTCGGTGTTCCCGCCGGCAGGCATTGAAATGGGGCGGCCTGTCGATTTTGGGAATGTCCGTGATCGGGCCGGCTCTGGCCAACGGAGCCGACAAGCCCCTGATCCTCATGGAGCAGGCGGAAGGGATCGTCGTTGCCGACCCGATGAGCTGTGTCGGATGCGGCCGGTGCGAACTGGCCTGTACCGAATTCAATGACGGCAAAGCCGCGCCCTCGATTTCCAGGATTAAAGTGGACCGGAACCTTACCTTCGGCCCCATGGGCGGTCCGGGCTGGCGGGAGGGGCAGGGCAACTGGGGGGACGGGGTTATCGTGCAGGACTTCTGCAAGCAATGCCCGCACCCGGTGCCTTGCGCCGACATTTGTCCCGAGAATGCCATCGTGTTGTCCCCTCGCGGGAACGCCCGAATGGTAGACCTCGGGAAATGCACCGGTTGCAAGATATGCCTGAGAGCTTGCCCCTGGGAAATGATCTCCTACGACCCCGAATCCCGAAAAGCGACCAAGTGTCACCTCTGCAACGGAAAACCCAAATGCGTGGAAGCGTGCCCCGCCGGGTCGCTGAGTTATGTGCCCTGGAGGGACCTGACCGGCAAGATACCCCCGCGGGTTTCCAACACGGCGGCCCTCTCGCCGGACCGGTCCATCGGCTGCCAGGAGTGCCATCTGCCCGCCCAGGGGAAGAATGTCAGGCACGGGATGGGCATGTTGGCGGGGGCGGTGAAGGGAGGACGGCCGCTGCGAGCACGGGAGTTTGGCTTCAAATGGATTGATCTGGCCGGCTCTGCCCTGGTTCCGGCCGCGCTGGTCCTGGTCGGCCTTCATGCCGTGCTGCGGAAGGCGGTGAAGCATGAAAAGGATTAATCTCCATCCCCTGACGCTCAGGGTTTGGCATTGGTCGAACGCCCTCCTGGTAATACTCCTCATCATCACGGGCATCCAGCTCCGTCTATCCGGGGTGGCCTCTCTCCGGCCTCATGACCCGGCCCTTGTCGTACACAAGTACGCTGGTTGGGTTATGACCGCTTCAGCCGTCTTCTGGCTCTTCTACACCCTCGTAACCGGCAGTCTCGGGCGCCAGTTCGCAATCCGGAGGAATGATCTCAGGGGGATCCTCTGTCAGGCCAAATTTTACCTGATCTCCATCTTCAAGGGCGAGGAGAACCCTTTTCAGCCTTCGCCGGAGGAAAAGTTCAACCCCCTCCAGAAGCTTGCCTACGGGACGATCATGCTCGTATTCACGCCCATCCTGGTGTTAACCGGCCTGCCTTTCAACGATGTATATCTGGCCCGCAAATACGTCATTCTTTGGAACCTGGGCGGCGTCCTGAATGCAATGCACGTGATCGGGGGCTACGTGTTTGTTCTCTACCTGATTGTCCACATCTACATGGCAACGCTCGGCCGGACGGCGGCTTCCCACATCAAGGGAATGATCCTGGGGTACGAGGAAGAACCCGAAGGAGCAAAAGAGGAACTATAGTGCCCGACCAAAGAAAGTGGACCTTGCATGGGCAATCCCTGGTAAATCCCCCCAAACCCCCCTTTATCAAAGGGGGGCAGGGGGGATTTTACGGCGAGACATAAGTCAATAAGAGGCAACTGGATGTCGACTTACTTAAGCCGTTCACTATAAGTAAATTATAGGGGCAATCACGCCAGGGCGTGATTGCTGCCCATTTTGTGGGCGGCCACGCAGGGCCGCCCCTACATCAAAAATAATTTGGCAGAATTTAGAGATTCTAAAAGGTAGTACAGATAGCGGTGACCTCTTCATAGCACTCAGGAAGGAAAGATTATGGCCGGATACGGGGGATGGGCCGGAAAAGTGCTGAACATCGATCTATCGACCGGGAGAACCTGGACCGAGGACACCCTGGAGAAATACAAAGAGTATCTGGGCGGCACCGGGATCGGATACAAGGTGATGTGGGACCAGGTGCCCCCCGGGACCCGGCCGCACGATCCGGAAAACCGGATCATTTTCGCGACGGGGCCCCTGGCGGGTACGGGCGCGCCCTGCAACGGCCGCACGGCGATCACCACCCTTTGGCCCACCTGCTGGCCGAAGCCTCTCGTCGCCACCGGACATATGGGCGGGCAGTTCGCCGCCAAGCTGAAATATGCGGGATACGACGCGGTGGTCATCCAGGGGAAAGCCGACCGTCCGGTCTGGATCTCGATTGCCGATCGAGAGGTGCAGATTCACGATGCACGCCGGCTCTGGGGCCAGGGTATCCGCAACACTACAGAGGCGATCTCCCGGATCATGGGTCTCCAGGCGGTCGTGGCCGCGATCGGCCAGGCCGGTGAAAACCTGGTTCCCATGTCCGTGGTCATGAACTCCGTTTCCCACTCCGCCGGCGGGATCGGCTCGGTCATGGGGTCCAAAAACCTCAAGGCTATCGGGATAAACGGGACGGGCAGTGTCCGAATCGCCGGCAACACAGAGGAGTGGGAGAAGCTGATCAAGTATCATCTATCTCTCCTCGGGGCCAACAACCAGCACGTGGTTCCCAATTCCCCCCAGCCCTGGGCGCAGTTTCACAATCCCAGCACTCGATGGGTGTCCTCTAAGGGGCGGGCCTGGGGGGCGGCCCTACGGCCCATCGATACCGGGAGCTGCGACCCCAGCGACCTGAACCGGCTTGCCTACCGGACGAACAACGCGGCCTTCTTTCTCGGGGAGATTGCGTGGAAATACACGGTCCGGGGAAACGGGTGCACGAGCTGCCCCATCCGGTGCCACACCATCCTGAAGGTCCCCTCCGTGTCCACGAAATACGGAATCCCCGAGGTCGGGCAAAACACGTGCGCAGGCCTGAACTTCGGCCGGGCCTTCTTCAAGAAATTCCCCGACGGCCCAAGAGGGCTTACCAATGTAGAGGCCTCGATGGTGGGCCTGCACCTCGCGGACGATCTGGGGGTCTGGTGCAACTACGGCCAGATGCAGCGGGATTTCCAGAAGCTCTATTACGACGGTTTTACCAAGAAGCAGGTGGGAGAAAAAGAATTCAAGAGCTACTCCTGGGAGAAGTACGAGAAGGGCGACCCAGCCTTCCTGTTCGAGCTTTTTCCGCGGATCGCCTCCAAAGAGGGCGAGCTGGCAACCGCCCTGGGGCTCGGGACGGGGTATCTCCTGGAACGCTGGTCCATACCGGAAAAAACCTGGGGGAAGGAGAAGGAGCTCTCCTACTGGAAAATGGGCCATCCCAAGCACCACTCAACCGAGGATGCCGGGCAATGCGGGTTGCTCATCAATTTGCCCTACAACCGCGACGCCCAGTGCCACTCTCACGTGAATTTCATCCGGAACGGGCTGCCCCTGGAGGTACAAAAAAAATTGGCTGCCGAAATCTGGGGCTCACCCGAGGCGGTGGACGCGGTGGGGGCCTATGCCCCGATGCATCCCTCCAAGGCCAAGATGGCCAAGTGGTCGCTCCTCCGGAAGGAGCTGCACGATTCCCTTTCCCTGTGCAATTGGATGGGGCCCTGGGTGGCTTCACCGCTAAAAGAACGGGGCTACCGGGGGGATGACTCGATCGAGTCCATGCTTTACAGCCTGGCAACCGGCGACAAGAAAGACCGGGAGGAACTCGACCGCGCGGCCGAACGCATCTTCTTGCTGCACCGGGCGCTGACGATCCGGGACATGGGGACCAAGGAGATGCGCGCCGAGCACGACACCATGCCGGAATGGGTCTTCACCGATAAATCCGGCAAGGCTCCTTTCACGAAGGGAACGACCCACCTGGACCGCAACGACGTTCAGACGGCGATCGACCTCTTTTACGAAGCGATGGGCTGGGATAAGGCGACAGGGGCCCCGACGATTGAGACCTACCGCAGAGCAGGTCTGGATGAGGTCGCCGGGGAACTGGGCAAGCGAAAGCTTGTGCCTTGAAAATAGAATTCGGATTTTGGATGAAGAGTAGTCAGTCCTGAGTGTAGGGGCACGATGCATCGTGCCCCTACTGGCCGGCACAAAGAGCGAAAGCGTGGTTAAAAGCAAAAGTTTAAAAGAAACAGACCCGGCGGCATGCGCCCTTGCGGCCATCATTCGCCAGAGCAGTGAGGCGGGACGGCTCATCTCTGAGTCCGATATTCTTCGCCGTTCAGAGGATGAACACGTGTTCCCTTCGTCGGACGGGAGGCGGGCGGAGGAGGTCCTGAGGAAGCTGGTGCTTGAAGGCGAAGATCTCCATGAGCTTGCCGCCGAAAATGGTTCCCGGTTCTACTACTCGTCGCGCTTCATGACCTCGGACTATGCCGGCATCCTCCTGTACAAGGAGGGTGATCCCCTGCGGCTCATTGCCGAGATCGTGCGGGATAACTCGAAAATCTATCCCCGGCCCGTACCCCTCGACCTCTTTCTCCAGCCTCCCTTCGAGCTCTCCCGGCAGGAAATGGCAGCACATTTGGACCGAATGGCCAAAGAAGAAGGCTACGGTGACATTGCGGCCGTCACAACTTCCCAGTCCAGCGTCTTTCTTTTCTCTACTCTCCACCTCGATCCTGATTACGCTTCCATGCTCGCGGAATGGCTCGATGTAGGGCAGTCCAATAATCCCTGAGTATCCAAATATCGCCCCCCAACCTTCTACCTTTTCAGTGGGCAAATTGAATTATGTCTTTGCCAATGATAGATTGGCTTAAAGAAAGCGCATGATCTGCTTCTATAGCCTATACGGTTATTAGAGAGGTTATCCATGAATTCCGGGGAAAGGATCCCTGCCGGCCTTTCTAGCGCGCCCGCTTCCCCGAAGGTGCTGGCGGTGGAGAATTTGAGCAAGCGCTACGGGGGTACCCTTGCGGTCGACGGAATTTCTTTCGAGGTGGGATCCGGGGAAATCATCGGGCTCCTGGGTCCCAACGGGGCAGGAAAAACCACGACCATCAACATGATTCTCGGTGTTCTCCAGCCAAGCTCGGGGAAGATCCGCATCGAAGGCCTGGACATCGGGACCCACCGCGCGCAAGCCCTGGAGCGGACGAACTTCGCTGCCGTTTATGCGCCGCTGCCCGGTAATTTGACCGTGGTTCAGAATCTGCGGGTCTTCGGTCTACTGTACGGGGTGAAGCCGCTAGCCCCGCGCGTTGAGGACCTGCTCCAGCAATTCGATCTCTCCGCTTTCCGAGACGTGAAGTCCGGCGTGCTCTCTTCGGGAGAGCAAACGCGGCTGTGCCTGGCCAAAGCGATGCTCAACCGTCCATACCTGCTTCTGTTGGATGAACCGACCGCATCGCTCGACCCCGCCATCGCCCGCGACGTCCGCGCCAAGATCCGCGAGTTCGCCGCAGAGGGCACACGCGGCCTCCTGTGGACCTCACATAACATGTACGAGGTGGAAGAGGTGTGCGACCGCGTCCTCTTTCTGTCCCGGGGAAAGGTTCTGCTGGAAGGGAATCCCAAGACCCTGCCTCGGGAGCACGGGAAAAAGACACTTGAAGAGCTTTTCATCACCGTGGCCCGCGAACCGCTCACCCTGGAGAGCGGCTGACATGCGTTGGCATCGGACCGGAGCCATCGTCCTTCGCCAGTTCTACTTGATCCGCGGCAGCGTCTCGCGCCTATTGCCCCTGTTTGCCTGGGTCACCGTGGACATCGTTGTCTGGGGATTTATCACCCGGTATCTCAATTCTCTTGCTTTGTCCGGCTTCAATTTCGTGCCGGTGCTCCTCGGGGCCGTCCTCCTCTGGGATTTCCTGGTGCGGGTCATGCAGGGGGTGACGATGGCCTTCTTCGAGGACGTGTGGTCGCGCAATTTCCTGAACATCTTCGCCACGCCCATTTCTTTATGGGAGTACCTGAGCGGCCTTGTACTCTCCAGCATTGTCACAAGCTCGGTCGGCCTCCTGGTGATGCTCGTCCTAGCCACCACGGCTTTCGGCCTGTCCTTCTTCGCCTTCGGACTCATGCTGGTCCCCTTCCTTCTCGTGCTGTTTCTCTTCGCCATCGCCCTGGGTATTTTCGGCAGCGCCCTGGTCCTCCGGCTCGGGCCGGCGTCGGAGTGGTTCGTCTGGCCCATTCCTCCCCTGATCTCGCCGTTCGCCGGAGTATTTTACCCCCTTTCAACTCTCCCGGGGTGGATGCGGTACTTCTCCTATTTGCTGCCGCCGGCTTATGTATTCGAGGGCATGCGTTCAATCCTATCAGGAGATAGGATCCAGATAGGCGGCCTGCTGTGGGGCGCAGGGCTGGCAGTCGTATACGTCCTGCTTGCCTGCTGGTTTTTCGGGCGCATGTACCGGCATGCGGTGCGCACGGGCCTGATCGGGCGCTACAGCGCGGAAAGCCTGAGCTAGTTCTCGCCCAGCCGCGCTCCCTCCCAAGGAGGAGGAAGTTTAAAATTCAGCAGCCCGGGAATTATAAATACCTTCTTAATCCGGATTCCAGGACATAAAATCGTCAAACTTGACAATCCCGTGGAACATAGTCTACTCTCCTCGAAAGGCCAGGATTTCAAGGGCGGTTATGCCGAGATATCCCCGCAACGTCATATAGCCATACACAAGTCGGTGCGAACATGTTAACAGCTCAATTGCTTATTCAGGGTCTCATAACCGCCAGTTTCTATGCTCTCGCCGGCGTGACTTTTGGAATAATCTACCGCACAACTCTTACGTTCCATTTCGCCCACCAGTTGGTATTCACGATAGCCGGCTATACCGCTGCTCTGCTCACGGTGGGATTAAAAGTCCACTTTATTCTTGCCTTCTTTTTCTCCATAGCGACGGCAATCGCCCTGGGTTGTGCCATTGAGGGGTTCCTATATCGAAGGCTACGAGAGATGGGAGCGACAAAAGCAACCACTTTCCTATCTTCCCTTGGCTTTGCCACGGCCGGGACGGCCATCATTCTCCTCATCTTCAGTTCCAATCCCCGATCCCTCAAAGGTTTCCCCGCCAAAACCCTTTCCCTTGGCGGTGTTTTCTTCACTACGGCAGACGTGGCCATGGTGGTGGTCAGCCTGCTTTCGGTGGGATTGCTCCTGCTGTTTTTGCGCAAGTCCCGTTACGGGAAAGTGATTCGGGCGGTGGGGAGCAACAGCGAAATGGCCCGCAATCTGGGGCTGGACATCAATAAGGTTTATCTGGTGGTTTATGCCATCGGGTCAGGGTTGTTCGGGGTGGCGGCTTTCCTGTTCACCTTGAAAAACGTCGCCTATCCAACGATGGGCATTTTCCCTTTCTTCATGTCTTTTACTGCCGTTTTCCTGGGGGGGATCAACAGCATCGCCGGGCATGCCTTAGCCGGTTTCATTCTGGGGATGGCGGAGAATATCGGGATGATCGTCCTCCCCGGCGAGTACAAGATTATGATTGCGTACGGGATTCTCTTCATTGTGATTTTAATCAAACCGGAAGGATTATTGGGCTCCAAGAGAGGATAGGGGCGGCGAGTGGATTACGTCTATCACATTATTATTCTGGTCATCCTGTATGCAATTCTGGTGCAGTCCCTGAATCTGATTATGGGATACGTGGGCATTATCTCCATGGGGCACGCCGTTTTCAGCGGCATCGGCGCTTACACCGCGGCGCTCATCAGCATCCATTTAGGCTACAACTTTTTTGTGGGGATGGCGATCGGCTTCCTATTTGCCGGAATTGTGGGGGCGCTGCTGGCGCTTCCTTCTTTGCGGGTCAGGGATGAATACCTCATCGTTTTTACCGTCGGCTTTCAGATGGTAGTTTTTGAGTTCATGCTGACCGCCCGGGGAATCACCCAGGGGCAGGGAGGTATCCCCGGGATCCCTCCGGCCGAGATTTGGGGGATATCATTTCACACTCCTCTACGTTTCTTGCCCCTTCTTGCGGCCATGGGGTTGGTATGTTTTGCCATCGCCTGGCGGGTCATCCATTCCCCCTTTGGAAGAGTGCTGAAGGCGATCCGGGAAGATGAGAGCGCAAGCCGCGCCCTCGGGAAGAATACCCTTTCCTTTAAAGTGCTGGTATTTGCCCTGTCCGGCGGCTTGGCTGCGGTTGCCGGCAGCCTCATGGCCCATTACATATCTTTTATAAGCCCGTTTTCCTTTACGATCGAGGTGTCGATTTTCATCATTGTCATGGTCGTTCTGGGAGGAGAAGCGAATTTCTGGGGACCGATTATGGGGGCGGCGATCCTGATGGGAATCACCGAGATGCTGAGGTTCGTCCCCGGCGCCTCCAGCTATATCGATGCCGCGCGGGAGATCTTCTATGGACTTATTTTGATGTTTTTGATGATCTTTCGTCCCCAGGGGATTCTTCCCGCGCACTCCAAGCGGTCAAAAAGAGTTTCCATTCCGGAAGGGCTCCTCCCGAAAGAAAGCGTGGCCGGGAGCCCGGAAATAATCAAAGAAGTCTCGGGTCCTTCGGAAAAAGAAAATCAAGACCAAGACCCCATCCTGGACATCCAGGGACTTTCAAAATCATTTGGAGGGCTGCAAGCCGTAAGCGATGCTTCCTTGAAATTATTCCCGAGAGACATTACCGGCCTGATCGGTCCAAACGGCTGCGGGAAGACCACGCTTTTCAATATGGCGAATGGATTTACGCAATCCGACCGGGGTGCGGTTTATGTCCGCGGCAAGGCGGTTACGGGTCTTGCGCCCTACAAGCTCGTTAGCAAGGGGCTGGCTCGTTCCTGGCAGGATGTGCGGGTGTTCAAAGGAATGACCGTCTTGGATAACGTCATGGTTGCCCGGCCCAATCAGACGGGTGAAAATTTGTTCCTGCTCTTTTTCCACCCCGGACGAGTAGCCCGGGAAGAGCGGGAAAATTATCGGGCCGCCCTGGAATACCTGCAACTTGTCGGGCTCCTCGAAAAAGCGGGGCAATTGGCAGGAAGCCTTTCCAACGCCGAACAGAAATTAGTTGCAATCGCGCGGCTGCTGGCAACGGAGTGTCCGATTCTTTTCCTCGACGAGCCGACGGCGGCGCTGGATATCGATTCTGTGAAGAGAGTGATCCACGTCATTCAGGAAATTGCCGTCCGCAAAGACAAGACGATTCTCCTTATCGAACACAACCTGGACGTAGTCCGCGGACTGGTAAAAAGGGCCTATTTCATGAGCGAAGGAAAAATCCTGGCGGAAGGGGAGCCGGCAAAGCTCATGGCCGATCCCAAGTTGGCTGAAGTCTATTTCGGAATCGATTGAAGAAAAGACACATTCAGATGCTGCTTACGGTCACGGGTTTAGAGGCGGGATTCGGGGAAAAACAAGTCCTGTACGGGATCTCGCTGACGATCGCGGAAAAGGAGATCGTCAGCCTGATCGGCCACAACGGGGCCGGGAAAAGCACTACTTTGAAGGCGATTGTCGGGCTTGTTTCCCCGAAGCGGGGCCAGATTCTGTTTGCGGACGAGGATCTGACCCTGGCGCCGCCTTCTCTCAAACTGGCCAAAGGGATTTACCATCTTCCGCAGGAGTATTTTCTGTTTAACGACCTTACCGTGCGGGAAAATTTGGAAGTTTCCAGCTTCACCATGAGCGAGCAGTCTCTTTTTGAACCCCGCCTGACGAGGGTTTTTGAAATGTTTCCGGTTCTGGAAATGCGGAAACGCCAATCGGCCGGTACCCTGAGCGGAGGGGAACGGAGGATGTTAGGGATCGCCATGGGACTGCTGCGAGAGCCCAGGCTCCTCATGCTGGACGAGCCGTCAAGCGGATTATCTCCAGTACTATTTCAGAAGGTGGCCGGGATTATTCAGGACATCAACCGGGAAATGGGCACGGCGGTTCTGCTGGTTGAACAGAATGTCAAGGTGGCGTTCAAGCTGAGCAAAAGGGTTTTTGTCATGAAGGCCGGACGGATGATTCTGGAGGAATCGGGAGAGAAGCTTCTGCAACGCGGCCAATGGTGGGAACTTTTCTGATCCGTACCTTCGCTGAAAATGCCGGCAGCGATTTTGACCAAGCGTGAACGACGATTTCTTTCCTTAAGAAATTATGTGTTCCTCTTTGGGCGCCGGCCCCTGAAAAGTAAAAGAATACCCTCTAATGGGAGATCGGGCCATGAGCCAGACCGTTCTTTACATCGTCAAATCAGTTGTCGCAAGCGAGCATGCCGCCGAATTCAACCGCTGGTACCACCAAAAGCATATCCCCGAACTGGTGAAGCTCTCAGGCTGTGAAAAAGGGCGCCGTTTCAAAGCCATAGAGGGGGAAGGAAAATACCTCTACATGGCGGTCTATGAATTTAAGGATATGGGTTCGTTTCTCAAGTACCAGGCGAGCGAGGGGAAAAAATACCTCGTGGGTGATTTTAAGAAATTATTCGGGGACAAGGCGGAGCTGAAAGGAGAGGTTTGGGAACAGATTTATCCGGAATGAACCTGACGTTTTGTAAGACGTCCATCTAACGCATGCGTTCAACTTCGTTGCCGCGGTGCACATGAAAAGATCGGGTAAGTTCTTCCCTGGGAAAGAGAGAAGGATTCCATGTATGATATTGTCTTAAAAAGAGGGGAAGTCGTAGATCCATCTCAAGGGCTTCACAAGGTCGCCTCGGTGGCGATCCAGGCCGGCAAAATTGCCGAAATAGCCGATGACATTTCGGAATCGAAAGCTAAGAAAGTCATTCCCGCAGAGGGGAAGATCATTACGCCGGGGCTGATCGATATTCATTGTCATCCCGGAGCGGGCTTCGCCTGGATCGGCGTTCCCGCAGATGATGTAGGCCTGAACATGGGTGTGACCCTGCTGGGCGATGGCGGCACTTCGGGATGGGCCAATTTTCAGGCTTTTCGCTCCCTTGTTGTGGAAAAGGCAAAGACCGATGTCCTCTGCTTTTTGAATCTCGCCAGCACCGGCCTGGCAACTTTGCCGGAAATCTGGTCGGAAAAGGACCTTGACATCCCCCGGATGGCGGATGTAATTGCTTCCAACCGGGAAATCATCCGGGGCATAAAGCTTCGCTGCATCCAGGCGCTGGAACAAAGCATGGGGATAAAAGCCGTGGAGATGGCGAAGAAGATTGCCGCCGACAGCAGGCTTCCTCTCATGATCCACATCGGCGAAACCCGGAAACGTACGGGCGACCTTAGAATGGACGAATTCTCGCGGGCCGCCGCTGCCCTGTTGGAACGGGGAGACATCCTGAGCCACTATATGACCTGGGAACCGGGCGGCCTGATTTTGAAGGATGGAACCATCTATCCTGAACTCATTGAAGCCCGAAAAAGGGGAGTGGTGCTGGATTCCTGCCATGGTCTCAATCACTTCAGCTTCGCCATCGCCCGCCACGCCCTGAGCGCGGGGATGATTCCTGATGTGGTGAGCACGGATCTTGCCACGACGAGCCTGCCCGCGGCGCAGTCGCTCGTGATCGCCATGTCCAAATTCCTGAATATGGGCGTCAGCCTCGACCGGGTCATCCAGATGGCAACCATCAACCCTGCCAAGGCGCTTGGGGAGGAAGGAAGACGAGGCAGCCTGAAGCCGGGGATGCCCGCGGACATCACCATGATGAAGCTGGAAAAAGGCAGCTTTATTTTCAGCGACGGTACGGGGGGAGAACGGATGTCGGCGGAAGTCTTGTTGGAACCTACCGGGGTATTCAAAGGAGGCAGGTTCTATCCGGCCTTTTCAGGATACCACATCCCTCCTGTTTATGCCCAGTAGATTCGGAAACACGTGATCTCGAAAAGAACCAGATGGAGGCGAAAGAGTCTAGATTTGTATTCAGCCCGGCTTGTTCCTATTGCTCGAAAACCTTGGTTTGAAAGGAGGACGAAAGATGAAAGGGTATCGTTATTTATTTCTCGCTGTTCTGCTGGTTTCGATTTTTTCATTTTCCCATGATGCGGTGGCCCAGAAAACCTATCCCATAGGCGCTTTCTGGCCGATGACGGGCCCCCAGGCCTATTACGGGCGGGTAATGAGTCATGGGGCGCTGACCGGAATCGACCAGATCAACGAAGCCGGAGGGATGGAAGGGTACCAATTCAAATTGATCATCACGGATTATAAGAACATTGACGTGAACCTGGCGGTAACCGGCGTTCAGAAGATGATCAGCATCGATAAAATTCCCATCGTCCTCGCTTCGTTCAGCGCCCCGACTCTGGGCGTTCAACCGATCTGTGCGCGGGCAAAAGTCGTAATGATCAATGGGGGCGCTTACAGTCCGAAACTCGTGGAAAAACCGTTCCTGCATACGATCCGAATGGCCCAGCATCAGACCGTTCCCCCTACTCTCAAATTCCTGTGGAAGCAGGGAGTCAGGAAGATCGGGGCACTCTACATTTCCGACCCGGCCGGGGAAATGCCTGCCAAACAGTATATCGAGCCGATCTGGAAAAAAATGGGGGGAACCATCGTGGCCATGGAGCCCCATCAGCCCGGTTTGACCGATTTCAGCGCATATCTTGCGAGAATAAAAGCCGGCAACCCCGATGCCATTTATGATATCTCCACGGGCCAGGATCAAGCGTATATCGTAAAAGGCGCGAGAGAAATGGGCATGAAAATTCCTATCGTCGTCCCGGATTGGAACCCCACCGATTTCAACCCCATTGCCGGGGAGACGAGCGAGAATACTTACGTGGCCAGCGATTTCTTCGACCGCGAAAGCACGGACGCCAAAACGGTCAAATTCGTGACCGCTTACGAAAAAAAGTGGAATGAAAAAGCCGATTTCTACTCGGCGAATTTTTATGACGCCGTTTACCACATTTTGCCTGAGTTGATGAAGCGGGTGGTAAAGAAGGGCGGCAACCCTCTTGACGGCAACGAGCTGGAAAAGGCAATCTGGTCAAACCCAAACTTCCAGACCGTCTACGGCGGGAACATGAAGCTGAATCAGGATGGAACCGTGAACAAACCTCTGGTCATTTTCAAGATCACCAACGGGCAGCTGAAAATCGTGGAAAAAGTTAAAGGCGAAGAGTAAATGGATGTTCCGGAAAGCGGCGGCAAGGTATAGGGGAAAGAAACTGCGAACTGTTGGAATCCTCCGGGAAACAAATAAACCCCGCGAGAAAAACTGAAAATCCGTTAGACCATGAGGCCGTTTTAGATCGAAAAGTCAGTAGTCCGTTTGCCACTATTTTTGAAAAAAGGCAGGGTCAGAAGTGGTCCTGCCTTTTCTCATCCAGCTTTCTATACGTAATCGTTGCGCCTCCTACCGTTGTCAGAGCGAACTTTTTTAAGGTACTTGGTAGATTTACTTCGGAGCGGAGATTTCTCGTGGGTTAGGGCTTCTTCCTAAAGTCCCGTTTTGGGGAGTTTCCTTCAGAATACAATCCTTCAAATGGAAATCATCACTTTCTGCCAGAAAATAGGGGCATCTCGGGGACGGAATGTCTCCCTTGATTATCAATTCCATAAAGAGGATTTTGGGGTCACCAGATTGCAACTGTTCCGATTAGCCCAGCGAACTAAAAAGACGATAGCACTTGGTCACAACGTTGAACTCCAAGCTTTCGCCAATATAGAAGGATTCTTTTATGATTAAGTCTTTAGCTGCCTTTCAAAATCAAGCATTCTTCAACTGTAACTACGAACTTTTTGTTGCAAAAGATGACAATATAGCGATTTATCGTTATTCTTATGCTGATTGCAAGTGGAGCAAAGAACGAGAGGGGGAGTTCAAATTTTCCCCGGATGCGGTTGCAGCCTTTCAGAATAGTAAGAACCTGAACTACGAGTGGTTCACGGTAAAAGACAATCGGTTACAACACTGGTGGATTGAATCGAATCCTAAAGAGCGGTATCGCGATTTTTTCTTAGGCGCAGTCATCGGGAATGCCTCGGGAGGAGTAGCGGCTTTTCAGAACCACGCAGCGGGTAATCTCAATTACGAGGTGTTTGCCGTCCAAAATGGGCATCTGCGCCATTGGTGGAGGGATTGGTATACTGGCGAGTGGCATCCGGGTGCAAGGATTGGTGACGCTTCGGGAGGAGTAGCGGCTTTTCAGAACCACGCGCCGGGTAATCTCAATTACGAGGTGTTTGCCGTCCAAAATGGGCATCTGCGCCATTGGTGGAGGGATTGGTGTACCGGCGAGTGGCATCCGGGTGCAAGGATTGGTGACGCTTCGGGAGGAGTAGCGGCTTTTCAGAACCACGCGCCGGATAATCTCAATTACGAGGTGTTTGCCGTGCAAAATGGACATGTGCGCCATTGGTGGAGGGATTGGAATACCGGCGAGTGGCATCCGGGTGCAAGGATTGGTGACGCTTCGGGAGGAGTAGCGGCTTTTCAGAACCACGCGCCGGATAATCTCAACTACGAAGTGTTTGCCGTGCAAAATGGAGATCTGCGTCATTGGTGGAGGGATTGGTATACTGGCCAATGGTATTTAGAGGTTTTAGACATAGACCCTGTATGATGCTGACCTTGGCTTCCAGGGGGGCCAGGACGCAGAACCCGCCCTTGAAGCCGCAGCTTAGATTCACTTTCATTCAGAAATCATCAATCCATGGCTTTGGTCACTCTCCACATTTGTAGGTACTAGCGTTATTCAGATAGAGAAGGATATTTTCCCTGGAAACGAAGACTCCTTCCTGAAATCGGGTTTTGGCATTTTCCTTCAGAATACAAATCTCAAACCGAAATCCGCAATTGGTTCCGAAATTTCGGCCTGTAGTCTCAGGACTAGGAAAATAACTCGTAGAGGTTCCCGGCGGGGGGTGCTGATTTGTTATGATTTGTGGCAGGTACCGCAGACCTGGAAACTTTCCGTATGGTGACAACCATAGCACCAGTCAACCGCCGGCTGTGGCACATCCTTCTTGGATACGAGTGGCACAGGATGCGGCTTGTGGCACTTCGTGCCGTCCGGAATGGCCTTGTCGTCTTTCCGGTAATGGGGCACACATTGGTGAGGGTTTATGGTTTCCGCGCTTTCATGCTTGAACTTCTTGGGTTCCCCCGCAAGGTTCTCGAAGGACCCCGCCGGTCGGGCCCCTCCTTGTTCCAGTGGATTGGATGATAGGGGTGACGCTGGTGCAGGGCATCAAATCCCCCCATCAGAGTTTCAATAAACCGAACCCCGCGTTGTTCCAGCCAGTCCAGAGTGCCCGGGTTGTAGTCACAGAAGACGCGAAGCATCGCCGGGTCGTTCCTCTTTTGGTACGGGTCTTTATATTGGGACAATCTCTTGAACATGAGATCAGGCGAGTCCTCTATCTTGTTTACCTTCTAGACCCGCGTGCCGCCCCCGATATGCAGCAGGACATGTTAATCGCCCCGCCTCCCCCGTCGCTTGCGCCCCCACATCTTGCCCATCATCTGAGCCGGTCTCTTGGTCTCTGTGCCCCGGTCGCCGGATCACTTTCTGTACGGGAAGTGGTTTTCGATACGGACTTCCGGTTTCCGCGACCTAGGCCTCGACCGAAAAGAGGGGCTAAATAGAAAATCAGAAAATGTCGATACGTTAATTGGTATCCATTAGACCTTCATGCCCATTTCTAAATGATTCGCATGGAGTTCCATCTTACTAAACCGGGAAGCGGGCGTTTTGAATTCCAAACAATTTGAAGAAGTTCGTAAGCGGAGAGCCAAAGCCGGCCCCGGCTTGCTAAATCCTTTCCAAAAGGCGCTTCTTTTGCCCGGAGTTGTGACTTTGTATTCGCCCTCCTTCCCGGCGGAAGGAATCGCCGGGGGAGCACTTTACGGAGCCCTCTTTGTTTATGCTACCCCTTTGCCCCGTGGAGACGATAGAGCGCAGATGCCTTGCCGGTCCCACCCTGTCCCTATGCGCTTCATGCTTGGCTCGACCTCACCTCTTTTCCGCAAGTCGATCCTGTATGAGAAAGATCAATTAAATGAAGAATAATCCCCGCCTTACGCTCACAGAGCATCTCCTCATGCTAAAAAGGGGACGAGACGAGCTCGTAACAGTTTAGTCCCTATCGTACCCGCCGGCCATTGAGACGTCATCTTGAATTGTTATAGAGGGCAGCTTGAGCCGTTGCTGTATCTGCAGTGAGGAGGGTTTGTAGAAACTTCCTTGGGTGGACGCCTTGTCTTCTGGCGGTTTGTACCAGGCTGGGAAGGATACTATGAGTTTTCAATCCGCTGTCCGATCTGGTCCCGAAGCATATCTTGCGGAAGATGACCAGATGTCGGAGAGACTGTTCTGCATGATTGTTCGTGGCCGGTACTCCGGGGCGTCGGAGGAAGGTAAAGATAAATTTTTGTTCGGGTCCTGTAAGATAGGTCCGGAGGGTCTCGGCGGGTTTGAAGCGAAGCGGATGTTTACAGATTTGGTTCAGTTCTTTGACGGAGCGTTTTTCGATCTTGCCCGCCGCCTTGCGGGGGATATGGCCGGATTCCAGCTTTCGCCCCACCTCACAGAGTCGTGTGCCTAGATCCTTGACGCGGTCGCAGAAAGGGCCGGTAGCGGGGTCCTTCTGGGTCTGCGGCAAGAGCGCGTGTTCGGCGCTGATTTCCTTGGCGTTGGTGATGAGATGGGCTAGGCAGACCTGCCAGTCCACTCCGATCCCGTTATAGGCCGCATACCGGTCGCGCACCAGAGTTCCGGCAAAGTCTTCTCCGAGGATGGTTTTGGCCACCTCGGCAGACCGATGCCGGTCGATGTGAAAGAAGGCGAGGTTCTCATTGCCTGCGAACCATACATAATGCCCCAGGCCGTCATTGCGCCATGAGGTTTCATCGGCATGGACCACGTCGGAGGTCCTGATCTTCTCCCCTAAATCCTCATAGAGGGGCGCACCCCGTGCCGCTGCTTTGCGGTCGAATAGAAGGGCGGAGGCCGGAACAAACTGTAGGCCGAACAACTCCCGGAACAACTCAGTCGTTTTTCGATAGGGAAGCCCCATCCGGTAGCGTAAATAGAGAGCTACGGATTTGGCGACCGGCCCGATGGGGGCGTTTAAAAGCTCGCCCTCGCCGGCCTGAACCACCAGACGATGGCATCGCGGGCATAGGGCTTGGCCATGCAGATAGCGGGTAACCAGGGTCCGGGGCTGGATGACGATATCTTCCTGGGCGTGCTCCGTACTCTTCTCCATCGGTACCAAGTCGTGGGATTGGCAATGGGGGCAGATCGTCGGAGCGGGCACGTGAACCGTCCGGTCTATCCGCTCTGGCTTGGACCGCATCCATCCCGGATGTCCCCGCGGCGCCCCGCGCTTTTTCTTTATCCCGTCGCTGGACGGGGAGGCCCCTTCGGCCTCCTTTCCCGCCGCCTCCGCGTCTTTCTTCTTATTCGACTTGAATTGTCGTCGATGTAAGGCTTGAAGTTTCGCCTTCAGTTCGGCATTCTCCCGTTCCAGAACGCGGATCCGCTTATCCCGGACTTTTAACTGGCCATCGAAGCCATCGATGATCCGTAAGTGTTCCTGGTACACATCGTCGGCCCGTCGGTACTCCTCCAGGACCCAGGTGGTGGATAATCCGTCCAGATAGGGACAGCTGTCCCTGTATCCACAGTCAAAATCAGGGGGCGGATAGGAGCAACGGGGCACGCCTACTTGTTCTCCAGGTTCAGGATCTCCCAGTTGACTTTGGAAAGCGCCTGGATAAGCGTCCAAAGCCTCTGGTAACGGTTGCCCATCTCCAAAGCCTTGGGAACAATGTCCTTTCGGGCATAGACCGTTATAGTTTTTCCCTTCACTTTGGTCGTCAGGCTATGGCCGCTCATGGAAGGGGATTTTGCGACCGTCCCTATGAGAAAGCTATCGAGGAGAGACCCAATGTCTTCCTTCAGCCGGGCCTGGCGCTTCTCCAAGATGTCTTTTCGGGTCATTCCAGTCTCCTCCCATATATGAGTATTTATACTCATATTTTTTATAAACAAAAAGCCCACAAGTCAAGAAAAATGTGGGCGCGTGACTAAAAAAGTTCTAAAAGGACTAAACTGTTACTCAGTATCATTTGCCAGAGAAGGGGACGTTCGTGCAGAAATTGCCTGGCATTTCCACACGAATGAAACCCCCGATCATCACGATCCCCTTGGAGGTAAAAATCCATGGGGAGGGGGGACATCCTTTCTGAATGGACTTACAGATACTTTGGACTAACTTTATATAGTTTCAACCTTGCGGGTAACCATCCTTCCGCGAAAATAACAAAGTCTTTCGAGCCATATCTAATAGGGGAGTACGTTGGTAGACTATTTCGGAGTGAGTAGACCTTGGAAGAATGTCTTCTATATTTGTTGCGTCCCTTTCCCCCTTTTGCTTAAATTTCGGTCATTCGCATTTCAGTTTTTTCCTGCAAAAGTTTGAACCCTCAGGTTTTTTCCGTCCGTCGTGAAGGTGATCGCCCCATGCCGGTCTGAACGGTACATTTTTACTCCCAGCCGCTCATATCTGTCCAGAACCACGGGATGGGGGAGGTAGGACCTGGTCCCCGGCCTCACCGTGAACACCGCGTAAGAGGGCCGGACACTCTCCAGGAACGGCTGGGTGCTCGAGCTCTTGCTGCCGTGGTGCGGCACCTTCATTACCGTGCTTTGAATCCTGGCGCCGGTGGCGAGAATCTCCTGCTCGGCGGCGGCCTCCACGTCGCCGCAAAACAGGAAGCTCACATCGCCGTAATCGAGCCGTAAGGCCAGCGATGCGTCGTTGCCTGAAAACCTCATTCTCCTTTCTTCCTCCAGGGGAGGATGGAGGGATACGATCTTTACCCCGTTGACCTCTTCGCCTCTCTCCCACCAGCCTTTGGCGCGGAGCCGGTCCCCCGCCGTCTCCGAAAACTTGGAGGCCCAGAGGGAACTTATTTCCGTATCCCCGTTGCCCCAAATGTTCCCGACTCGAAAATTCTCGAGCAGGAAAAGGAGGCCCTGGAGGTGGTCGGGATGAGGATGAGAATTGACCAGGTAATCTATGCTTTTCCTTTTCAGCTTCCAGAGGAAAGGAGCGACGATTCTCTCCCCCGTGTCAAAACTCCCGTCCGGCGAGCCTCCCCCGTCGATGACCATGACCTTCCCGCCGGGAAAGCAAACGACTGCTGCGTCGGCCTGGCCGACATCCAGGAAGGTTACCGTCAACTCTTTCCCATGGTAGGTTGATTGGTAGTCATAAACCTGGATGACCAGATAAATGCCGCAAAGTAGCATCAATCCGGGAAGGGCCCGGCTCCAGCGCTTAACGTTGGCGGCCAGGATGAGCATCCCGTAGATCAGGAGCATCTCCGGGTAGGTGGGGGTGCTGACCCGATGGGAAGCGCCTGGGAACCTGCTGAAGAAATCCACCAGAACCAAGGAAACGTCCAGGAGGAAAACGTTCACCGTGGTTAGAATTCTGGCCAACGGGAAAGAGATGAAAACGAAGAGGGCCGTAAGGAGGCTGAGCAGCGTGTTGCCAAAACCCATCAGGGGAACCAGGAGGAGATTGGAAAGGAATCCCACGAGCGAAACCCGGTTGAAGTAGTAGGTCACCAGCGGCCCGGTAGCCAAAATGGCGGCCGCCGACGTGAGCAGGCTGCCCCCGAGAAAGGCTAAGGCTTTTCTCTTCCAGCGGGGTTGTTCCTCCACCCAGCTGCTGAATGGCCAGTCCTTGAGGAAGCTGAAAAACTCCAGAAAGCGTGGGATTAAATACAGCAGTCCCAGAACGGAGAGGAAGGAGAGCTGAAAGGAGATATCATAAAGAGCCGCCGGGTTGACGACCAGGATAAAGAAAGCCGCCGCGAACAGGGCGTCGTAAAGGTCCTTTTCCCGGTCCAGGAGGAGGGCAAGGAGGAAAGAAAGTACCATGATGGTGGACCGGACCGCGGCGACTCCCAGGCCCGCGATGAAAGTATAAAAGATCACCGGCAGGATGGCTACGACGGCCGAGGCCTTATTCACATTCACGCGGAGCAGCAGGAACGGGAAGAATCTCAAAATGAGCCGGGTGGCCCCGAAAAAGAACGCAGCCACCAGCGCGACGTGCAGCCCGGATATGGAGAGAATATGGGTCACCCCCGAGACGATGAATTTTTCGCTGACCGCTTTGGAGATATCCCCCCTTTCGCCCAGGACCAGGGCCTTGATGATTCCTTTGGATTCCGCGGGCGCGTTTTCATCCAGGAAGACGCGGATCTTCTCGCGGCCCCTTTCCACCAGGTGGAGGAAGGCGTTCCCTTTCCCCTCTTCCATCCGCACCACTTCAGCCGAGCTGTTGGCGTAGGCTGTGACCCGGACCCCCTGGAGCGCAAGGAACCGGCGGTAGTCGAACCCGCCCGGGTTGCTGGCCGGACGCGGCAGGTAGAGCTTGGAGACGAACCTCACCCGGTCGCCGTACCGCAGGTCGCACTGGCGGTCTTTCACCGTCAGGAGGAGGTTGCCGGTGGCCGGAGTACTTCCCTCTCCCAGGTAAACCCTCTCTCCCCGGACATATAAGCGGACTCTGTCCTCGGTGAACTCTGGAGGCCGAACCAGGACCCCCTCGACGCGCAATTTCTCGTCTCCGGCAAAACGGACAAGGTGGTGGGAAGGGAGTTCAGGGTGCAGGATTCGGCCTATGAACAGAAACCCGAACAGGGCGAAGATCCCGAGGGAAAGGACCATCGCGACCCTCCCGCGGCTGCCGAAGAAGCAAATCACCAGGGCGCCGCTTCCGGCGATGATTCCAGCCAGAAGAAACGAGAGGGGAATAGGAAAATAGCTTCCTCCGATGATCCCGGCGATGTAGGCGAAAAGGATGGGCGGCAGGGGTTTTCGCATCATGCTAAGATATGCCAACGAGAATAGCCGGTCAATGGACCCTCAGGAATTCATCGGATGTTTTTTGCTGTTCTTGACCGCACCCCCGAGTCGCTTCTCCAGCTCCGTTCACCCCTCTTTCTTCTTGCCATGCATAGAATCTCCCTTTATAGTACCTCCAGAGCGGGGTCAGACTTCGCGGGATTTCCTCCCAGAGGATCGGTCCGGTGAAGCTTCCGCCCGGGAGAATCATGGCGATATGCAGGCCTTCGACCTTCACCTCCACACGAAAGTTTATTCCGACTGCTCCTTTATCGACCCGGCGGAAGTTGTCCGGCAGGCGGTCCGCTTCGGGCTCGCCGGCATTGCCCTGACCGAGCATGGGATGCGTTGGCCGGAGGAGAAGCTCGATTCCTTAAGAAGGCTGGCGGACCCCAGTCTTGTACTGATTAACGGCCAGGAAATCCTCGCCTCGTCCAGGAATGGAATGGAAGGCGAGTATCTGGTCTTTGGCGTGAAGAGAAGCCTGTATGGGAATCTTTCCGCCCGGGAACTGGTGGAAAGAGTCCACGGAGAGGGCGGCATCGTGATTGCGGCCCACCCCTATAAACTCTCGCGCGGCGGGAGGGAGCATTATTACGGCGCGGGAGATCTCGTGTACGAGCTTGGCCTCGACGCGCTGGAGCTATACCACCCCGATCACGGGGACGTCGCGGTGGCGAAGGTTCGGAAGGCCATGAATGAGCTTGGAATCCCCGGTACGGGCAGCAGCGACGCCCACAAGATATTCGCAGTGGGGAGCTGCGTCACCCTATTTGAGAATACCATCGCCGGGGAAGAGGATCTGGTCCGCGAGATAAAGGCGGGAAGAATCCGAGCCGAACGGAGAAAACCCGTCGTGCAGCCCGGCCAGGGACTAGCTGATCAGGGGAACTGAAGGCGTGTTTGAAATCGTTGACTTCCGGGTATTTTTCGGCTACACTCGATTCATCTTTGCCAAATGTGAGGGTTTCCTGCATGCGCGCGATCATCTCTTTTCTTCGAATGCCTTTCTCCTTTGAAAAATTCCCGTATCTGACGATTCTTTCCAATTCCTTTTTGGGGTACGCTTTAGGATCCATCCTGATCACCCCGGGGGAAGAAGTAACCCAAAGCGTGGTGATCAAGGTGTTGCTGATCGTCGGAACCTGTTTTTTTGCCAATTACCTCGTGTGCCTGCGAAAGGCCGCGAGCGGGATCACCCGCTCCATCAAGGGGAAACTCCGTCCGTTCCTCAAAGAGGCCTTCCTCTGCGCGGCCCTCAACGCGGCCGTCCTGTTGATCTCCCTCAGCCTCTTTTTCCTTAAATCCCACTCTCTCTAAACCATACTGATCCGCAGGGTCGCTCCCCGGAATTCCGGGTTCTTCGGAACCAGGGAGAGGTTTTGACTGGCAGTTTTTTTTCATTTCCATTTGGAAAGCAAAAAAGAATGATTATATTTGCAAAACGACGGGAACTCCTTTCCCGGAGAAGTTTACAGGAAGAAATAAGGAGGGATGAAAGATGCTGTCATGGGCACTTGCTTTTCTGGTCATCGCGATAATCGCGGCAATCCTCGGCTTTGGTGGAATCGCCGGTGCTGCCGCCGGGATAGCGAAGGTTCTGTTCTTCATCTTCCTGGTCGTGTTCCTGGTTTCCCTGTTCCTGGGCCGAAGGTCCGTTTAGGGACGGGGCCGGAGGAATCTTTCCTCCGAGCCCCTGAGGAACTGCAGGAAGTTTTTTGCAGGCCCGGCAATTCTGAACGATCAGAGTGGGCCTTAACGAAAAGATATTCGTTGCAGCACGCATGCTGCCGAGCAATTAGGCACACCTTTTACGGTGTGCCTTTTTTTGGTGCTGTATGGGCAATAATCGAGTTTTGGTTGGGGGTAAGAAAAGAAGTTTCTTTGAGGCGTAAGGCAGCAGAACGCGAGGGCTACCTATTTTGCATGAACGACCCGGCGCCCCCTCTAAAGGGGTCAGCGGATCCCCGGAGACTGGGTGTTCACCCGGCCGACCGGCCGATTTTCTGAATGCAATTACCGCTGCGCTTGGGTGAGAGATCTGTGGAATTCCACCACCGAGCTGATCGTTAAATCAACTCCCGGGATTTTTCCCTCCGCGTTTTTCAGCCTGCCCATATCGTAATCGAACTCCACGTCCCCGATCTTCTGCACTCTCCCGTTTTCATAGGCGAAGGTAAGGTCGTCAATTTTTTGCACCAGGCCGTTCTCGTATTCGAAGCGAACGTCGCCCAGCTGGCGAAGGAAACCATCTTCGATCACGATGGGGACGTCCCCAATCCGGTTTATTCTTCCCGTCTCGCTCAAGTTTAATCCATAGTAATCGAAGGCCAAATCGCCGATTTTCGTCACCCGGCCGGTGTCGTACTCGAAAGGGAGGTCCCCGATGCGGCTGATCCGGCCGTCCTCATAGGAGATGTCGCTCGGCGATGTTCTTTCGACCAGGCTGACACTCCCAAAGGTGTTTAGTTCCACAAATGCACCGGGAATTTCGATGTCCACCCAGACCAGGACCCCGTTGCCCTTGACCAAGGCGTAGGAGGGATAACCGGGGTTGAATTTAAAGACCGTTCCCAGAACCTGGCCCCATTCGGAAACGTACATTTGGGTAAGAGTTTGGCCCGACGCGGCAGGCCCGGTCAGGAAGATCAGAAGCAGACCCAACATGGCAGCAGCGGTATTTTTTCGCATGGGGTTCCACCTTTCATCGTGCTTACTTCGGCTTTTTATCATTTGCTCATTTCACCCTTTCGGATGACCGCCCGCGGGAAAGGATTCAAAGGATTCCGGTGCAGAATAGGCTGATTAACCCCAAATTTCCTTGACATCCATTCAAGTTTGTAATATTTCATAAACCTGGATTAAGAGAGCAAGGCCGCGCGAAAGCGACAAGAGAGGCGGCCCTTTTGTTCCTGGAGGATGTCGAAGGGACTGTAATGTAGCGGACTCCCCCTTGACAGCCCACCCCGGGCCGGATCGTTCCTGGCAAATCTGACCTTCCATGTTTCTGAACCGGATTCGTTCGCCGAAGGAAGAGAATACCCCTGCGGTCGTATAACCATGCTTTGAGAGAGGCGGCTCATGCAAGCGGTGGTGAAAGACTTTTCCAAAAAAGGCGTCTCTCTCCAGGAAGTTCCCCAGCCGGAATTCAGTTCCTACGAGGTGCTCATCCGCGTCAAGGCCGTGGGGATTTGCGGCAGCGATATCCGCATGTACAACGAAGTCATCCCCGGGCGAAAGAAGATCGTCATCGGCCACGAGCTCTCGGGGGAAATCGTCGAGACGGGAGAGAAAGTCCACGGATTCAAGAAGGGAGACCGGGTCGCCGCCGCCATCTGCATCGGGTGCGCCATCTGCCGATACTGCCGGAAAGGCCAATTTAATCTCTGCGACAAGTTGGAGGAGATCGGGATCACCGTCGACGGCGGCATGGCTGAATACGTCTCCGTCCCTGCCAGA
This sequence comes from uncultured delta proteobacterium, assembly GCA_963712535.1. Lineage (GTDB taxonomy): Bacteria > Desulfobacterota > SM23-61 > SM23-61 > SM23-61 > CAVQIK01. The sequence goes on along the minus strand of CAVQIK010000016.1, from coordinate 40,650 downwards.
AATATCCATCGGGTTCCGGACCATGTCTCTTATGAAGGCGCAACCTTGGCCGATCCCCTTTCCTGCACGATCCGCGGGCTGGAGATGGTCAGCATTCAAAAAGATTCCTGGGTCACCATCCTGGGCCCCGGAGCCATAGGACTGCTGGCCGTCCAGATCGCCAAGAAGGTCTTGCGGGCCAAAGTGATCGTCACCGGGACGAGGGACGACCGGCTGGCCCTGGCCAGGCAGTTCGGGGCGGACTACACGGTAAATGTCAACCAGACCGACCCGGTGAAATTCATCCTGCAGACGACGGACGGGGGGTCCGATTTCGCCTTCGAGGCCACCGGCCAGGGAAGGGCGCTGGAAGACGCTTTCTTCTCCACTAAGAGAAACGGGTCCGTCGTCGCTTTGACGGTCCACAAACAGATCCAGATCAACATGGAGCCGGTCATTCGCAATGAGCTGAAGGTCTTCGGGTCCATCTGTTACAACTACAAAGAGTTCGACCAGGCGCTGGATTTGATCCAGAAGGAGAGAGTGGACCTTAAGGAGTTCACGCGGAACATTTTTCCTCTCCAGGAAGTCGACCAGGCTTTCGCCTTCGCCATGTCCAGAAAGGGTCTGAAGGTCATTCTCCAGCCGTGAGTCGAGAAAAGGGGAGGAAGACTTTCCTTTTTTGGATTTCAGCCATTTGCGCCCGCGAGATCTGAGGCCTGGTGGAGCTGGAGCCGAGATCCGCTTTTCGAAAAAGAGGTTCGACAGATTTATTCCCTTTTTTGTGGTACGGTGAAAAATAAGACGTAAGGCAGGAGGGCCAACGATGGTAGCTGGCGTGTTGATCCGGACCGAGCCCCAGAAATCGAAAGACGTTTACTGGAAGCTGAAGAATTTGGAAGGCGTCGCCAATATAGTCCAACACCTTCGGACGCTATGACATGGTGCTGATGATCCGGGCCCTGGACATTGACGCCGCCGGGCAAACTCGTATCCAAGATCCGGGAGATCGACGGGATCATCTATACCGAAACCCTGATCGCCGCCCCCCCGCCGGAATAACAATCGGGACGCAGATTTTCGCAGAAAAAACGGATCAATCCTCAAAAAAACCCAGTGCTCAGTATGATTGTCAGTGATCTGTATCTTTTCTTTTCACTGACACCAAACACTGACACTGACACTTCGTACAGAAGGAGAACAAAACGTGAACAGAGATTCCCTTATCATGCAGCGGACGTCCAGGGACCAGATCAAGCAAGGCATCACGGTTATGACCAAGGGGGAAGGGACCCGGGTTACCGACCAGGACGGAAAAAGTTATCTGGACCTCGTGTCGGGCGTGACCCGGCCCGTCCACGTGGGCTACGGGCGGAAAGAGATCGCCCAGGCGGTTTACGATCAAATTTGCCAGCTCTCCTATTTTACCCCCATGCAGTTCGTCACTCCGCCCGCGATCCAGCTCGCCGACGTGCTGAAGGAGATCGCCCCCGGCAAAATCGAATATTTCACCTTCGTGTGCGACGGCTCGGAGGCGGTGGAGACCGCCATCAAGCTGGCCCGGCATTATCACGCCTACAAAGGCGACCAGAAGCGGTACAAGATCATTTCCCGCCGGGGCGCATACCACGGCGTCACCGGGGGCGCCCTGCGGGTGCTGGGGACCGTCCTCCCCATGCGCCAGATCATGGAGCCCCTGGCCCCCGGGACCATTTTTGTGGAATCTCCCTACTGCTACCGCTGTCCTCTCCACCTCACCTACCCGAACTGCGACCTGGCCTGCGCCAAAGACATCGAACGGATCATCGAGTTCGAGGACCCGGGCCAGATTTCCGCTTTCATCGGGGAGCCCATCCAGCAGGGGTTCGGGGCCTATCCCCCCTACCCCGAATATTGGAAAATGATCCGCAAAATTTGCGATAAGTACGGGATCCTGCTCATCGTCGACGAGGTCATCTGCGGGTTCGGAAGAACCGGCGAATGGTTCGGGATTCAGCACTACGGGATACAGCCGGACATCATTACCATGGCCAAGGGGATCACCAGCGGGTACGTGCCCCTGGGGGCCGTCGGGTGCACGGCCGAGGTCGTCAGGCCCATCGAGATCTTCCAGCACCTCCACACTTACGGGAACCACCCCGTCTCCTGCGCGGCGGCGCTCAAGAACATCGAAATCATGAAAAGGGAAAACCTGATCCAGAATTCCAAAACGGTCGGCGCCTACTTCCTGGAGGGGTTGAAGACCCTGGTTCACCACCCCATCGTGGGCGAAGTGAGAGGGACGGGCTTGTGGACGGCCATCGATTTTACCCCCGACAAGAAAACCCGGTCCCCCTTCCCCATGGACCGTCTGAACAGCCTGGTGAACCGCGCCAAGGAGAAGGGCCTGATCATCAAGTGGATGGGCCCGGCCCTGGAGTTCGCCCCGCCGCTCATTATCCGCAAAGACGAGATCGACTGGGCGGTCAAGATCCTCGATCAGGTGATCGCGGAGGAAGAGAAGGACATGGGCCTGTAAACGACAGGTTCGGATTCAAGGTCGATGGGAGAACCCGGCTTTTTTCTGGTGGGGATTTCCCATCGATTTTTTTAAGAGCGGGGAATGAAAATTCCGGGAAACGAGCAGATCATCGGAAAAGTATTCGAGGAGATCGCCCGGGAAGAAGGGGAAATGATCTCCACGGCCCAGGAGCTGGTCAGGATTCCCAGCGTGGTCGGCAACGAGCTCCAGGCCCAGAAGTTTATCGAAGCCCGGCTGAAAGAGATCGGGCCTGAAGGTGGAAACCTTTGAGGCCCGGCTCGAAGAAGTCCGGCAGCACGAAACCTACGTCCCGGTGTCCTATTCCTACGCGAATCGGCCGAACGTGGTCGGGATTCTGGAGGGTTCGCCCCGTTTCCGTTCCTTGATCCTGAACGGTCATGTGGACGTGGTCTCGCCGGAACCCCTGGACCAGTGGACGGTTCGACCCCTGGGGAGGCCAGATCCGGGACGGAAAGCTGTACGGCCGGGGAGCCTTCGACATGAAAGGCGGACTCGTAGCCAATCTGTTCGCGGTCAAAGCAATCCTCAATAGCGGGATCAAGCCGGGCGGGACGCTGATCATGGCAGAGCGTCATTGAAGAAGAAGCCGGCGGGGGAGGAGGAGCCCTGGCGTGTTTTTTGAGAGGGTACAAGGCCGACGGGATGCTCGTCCCGGAGCCCTCGGAACACTACGTGTGGGTCCAGCACACGGGCATAAAATACTTCCGGGTCCGGGTGGTGGGAAAAACGGCTCACGCCGCCCATTCCCACACCGGGGTGAACGCCATCGGGAAGATGAACAAAATCTACGATGCGTTGATCGCGCTCGATGAAAAGCGGGCCCGGGACCATCGCTGGCCGCTGGTGGAAAAATTCGGCGGCCGGTCCTGCAACCTGAACGTCGGCATTTATTCCGCGGGCGACTGGGCGTCATCGGTCGCCGGGATGGCGGTAATGGATTGCCGGGTCGGGTTTGTCCCGGGGGAGAAGGGCAAAGAGGTCATGAAAGAGGTCGAAGAGACCATCTCCCAAGCCGCCCAAAACGACCCCTGGCTGAAAGAACACCCGCCGACCGTGCAGTGGTACGGATGGAACACCGAACCGTGGGTCCAGGATGAAAAAAATCCCTTCGTCCAGGCGTTTTTGGAATCTTCCAGGCAGGTGCTGGGGGAAACCCCGGAGTTCAAGGGAATGACCGGAGCGATGGACACCCGTTTCGGAAAGTATTTCGGCACCCCCGCTTTCGCCTTCGGACCCAGGGGAGACCGCCTGCACGGCCCCGACGAGTACGTGGACGTCGAATCGCTGAAAACGGTAACCCGGGTGATCGCCAAGTTTATCCTGGATTGGTGCGGGTATCAGGAAATATAAGCACCAGAGAACAAGCACCAAATTCCAGAGATCTATAGGGAACGACTTAAATAAGGCGACATTAGATGAGCTCTCATAAGAGCTAGAAATCTCCGTTCCAAAATCCCCCCTGCCCCCCTTTCGTAAAGGGGGGTTGGGGGGGATTTCTGCTGGGGATGCCGGAGAGCGATGGCTGCTTTCTTTTGTCATTGCCTATAATTTGGAATTTGGGTTTTGGAATTTGGAATTTCTTCTCTATGGCTCTGCTGGAAATTCAGTCGGTCACGAAAAGGTTCGGAGGGCTGCTGGCTATCCATGACGTCAGCCTCCAGATCAACCAGGGCGAGATCGTGGGGCTGATCGGCCCGAACGGGGCGGGGAAGACCACCCTGTTCAACCTGATCTCGGGGTTCTATCCCGTGACGAAGGGGGAGATCTTTTTCGAGGAGGAGAAGATTACCAACCTCCCTCCCTACGAATGCTGCCGGAGAGGCATCGGCAGAACTTTCCAGATCGTGAAAACCTTCCCCCATCACGACGTCCTCTACAACGTCACCGTTGCCGCCCTCCCCCGCCTGAAAGGCGTGAGAGAAGCGAGAGAAGCCGCCCTGGAGATCCTCGACTTCGTGGGGCTGGGCGGAAAGAAAGATCAGCTCGGGAACAGCCTCACCCTCGCGGAGAGAAAACGCCTGGAGATCGCGAAGGCCCTCGCTACCAGGCCGCGGCTCCTCCTGCTGGATGAGGTGATGGCCGGGCTGAACCCCACCGAGGTGGAGGAAGCCCTGGTCCTCATCCGAAAAATCCGCGAAAGGGGGACGACGATCTTTCTCATCGAGCATGTCATGCAGGTGATCATGAACCTCTCCGACCGGATCGCCATCGTCCATTACGGAGAAAAGATCTCCGAAGGCGCCCCCCACGAGATGGCCAAAGATAAAAAAGTCATCGAGGCCTACCTGGGCAAGGAGTACGTGTTTCGGGAAGGCCAGAGCTGAGGGCAAAGAGAAATTTTTATTTTTCGGGACGCAGATTAACGCAGATTTACGCAGATTAAAAGAAACTCTAAGAAACCGAATTAGCGATGAGTTCCCCCTCCACGCCAGTAACCGAGCGAAGAGGGACCTTTCTCGGTCCAAGGCATTCATCTGCGTTTATCTGCGTCAATCTGCGTCCCAACTAAAATAAAAGGAGGGTGAGATGGAAAAGAATCGGAGTCGGAGCGTGGGCGCCTGGGTCCTGTTCACCGGGGTTTTCTTGTTTCTTTTCATGACGGCTGGCGCCTCGGCCCAGGACATCAAGATCGGGGTGATCCAGCCTTTGAGCGGCCCCATGGCGCTCCTCGGCAAGTACAGCCTGGAGGGGTCGGAAGTCGCCAGGCTGGAACTGAATTCGAAGGGAGGGGTTCTCGGGAAGAAGGTGGAGTTCGTGATCGTCGACGCGCCGGACGCCAAGGCTGCCGCGGCTGCGGCCGAGAAGCTCTGCACCGTGGACAAGGTCAAGATCATTACCGGGACCTATTCCAGCTCCCTCTCTTACGCGGCGACCAACGTGGCCGACAAGTACGGCGTGGTTTACTGGGAGCTGGGGGCGATCTCCGATGACATCACCCAACGCGGCTTTAAATACGTCTTCCGCACCTGCCCGGCGGCTTCCATGTACAGCTACTCGGCCTTGAAGTGCATGGTTGAATACCTGGCCCCGAAAATTGGAAAGAAGCCCGACCAGGTGAAACTCGCCATCGTGTACGAAGACTCCCTTTTCGGGACCACCCAGGCCAAATACGGCTTTGAAGCCGCCCGGAAATACGGGGTGATCGTCGTGGCCGATGTTCCCTATAACGCCAAGTCCACCGACCTCACCCCGGTGATTCTCCGCCTGAAATCAGCCAAGCCGGATTTTCTCCTCTACCCGGGCTATTTCACCGACCAGATCCTTTTCGTTCGCCAGTCCAAGGAACTGGGGTTCGACTATAAGATCGCCCTCACCACGGGCGGCTCCGGGCTGAAGGACTTCGGAAAAGCGCTGGGCGACGATGTGGAGGGGGTCGGGCTGGTAGGATTCACCTCCATGGACGTCAACCCCAAGTTCGCCAAAGGCATCAAGGAATTTGCCGCCCTCCATGTCAAGCTCCTGGGAAAAGAAGCCGACGGGCCCTACCCGCTTATGAATTACATGGGCACGAAGGTGCTTTTCCAGGCCATCCAGAAGGGCGGGGCCGCCGAGCCCGAGGCGGTCCGCAAGGGCGCTCTGTCAATCGACGTTCCCCCCGAGGGAACGGAGACCGGCGGAGGGGTGAAGTTCGACCCCAAGACCGGGCAGAACCTGAGGGCCGTAACCCCGGTCGCGCAGTGGCAGCACCAGCAGATGCTCACGGTATGGCCCGAAAAAGCGGCCATCGCCAAGATGATCTTCCCGCTGCCGACCTGGGCGGAGAGGAAGAAAAAATAAACCTGTGAGGGCATGCCGCGCGTGCCCCTTAGGTCCTGATTTCCTAGTAGGGGCACGCCGCAGCGTGCCCCTATTTTTGAGTGAACTGAATCCATGCTGATCATCATCGGACAGTCCCTCATCAGCGGCATTCTCATGGGGGGGATTTACGCCCTGGTGAGCATCGGCCTGACCCTGATCTTCGGGGTCATGAACGTGGTGAATTTTGCCCACGGCGAATTCCTGATGCTCGCCATGTATCTCACCTTCTGGGTATTCCATTATTTCCAGATTGACCCTTACATTTCCCTTTTTATCGTTACCCCCGCCCTCTTCCTGATCGGCGCCCTGACCCAAAGGTATTTGATCCAGCATCTCATCCAGGCCGAGCACTACACCCAGATCTTCGCGACGGTGGGGATTTCCACCGTCATGGCCAATGCCGCCCTCTTCTTCTGGAAAGCCGATTACCGGATGGTGAAGACCCCTTACATGTCCTCCACTTTGAACTTCAGCGACCTGGTGGTCAGCTACCCCCGGCTCATCTCGTTTCTCATGGCCATCGCCATCACTGTCCTCCTTTTCCTGTTCCTGAAGCATACCTATCTGGGGAGAGCCATTCGAGCCACGGCCCAGGATAATACCGGGGCCAAACTCATGGGGGTCAACATCAACCGGGTGTATATCTTTACTTTCGGGCTGGGCTCGGCCTGCGTGGGGGTGGCCGGCGCTCTTCTCATGCCCATCTATTACGCTTTCCCGACGGTGGGTCTCCACTTCGTGCTGACCGCTTTCGTGGTCGTAGTGCTGGGGGGGATGGGGAACATCACCGGGGCCCTCTTCGGCGGCCTGATCATCGGGGTCGTGGAGGCCTTCAGCGGCTTTTTTATCTCTCCGGAGTTGAAAGAGGCGGTCTACTTCGTCATCTTCGTGCTGGTTCTCCTGGTCAAACCTTCCGGTTTGTTCGGGTTGACCAGGGGATAGTCACTTACAAGTGAAGTCCTCCGCAATTCGAAAATTGTTTCCAGAAATCCCCCCTGCCCCCCTTTAACAAAGGGAGGTTTGGGGGGGATTTCTGGTTATGGAGTTGAACGGCGGGAAAGTCTCTTCGGCTGCCTGATCCGGATACGGAGTTTTGATGCGTTTTTTGAAGGGAAACACCTTTCTTCTCTTTCTGGCTGTTCTGGCCATACTCGTTTCCGTGGTGCAAAATCCTTTTGTCCTCCACCTGCTCATCATGGTGTTTACCTCGATCGCCCTCGGGCTGGCCTGGAACATCATCGGGGGATACGGCGGCCAGCTCTCATTCGGACATGCCGCCTTTTACGGGATCGGGGCTTACACCTCCACCCTGCTCTTCACCCACTTCGGACTGACCCCCTGGCTGGGCATGATCGCCGGGGGGTTTTTGGCGGTGATCGCTTCGCTCATCCTCGGCATACCGTGTTTCCGGCTGCGGGGAACTTATTTCACCCTCGCCACGATCGCTTTTGCCGAGGTCTTGAGAATCATGACCGTCTATTTCAAAGAGGTCACCGGCGGGAGCATCGGAATCGTCCTGCAGTTTAAAGGCGGGTTCTGGAATTTCATGTTCAGGAACCGGGAGCCGTATGCCTACATAGCCCTCGCGTTCATGGCCCTCGCTTATTATCTTTCCGTATGGATTGAGAACTCCAGGCTGGGGTATTACCTGACCGCCCTGAAAGAGAATGAGGACGGAGCGCGGGCCCTGGGCATCAACACGTATCAGAGCAAGCTCATCGCCCTCATGATCAGCGCCTTCCTGACGGCGGTGATCGGGTCTTTCTTCGCGCAGTATCTCACCTTCATCGAACCCGAATCCGAATTCTCCCTCGGCCTCTCCATCGCCATCTCTCTCCCGGTGATGATCGGGGGGATTGGCACGGCCATGGGACCGGTGGTCGGCGCTTTTATCATCACTCCCCTGCAGGAGCTGCTCCGGGTTTACATCAGCGGCGAATACCAGGGTCTCCAGAATATCATCTACGGCATCGTTCTCGTCGTCGTGGTCATCTGCATCCCCCAGGGGATTCACAAGTGGGCGACGGGGATTCTTTGGAGTAGAAACAGATCTTGAAACCGGAAATAGAGGGAACGCAGTGCTGGAAGTAAAACAGGTTAACCTCTGGTACGGCCAGATGCAGGTCTTGAAGGATGTGTCTCTCGCCGTCAGCAAAGACGAGATCGTCAGCCTCATCGGGGCGAACGCCGCCGGGAAAAGCTCGATGATGAACGCCATCTCTTCCCTGGTCCCGATCTCCGGCGGGGAGATCCGGTTCGACGGCCGGCGGATCGACTCCCTCCCGCCTCATGAGATCATCGAGCTTGGGATCGTCCAGGTGCCCGAAGGACGCCGGATCTTTCCCTTCATGACGGTGAAAGAAAACCTGCTCATGGGATGCTACAATCGGAGAGCCCGGGAAAAGAACGATGAATCCCTGCGGAAGGTGTACGAGTTTTTCCCCCGTCTGGCCGAGAGGGAAAAACAAATGGGCGAATCGATGAGCGGCGGGGAACAGCAGATGCTTGCCGTCGGCCGGGGGCTTATGGCGAGGCCGAGAATCCTGATGCTCGACGAACCCTCGCTGGGGCTCGCCCCGATCATCGTGGAAATGATCTTCAAGGTCCTGCAGGAAGTCAACCGGCAGGGGGTGACCATTCTGCTGGTCGAGCAGAACGTGAAAGAGAGCCTGGACATCTCCACCCGGGGCTACGTCCTGGAAAACGGCCGGATCGTCCTGGAAGGCCCAGGCAAAGAACTGCTGGAGCACAGCCACCTCAAGAAGGCTTACCTGGGGATGTAGGTTGGTTTATCTGCCAAGTACCCAGAACCTTGGACTGAGCATCTATCCCTGGTAACGGGTATGCAGCCCAACATCGAAATCGTATTAAGGAGAATTGGAAATTATAGCGAAACCAAACAGAGTCCATACAAGATTCCACCACTGGAATAAGTCCTCGAGCACCTTGGCGTGTTATAGAAGTCTACACCTTGCCAGATTATCGCCTGGCGGTGAAGTTCATGGATGGTGCAACGGGTGAAGTTGATCTTTCCAGGCTTATTACTAGTGACAGCGCGGGCATTTTTGCTCAATTACGCGATCCGGTCGTATTTGCGCAAGCCCATGTGGAATATGGAGTCGTCGTATGGCCCGGCGAAATCGATTTGGCGCCGGATGCCATGTACGATGAGATCCAGAAGAATGGCCGTTGGGTCCTGGAATAGCAGCCACGATCCTCCTCCACGGCAGCCGCACGGTACCGCTCTTCACAGAAAGCACATTTCCGATTCTCTCTTTGGTAGTATTCCTGTCCCGGTCCTCCAAGCCACCAATCGTGTCGTTCGAGGTATGACATCTCTTCCGCTTGGGTCGTTGAGGACAAATGAACACGCGCCACCACCACTGCCACGCCGCCCCTTTTGGACAAGATGTCGGAAGCGGCGGAACTTATCTAAGGCGAGCGCTTTCTTGGCTAATCATGGCCGGCCGAACATCGGGGATGTCTTGACTCATTTGGCTGAGTAAATCACGATGCCAAGCTTCTCCGGATGGCACATTCTGGTCGATGCGCCTGCCAATGAGTTCAAAAAGCTGTCCCACCCCGGCATAGAACCCATGAAGATTTAAAGCCACAGAATCCAGGAAGAATTCCTGTTCGGGAGAGGGGTTTTGGGCTTTCGGCCAGCCCCGTAGGACGCGCTCAACAACATTATCCAGCTCACCACCGAATCGTTCACTCAAAACTTTGCCGTCGAAAGAGAAAAACCGTACCCCCTAAGATCCCAGTGCGGAAATGGGCATCATGGAATACGATTTTTTCCACTCCATTGATCAGCCCTGGGCGATGATTAGACTATCGATCGTTCTCAACCGGGAACAACGGGACGTTGCGGGAGCAACGGGATGTGGATGCAGAAATTGATTGGAGCTTCGCTCCCCTGGTAGGCGCTATCGCGAACGCCTGGCGCGGATGGTTTCGAAGGCCTTGAGGAATTCCTTGGGGGTAACAATCTCGATGTCGATGTATTTTTCTATCCCTCTGAGAGCTTTGTCGCCAGAGATGACGAACTTGGCGTTCAAGGCGACGGCACACTCGATAAATTTATCGTCATCGGGATCGTGTTCGACGATACGCAGTTGGGGAGTTTTGGCAGTAAACTGAACACTGAAACCGCGCGCGAAAAGGCCCAGCAACTCGCTTAACTCCTTTTCATTCTGCAGGCCGAGACGCCGAAGGACTTCAATGTATTCGTCCACGATTGCCGGCGAGAGGCAAAGAGTGATCTCACCTGTTTTCCAAAGATCGATGATGTCCCTGGGGTTGCCGCCGAAGAAGGAAGAAACGAAGACGTTGGTATCCAGAACAACCTTCATCACTTTTTCGCTCTAACATCCTTAATGGCGCGGGGAACGTCCCTGAGGGTTACCTTGCGGGAGGCGAGTTTGCGGCCCATCCTGCTCCAGAGATCGTCAACATAGGAACCGATATCCCGGGTCCTCACGTAATCCTCCAGCAATTCCCTTACCACTTCACTGACCCTTTTCCCTTCGGCTTTGGCCAAGTTGCTAACTTTGGTCTTCAGCTCAGGGTCAATACGGACAATCATTTGGCGCGTCATCTTCAATCCTCACTGTATTATAATGTATATACACTATAGCACATGAGGGGGACACAGATCAAGAGAGGTAAGAGACTGCGTCCGAGAAAGTTTCTGCGTCAGGCCTTCTCTTGTTCCTGCGGGTGATCTTCACCCGCCTTTTCCGGCGTTGAGTGGGGCGGCGGGAGGGTCAGCTGGAAGAGGGACTGAAGGGCGTCGAGGTAGGAATCGGCCTGGCCGTTTTCTTCCGCTTTCTTGAGAGAGGCCAGGGGATGGTGGAGGATTTTGTTCACGATCCCCGAGGTCAGGGCCTCGAGGGCGTTCTTTTCCCGGTCCGATAAGTGGGGGAGGCGGGAAAGGGTCTTTTCCAGTCTCTCTCCCGCGGATTTCTTCAAATTTACTCCTCAAAGCAACGATGGTGGGGGTCAACGCAAGAGACCGGTACCAGCTCACGAATTTTGTCGACTTCCTCCGCGACAATGTCCTCGGCCTTCCGGGCTTCTTTCTCGCGGTCCCGGAGGTGATCGTGGGCGACCTTTTGCAGGTGATCGATGTTGTACAGGTACACATTCTCGATATCGTTCACCCGGGGGTCGATATTCCGCGGATCGGCGATATCGATGAAGAAGACGGGTCTGTACCTTCGCTCTTTCATGATCCCGGCCATCGAATCTTTTTCCAGCAGGACCTGCCTTGAATCGGTGGCGCTGATCACGATATCCGCTTTTTTTAGACCCTCCTGAAACTGTTCGAAGGGGATCGCTTCCCCTTGAAACTTTTGAGCGAGCGAGCAGGCCCGCTCAAAGGTCCGATTGGCCACCAGGACCCGGCCGACTCCCCCGGAGACGAGATGCTGGGCCGCCAGCTCGCACATCTCCCCCGCCCCGATCAGGAGAACGGTCCTTTCTTCCAGGTTCTCGAAAATCTTTCGCGCGAGGTCCACCGCCACGGAGCTCACCGAGACGGCGCTGTTTCCGATCCCCGTTTCGGTCCTGACCCGCTTGGCCACGTGGAAAGCCCCGTGCAGGAGGCGATGAAGGATGACGCCCGAGGTTTGACAGCGTACGGCCGTCTCGTAAGCCGACTTGATCTGCCCCAGGATCTGGGGTTCTCCGACGACCAGGGAGTCAAGGCTGGAAGCCACCCGGAATACGTGGCGCACGGCCTCGTTGCCGGTGAGAAGGTAAATGCAATCGCCGAATTTCTCCAGCGGAAGATGATGGAACCGCGACAGGAAATCCTTTATTTCGCCGATTCCGGCTTGGTCTTCCCGGCTGACGGCATAGATCTCCACCCGGTTGCAGGTGGAAAGAATCATATTTTCCTTCACGGAAGGAAGGGCGTGCGCCCCGGCGAGAGCTGTCTCGAGGTCTTCCGATTTGAAGGCCAGGCATTCCCGGATCTCGATGGGCGCCGTTTTGTGGTTGATTCCGAGGACGATGAGTTCCATCTGACTTCGCTCAGCCTTACTGTAAGTAGCCGTGGAGCCCCGGCAGGTAGTTCACGCCCAGGAACGTGAACAGGACCGCGAGAAACCCTGCCATCGCCATGATGGCGGCCCTTCGGCCCCTCCATCCGATCGCGAGCCGCTGATGGAGCAGGGCGGCATAAAGGAACCAGGTGATCAGGGACCAGGTCTCCTTGGGATCCCAGCCCCAATACCGGCCCCAGGCGTATTCGGCCCAGACCGCCCCGGTGATGATCCCCAGGGTCAGGAGGGGAAACCCGAAAATTAAGGATTGGTAATTCAAATCATCCAACATCTTAAGGGACGGGAGCCTGCGGGTGATCGCTCCCACATTCTGGGTTTTAAGAAGCCGCTCCTGAATCAGGTACATCACGGCGCAGCAGAAGGCGAGGGCGAACAGGGCATCGCCCAGGAAGGCGAAAAAAACATGGAACGGATGCCAATAGCTTCTCAAGACCGGCGCCGCCGGCACGATGGCCTGGGGGAGAGCCAGGGCGAAAATCATGATCACCAGGGCGACCGGAGAAAGAAACGCCCCCAATACTTTGACCTTATACTTTCGGTTCACGATCAGGAAGACGCCCACGATCATCCAACCGAAGAAAGATAAAGATTCGTAGAGATTCGTCACCGGTGTATGGCCGGCTTCCCAATACCTGGAGACGAGGGCAAGCGTATGGAGGGCAAAGCCGACCGAGATCACGGCCGCTGCCATTTTCCCCAGGGCCTCTTTCAAGGAAAAGAGATAGCCCATGTACATCAGGGTCGCCAGAAAATAGAAAAAAGCCCCGATGTTAAAGAAAAGAATGTTCATGTTCCATGGCTCACGAACGAGGAAGGTTTATACCCGCTATCTTAATAGAAGGTTAGCCCGGCGTCAATCGATCTGCCCATCCTGTCCGCCCCATTCAATTTCTTCCGGGATTGATTTGCTCGAACAAGAAGGGTACATTATGAACCATATTGGACAAACCTCTGATTCAGACATCAGACTCAGGCTTCGATATCAAAGCAAAATGGAAATGCCTGGATTTGAAACCCTTGCTCGTGTACTCTTCCAAAATATCTGGATCATCTTCCATTTCGTTGACGAAAACAGGGCGGTATGGTCAAATTGTGCTGTGATTGCAGGGGCACGGAAGAAAAGGCAGATTGCGCCACAATCATGAGGCACCTATCCCTATTGGGTTGTTGCGGGGGTGTTCCTTTATCCTCCGAACCAATGCTTTCATGCCCCCGCTGCGCTTTGCGGAAGACATTGGGTCCTTTAACCGAAGCTTTATCCCGCCAATGCTTGTGGCGCAATCTGCCTTTCCTTCCGCGCCCTTGTGAGGCTTTCACTAAAGGTTCGATCCACGAAATGGGAGATGATCCAAATATCTTAGGTAAGGAGTTTCAACTCTACCAGGAGGAACAGAAATGAAAAGGAAGAAGTCCTTGGTCCTCTATCGTCAAGCCCTGGAGCATATCCCCGGGGGAGTGAACAGCCCGGTCAGGGCTTTTAAGGCCATCGGCATTCCGCCTACGTTCATCGACCGCGGCAAAGGATGCAAGATCTGGGACGTGGACGGAAATGAGTATATCGATTACGTCGGTTCGTGGGGGCCCATGATCTTGGGGCACGCCCACCCCCAGGTTATAGCGGCGTTGAAAAAAGCGGCCCCAAAGGGGACGAGCTTTGGGGCTCCCACGGCGTTGGAAGTCGAGCTCGCCTCGATGGTGAAGGAAGCCTTTCCCTCCATGGAACTGGTGAGGATGGTCAGCTCCGGCACCGAAGCGGCGATGGGGGCTCTTCGAGTGGCCAGGGGGTATACCGGGCGGGACGAGATCATAAAATTTGAAGGCTGTTACCACGGCCACGGCGACAGCCTCCTGGTTAAGGCGGGCTCCGGCGCCACGACTTTCGGCATTCCGGACAGCCTGGGAGTCCCGGCGGATTTGGCTCGGCATACCCTGACGGCGCCTTTCAACGATTTGGCTGCCGTGAAGGATCTCGCCAGCCAGTATCCCGGGCAGATCGCCGCAGTGATCGTGGAACCCATCGTCGGGAATATGGGAGTCGTTCTCCCCGAAGAAGGGTTCTTAGAGGGCTTAAGGAAAATCTGCGACGAGCAAGAGATCATTCTTATCTTCGATGAGGTGATCACCGGGTTCCGGGCCGCTTTCGGAGGAGCCCAGGCGCTGTATGGAATTCAGGCGGATTTGACCTGCCTGGGAAAGATCATCGGAGGAGGGCTCCCCGTGGGCGCCTACGGCGGCAAAAGAGCCATTATGGAGAAGGTCGCTCCGCTCGGGGGAGTTTATCAGGCAGGGACCCTTTCGGGAAACCCGCTGGCCATGACCGCCGGAATCGAAACCCTGAAAATTTTAAAATCGGCCGGCACATACGCGGACCTGGAGAAGAGGACTTTATTCCTGACCGACGGCATCCTCCAATCCGCTCAAAAAAGGGGCATTCCCATATCCATCAACCGGGCTACGGGTCTATTCACCGTCTTCTTCACCGACGGACCGGTCCGGGATTATCCATCTGCCAAGCAGAGCGATACCCGGAAATTTGCCGAATTCTTTATCGCCATGATGGAGCGGGGAGTTTATCTGCCGCCTTCGCAGTTCGAGGCGTGGTTTGTCTCGACCGCCCATAACCGAAAAGACCTGGAGAAAACCATTGCTGCCTGCGATCGGGCTTTCCGGAAAATAGCTGTTGCTTAATTCCGGACGGCCTCAAAGTCGCCTCGCTCGACAAAGCCCCGTTGATTCTGTATAATCACCCCGACAAATCCGGGAGGTTTATGGCCGCAGAAGTTTACATCGCAGGCGTCGGCATGACCAGGTTCGGGAAGAGCGGAAAGTCCTTGCCCGAGCTCATGGTTGAGGCCGCCTCACGGGCGATGATGGACGCCAAAGTGCCCGGGATCGACTACGTCTTTCATCGGGGTGATGAGCGTGGAGGAGTTCACCGGGGAGAGCAACATCGCCGCCCTGATCGCCGACCGGCTCGGGCTCCCGGGCATCGCCTCCTCGCGGGTCGAAACTGCCTCATCCACCGGGTCCGCGGTCTTCGAATCCGCTTTCTATGCCGTGGCCTCCGGGTATCATAAAAATGTTTTAATCATCGCCGGGGAAAAGATGACCCACCTGCCGACGGCCCAGACGACGCGCATCCTGGCGGAAGTCATCGATCGTGACGAAAGGAAGTATGGGGCGTCCATGCCCGCCCTCGCGGCCATGATCACCCGGAGATACCAGCACGAGGCCGGGCTTTCGGACCGGCAGATACAGTCCATCCTCGCCAAAGTGGCGGTCAAGAACCATTACAATGGCTCCCTCAACCCGTATGCTCAATTCCGCAAGGTCATCACCGAAGAGGACTATCTCCGCTCGAAGTGGGTCTCCACTCCCCTGAGAACCTACGACTGCGCGCCGATTACGGACGGAGCCGTGGGCGTGGTCTTGACCTCCGAGAAAAAGCAGGTTCGGGTGTCCGGGCTGGGACACGCCACGGATACTCTCGCCGTGCGCCACCGCGACTCCTTCACCTCTTTCAAGTCCACCCGGCTGGCGGCCTGGCAGGCGTACAACATGGCCAGGGTGAATCCCCGGGACATTTCCTTCGCCGAAGTCCACGACGCTTTCACGACCTTTGAAATCATCGGCACGGAAGACCTGGGTTTCTTCCCCGCGGGAAAGGGATGGAAGGCCGTGGAAGAGGGGGTAACCTCGATCAAGGGGAAATTGCCGATCAATCCGTCCGGGGGCCTCAAGGCCCGCGGACACCCCGTGGGCGCGTCCGGCCTGGCGCAAATCGCCGAGGTGGTCCTGCAGCTTCGCGGGGAAATGGACCGTCAGCGGCAGATTCCGGGAGCGAGAATCGGCCTCACCCAAAACATCGGAGGCCTGGCCAACAATAACCTGGTCACGATCCTGGAAAGGACCGACCGCTACCGGGCGATTCCAGTTTACTGGAAGCCGTCGTATGACCCCGGAAATGTGGAGCCCAGGGTGAGATTCGAGGACCCTGCCTCCGTGGACTCCGGAACCCTGGAAACCTTCACGACCCTATACACCACTCCGGAAGGCATCCCCTCCCCTCTTACCCTGGGGTTCGTGCGCGCGCCGGATGGGCGGATGATCCTGGCCCGCTCCCGCCTGCAGAAGATGGAAATCGGGCAGAAGGTGGGAGTGGAAAAAGAAGGGGAGCTCTTCTTCCTTCGGGAAAGTTCCCCGTCCCAAGCGGCCCCGAACGGGCTCAAGAAATGGCTGAACCGGACCCTTTCCTCCGCGAGGAAGAAGGAGGAAGACGTTGAGTGAAGAAGAGCGTTTGACCGTCGGGCAGATTCTCCGCAAAGAGCGAGAAACGAAAAATCTCTCCCTGGATTCCGTCGCGGGGGTAACTCGCATCTCGCTGGAAAACCTGAAAGCCCTGGAAAAAGACGATTTCCGGGCCATCTCCGCGCCCATATTCGCCCGGGGGTTCCTGCGCACTTATGCCTCACACCTGGGACTCGACCCCAAAGAAATCCTGGCCCGTTACGAATCCCAGATTGACCTGGTCAAGCTCTCCCCGAAAATAAAGGAATCCGCTCCCGAAAGGAGCAAGAGATCCTCTTCCAAGTACCTGGTTTTTGTGTTTCTGATCGTGATCGGAGTGGCGGCGGGTTTTTACCTCTTTCAGCAAGCCCCTGCCCCGCCTACCGCCTCTCTCCCGGCAGCGCCCGTACCCGCTCCGCCGACGGCCGATGTTCAACCCCCTCCATCCCCCACCCCGGCCTCTCCGGAAAAAGTTTCCGTGACCCCACCCGCCCCGGTGGAAAAGCCGCCGGCCGCAGCGCCGGAACCGAAAGAAGAAGAAAAGGCCAAGGAGCGGAGGCACGTCCTGCGGGCCGTAGCCAGGGAAAAGACCTGGATGCGGGTCAAGCCCGATGACCAGCCGGTGTCCGACGTTCTGCTTCAGCCGGGACAAACGGCATCCTGGTTCGCCCGGCGCCGGTTTGATGTCATCATCGGGAACGCCGGAGGAGCGGACCTTTCCTTAAACGGCGCTCCCCTGGGGCCGTTGGGAAAAAGCGGCGAGGTCGTAAACCTCACGCTGCCCAAAGAAGGCAAAGCTCCTGGACCCGCCTCTCAAACCGAAACAGGAATTCCTGAAAAGAAATATTAATTCGTACATACCCGCTTCTCCATATATCCGTGTTTTCGCTTGTATACGCTGCAGAAATATTTGCCTCATGGTAAAATGAAAACAAAAAAGATGAGGAAATGCTATGAAATTGCATGTGATCATAGAAAAGGATGAAGCGGGATATTATGTGGCCGAGGTTCCAGCCCTTCCAGGCTGCCTTTCACAAGGCAAGTCCTACGAAGAGGCCATAGCGAACATCAAGGAGGCGATTGAAGCATGGATGGAGGTAATGGAATCCAAACAGCAGATTGACCCTTCCCGCCTGGTTGAAGTCGCCCTCTGATGCCTGGGAATCTCACTCGACATTTCGACGAATTATGAATTAGAATCACTTATTGGGCGGCCATGCTGGGTCGGTCCTACGATGACCTGTAATTCAGTGCTTCTTTCCTCTTTGACCGCTTCTTAATAGGCAGGGAGACCTTTCCCCGGCGGTTCCTTTCTGGTACTATCTTCTCATATGCCCCTCTACAAGACCCCGGCGCTGATCCTTCACACCCTGCCCTACGGCGAGTCAGACCAGATCGTCACCCTGTACACTCTTGACTTCGGCAAGATCAAGGGCTTCGCCAAGGGGGCTAAGCGGTCGCGCAAGCGCTTCGGGGCGAGGCTGGAGATCGGTTCGTATGTGAACGCCACGTTTTTTGAGAAGGAGACCTCCGACCTCGTCCGGCTCAGCCATTGCGACCTGATCCGTCTCTTCGGAGGGCTGAGAGAAGACATCCAAAGGCTTGCCCGGGCCAGTTACTTCATCGAACTCGTCAGGGAGATGACCGCGGAGAAGATCCAGAACAAGGACCTCTTCCGCCTCCTCATCTCGTCTTTGCACCTGATCGACCAGGGGACCCTCAGGGAGGAAGTCCAGCGGGTCTTCGAAATCCGCTTCCTCTCCCACCTGGGGTACGGTCCTCAGTTGGAACACTGCGCGAAGTGCCGGAATAAACTCGCCGGCGAGAAATTCTTCTTCAGCCCCCGGGAAGGGGGAATCCTGTGCCCCGCTTGCGCCCCTTCGTTCCCCGGCCTGGTCCCCGTCTCCATGGGAACCATAAAGACGCTCCTTCTCGCCCAGGCGATCCCTCTCGACAAGGTCGGGAGAATTTCGTTTTCTCCGCAATCGCTGAGAGAAAGCCAGGCTATGCTATCCCTCTTTCTCCAAAACTATTTGGGGAAGGAGCTCAATTCCAAGAAATTCCTCGAACAGATGAATCCCGTGTAAAGGAATTAACGACATAAACAAATCGCCATACTGCTAACTGGGATGAAATGATCTATCGGCTGCAGAAATCCCCCCTGGCCCCCCTTTCGTAAAGGGGGGTTGGGGGGGATTTCTGGTGAGAACTGGTATCCCCGTGGGGTTTTTTAAATAACGTCCTTACTTATGTCGTTCACTATAGCAGCAGACCTTTCGATCTGATCCGTTGCGTTCGAAGTCATTGTTCCGCGGGGTAAATTCTTCCAGTCGTCACCCGGCCGAAGCGGAATTCCGTATAATTCCATTCTGCCGAAATGATCATTCTTGACTTTTCCTCCTTTTGATTGCAACATACAACATCCCGGAACAGAGAATCCTCCGGAGATTTTTCTAAGGTCTCGCCTTTATGTATTTCCAGGAACTGATCCTGGCCCTGCAAAAATACTGGACCGACCGCGGCTGTATTTTGCAGCAGCCTTACGACATCGAAGTAGGGGCCGGAACATTCAATCCGGCCACTTTCCTGCGGGTCCTCGGGCCGGAGCCCTGGAAGGTCGCTTACGTCGAGCCTTCCCGCCGGCCGACCGACGGCCGGTACGGAGAAAATCCCAACCGACTGCAACACTACTATCAGTTCCAGGTCATCCTGAAACCCTCCCCCTTGGAGGTCCAGGAGATCTACCTCGACAGCCTCAAAGCCTTTGGGATTGAACCGCTGGAGCACGACATCCGCTTCGTGGAGGATGACTGGGAGTCGCCCACTCTCGGGGCCTGGGGGCTGGGCTGGGAAGTGTGGCTCGACGGGATGGAGATTACCCAGTTCACCTATTTTCAGCAGGCCGGCGGCATCGACCTCAAGCCGGTCTCGGTCGAGATCACTTACGGGATCGAGAGGATCTCCATGTACCTCCAGGGCATCGACAACGTCTACGACCTGGAGTGGGCGAAGGGGATCAAGTACGGGGACGTCCATCATCGCGGCGAGGTGGAGTTCTCGAAGTACAATTTCGAGGAAGCCGACGTGCCCATGCTCTTCCAGCTCTTCGACATGTACGAGAAAGAGGCCGTCCGAATGAACGAACACGGGCTGGTGCTCCCGTCCTATGATTACTGCCTGAAATGCTCCCACACTTTCAACCTGCTGGAGGCCCGGGGAGCGATCAGCGTAACCGAGCGGACCCAATACATCGCCCGGGTGCGGAACCTCGCCCGCCTCTCGGCCGAGGCCTACCTGGCGCAGCGCGAGTCAATGGGTTTCCCGTTAATAAAGAAGAACGCATAAAGATATTGGACGCAGATGAACGCAGAAAAGACGGATCATAGAAAAATAGAAATCGGACGAGAATTAGAATTGGCAGAGATGTGCCGGAAACTAGAAGGGGTCTCATGAGTCAAAAAATTTTTTATTTGCGAAATCTGCGTTAATCTGCGTCCCAAATAGAAAAAAATGTCCGAATTGCTGCTGGAAATAGGAACCGAAGAAATTCCCTCGGGGTTCATCCCCCGGGCCCTGGAGGAGATGCAGGGCCTCCTGGCGAAGGAATTTCAATCCCAGCGCATCGCCTTCAAAGAAATCAAGGCCATGGGCACGCCGCGGCGGCTCGTCCTCACCGCGACCGGAGTCGCGCCCTCGCAGGAGGGGAGATGGATCGAAACCGTCGGGCCTGCCAGGCGCATCGCCTTTGATCCGGAGGGCAAACCAACCAAGGCGGCCCAGGGCTTCGCCCGCGGGCAGGGCATTCCGGTGGAGGAACTGCAGGTCGTCCGGACCGAAAAGGGCGAGTACGTCTGCGCCCGCAGGGAAGAAAAAGGGGTGGAGACTTTTCAACTTCTCCCCGCCATCCTCCCGCGCCTCATCGCCTCCATCCCTTTTCCTAAATCCATGCGCTGGATGGACCTGGACATATCCTTTGTCCGGCCCATCCACTGGATCCTGGCCCTCTTCGACGGCAAGGTGATCCCTTTCCAGGTGGGAAACGTCTCCGCCGGGAACGTTTCCCGCGGGCACCGGTTCATGGCCGTCGGTTCGTTCCAGGTGAAAGACCTCCCCGATTATTTTCGCCGGTTGAAGAACTCTTTCGTGGTGGTGAACCCGGAGGAGCGCAAAGAGTTGATCTCTTCAGAGGTAAACAAAGCGGCGGGCGAAGTCTCCGGCCGCATCCTGCCCGACGACGCCCTCCTGGAGATCGTATCCAACCTGGTGGAATTCCCCGTCGCCCTGCGGGGAACTTTTTCCGATGATTTTCTGGCGCTCCCCCGCGAAGTGCTCATTACCGCCATGCGGGAACACCAGCGTTATTTTTCCGTCTGCGGACCGGACGGGTCCCTTCTGCCTTTTTTTGTGACCATCTCCAACACCAAGCCGAGGGACCCGAACGTGGTGATCCGCGGGAATGAGCGCGTGCTTCAGGCCCGCCTCGCCGATGCCAGGTTTTTCTTCGTCGAAGACCATGAAGGTGCCTTTCGCAGGGCGCGCGGAGGGGTTGAAAAAAGTAGTTTACCATTCCAAGCTCGGGACCTCCTATGAAAAGGTCATGCGCATCGCGAGCCTGGCGGAACACCTCGGCTCCCTTCTCAACCCTTCCCTGGTCGAGACCGTGAAGCGCGCCTCTCTTCTTTGCAAATGCGACCTGATCACCGGCATGGTCGGGGAATTTCCCACCCTCCAGGGGGTCATGGGCCGGGTTTACGCCCGCCTGTCAGGAGAGGCGGAAGAAGTCGCGCTGGCGATTTACGAACACTACCTCCCCACCTCGGCCGGGGGGGCGCTCCCATCCTCCGATGCCGGGGCGATCCTCAGTGTGGCCGATAAATTGGACACCGTCGTCGGTTGTTTTGGGGTGGGGCTGGTCCCGACGGGGACAGCCGACCCTTACGCGCTGCGCCGGCAAACCCTGGGGATCATCCACATCATCCTTACCAAGCGGTATTCTCTCTCGCTGGGGGCTCTCATCGAGAAGAGCCTCGAACTCCTGGGGGAAAAAATCGAACGGCCTGCCCGGGAAATCAAAGCTGATGTTCTCGACTTCTTCCTGGGAAGGATTCAGAATGTCCTCACCGCCCGGGGCATTTCCCCCGATGTGGTCGAGGCGGCCTTGGCGGTAACCTTCGACGATCTCCTGGACCTGGAGCAAAGAGCGCAGGCCCTTCAGGACCTGAAAAAAGAGGCGGATTTTGAACCGCTGGCCACCGCCTTTAAACGGGTAGTCAACATTTCCAAAGGCCACCCTCCCGGGGAAGTGTATCCGGAGCTTTTCGAAAACCCCGCGGAAGGGAAGCTTCTCGATTCCTACCGGAAAGTCTCCCGGGAAGCGGAAGAAAAGATCGATCGAAAAGAATACCTCCGTGCACTGCAGGATCTCTCTTCACTCCGCCAACCGGTCGATGAGTTCTTCGAAGGCGTGCTGGTCATGGCCGAAGACGAGAAGGTAAAATC
Source organism: uncultured delta proteobacterium (assembly GCA_963712535.1). Classification (GTDB taxonomy): domain Bacteria; phylum Desulfobacterota; class SM23-61; order SM23-61; family SM23-61; genus CAVQIK01. The sequence continues at coordinate 18,474 of CAVQIK010000016.1, read as the reverse complement.
AAACCGCCTCTCGATGCTGGCCAACATCGCTCAACTCTTCTTCAGAATTGGGGATTTCTCCAAGATCACCACCGGTTAATTCAAGAGAACGGCGAAATTCAGAAATGTCAAAGTTATTTAATCGGGACGCAGATTTCCGCAGATAGGCGCAGATAATTTCAAGAACCTGGGAACAACGATCTAAAATCCTGCAAGTCAGCGTTCTCCCGCTCCCGATAGAAAAAATTTGGATTTCTGGCATTTGATTTTGATTTGTTATTTGGCCCTTTGATTGTGGACACAACATGTAGACCTTTTATCGCTGAATTCCCCTCCTACATATCCACCCCCTCTTCCCGAATTTCGTCCACACGATTCCACAACCTATTGTGGACAAAAATGCCCCATATACATTCAGTAGTATTTTTATCTTTACAATAATTTCCATTGTTGCTAAAATGGGCGTCAGTAAGAAACTCCCTTCCAACAACTTGGAATCACAAATTAATTTGAACCTAAAGGGGTCGCCATGAAGATTCGGAGGCTGGAAGTTCTGGGGTTCAAATCTTTTTGCGAAAAAACGCAGATTGAATTTCCTTCCGGCGTAACCGCCGTCGTGGGTCCGAACGGGTGCGGCAAATCCAACGTCGTGGACGCCATCCGCTGGGCCCTCGGCGAACAGAGCCCCAAACAACTCCGTGGAAAAGCCATGGAGGACGTCATCTTCAACGGGACCGAATCCAAGAAACCTCTTGGAATGGCCGAAGTTACCCTGGTTTTCTCCAACGAAAACGGCAGGCCCCTCGCCGATTACCTGGATTTTTCGGAAATTTCCGTGAGCCGGAGGCTCTTTCGTTCGGGGGAGAGCGAGTACCTCATCAATAAAGTCCCCTGCCGGCTGAAGGACGTCACCGACCTCTTCCTGGGAACGGGCGTCGGCCACCGGGCCTACTCCATCGTCGAGCAGGGGAAGATGGAGTTCGTCCTCAACGCCAAGCCCGAGGAGAGGCGGATCCTCATCGAGGAGGCGGCGGGAATCACCAAGTACAAGGACCGCAAAGCCGCCGCGCTGCGAAAGATGGAGGCAACCCAGCAGAATCTCCTTCGGCTGAGCGACGTGATCGGGGAGATCAGGAGGCAGATGAACTCCCTGAACCGCCAGGCCAAGAAGGCGGAGCGGTACAAGGGATACCGCGATGAGATGCGCGGGATCGAGCTGGGGCAGTCCTGCCAGACCTACCGATCCCTGGAAGCCCAGCAGAAGGAAATGCAGGCCTCCCTGCAGGAGCTCAAGGACCTGGAAGTGAAAGGTTCGGCGGAGATCCAGGAGGTCGAAGCGGCCGTGGAGCGGATCAAGATCAACCTCCTCGACCTGGAGCGGGACCTGGCGCTCCACCAGGAGCGCCTCTCCGAAAACGAGGGCGACCTCAAGACGCGGGAGAACCAGATTGAGCTCTCCTCGCGGGACCGGGATAATCTCCAGAGGCAGGCCTTGCGGGCCGAGGAGGAGATCGGAAAACTCACCCAGCAGAAAGAGGATGCCGGGCGGGAGATCCGGGAACACGAGGAATTTCTGAGCGAACTCCAGCAGAAGATCGCCCTGGAAGCGGATTTTTTGTGCGGGAAGGAACGGATCTTCTCGGATAAGAAGGGGCAGCTTGCCGGCCACGAGCAAGCCCTCGCCGAGGAGAAGAACATCCTGGTGGATCTCCTCACCCGTTTGGCGAACCTGAGAAACCAGCTCCTGGCCCTGAACCGGAGGTCGGAAGAGCTGTTCCGCCGCATGGAGAAGGTCGCCGGGGAGCGGAAAGAGGCGGAGGGCAAAGCGGAGGAGGTTCGCACGCTCCTGGTTCAGCGGGCGCTCCAGCTGACCGACCTGCGCAACGCCCGCGGTCAGATCGAGGAAGAACGGAGCAGGAAGGCGGCCCTTGTCAAAGAATTGCAATCCTCCCTCGCCGCCCTGCGGGAAGAGCTCGCCCGGGAGCGGGAAAATCTGAATCGGGAGAGCTCCCGGCTGGACTCCCTCCTCGAATTGCAGAAAAACTTCGAAGGCTACCAGGAAGGGGTCCGGGCCATCCTGCTGAAGCGCCAGGCCCAGGGAGTCGGGCAAAACGGGATCTGCGGACTGGTGGAAGACATCATCGAGGCCGACCCCCAGTACGAATGCGTGGTCGAGTCGGTGCTGGGCGAAAAACTCCAGCACTTCATCGTCCAGAACCATGAAGAAAGCCTGAAAGCCATCGAATTCCTGAAAGCGGAGGGTTCCGGCCGGTCCAGCTTCATCCCGCTCCGGGTGAAACAGAACCCCCTCTGCTCTTCCGGCGGATCGGTCCCCGAAGGGGCGGTCGTCCCCCTCCTGGACGTGATCAAGGTGAAGGAAGAGTTCGTTCAGCTCGCCCAGCACCTTTTCGGAGACGTGTGGATCGTACCCGATTTGCCGCAGGCGATCGCCCTGTGGAACCGGAACTCCATCTGGAAAACCCTCGTCACCCTCGACGGGGAAGTCCTCCACCCCTCCGGCGTGGTTACGGGAGGGAGCAAGGAGCAGGCCACCTCGGGGACGTTCCACCGCAAAAGGGAAATCCGGGAGCTCTCCCGGAGCACGGGAGAACTGCGCGAGACCGTCGCCGCCCTGGAAGGAAAACAGGACGGGCTCCAGGCAGAGATGAAATCCCTGGAAGTTTCGGTTGATGAGCTCACCCGGGCCCTCCACCAGGAGGAGCTGAGGATCGTCAGCGAGACCAAGGAGCTGGACCAGGGACAGGCGGAGCTGAAGCGCTGGCAGCAGCAGATCGAAACCCTCCGGTTCGAAGAAGGGCAGCTCGCCGAGGAGCGCGTCGACGCCCAGGAGCAGGCCCGGGCGAACGAAGTTTCGCTCAAGGAAGCGGAGCAGGAAAAACGCGAGCGGGAAGAGGGACTGATTCGCCGGGAGAAAGAACTGCAGGCCCTGAAGGTGGAGATCGAGGCCTTGCAGGTGGAAGTGACCGAAGCCAAGCTGCGCCTCGTCACCCTCCAGGAAAAGAAACAGAACCTGGACCGGAACCTGGAGCGCGCCCGGCAGATCCTCCAGGAAAACCAATCCCTCCTCTCCCGGCGTCGCGAGGAGGTGGAGGAGTGCCTTCGTCAGATGCAGGAGGCGGAAGAGCGCCGGCGGCAGGCAGAGACGGACCTTCAGCGTCTCCTCGCGGACCACCAGGAATTGCAGGCCCGGCTGGGCGAGAAGAGAGAGACCCTTGCCGGCGAGCGGGAGAAGCAGGACAAATCGGAGGTCCTCTGGAAAGAGCGCCGGGAAAGCCTCCGAACGGTCCAGGAACAGAGGAGCGGCCTTTCCCTGAAACTCATGGAAACGGAACTGAACGTAAAGCACCTTCTTTCGAGCGTGGAGGAGAAGCACCGTATCACCGCGGAAGCCTTCCTCGGCCGGGAGCAGGACCAGGATTACTTCGCCCCGGAAGTGGAGGCCCGCCTCTCCGAACTGAAATCCCTGATCGACTCCATGGGAGAGGTGAATCTCCTCGCCATCCAGGAGTACGAAGAGTGCCGGGTCCGGCTGGATTTTCTTACCGAGCAGGAAGCGGATCTGGTCCAGTCCCTCGACGCCTTGGACCAGGCGATCAAGAAGATCAACCGCACCTCCCGCAAGCGATTTGGGGCAACGTTCGAAGCGGTGAACCAGAAGTTCAAGGAGATCTTCACCACCCTCTTCGGCGGCGGGCGGGCCGAGATGGTCCTTACCGATGAATCCAACCTGCTGGAGACCGGCGTGGACATCGTCGCCCAGCCTCCCGGGAAAAAGCTCCAGAACGTAAGCCTCTTCTCCGGCGGGGAGAAGGCGCTCACGTCGGTGGCTTTGATCTTTTCCCTTTTCCTGATCAACCCCAGCCCTTTCTGCATGATGGACGAAGTCGACGCTCCCCTGGACGACGCCAACATCGGACGGTTTAACAACATGATCCAGGACCTCGCCCGGAAATTCCAGGTCATCCTGATCACCCACAACAAGCACACCATGGAGATCGCCAACACCCTGTACGGAATCACCATGGAAGAGCCCGGCTCCTCGAAGGTGGTGTCGGTGAAGTTGAACTGAGGTCTGGGCTGAGAATTGATCGGCCGATCGGTCGGATCCGACGGATCGGTCCGATCGAAAATCTTTAGGTTCTTTATGGCGGAAGAAAAAAAAGGTTTTTTCCAGCGGCTGAAAGACGGGCTGGTCAAGACTCACCAGGGGATGGTGAGCAAGATCGATGAGCTCGTCGCCGGGAAGAGGAAGATCGATGACGCCCTCCTGGAAGAGCTGGAAGAAATCCTGATCAGCAGCGACATCGGGGTAACGACCACGCAGGAACTGCTCGCCAAGGTGACCGAGAAGGTCAAGCGCAAGGAACTGGAAGATGCGGCCCAACTCAAGAAAGCCCTCCAGGAGGAGATGTTCCTCATCCTGAACGAACAGCAGAAACCCATCGAGATTTCCGCGGCCAGGCCTTTCGTCATGATGGTCATTGGAGTGAACGGCACCGGGAAAACCACTACCATCAGCAAGATGGCCCAGAAGTTCAAAGAACAGGGGAAATCCGTCCTTCTCGTCGCGGCGGATACGTTCCGCGCGGCAGCCATCGAGCAGCTGGAAATCTGGGGGAAGAGGACAGGGTGCGAGGTCATCAAGCACAAAGGCGGCTCCGACCCCTCGGCAGTGGTCTTCGACGCCCTCAAAGCGGGGAAGGCGCGTGGCTCCGACGTGATCCTCGTGGATACCGCCGGCCGGCTTCACACGAAAGTCAATCTCATGGAGGAACTCAAAAAGATCAAGCGGATCATGGCCCGGGAGTTGCCCGGGTCCCCCCACGAAGTTCTCCTGGTGCTGGACGCCACCACGGGCCAGAACGCCATCTCCCAGGCCAAATTGTTCGGCGAGGAACTGGGAGTCACCGGTCTCGTCCTCACCAAGCTGGACGGCACGGCCAAAGGCGGCATCCTGATCGGCATCTCGGATGAGCTGAAAATCCCCATCCGCTACATCGGGATCGGTGAAAAGGTGGACGACCTGCGGGAGTTCAACGCCCGGGATTTCGTGGAAGCTCTTTTCTGAACCAGGCTGACGCTTCAAAAGCCTCCAAGCTTGTCACCCCGCCCGTATTCTTTATCCTCATGTCAGGGTTTCAGCCGAAACTCTCCGGTCTTGGAGAAGGGAAAGGTCTTCGTGCTCAGGAGGGCCTTCAGAACGGCGGAGCCTTCTATGCGGTACTTGAGATCCTGGCCGGCGAGGATCATCCTCACCGGGTCTCCCAGGGTTCGGAAATCGGCGCGAAGGGGAACCCGAACGACCGTTGAAGAAGCCTTGGCCATCCGGACGTTCTCATCCAGGCGGCCTTTTCCCACCTCCCTCTCGTTGAAGAACACTGTGTACTCCAGGGACGCCAGGTTCAAATCGAAGGAGTTGGGGTTTTGCACCTCGATGCCAATAAGAAAGTTGATGTCCGTGAGGGAAATCCGGTTGACGGAAATTTCCTTGAGGCTGAACGTAGGCTTCTCCATAAACCAACTCAGGCACGCAGGAAGGAGGAGCAGAAGCAGGGCCACGAACAGGGCTTTAAAGGCTTTCACGATTTTCCGCTTTCTCGAAATAAAAGATCCGCAATTCGGCTTCAGGATCATGTTCCAAATGAATTGATCGCATTTCGCACCCCATAGATCAAGTGACTTTGCATATGAGAACCCCAGAATTCCCTCCCCCTTCGACGGGGGAGGGAGAGGGTGGGGGCAATAAGACTTAAATTAAAGGGACCCCCGCTCCCCCTGCGCCAAAGAGTGGTCTTCGGATGGATCTAATCTAGCCGATGCTCTGGCCTGTGTCAAACTCCGTTCAGAATAGCCCCGCGTCATTGAAAGCATTCCGGAAATATGGTATTTGCTCAGTGAGGACTTGGTCCACGTTACCGTGCGGAACGAATGACCCTACGAATTGCCAACATACCCTTATCGCTGGACGAAGAAGAATCCTCCCTGCGCCCCAACGCGGCCCGGGTGCTTCAGATAGAACCGGAAAGTATTTCCGAGTTCAAAATCGTCAAGAAGTCCCTCGACGCGCGGAAAAAAAACCGGATTCATTTTGTTTACACGGTCGATCTTTCCTTGCCGGCGGGAGAGGAAGAAAAAATCCTGCGAAACCCTCCCGAGGCCCTGCAGGTCCGGGCCGCGCCCGCTAGGGCGTTCTCAGCGCCCGCTCCCGCGAGAAAGAGGATCCAACCCCGCCCGGTCATCGTGGGCACCGGCCCCGCCGGAATATTCGCGGCTCTCCGCCTGGCGGAAAGCGGCGTTCCTCCCCTCGTGGTGGAGAGGGGAAAAGAAGTCTCTTCCAGGGTCAAAGACGTGGAGCGGTTTTGGAAAGAGGGGATCCTGGACCCGGAGAGCAACGTTCAATTCGGGGAAGGCGGCGCCGGGACGTTCTCGGACGGGAAACTCTACACCCGGCTGAACGATCCCCGGATTTCCTACCTGCTTGAGACCTTCGTCCGATTCGGGGCCCCCGCGGAAATTCTTTACCTGCAAAAGCCTCACATCGGAACCGACCGTCTCCGCCGGGTCGTGATCGGGCTGCGCCGTTTTCTTCAGGGAAAAGGGGCGGAGTTCAGATTTGGAACGAAAGTGACGGCCATAAGTACTGCCCGGGAGGCCTTGGGGGCCGTAATCCTGAACGATAAAGAAGAGATTGCCACACCGCTCCTCTTTTTGGCTCCGGGGCACAGCGCGCGGGACACGTACAGGATGCTTCGCGAGGCCGGTGTCGCCCTGCAGCCCAAGCCCTTTGCGGTCGGGCTTCGAGTCGAGCACCCCCAAAGGCTCATCGATCGCATCCAGTACGGACCGTCCGCCGGCCATCCGCGATTGCCTCCGGCTGAATACCAGCTCGCCCTGCGCAGCTCAGCGGGCCGGGGGGTTTATTCCTTCTGCATGTGTCCCGGGGGATCGGTGATCGGGGCCGGTTCGGAAGAGGGAGGGCTGGTCACGAACGGGATGAGCTTCTTCCGGAGAGACGCCCCCTGGGCAAACAGCGCGCTGGTGGTAAATGTGGGAGAGGAAGACTTTGGGAAAGAAGATCCCCTCTCGGGAATGGATTTTCAGCGGAGGTGGGAAGAAAAGGCGTTCCGGGCGGGGGGAGGCGGTTTCAGAGCGCCGGCCCAGGGTCTGGTTGATTTTCTCGCACGCCGGGGCCCTGTTTCCTGCAGGGACGTGAGCTTCCGGCCGGGAGTTGCCCCCGCATCTCTCGACGAGTGTCTTCCCGGGTTTGCCGCCGCGGCCCTTCGGGAGGCGATCCCTCTTTTTCAGCGCAAGATGCCCGGCTTTTCTTCCCCGGAAGCGATGCTGATCGGCGTGGAGACCCGGACTTCGGCGCCGGTCCGGATCCTGCGGGGAGACGATTACCATTCCCGGAGTGTCCACGGCCTCGTTCCCATAGGGGAGGGGTCCGGGTATGCAGGAGGAATCATCAGCTCCGCCCTGGACGGTATCAAGGCGGCAGACGCGGTTTTGCAGCAGCTTGAATAAGAATGGGTCAGATCTCAGGCTCGACTCGAATCTCAAACCTTTTTCGGGAGAAACCATGGATAGAAACTTCGTGAATCAGCTAAGCAGGGGCCAGAGCGTGGAGAGCATCTTCTTCGTGAGGGAAAAGTCCCTGACCAAAACCAAGGCGGGCATTCCCTACCTTTCCATGCGGTTGGCCGACCGAACCGGGGAGGTGGAAGGGAGAATCTGGGATAATGCCCTGGAATTCTGCTCCCTTTTCGAAAAGGAAGATTTCGTGAAGGTGAGGGCCGAAGTGGATGAGTTTCAGGGTGTGCTGCAGCTCCGGGTCTCCAAGCTGAGAAAATGCGTCGCCGCCGAGGTGCGGCTGGAGGATTTTCTCCCGAAGACATCGAAGGACGTTGAAAGCATGTTCGATGAGCTGAAGGCCATCGCCTGCGGAATCCGGCAGCCTTTTCTGCGGAAGCTGGCGGAATCCTTTTTCGAGGATGGAGAGTGGGCGCGAAAATTCAAGCTGGCGCCCGCCGCCAAGGCGGTGCACCATGTTTATCTCGGGGGTCTGCTGGAGCATACGCTTTCAGTGGTGCAGCTGGTCCTCCTCGTGGCTCCCCGGTACAGGGGCGTCGATCAGGATCTCCTCCTGACCGCGGCTATTTTTCATGATATGGGAAAAATTTCCGAGCTCTCGTTCGAGCGTTCTTTCGATTATACCGACCCCGGGCGCCTGCTGGGCCACATCGTTCTCACCGTGGAGATGCTGGACCAAAAGATCGCGACCATACCGGACTTCCCGGAAAACGTCGCCCTGCTCCTGAAACACCTTGTCGTCAGCCACCACGGGCAGTATGAGTTCGGGTCTCCCAAGCTGCCCATGACGATGGAGGCGCTGCTCCTAAACCACCTGGATGACCTCGACGCCAAGCTGAACGCCGTGCTGGCCCTGCTGGAAAAAGAAAAGGAGAACCCATCCCGGTGGACCTCTTACAACAAACTCTTCGAACGTTTCATCTATAAGCCTGAGGAGAACGGCTGATAAGGTAGATTCTAATTTTGGTCGGGACGCAGATTTCCGCAGATAGACGCAGATAACATCAAAGGAGATGTACAAAGAGTAATTAAATTCTGTAAATCTGCGTTCATCTGCGTCCGTTAAATACCGAATGGATATACCGCTTCTCCATCCCTGGAAAGTAACTCCCGAGGAAGCTATCCAGATCCAGAAAGAGCTTCGGGGAAGATTGTCTCTCCGGCCGCCAAGAAATCCTCCGCAAACGGTCGGCGCCGGGGACGTCGCTTACAGCCGCACCGACGACCGGATTTACGCCTCGTTTCTCCTCTTCTCCTACCCCAACCTTGAGCTCCTGGAAACCTCTCTGGTCCTGGGGCACGCTCGTTTCCCCTATCTCCCGGGCCTGCTTGCTTTCCGGGAAGCACCTGTCTTATTAGAAGCGATTTCCAGGCTGAAAAGAAAACCGGACTTGATCCTGGTCGAAGGGCAGGGAACGGCCCATCCCCGATCCATGGGGATCGCCGCTCACCTGGGGCTGATCCTGGATCTTCCTTCCATTGGGTGTGCGAAAAGCCGCCTCTATGGAAAGGCTGCAGAACCCGGCCTGAGCTGGGGAAACACCGCCCCGCTGGTCGAAGAGGGCCGGACGGTCGGGATGGTTGTGAGGACCCGGGCCGAGGTTAAGCCTGTCTATGTCTCCCCCGGCCACAGGATGGACCTCGAAACCAGCGTCAAGACGGTCCTCTCCCTCTGCCGAGGAACCCGCCTCCCCGAGCCCCTGCGCCAGGCCCACATCCTGGTAAACCGATTCAGAAACGCCCAGTAGCTCTCAAGACAGCCCGGTCGATTTAGCGAATTTGGAAGTCGCAACGTAAATTCCTATATAAAAAATCCACGAGCACCCGCGGGGGACCGACCCGCCCAATTGCGTAGGGGCCGGGTCACCCGGCCCGCTTAAATCCCGCTCCCGAGAACAGGGCCATCCTCCCGGTCAAAATCCGGCTTTCGCAGGGTTGTATTTCTGCTATTCGAAAGCTAGGCACGTCCAACCGGAGAAGCACCTCGCTTGACACTATTATCCCATCGCGTTAGTATTGAGACATGATCAAGACCTTTCGTACCCAAGAAAGCGAAAACGTCTTTCTCCGGGAACGAACGACGCGATTCTCCAGCAGTCTTTACCGTATGGCCCTCCGGAAACTTCTCCTGCTTGATGCCGCAGAGAAATTGGAAGACTTACGGGTACCCCCTGGGAATCGTCTTGAGAAACTCACCGGCAAGCGCCAGGGGCAATATAGCATCCGGATCAATGATCAATGGCGTATCTGTTTTCGCTGGTCAGAAGGGGATGCTTATGAAGTGGAAATCGTAGATTATCATTAGGAGGTCATGGCCATGAAGAGAAAAACGATCGCGCCGATCCACCCAGGGGAAATCCTGATGGAAGAATTTTTGAAGCCGCTGGGGATCAGTCAATATAAGCTCGCGAAAGACATCAGCGTACCGCCCCGTCGTGTGAATGAGATCGTTCACGGCAGGCGTTCCATCAGTGCGGATACCGCTTTGAGGCTGTCTCGTTATTTCAAGCTTTCAGAACGGTTTTGGTTGAACCTGCAGGCGCGGTACGATTTAGAGTTGGAAAAGGAAAAATTCAGCCGAATCGAGTCCCGGGTAAAAATATTTGAGTTGCAAAGGGCCTAATTTTGCTTCCAGGTGTAAGGGACATTAGCGGGAAGAGTCCGGTAGGGGACGCCGGTTACCCAGCGCCCCCGCACAGATCCGGGAAGAAGAGAAGAGGGGCGTTCTTTCTGAATGAACTTAGTCCAATCCGGGTCGAACAAATGAATGTGACCCGGGGAATGTTTCTTCGATCGCCTGCCGCAAGAGGTTAAGGAAAGATATCATCTTAAGAACGCCCTCCTGATAGAAGCGATTATAGCGAGGAATTACTCCCCAAGCCCCGATGGAACGGCCAATCCCGATGAGTGCGACTTTGGCTGACCCATCCGAGTCGGCCCCCAGCTCTTCCATACTTCCCCGGATCGCCCTGATAACCTTAGCGGTAATGAAGTATTGGTACCATCGGATGACCTCGACGGCTTCTTCGATTTTAATGCTCTCGTCATCAGCAGCCGTGATTTGAAAGAAACATATCTCTCCTGTCTCCTTGAACCAATCCTCCACCATCGTGGCATAGCCTTTGGCTGCGCGGGAAACCACATGGTTTTCCGCCGCTTCATGGTTTGCGGTAGAACTTTCATCCTCTTGCAAAGAATCCAGAATTTTAAGGTCGATCCCATACTCTTTTCCTTTTTCTGCCAACAAATCCAGGGTGACCCTGAAAACCTCTGATAACTTTCTCCAGAATGCCTCATTGCGCATATCGCGCGTATCAGGGGCCGAAAAGTCTTCTTGCCAGATAGAAAAATTCAAACAGCGGCTGGTTTGAGGACAACGTTCGCACCATCGGTCACAATAATTATGGATTCCGGCGATGTATCGCTCATCCTTGGCGAGTTCTTTGAGCCGATTTCGATCCACGAGTTTTCTCCCCGGACGAATAAAGATTTCCGGCCGTTTGCGATCAGGAACGTCCCAATTCCTTCACCAAGGCTATATTCCTTCCTATCCAATGTTCTTCGCAATTTGTTTTTGCACCAACGTGACTCTCCTCCATGGCTCCTCCTGCTTGGCAACTGAATTATTTAAGGGCGTCCCGCCTCCCATTTCTTGTGTTCACAGACCTTACCCTCATGGCAAGGTGGAAAACAAACGGGCGGCATAAGAACCGACTTGCCGCAGGAGAGGATACTCTTTTTCAAGGTCATTCCAACTCTTGCCTCGGGCGCCTGGTATCTTATCCGGAGACGTATCCGCTGGTGCAAGAATATAGCCGTCTAGAGTGATTTTTTTCGTCTTGAATCTTCTGTTTTCGCTGAGACCGCGAAGCTTTTGGATTGCAGCAAAGCGGTCATTATCGACCACCCCTTCATGATGTAATCCATGGGGATCGAGAAACACGACGCGCACTGATTTGGTATTTTTATTTCTCATCCAAAGGATAAAGTCCGGAAAAAAGCTGCTACGTGAAAACATTCCCACGCCCACCTTGGGCAGATTCCTGAGCAGACACACCTCTATGTCCCGGCATTCCGGCTTAACGCAGGCTTCTTTCCAGAACGACCGTAATTCTTCGCCCAGCTTCCTGCTCGCTGGGCGTAAGCGGAGGCGGGCTGATGCTTACATACTCTTTCCACTCCTTGCCGCCTTCCACCAGCAACGGGTTAAACAGATGCCGGTCCCAATAAAAACGGGGCAACGGATCAGGGGCGTCCTTGAGGAGCTCCTTTTTCTGTTTGCTGAAAACCTGGAGCAGCTTTTCTATTTCTTTGGCGATCTTTTCTCCCGCACCCTCGGCGTGGACCCTGATATGGTACTCGTAAGTAACCTGACGCTCCTTCACCAATAGCCCGGGCTCTGCGTGTTCACTTTCCGTCTGCCGCTCGTATAGACGAACGAACTTATCCAGGTAGGTCTTGAGCGCACGGGAAGCAGCCCGGTGCACCCTTTCCGGGTCTCGCGCCTCTTCCTTCAGGATTCTTAGCTCACAACGCTCAGCCAGGATACCTTGCAATGCTTGGCGCGAGATAAAGACATTCCCGTAATTCTTCGCAAATTTGTACTCCTTGAGCTCCGCATGGAGCCGATCAATATCCAGGAGACTCATGCAAGGATCCTGGCCGGGAAGAATAATAGTTGCCTCACCGGCAAGACCTGCTTCTTCCTTGGTCCCGGCCTCTTCGGGCGAGAGACTTACCATCTGAGGGAGAAGATCAAGAATAACCCTAGGCCCATCTTCACCAAGCACCCAGGTTTTTCCGGAGCAGTCAAATCTTTTGGGAAGCTGCGGGACATAGGTCCAGAAAGGAAGTTTTTGCTGGACGACCCGAAGTGGTGTCAACTCCCTGGCAAGATCTTCCCTTTCGAGCATCTTGCGGAACGTCTGGAGGTAATCCGCGTTCCACCCGGTAATGAAAAGGGTTTCAAGACTTTCCAACCAGTCGGGAACACCCCCCAGAGCATGGCTCCGCTTGAGTGACTTGTCTTTTCCTTTAAGACGCACGCCGCGGCCGAAAAGCTGAATCACCTGCGGCCCTTCGCCTTTGCCGATACGCAAGAGTCCCATCGAAGAAACCCGCCAGCTTGACCAGCCCTCGATAAATTTCTTTGCGCCGATGAGAAGATTGATGGGCGAATCAAAATGGCTGATCCGGTCAAAAAGTGAGTCGCTCATCACATCCTGCTTGACCTCGATCTCGTGCTTTTCCTGGAGGTACTTCCGGAAATCCGCCACATCGCCGATGTTGATAAGGCCGAAGTACGGAAGTTCTTTGTGCGAAGCGGCGGTCACACGCAAACCGATCTCGCCGCTGCGCTTAATCTCTACCACTTCGAGCCCGCCCTGCCCGTGAAAAAGCTCCCGACAAATCTTTCTGTAAAGGGCCGCACCATCATCTCCCGAAAGGTGCTTGATGTGTTTTTCAAAAAAGTCGGTTCCTGCATCCGTTTCCGCAAAGCCGCTCTTGCCCGAGATGGTCCTGGCAATATGATCCACTGCCCAGTCCGGATCCTCGAGAAACCTGCGCAGGAAAGCGACCACTTCACCCACATCGGTGCGTTCCTCTTCCGCCGTCTTCGTGGTGTCCTTCTCGTCTGCCCGTTTGCGGCTCACGCTCGTTCCCAAAAGCACCCAGAGAGGCCTTTCGATGTTATAGCCCCGCACCTTTTCCCAATGCCGTCTGTGAAGCATGGCCTGGTGGTAGAAGATAAGCAAACCACCGAGCATGAGTTCATGGGCCTTTTCAGCCGAAGCCTTTTTGAGATTGAGAACGCGGAAGGTCTTTCCGTACCCATCGCCGTAAAAATACCGGTAGGAGTAATCAAAGAGGATCGCCTTGCCGTAGGTCGAGAGAAGTTCTTCCTGCACACTGCCTGGGGCCGCGCCGATGGCCTGGGCAAAGGTCGCTGAGTACTCAAGCAGAAAACCGTCGTGGCTCAAAGCCTCCTGCCTGTTTTTCCAGGTCCGTGCCTCGCTGCCGGTCCCTTTATGCCCTTCGTCCACAATGATAAGGTTGCGCGCCCCCAGTTCTGCGATGGGCACGCTCACACCTTCTCCTGACGCCTCTTCCGCCAACTTATGGATCTCAATAACGCTCACCCGGGGACCGAACAGGCCGCTTTGATTGCCGTTTCGCTCAAATTTTTCGGCGTCGAAGCCGCTGTCCTCGAACTCGGCCAGGTGCTGGGCAGAGAGCCCCTCGCCCGGGGTGACGAGCAGGATATTGTCGAACTCCGGCCGGCCGTCGGATCGCCGGACCAGGGCCTCCGGATGCTTACCGGTCTTGAGGTAGTACAGGATTTGCAGGATGTTCACATGCAGGAGGAGCGTTTTGCCGCTGCCGGTTGCCATAAAGAAGGCGAGCCGCCGGGCGTTGTCTGCCGTAAACTCCGGAATCTCCGCAAAATCGGCTTTGCTTGCCCGAAAGGCATTCAACTCCCGCACAAAAGCCGCTGGATCGGCGGTCAGGCGGTCCAGAAAGATCTCTGTAAAAAGCAACGCCAGTATTGAAAATACTTGAAGGACTTGAACGGTTCGGCCCTGCGTTTCTTTGCCAGCGTTGCCTCATAGTCCATCACCCGGCGGTCATAATCCTCCAGCGCCGCGTTCTCCGATCTTGATCCCGCTTCGGCCTGAAAGGACATGAAAAAAGCGGCTGCGGCCGTCGGGACCCGGCCCTTCTTCCTGCTCCTTGAGCGACCGGCGTAGATCGTCGAAGCGCTCCGCACCCAGGAGGCCGTGAAGATAGCGGTTGAGAACAAGAGAGCGATCGAGGTTCATTCCTCACCCCCGGCTATAATCCGCCGCTGCTCATCGATGTAACGCCGGAGTTCTTCAGGCTTCGTTTGTGGCGACGTTGCCGCCACAATTTCCGATGATAGGCTGGCCGCAATGGCGTGGACAAGGGCGTCGAAGTTCATGTCTCATCCCCCGCCATCAGCCGCTTGAACAGAGGATCCAAAGAGGCGAAGTCTTTGGCGGCTGACTCTCCATTCACCCACTGCTCCTCGAACGGCCCGATCTCCTTTGCCTTTGCCTCCAGAAACTCTCGGTCTTTTACAGGATCAAGGCCGGTCATGTCGCGCCAGACCACCAGTATTCGCTTTTTACCCTCCCGGTCGGTACCCAAAACCGCCCGATAGAGGCGGCCTTTTTTGTCCTTACCGGCCTTGTCTTTCTCGTTCGTCCAGGCAAGAACGCGCTTCACGCGAAGGCCGTAGAGCCAGTTGAAGGTCTCCACAAGATCCACCGTTTGCGCGCTTCGAGCCGTAATCCGAAAGTGTCTCAATGGTGTAGTCGAAGGGATGCTCAAGCCTTGCCAGATTTAGCATGGAGTCGCTTCCCTCAAGCGGGAGTCTGACAAGATAACGGACCCGATATTCCTCGTCGCCCACCACCTGCCGGTATGCCTTCTCCCGCCCAGAAAGGCGCTCAATATTTGAATCGGAAAAGGTGTTGTGGAGCGCGTCCTCGTAACTCTCCAGCCGCAGGACCTTCACCAGCCGCGGCGTCCGGTCGGCCTCTTCTTTTGTGGCAAGCCGCTTGGGCTTACCGTCCTTCCACTCCGGCGTGAACATCACCTTCTTGATGCGCGGCACGAGCACCGTGTCAAAATAGTCTGCCATCTCGACGAGAATGAACTTGCGCCGGCCGCCGTCCTCGCGGTTAAGGTTGATGACGGCATGCCCCGTGGTGCCGGAACCGGCGAAGTAGTCCATTACGGCATTATCCTTAATAAGGCCGGCGACTCGGAGGCAGTCGCGCACCAAGTGAACGCTCTTCGGGTAATCGAAATTTTTGTCTCCGAACATATCCTTGAGTATCTTCGTGCCACTTTCACTCGCCGAGTAGCTGGGATCGTCCCACCAAGTTCCAGGCAGCGCACCTTCCTGGTGTGGTCTATATTTCTTAAGAATCTCAAGGTGATCTCCCCCGTCGCGTTCAACACGGATATCTGCAATCTCATCCCTCGCTCTTTCCGGCGAACACGTCCAGACCTTTTCTGTTCCTTCGGAGTCTACTGGCAGGATCTCCACCTCGCCCGTTCTTGGCTTCTCTAAGATCATCCATATCTCGTTGACTGGATTCCATGACATTTCTGGGATTCGGACTCCCTCGCCTTTCACGTACACCGGATAAAATGATTTGGGCCGATCTGCATGGTCGGAATCGGTTCCAGACTTACGAAAATTGGCCCAGGCATAGATACCTTGCTCATCGGAATAAGGATAGCGCTCGGCCTTGGATCCAACACGTGGGAGTCGTCCGATCTTTGCGTCCGCATCGCCCCAAAAAAGTGCGTATTCGTGGTTCGATGAAAAACCCGTAGCCGTTGGTCTGCCCTGAGGCTTACTCCGTACTGACAAGGTGGCGTGATGCACCTCTGGAGGAAACGAACGAAGTAGGTCAACGAGGTCTGCGTATTCAAAATCATCGATTGCTATGCATCGCACTGATCCCTTCATACGAATTCTTGAGTCCAGGCTTAGACGATCGGCAATAAGAGCTATCCACGATGAGCGCTGATATCCATTCTTATAGATAATGGGGCTGGCGTCCGTGTTGTATGGTGGATCAATGTAGATGCACTTCACTTGTTCTCGGTACCGCGCCTGTATCAAGTTGAGGGCCTGGAAATTCTCGCCGTAAATCAGCACTCCATCCGTCCATTCGTCCAAATCTTCAATAGGTTCCAGCAGCCGAGCGGTGAAATCCGGCGGGAAGTGCCGCGTATCCACCACCAGCGTCGGATACTGCCCAAGCACATGTTCGTTCATCTTTCCCTTCAGGTTGAAAAGGTCGGACTTGGGTTCGAGACTGAAAAGCTGCTTCCACTCTTCAAGCTGGGCCTTGTTGGCAAGCACCTCCTTCCACAGATTGCGCGGGACATTCTGGATCGGGACAAGGTAATCAGTCCGCAGAACGAACTTTTTCTTTTCAAAAAGTCGCTTCTGCGCATCTTCGACCTGGGCAAGGAAGGTGATAATCGTGTCGGCGAGATTGCGGAAGACCCGGAGCATCCGGCGCTTGGTCTCGAAATCTCCTTCCAGGTCGGCCTCGTGGACAATTTGGTCACGAATGAAGAATTCCAGTTCCTGGCGCAGAAACGCCCCGAGATTCTTGTGCACGAAAAAATCGGTGGTGTTCTTTTTGGCGAAGTGCGCGAGACGCCGGCGAAGCAAACTAGGCCGCGTCTCGCCTTCCTTCTCCCTGCCGGTCGGTGAGGGCTCCGCAAGGCCGGCCTTGAGAATCGTATCTGGAACGGCGTCGAGAATCTTCTCCTCGAATGCGTCGAGTATGGCTTCCTGGGCCTTGCCTTTGCCGCCATACCTGGACGATTCCGATTCGGTTGGCAGGCGGTACTCAAAAGGTACGGTAAGGGCGCGTGTGGTTTTGTCAAAAGCCGTCTCCTGCGGACGAGGGAAGAAGAACCGGGTGTCGCCTTTGGTATTGTCCTTTGATGTGGTCGCCTCGACCAGCTTGAACCGCACACGATATTCGCCCTGCAACGTATTGAGCGTAAAGGCGTAGTCGCGGAAAGCTTCGCCGCTCTTGACATAGTACTGGTCCCTGTTGGCCCAGTGGAAAAGGACTTCCTCGCCGTTGTAGGGAACAGCATAGGCTGGCCGCGCCCCGAAAAACCGCCGGGGGATGAAATCGCCTTCGTCATAGTAGCGGGAGAAGAAGGCGTAGAGATGATTGAAGACCTCGGCCCGCTGCGCCTCGGATGACCTCCGCCGACCCCAAACTCTTTCGCGCCTCCGCATACTCCTTGACCGCCTTCGTCTCGCCGTATTTTGGATTGGGCTCGCCGCTTGGAAGGATGGCGTCATCGGCTACGGACTCCCGCGCCAACTTGGCAAGCTGCTCCGCGTGTTTCCTAGCTTATCTCGTTCTTCGCCGGTCACAGTCTCGAAGGCCCGATCTACTTCGGCGGGGAGCTGCTTGTCGAGAAATGCCTGAATCTCCGCCCGCTTGAGGCGAAAGAGCCGGTAGAGGCCGAAATCAAGGTCGGCCGTGTCAAGCTGAAACAGCTCGCGGAAGAGATCTTTCAACCGATCCAAGCTTTCATAATGCTGCATTGCTGTCCTCATTTGACGTTTTTATGTTCGACTTATGCCCCCGAGTACTCCACTATCATCCGCCTTTGTCGATTCACCTGATCAAAGCCACAAAAATAAGAAAACCTCTCGCAAGGGAGAGGTTTCAGCCGGTTGTCATCTCTGACCTCATGGTCCCCTGCGGGGCTGGCTGTAGCACCTCGCCGTAGCAGGTTGCCGAGCGGTCACCGGGCCAGTTCCCTACCGCTGCTCTTCATGATATTTTAGGAGGAAATTACACCCATTCTTTTCCCCAATCAAGTGTTTTCTGATGGTTCCCCAGCCTCCGTCAAAGTTCCTAAATCCTGGAATATGCCTTTGATATTTTGACGTAGGTCCTTATTGGGATTAATTCGCTTGAAAGGTTCAAGCCCCCCACAGGTTGTCCCTACAAAATGGTTGCTGCCGCGGGAATCGCCATTATGGCCAACCCTGCTGGGGTCGGTGTGGATTACCAATTGCGCTGCCTGCAGGTTTAGCTGAAATCCAATTCCCAATTTCGACCGGTAAAATGGGTCTCAAATCCTAAGCAAATTTTTCCCCGGCAGAATTTAAAGTTAGCGGATCATAGCAGAAAAATCAGATCGGGTCAAAATCTGAGATGAGTGAGGGCAGGAACAACGGTTGATAATATGCCCGCCCCGCGGCTGAGGTACCGGACACCCTGGAATACGTAAGGTCTTGCTTTTATTGATTGTGTTTAGCCATTCTTATTAATTCGGAGGGATTGCCATATTACGCGT